>NZ_CP005986.1:0-600000 GCF_000175575.2 Acidithiobacillus caldus ATCC 51756
AAGCTATTTTCGCCCACTGGGTGGGCGGGTTCGGGGCTGCGCAGCCAGCGCGCCTTAATTTTCTGAAAAACCGCACTATTCCCGCTGCGCCCCGGGCCTCGTGGTGGGGGTGGCGACTGGCCACGGTGGGGTCGGGTGGGTATACTGGGGGAAGCTTGAGTCCGTGCCTACGTTACTTGGAGAGCTCCCCCCTCGCGCCGCGCCTGGCGACCGGGGTCGGGGTCATTGCGGCCAGATAGGATCATCATGAGTAGTCATTCAGCGCCGACAGCGTTGCAAGATGGAGCCGCGCTGTGGTCCGCCCTATGCGTCCAACTGGAGCTCGTCACGAGTCCGCAGCAGTTCAATACCTGGCTGCGGCCCCTGCGTGGCGAATTGCAGGGTCATGAGCTGCGCCTGCTCGCCCCCAATCCCTTCGTCCGCGACTGGGTGCGTGAACGCATGGCCGAACTCGTCAAGGAACAGCTGCAGCGGATCGCTCCGGGTTTTGAGCTGGTCTTCGCTCTGGACGAAGAGGCAGCAGCGGCGACATCGGCACCGACCGCGAGCATTGCGCCCGAGCGCAGCAGCGCACCCGGTGGTCACCGCCTCAACCCAGCCTTCAACTTCCAGTCCTACGTCGAAGGGAAGTCCAATCAGCTCGCCCTGGCGGCAGCCCGCCAGGTTGCCCAGCATCCAGGCAAATCCTACAACCCACTGTACATTTATGGTGGTGTGGGCCTCGGCAAGACGCACCTCATGCAGGCCGTGGGCAACGATATCCTGCAGCGGCAACCCGAGGCCAAGGTGCTCTATATCAGCTCCGAAGGCTTCATCATGGATATGGTGCGCTCGCTGCAACACAATACCATCAACGACTTCAAACAGCGTTATCGCAAGCTGGACGCCCTGCTCATCGACGACATCCAGTTCTTTGCGGGCAAGGACCGCACCCAGGAAGAGTTCTTCCACACCTTCAATGCCCTCTTTGACGGCGGACGGCAGATCATCATCACCTGCGACCGCTATCCCAAGGAGGTGGAAGGCCTGGAGGAGCGCCTGCAATCCCGCTTCGGCTGGGGTCTCACCGTCGCCATTCAACCGCACGACCTGGAGACCCGCATGGCCATCGTCCTGTGCAAGGCCGAGGACCACGGCATTCAGCTACCGGAAGAGGTCGCTTTCTTCATTGCGGAGAAGATCCGCTCCCACGTGCGCGAGCTGGAAGGGGCATTGCGACGGGTCATTGCCCACGTCAACTTTACCCACAAACCCTACAGTGTGGAATCCGCCAAGGAAGCCCTGCGCGACCTCATCGATGTTCAGAAACGTATGGTCAGCCTCGAAAACATCCAAAAGGTCGTGGCCGATTATTACCACATCCGGGCTTCGGAAATGCAGTCCAAAAGACGCAATCGCAACGTTGCACGACCACGACAGATGGCCATGGCCCTGACCAAGGAATTGACCCGCCACAGTCTCCCGGAAATTGGCGAGGCCTTTGGCGGACGCGATCACACAACCGTACTCCACGCCTGCCGTCAGATCGAGAAATTGCGCCGGGAGAGCGCGCAAATCGAGGAAGACTATCGTAATCTCATACGGATCCTCGGCGCATGAGCGTGCTGTCGACAAAGCTGTGGATAAGCACCGGGACAAGACCGGTACGGTTTCGGTATAAAAATGGGCAGGGTGATCCATCCCAGGTCATACCGACTTATCCACAAGCTATACCCTTTGCGGCGCACCTAAAAAAGCAAATAAAAACCAGTGGGTTCATACCGCCCTCCACAGGCCAGACGGCCCCTTAATAAGATTATACAGAAAAAAGAAAATATTTATTAAATTTAGCGTTGCGGAGAGAGACGATATGAAAATCCGGGTAGAACGGGACACGCTTTTACCGTTGCTCGCCAGCATGGTCAGTGTAGCGGATCGACGGCCCATCCAGCCCATACTCTCCCACCTGCTGGTAACGGCGGAGTCGGACTCCCTGCGCTGTGTGGCCACGGACCTCGAGATTCAACTGCTGGCCCACATACCCGCCCAGGTGGAACAGGCCGGCTCTTGCGCCATTCCCGCGCGCAAACTCTACGATATCTGTCGCTCCCTACCGGAAAGCAGTACCCTGGATATCCTGCGCGACAAGGAAAGAATTGCCCTGCGCTGTGGTTCAGCACGGTTTCATCTGCAGTCCTTGCCAGCGGAGCAATTTCCAGAGAGCAGCAACGACGACACCCTGTTCTCGGGGCAATGCAGCGGCACGACCTTGCGCGACGCCCTATCCATAGCCGCTACCGCCATGGCGCAGAACGACGCGCGTTTTTTTCTGAACGGTGTGCTTCTGGAAGTCGCCGAACATGAATTGCGCTGCGTCGCCACCGACGGCCATCGGCTGGCGCGCATGACCCTGCCCTTTGCACATGCAGCAGAGCTCCCGAGCTATCAGGGAATCTTGCCGCGCAAGGCTGTTCTCGAGCTCGGTCGACTACTGGATGAGCAAGACATAGAACTGCGCCTTGGGCATAATGCCATCGTGCTCGTCAACGACCGTATGCAATTCCGCTGCAAACTCATCGATGCCCGGTATCCCGACTATCGCCGGGTGATTCCCCTGGGCCACCCCGAGCGGGCACAGGTGGATCGGCTCGCGCTGAAACAGGCGCTGACCCAGATCAATGTGCTTTCCAGCGACAAGAATCCGGCCTGTGTTCTGAAATTCCAGACGACGAGCCTCAGCCTGCGCAGCCGCAATGAGGAGCAAGAAGAAGCGGAAGTGGAAATTCCGGTGCAGTATGGCGGTGCCGGTCTCGAAATCGCGTTCAATAGCCACTATCTGGCCGACTCCACCCAGATATTCACCGAGTCGGAAATCGCCATGCAGCTCAAGGACAACGGCAGCAGTGTGCTCTTCACGCCCTTGAAGGGAGATAACCCACTGTACATCGTCATGCCCATTCGCCTGTGAGATGCCCGTTGCCGTTTTGGAGATCCGGAATCTACGCTGCATCGAGCACATGCAACTGGCGGCAGGACCGCGGTGGAACTGGCTGGTGGGGGCCAACGGCGCCGGCAAGAGTACGGTTCTGGAGGCGCTGCACCTGCTGGGCCTTGGGCAAAGCTGGCGGCGCGGACCACGGCAACTCATCCGTGACGGAAGTTCGTGCTTCCTGCTCTCGGTCCTGCGCAACGAAGATTTGGGTTTGAACGATCGCATCGTGCTCGAACAAAACGGTGGCGAGCGCCAGATGCGCTTTGCCGGCGAGCATCTCAGATCGCAGTGGGCTTTGCTGGAGCTGCTCCCCATACAGGCCATCCATAGCGGCAACAGTGAATTCATCGCCGGTTCCGCCGACGATCGCCGGCGCCAGTTGGACTGGGGCATCTACCGCCGGCATCGGGAATACGGCGACCATCTGCGTCAGTATCGCCGCTTGTTGGCACAACGAAACGCCTGGCTGCGCAGCCAAGGCCACAAAGAAGACCCCTGGGAACATCTGCTGGCCGGAGCCGGTGAACTCCTGCACGAGTACCGCAGTCGGGAAATTGCTTATCTGCAGGAAGGTCTTTGCCACTTCTGGAAAGAGCGGACAGGCTCGACTTCTGAGATCCGCCTGCACCTGCAATCGGGTTGGCGCGACGGGATGCGCTTTGCCGAGGTGCTGCGGGAAGATCGCAGCAGCGATGCGGAAACCGGCTTCACCCGTAGTGGTCCGCACCGCGCCAACATCCTGTTCCGCGTCGATGGCCGCAGTGCAGCGGACAGCCTGTCCCGAGGCCAGCTGCGCACCCTGGGCAACTGTTTTCGTCTGGCGCAGCTACAGGCCATCAAGGACAGCGGTCTGGAACTGCCGGTGGTGCTCATCGACGATTTTGCCGCCGAACTGGATCCCGCCGGACGCCTGTGGTGGCGTCAACAACTGGATGCCCTGGGTGTGCAGGTCTTTGCAGCGGGCACCGAGGCCGCAGCCCTACCCATGAACGCCGAGGATTGCCAATGGACGATCCAGGCCGGACAATTGCGTGAAGGAAAACCATCATGACCGAAAAATACGACTCGACCAGCATTCAGGTGTTGCGCGGCCTCGAAGCCGTGCGTAAACGTCCCGGCATGTACATCGGTGATACCGACGATGGCAGCGGCCTGCACCACATGGTTTTCGAGGTGGTGGACAACGCCATCGATGAAGCCTTGGCCGGCTATTGCGATCGCATCCTGGTCACCATCCACGAGGACGAGTCCGTCAGCGTACGCGACAATGGACGCGGCATACCGGTAGATATTCATGCCGAAGAGGGTCGCTCGGCGGCGGAGGTGATCCTCACCGTACTCCACGCCGGCGGCAAATTCGACGACAACTCTTACAAGGTTTCGGGTGGTCTGCACGGAGTCGGTGTCTCCGTGGTCAACGCTTTGTCGGAGTACCTGCATCTGCAGATCGATCGCGATGGCTACCGTTGGACCCAGGAATACCGCGATGGTGAGCCTTTGGCGCCCCTGCAGCGAGGCGAGGCGTCGCGTAAGCGCGGCACGGAAATCCGCTTCAAGCCATCGGCACAGGTCTTTGCCGACACCCATTTCCACTTCGAGATCCTGGCCCGACGCCTACGCGAGCTCGCCTTTCTCAACTCCGGTGTGCACATTCAGTTGCGCGACGAGCGCGGAGAGGGGCGCGAAGAAGTCTTTCACTACGAAGGTGGTATCCGTGCCTTCGTGGAGCATCTCAACCGCAGCAAGAACGCCATTCACCCCACCGTCATCAGTCTGTCGGGGGCGCGCGACGGGGTGATGGTGGAAGCCGCACTGCAGTGGAACGAGGGTTACAACGAGAGTGTGCTCTGTTTCACCAACAATATCCCGCAGGCGGACGGGGGCACCCACCTGGCCGGGTTTCGGGCGGCCCTGACCCGCACCCTGAACCAGTACATGGAGCGCGAGGGAATTCTCGCCAAGGCCAAGGTGGCGGTCTCGGGAGACGACGCCCGGGAAGGTTTGACGGCGGTCTTGTCCGTCAAGGTACCGGATCCCAAGTTTTCCTCCCAGACCAAGGAGAAACTGGTCTCCAGCGAGGTGAAGCCTATCGTCGAGGCCTCCATGGCCGAGGCCCTCGGTATTTTTCTGGATGAACACCCGCGCGAGGCTCAGGCCATTGCCGCCAAGGTGGTGGAGGCGGCGCGCGCCCGGGAAGCGGCGCGGCGCGCGCGGGAATTGACCCGGCGCAAGGGCGCTCTGGACATTGCCAACCTGCCGGGGAAACTGGCCGACTGCCAGGAAAAGGATCCCGCCAAGTGCGAGATCTATCTCGTGGAGGGAGACTCGGCCGGAGGCTCCGCCAAGCAGGGACGCGACCGCCGCCACCAGGCCATCCTGCCCCTGAAGGGCAAGATTCTCAACGTCGAGCGAGCGCGTTTCGACAAGATGCTGTCCTCGGACGAGATCGGCACCCTGATCACGGCCCTGGGAACGGGCATCGGTCAGGAGGACTTCGACGTGACCAAGTTGCGCTACCATCGAGTGATCATCATGACCGATGCCGACGTCGACGGCAGCCACATCCGCACCCTGCTGCTCACCTTCTTTTACCGACAGATGCCGGAGCTGGTGGCGCGCGGCCATGTCTACATCGCCCAGCCGCCGCTGTACAAGGTCAAAAAAGGCAAGGACGAGCGCTATATCAAGGACGATCAGGAGCTGGCTACCTACCTTCGGGAACTGGCAGTGCAGGATGCGCGCTTCGAGACTGCGGCGGGCGGAGAGATCGTCAGCGACGAGCACCTTGCCGCCCTGATCCGCCAATACCAGGGTGTCGAGGCGGTGATCGAGCGGCTCGCTCGCCGCTACCCGACCGCCCTGCTCTGGGCGCTGGCAACCGTTGCACCGCCGGCCTCGGCCATGGACGCTGGCGCCCCATGGCAGGATTTTGCGGCGCGCCTCGAGAACATCCTGCAAGGGGATGCCCTTGCCGGCGAACACTACCGGGTGCAGATCGTCGGCGGTGACGAAAGTCCGCGTCTGCACATCGAAAGGCGCCTGCACGGCAGTCAGGAGCAGCGTTTCCTCGATGCCGATTTTTTTGTCAGCGCCGACTATCGTCATCTGCGCAATTATGCCGAACAGGTGGAAAGCCGGGTTGGCGACGGGGCACGTATTCACCGCGGCGACAAATCCAGCGAGCTGCGCCATTTTCGCCAGGGTATGCAATGGTTGCTGGCACAGGCGCGCCAAGGAGTCGAGATTCAGCGCTATAAGGGTCTGGGCGAGATGAATCCGGAACAGCTCTGGGAGACCACCATGAACGCCGATAACCGGCGTCTGGTGCGGGTGGATGTGGAGGATGCCATCGCCGCCGACGAGGTCTTTTCCATGCTCATGGGCGATGCCGTGGAACCGCGCCGCCGTTTCATCGAGGAGAATGCGCGCTTCGTATCGCGCCTGGACGTTTGACGATCGACTTTAGGATATACATACACAAGGCAGCCGTGCGCGTGTGCTGCCCGGGGGAGTCAAGGTGCTGACATTCACTGAGGGGAATTTTGCGGATTTTTTTACGGCGACGGGCCTCACCCGCCTGGATTCCACGTTTCAGGCGGCCGTCGCTGCCGAGGATCCGGAACTCGCCCGCCAGTTTGCGGATTACCGTGCGGGCAGGATAGCCGCCCAGGGGCGTGAGGCCAGCGCCCTGCTGCTTGCCCTGGCGCCCATCCTGGAGGCATTCCTGGCCCGCTTCTTTGGCATCGAGGCGGACAATGCGGCCTTGCAGCAAAGTACCCGTGGCCATGACCCGGTCATGGCCTTCAAGAAACACTTTGTGCTGCGCCGTGCGCGGCGCTATCGTGGCGAGTTTCCCGAGTCTTTTGCCGAGCTTTCCGCCTGGCTTGACGAGGAAATCCAGCAGGCGCACCTGGATCCCGCCGATCCGGAGCTCGCCATCGCCCGTCTGGGGGAAAACTGGCTGGCCGACGAGGCCCGGCATGCCGAGGCCATCCTCAAGTTGACCCGCTGGTGTGCCCTCGCCCTTACCGATCCCGAGGGGCAGCACAGGGTGGCGGACTGGCCGAGTTTTCGTTTGCCACAGCGGGTCGACCACGAGGCACTGGTCCCCTTGCAGCGCTATACCGCCCGTCCCGATCAGCCCTGGATGGGCGATCCATCCCAGCTGCGCCGTCGCGATGGTTTTCACCTGACGGACCCGCGCATGGACGCCCGCGGCGTCCAGAGCGAAGTGCACTATTGCCTGTATTGCCACGACCACGATGGCGACTTCTGCTCCCGGGGTTTCCCGGAAAAGAAAGGCGTTCCGGAGCTCGGCTTCAAGGTGGATCCGCTGGACGTGGTCCTCACGGGCTGTCCCCTGGAAGAGAAAATCTCGGAGATGCAGATCCTGCGCCGCGACGGTTTCAATATCGCCGCCCTGGCCATGATCATGGTGGACAACCCCATGTTGCCGGCCACGGGACATCGCATCTGTAACGACTGCATGAAGGCCTGCGTCTACCAAAAGCAGGATCCGGTGAACATTCCCCAGGTAGAGACCCGGGTGCTCAGCGATGTCTTGTCCCTGCCCTATGGCGTCGAGATCTACGACCTCCTCTGTCGCTGGAATCCCCTGCGCCAGACCCAATATCTGGCACGGGACTACAACGGTCGGCGGGTGCTGGTGGTGGGCATGGGTCCGGCAGGCTTTACCATGGCCCACCACCTCCTGCAGGAAGGCTGCGCCGTGGTGGGCATAGACGGACTCAAGATCGAACCGCTGGCCGAGGAGTGGCTGCGGCAGCCGGTGCGTTCCTGGGCGGCCCTACAGGAGGATCTGGACGAGCGCCTGCTGCTGGGTTTCGGTGGCGTTGCGGAATACGGTATCACCGTGCGCTGGGACAAGAACTTTCTCAAGCTCATCTATCTGAGCCTTGCCCGGCGGCCCCTTTTCCAGATCTTCGGCGGCGTGCGCCTGGGTGGTACCCTGACCCTGGAGGATGCTTGGTCCAGCGGTTTCGATCACGTCTGTCTGGCAACGGGTGCCGGTCTGCCGCGGGTGCTGTCCTTGCCTGGGAGTCTCGCCCGCGGCATGCGTCAGGCCAGCGATTTTCTCATGGCCCTGCAACTCACTGGAGCAGGGAAACAGAGCAGTCTTGCCAATCTCCAGGTCCGCTTGCCCGCCGTGGTCATCGGTGGTGGTCTGACGGCCGTGGATACGGCAACGGAAGTTCAGGCCTATTACGTGCGCCAGGTCGAAAAGGTTCTGCAGCGTTACGAGGCCATGGCGGCGGCGCGCGGAGAAGCGGCGGTACGGGCTGGACTCGGCGAGGAAGATGTCCGCATCCTCGATGAATTTCTGGCACACGGTCGGGCCGTGCGTGCCGAGCGCGAGCGCGCCAAGGCTGCCGGGGAGCAGCCCAATTTCATTCCCCTGCTCCACGCCTGGGGTGGGGTGACGCTGGCCTACCGCAAGGGCATGCAGCAATCCCCCGCCTACACCCGCAATCACGAGGAACTCATCAAGGCCCTGCAGGAGGGGATCTTCTACCAGGAGGGCCTCGATCCCCTGCGGGCCGAACTGGATGGCTACGGACACATCGCGGCCATGGTCTTCCGGCGAATGGAAGAGGTGGAGGGGCGCTGGCGTCCCAGCGCAGCGGAGCTGCGCCTGCCCGCCCGCGCCGTTTTCGTCGCCGCGGGGACGGTCCCCAATACCATCTACGAGCGCGAGTATCCCGGGACCTTGACGCTGGATGGCGATCATTTCCAGACCTATGTGGGACACCCCCATAGTCTGCAGGCAGTACAGGTGGCGGCGGACTGCAAGTCGCCGGATTTTGGCCCCTTTACCTCCTACCGCGATGAACGGGATCATCGCGTGAGCTTCGTGGGCGACGCGCACCCCGTCTTTCACGGCAGCGTGGTCAAGGCCATCGCCTCGGCCAAGCGGAGCTACCCCGAGCTCATGGAGCATCTACGACAGCTGCCGATGCAGGACATTCCCTTGGAATCCTTTCAGAGGGAGATGGCGCAGCGTCTGGGTATGCGCATCCGCCGCATCGACCGCAGCAACCCGGCAGTCTGCGAGCTCTGGGTGGAGGCTCCGGCAGCCGCCCGAAACTTCCGCCCTGGACAGTTCTTTCGTCTCCAGAGTTACGAGGCGATGAGTCCGGTGGTGCAGGGGACACGCCTGCAGATACCGGTGCTCACGGTGAGCGGCGCCGGCGTCGAGGACGACTGCATCCGCCTCATGGTGTTGCAGTGGGGAACGGCACCGCGTCTGGTGGGTCGCCTGCGGGAAGGGGACCCGGTGGTGCTCATGGGTCCCACGGGCGCACCGACGGATATCCCCAAGGACAAGACCATTCTGGTGGTCGCCGGACGCTGGGGTGCAGCGGTGATGATGGACATTGGTCCAGCGCTGCGGGCGGCGGGTAACCGCGTTCTCTATGTGGCGGCTCTGGGGGACGCGCGGGAACTGGACCATCAGGAGCTCCTGGAAGCCGCCGCGGATCAGATCGTCTGGTGTGTCGCCAAGGGTCCGCAGATTACGGCGCGGCGCCCACAGGACATCAGCGTCACTGCCAGCGACATGGTGCAGCTACTGCTGGACTATGCCGCCGGCCAGTTGGGAAAAGCGGACGGCAACATTGCCCTCAAAGAGGTGGATCGGCTCATGGTGATGGGTTCCACCGGACTGCTCAAGGCCTTTCAGGCCGCCCTACGGGGAAGCCTCGAAAGCCGTTTCCGAGCCGATCTCGAGGCCGTGGCCACCGTTGGCAGTCCCATGCAATGCATGTTGAAGGGCGTCTGCGCCCAGTGTCTGCAGTGGCAGGTGGATCCGCAGACGGGGCAGCGCACCCAGGCCGTTTTCAGTTGCGCCGGGCAAGACCAGCCCCTGGCCTGGGTGGATCTGGATCATCTGGCCGCGCGGCAGAGCCAAAACCGGCTGTTGGAGCGCCTGTCCAGTCAGTGGTTGGATCACGTTCTGGCGGGAAGCTAGCGTCCCGGGGTGCCGAAGATGCACCGGAGCCGGTTCAATGCTTCGGTGCGTTACCCGCCTTTTCGGGGAAAAGCACGTTCAGCTCCAGCACCTCGAAATCGCCGCGCCGCTCGAGGTTGACGCTGATCCGGTCGCGCTCCACGGGCAGGTATTTGGCGATGACGGCGAGGAGTTCCTCTTGCATCTGCGGCAGGAAATCTTGCGTGCCAGCACTGCGTTCGTGGGCCAGGATCAGACGGAGTCGGTCCTTGGCCACCTCTGCGCTTTTCTTGCGCGTACCCAGAAAATAATCGAGAAAGGACATGTCAGCCTCCGAAAAGCCGCTTGAAAAGGCTCTGCTTTTCCGGCTGCGTGAAGCGTAGGGGGCGGTCTTCGCCAAGGAAACGGGCAATGGCATCTTCGTACGCCTGGGCCACGTCGGTACCTTTCATGTGGATGGCGGGTATACCCTGATTGGAGGCCTGAAGAATGGCCTCCGATTCCGGAATGACCCCCAGCAACGGGGTGCGGAGCAGCTCCTGGACATCCTCCACAGACAGCATTTCGCCACTCTGGACGCGTCGCGGCGCATAGCGAGTGAGGAGCAGGTGCTCCTTGACCGGACTGTCGCCCATTTCCGCCCGTTTCGAGCGTGCCTGCAGGATACCGATGATGCGATCGGAGTCGCGCACCGACGACACTTCCGGATTGGTGACGACGATGGCCTCATCGGCGTGATATAGGGCCCGCAGAGCGCCGGTTTCGATGCCCGCCGGTGAATCGCAGACGATGTAATCGAACTCCTTCTGCAGTTCGTCCATGATGGCGGCAACGCCCTCGGCGGTAAGGGCTTCCTTGTCGCGGGTCTGGGAGGTGGGAAGGATGTAGAGCTGTTCCAACTGGCGATCGCGGATGAGGGCCTGCTGCAAGCGCGCCTCGCCCTGGATGACGTTGATCAGATCGTACACAACCCGGCGCTCGCAACCCATGACGAGATCCAGATTGCGCAGGCCCACATCGAAGTCGATGACCACAGTGCGAAAGCCGCGCAGCGCCAGCCCGCTGGCGAAGGCAGCGCTGGTGGTGGTTTTGCCCACCCCACCCTTTCCCGAGGTGACGACGATAATCCTGGCCATGTCTGCGGTCTCCGATGGTGGCAACTACGATTCTAGGGGAATTATATGCAGGGCGTCGTTGTCCAGGTACACCTGGGACGGACGACCCCACTGGGGATGTTGGGAGTCCAGTGTGCTGTAGATGCCGGCTATGGCCACGAGTTCTGCCTCCAGACTGTGGCAGAAGATCCGGGCCTCGCTAGCGCCGCTCACCCCGGCCATGGCGCGGCCGCGCAGGGCGCCGTACACGTGCAGATGGCCATCCGCCAGAACCTCGGCGCCGGCATTCACCGCCCCCAGGCAAACGAGGCCGGTGTGGCGGGCATAGACGCGTTGACCGCTACGCACGGGCTGGTCGAGAATCCGGGATGGCGGAGTGGCCACATTCGTCGCCGTCGGCGGAGGGCTGGCGCCCGGATCGCGACCACGCAGGATGGCAAGGCCCAGCCTCTGGGCTGCCTCGCACAGTCCCGCGGAGGCCTGGCGCACCCCGACCACCGTGCAGCCGAGCTCGCGCAGGCTGGCAACGGAGCGGGCAAGGGCATCCGTATCGGTGTCGGACCAGTTGGCGAGATCCAATACCAGGCCCGCACCCTGGAGGAGATCCGGGAGTCGGCCCTCGCGGTCGAGGAGTTCCCGGCCAAGGTCGGCAGCGTCCACATCCCAGAGCTCCAGTATGGGCAGAGTGAAGACGCCACCACTCAGGCGTAGTCGCGACCCCTTGCGTTGGATGTCAGCCATGTTTCACGTGAAACGCGTTCATGAACGCCGCAGCAGTGGCCGCTTGCCCGGCTTGCCATTCCACTCATCGGCATCCGCCGGCGCTGCCTTCTTACGCAGGATGACCGGCCAGTGTTTACTCAACTCGGCATTGAGGGCGGTGAAATCGCGCTGATCCTCGGGTACGTCGTCCTCGGCGAAAATGGCGTCGGCAGGGCACTCTGGAACGCAGGCGGCACAGTCAATGCACTCTACGGGGTCGATGGCCAAGAAGTTGGGTCCCTCGTGAAAACACTCCACGGGACAGACTTCGGCGCAATCGGTGTACTTGCACTGGATACAGTTTTCGGTGACGACGTAGGTCATGTTTCACGCTTTGACGGTGGGTTTCTTGGAGGTTTTGCTCTTGGTGGCGGCTTTGCTGGTCGGCTTCGACCGGACGGTTTTAGCCGCGGCGGCGGATTTGGGGCCAGCTGCCGCCTTCTTGACGGTCTTAGCAGCGCGCCGTGGGCGCGCCGTGGCATCGGCGTCGCCCTTGGGCGGCGGCGGAGTGTAGTCCGCGAGAAGCCGCTGCACTTCGGCATCTTCGGCTGCGGCGGGAAAATGGAAGGCGCACTCGGCTTGGGGACAGACCAGTTCTTCGCCGCGCCGTTTGGTACTTTTCTGGTAGAGGATGGGCCAGCCGCAGCGGGGACAGGGCCGTTGCAGCGGCGGGCCCCAGAGGGCGTAGCTGCATTTGGGATAGGTATCGCAGGAGTAGAAGATCTTGCCGTAGCGGCTGCGTTTTTCCACCAACTCACCGACCTTGCACTGGGGGCAGGTGATGCCCGTACCCTTGGGCTTGTTCAGGGCCTCGATGTACTTGCACTGGGGATAGGCACTACAGGAGATGAAGCGCCCGTAGCGCCCGGTCTTGTAGACCAGGGGCTGGCCACAGTCGGGGCAATCGCGACCGACGGGTTCCGGAGCGTCCCGGGGTCCCTCCAGGGGACGGGCATAGTGACACTCGGGAAAGCCGGAACAGGCGATGAAACGTCCGTGTCGACCGAGTTTTACCAGAAGCTTTTTGCCGCATTCGGGACAATCCTCATCCAGCGCCTCGCTGGTCGCTTCCTGTCGGCTGACGTTGGCCTTTTCTTCCAAAAGCTCGTGGAAGGGGCCCCAGAACTGCGCAAGAACCGGCTGCCACTGCTTCTCACCCCGGGCAATGGCGTCCAGTTCGTCTTCCATTCCGGCGGTGAAACCGTAATCCACGTAGCGTTCGAAGTGCTGAATCAGGAAGCGTCCCACGACGCGCCCGAGATCGGTGGGGAAAAAGCGACGCTGCTGGACCTCGACGTATTCGCGGTTCTGCAGGGTCTGAATGATGCTGGCGTAGGTGGAGGGGCGGCCGATACCGTGGGCCTCCAGAGTCTTCACCAAAGTGGCGTCGCTGTAGCGCGGCGGTGGTTCCGTGAAGTGCTGTTCGCCCAGCACCGCGTCCACGGCAACGCTCTCGCCCTCGCGCAGGGGCGGCAGCAGGCGCTCCTCGTCCTCCTCCGCCGCCTCATCACGACCCTCCAGGTAGACGGCCATGAAGCCGGGAAAGGTCACCGTCGAGCCGTTGGCGCGCAAGGTCCAGTGGCTGTCGGCGTCCAGGTCGGCGGCCACGAGATCCAGACGCGCCGCCGCCATCTGGCAGGCCACGGCGCGCTTCCAGATGAGGTCGTAGAGTCGCCACAGATCGCGCTCCAGCACCCCCCGGAGCTTCTCGGGAGTGCGCTGCACATCCGTCGGTCGAATGGCCTCGTGGGCCTCCTGGGCGTTCTTGCTTTTGGTCTGGTAGCGGCGCGCCTCGGCCGGGAGGAAATCCGCCCCATAGTGCCCAACGATGAAGCTACGCAGGGACGTGAGCGCCTCTTCGGCCAGATTGACGGCATCGGTACGCATGTAGGTGATGAGGCCCACCGTTTCCGTGCCGATACTCACACCCTCGTAGAGTTGTTGCGCCACGCGCATGGTACGGCTGGCGCTGAAGCCCAGTTTGCGTGAGGCCTCCTGCTGCAGGGTGGAGGTAGTGAAGGGCGCCGCGGGCTGACGCTGCCGATTCTTGCGCTCGACCTTGCGCACACGCAGACCGTGGGCGGCGATGTCCGCCAGGATGGCTTGCCGTATTTCCTCCGCCCGCTCGCCATCGACGATGTCGAACTGCTCCAGCTTTTGCTGCTGCCAGTGGGTCAGGCGTGCCGTAAAGGGGTCTTCGCCGCGCCGCAGTTGTGCGCCAATGGTCCAGTATTCCTGACGGACGAAGGCCTCGATCTCGTCCTCGCGCTCGCAGACCAGGCGCAGGGCGGCGCTCTGGACGCGTCCGGCCGACAGGCCCGGACGGACCTTGCGCCAGAGCAGCGGCGATAGATTGAAACCCACGAGATAGTCCAGGGCACGGCGGGCCTGCTGGGCGTTGACGAGATCACCCGCGATCTCCCGCGGGTGGGCGATGGCTTCCCGCACCGCCTTCTGGGTGATCTCGTGAAAGACCACGCGGTGCACCGCTCGGTCTTCCAGCAGGCCCTTTTCCCGGAGGAGTTCCACCAGGTGCCAGGAAATGGCCTCACCCTCGCGATCGGGGTCCGTCGCCAGCCACAGGGCGTCGGCGGAGCGCAGGGCCTTGGCAATGGCGTCGACGTGCCGCCGATTCCGTTCGATCTCGGCATAGCGCATGGCAAAGCCATGCTCCGTGTCCACGGCCCCCTCCTTCGGGAGCAGGTCGCGCACGTGCCCGTAGGAGGCCAGCACCGTAAAATCCTTGCCCAGGTATTTTTCGATGGTCTTGGCCTTGGCCGGGGATTCGACGACGACGAGTTGCTGACCCATGCTCAGTGCAGGATACGCTTGCCGTCGGGATCGAGCAGATTATCCATCCACAGGGAATCTGGTCCGGGCTCGTTGGCCAGTACCAGAAAGGCGACCCAGTCGAGGGTGTCGACATCGGCCTCGTCCAGCTCCAGGGCGAGCAGGCGATCGATGATGCGTTCCCGCAGCACACCATTGATCACGCCCAGTCGCTCCCACTCCTGCAGCTGGCCGCGCGTGGCCACCGACAGGTTGCGCAGCTCCCAGGGGTGATAGGCGCGGGTGGCACGGGCATTATCGTGCTGCTCGGCGACGGCGTCGAAACCGTCCATCCAGTCCAAAGCCCGCTGGATGTCCTCCTCAGGATAGCCCACGGCCCGCAGTTGCTCTTCCACCTCGAGGTCGTCCTCGTCGTCCAGATGGTCCAGAAGATAACTGATGATATCGATCACGTCTTCCATGGGAACAACCTCCTAGCGGAAGCCAGAGAGGCGGCAGAAACGCCCGCCGGGACAGGGAGCGATGAAACCGTGTATTTCCATGCTCAAGAGGATGGCGGAAAGCGCCGATAGCGTCAATCCAGAGCGTTCCGAAATCTCCTCGAGGCTGAGGGTGTCCTCGTGCAGGGCGTTCCACACCATCCGCTCCTGGGGATCCTCGGGCGCCTTCGGTGCGGCCGTATCGCGCTGGAGCTCTCGACGGGCGTGAAAAAGGGGACCCAGTTCCTCGAGGATGTCGTTGCTGGTTTCCACCAGCTTCGCACCGGCACGGATGAGTGCATGTGGTCCGCGCGCCAGGGGCGAGTGAATGGAGCCCGGTATGGCAAAGACCTCGCGGCCCTGGTCCAGGGCCAGCCGGGCGGTGATGAGGGAGCCACTCTGCAGGGCGGCCTCCACCACCAGCACACCGAGACTCAGGCCGCTGATGAGGCGGTTGCGGCGGGGAAAGAGGCCGCTGCGCGGACCGGTCCCGGGAGCTTGCTCACTGACGAGCAGGCCAGCGTCCAGAATTCGGTGGGCAAGCTCCAGGTGCTCCCGGGGATAGACGATATCGGGACCCGTAGCCAGAACGGCAACGGTACCCGTTTCCAGCGCACCCTCGTGGGCAGCGCCGTCGATGCCCAGGGCAAGGCCGCTGACGATGACGAGGCCGGCACGGCCGAGGCTCTCGGCGAAGGCCACGGCATTGGCGCGCCCGCTGGGTGTGGGGTGGCGCGTGCCGACGATGGCCAGGGCGGCCCGACCAAGCAGCTCGCGGCGCCCGCGCAGATGCAGGTAGGCCGGTGCGTCGGGAAGGATCCGTAACAGGGCGGGGTAGTCACTGTCCTCCAGGCTGCAGATGGCATTGTCGCCGATGGCCAACCAGCGGCGATCGTCGGCGTTCAGGAGGTCCCCTGGGTCCTTCTGCAGCTGCGCTACCTGTGCTCTGCCAAGACCCAGTTCGGCGAGCTCTGCCGTTCCCCGGCCAAAGCAGGCGGCAACACTACCGAAGTGTTGCAACAGGGCCCGCTGCCGGACCGGGCCCAGACCCGGGATACGCCCCAGGGCAAGCCAGAGCTCTCTGCTCAAGGAGCGATACCCAGGACCTTGGGGGCCTCGGGCGGGGGACTGCGCAGGGCATCACCGACACGGATGCCGCGTTTGGCGACGGTGATCACGGCAAAGGAGACTTCCGGCAAGACCCGAAAGAGCATGAGGGAACCGACATCCCGTCCAGGCAGGGTGAGGTGCTCCCCCGTCACGGCATCGCGGGTCACGCTCTCGGGGCCATCGATCTGCAAAACGTTACCGGGGACGAGGCCGGCATCGCTGCCCTGGTCCACCACGACCACCTGCCCGACCATCATCTCGGGAAAGTTGCTGAGACTGCCGACGATGTGACCCTGAATCGGATGGGCAGGGCTGCTGGGGAAGAAGTGTGGTTCTGGCACCGGGGTTTCCGGCACCAGGCGATCGCCCAGGGTGATTTCTTCCCGGGCGTTGGTGATTTCGATCTCGGCCAGGGCGCCATCGTGGAGCACTTTGGCCGTGCCAAGGTCTATCAGGGCGTGGCCCAAAGGTTTCCGGTCGCTGGGCCGCACGAGCTGGGGACCAGCACGCACCACCCGCAGCAGGGTGCCGGGGGCGAGATTGCCCAGCTGTTTGACGTACAGGCGATTGCCGTTGCTGAAGATGGTGTCGCTGTCGTCGGCGGCGGCGATGTAGGGGAGTCTTTCGTAGTCGCTACGCTTGGCGATGAGTCCCGGGCTGCCCAGGAAAGGCAGCATCACGCCGGTGTGGTAGCTCGGTATCGGGCTCACCGTCATCTTGGGCCGTAACTGGATCACCTGCAGTTGCGGCACACCCGCCGCATCGTAGCGCAGGACGATGCGATCGCCGGGGTAAATGAGGTTGGGATTGTGGATGGCGGGGTTACGGCGCCACAGGAGGGGCCAGTCCCAGGGGTTTTTCAGGAAGTGCGCAGCAATGCCCCAGAGGGTGTCACCGGGCCGAACCACGTAGACCTGCGGCTGCGCCGCGAATGCCTCGGCAGGAGTGGCCAAGGTGGCCAGAGGCTCGCTGGCAGCGAGGGCCAGACCAAGGCACAGAATGACACGGCGGGCGTTGCGCATGATGGGTTCCTCCAGACTTTCGCAGCGACTAGTATTAGTCCAAGATAAGGGATTTGGCGAGTTAGCGCAGCGCAGAGGACGATCATGGCGCTTTTGAAGATTGTTGAGTATCCCGATGTTCGCCTCAAGCAAGAGGCCGCACCCATTGCCCGCATCGACCGGGACATCGAGGCCCTGGCCGACGATATGGCGGAAACCATGTACGCTGCCCCGGGCATCGGGTTGGCGGCCATTCAGGTAGCAGCGCCCCAGCGGCTCATCGTGGTGGATGTGTCGGAAGCGCGTAACGAGCTCCTGACCCTCGTCAACCCCGAGATCATCGAAAGCTCCGGCGAGGAGGAGATGCAGGAAGGCTGTCTGTCCGTTCCCGGTGTGCTGGAGACGGTTCGCCGCGCCGAACGCGTCAAGGTGCGCGCCTTGGATCTGCGGGGCAAAACCCTGGAACTCGAAGCCGATGGTCTGCTGGCCGTGTGTCTGCAGCACGAGATCGACCACCTCAACGGGACCCTGTTCGTGGATCATCTCTCTCGCCTCAAGCAGAACCTCATCCGCCGCAAGGCCGAGAAGCGGCTGCGTCACCATGGCGGATAGTCGTCGCATCGTTTTTGCGGGGACGCCGGAGTTTGCGCGGGTGGTTCTCGCGGGGTTGCTTTCGGGACCGGAACCGGTGGTGGGCGTTTTCACCCAGCCCGATCGACCCGCCGGCCGCGGGCGCAAGCTGCAGTCGAGCCCCGTCAAGGCCCTGGCCGAGGCGCACGGTCTGGCCATCTTCCAGCCGGAAAGCTGCCGCGATCCAGAGGTCCCCGGGATCCTTCGCGCCTTGCAGGCGGATCTGCTCATCGTCGTCGCCTACGGCCAGATCCTGCCGGAGACCGTGCTCCACGCCCCGCGTCTGGGCTCCATCAATGTGCACGCAAGCCTCCTGCCCGCCTGGCGTGGCGCCGCTCCCATCGCCCGTGCCCTGGCTGCCGGTGACAGCGAGACGGGTATCTCCATCATGCAGATGGAGGCGGGACTCGATTCCGGACCGGTGCTGTGGCGGCGATCCCTTCCCATCCGCGCCGACGATACGGCCGCCAGTCTGCACGATCGCCTGGCGGAGCTGGGCGCCGTCGCCCTGCGCGAGGCCCTGGACCGGCTGTGGTGTGGTACCCTGACGCCAGAGCCCCAGGATCCGGCTCTCGTCAGCTATGCCCGTAAATTGCGCAAAGCCGAAGGTCTATTGGATTGGCAGCAGGCGGCGACGCTCCTGGAGCGTCTGGTGCGTGCCTTCAATCCCTTTCCCGTCGCCCACAGCCAGTGGCGCGGGCAGATCGTGCGTGTCTGGTCGGCGCGTATCGGCGTGGGGTGCGGCGAGCCCGGTCGCATCCTGGCCCTGCATCCCGATGGACCGGAGGTGGCCTGCGGCGAGGGCAGCTTGATCCTGACCCGGGTACAGCCAAGTGGAAAATCGGCCCTCAGTGGTGGCGACTTTCTGCGCGGTTATCGTTTGGCGGTGGGGGAAGCGCTCGGTTGAAGCCGGCACGCCTGGATCGGGGACTCGCCATAGCGGGCCTGCAGCGACTTTGGGCGGGCACTCGTCTTGACGATCTCTTGATGGAAATGGCTCCGGAGCAGGCAGGGCGAGGTACGCTGCAGTGGCTGTGGAGTGCCTGTCTACGCCAGCACGGTAGTCTACGCCGTCTCACGGAACTCCTGTTGCGCAAGGCCCTGCGGCCGGAGGACGAAGACCTCTCCGCCCTTCTGCATCTGGCCCTGGAAGAGCTGCGGGCCGGTCAGCGCCCGGATTTTGCCGTGGTCAACGACTGGGTGGGAGCCTGCGCCCTGCTGCACAAGGAGTGGGCGCGAGGCTTGGTGAATGCCCTCCTACGCCGCTATCTGCGCGAGCGAGAGCCCCTAGAGGAGCAAATCCGGGATGCGCACTGGAATCATCCCCAGTGGCTCGTGCGCCGCCTGCAGCAGGTGTACCCGACACAATGGCCAGACATCCTCGCCGCCAACCTTCGGGAGGCGCCCCTGTGGCTGCGCGTGAATCCCCAAGCCATCACGCCCGCCGCCTACGCAGAGCGACTGGCCGAGGCCAGCCTCCCGGCGCAAAGCCACGCAGGGCTACCCGAGGCTCTGCGTCTGGACACCGCCGTACCCGTGCGCGCCCTGCCGGGCTGGGAGCGGGGCTGGGTCAGCATCCAGGATGGCGCGGCGCAGCGGGCAGCCCATATTCTGGCGCCACGTCCGGATGAGCGCGTTCTGGACGCCTGCGCAGCCCCCGGTGGGAAAACGACGCACCTTTTGAGCTTTGGGGTGAGGCAGTTGACGGCCCTGGACCGATCGCAAGCTCGCCTGGAGCGCCTGCGTCGGGAACTGCAGCGCTTGCAGCTGCCCTTGCCGTCCCTGCACGTGGCCGACGCCGCCGACGTCGACGCCTGGTGGGATGGGATGGTCTTCGACGCCATCCTCCTGGATGCGCCCTGTACGGCCAGCGGGGTCATCCGGCGCCACCCCGACATCTTGCTGCGCCGTCGGGAGGATGACGTAGAGCGCGTCCGTCACGAGCAGCGGCGCCTCCTCGCGGCACTCTGGCGGGTACTCAAGCCCGGTGGTCGACTCCTCTACTGCACCTGCTCCGTGCTACCGGAGGAAAACGGGGAACAGATCGCCAGTTTCCTGGAGGAGCACGACGATGCCCGCGCGCTTCCCCACCCACAATGCGGGCAACGACTCCCCGGGGAGGAGGGCATGGACGGTTTCTTCTATGCGCTCCTGGGCAAGATCCCCATGGCTGTGCCCGTTTCACGTGAAACCGACGGCGCGCACTGCCGTGCGGCGGCGCAGGATAGGGTGTGAGCGGCCAACAGCGACCGGAGTCATCGCGCCGTTCCTGGCTCCGGGCTCTGCGCAACGGTGGCGCCGTGACCAGCGAAGGCAGTGGCCCTCGCCTTGGGGCCTTGCTCCTGATCCTTGCCATCCTGGTCTTTCTGGGCGTCAACTTCATCACCGGCGCAGGCGGACCCCTCAGTGCCTACTTCGTTCCCATGCTGGTGGCCTCGGCGATCATTCTGCTGGGCCTGCTGGGTCTGGTGGTGCTCTCCGTGGCAGCTCTGGTGTGGCGCTTGCGCCGCGGGGAAGTGGGCAGCCAGCTGGCCACCCGCCTCGTCGTCATCATCACGGTCCTGAGCCTGCTCCCCGCCACGGTCGTCTTTGCCTTCTCCTGGCAATATCTGGATCGTGGGGTAGACTCCTGGTTCAGTGCGGCCGTGCAAAGTGCCTTGGACCAGGCCCTGGATGTGGCCAAGGCCGGCATCGATCGCTATCGCAGCAACACCCTCCTTGCGGCAGAGAGCATTGCCCAGGCGCTGGTGGGGGAGTCGGATAGTAATGCCGTGCTCACCGTGATCCAGTTACGCGATCAGTTTCGCCTGAGCAGCGTGACCCTCTTTTCCAGCAACAATCGCATCATTGCCACCAGCAGCGACAGCCTTGATCTGGCCCCACGCCTGCCGCGGCGACAAATGCTAGGCATGAACACCGGTCACCCTGACGCCAAAATCATCACTGAGCCCGATGGCCGTATGGTGGTGCGGGTGGTGGTGCCGGTGATGAGCCCCAACCTCGGCCAGGGCAATCGCCTCCTCTACGTCGAGCAGACCATCCCGGAGCAGCTGAGCAAGGCAGCAGCGGCAGTGCAGGTGGCCTACACCCGCTATCACCAGCTTCTGCTCATGCGCGAGCCCATGAAAACCGCCTTCCAGTTGAGCCTCGGGGTGGCGCTGCTGCTGGCGGTGCTGTCCGCCGTCTGGATGGGCCTGCACCTGGCGCGGCGCCTCACGGCCCCCATTGCCCGCCTTGCTGCCGGTACCCAGGCCGTCGCCCGGGGTGAGTTCATCCCGGTGCAAACCGTGGCGAGCCAGGACGAACTGGGAGTACTCATCCACTCCTTCAACAACATGACCCGCCAGCTAGCCCGCGCCAAGACCCAGGCAGCGGCTGCCCAGGAGCAGGCGGAGCAACGCCGCCTCTATCTGGAAACGGTGCTGGCACAGATCTCTAGCGGTATCCTGACCTTCGACGGCGATGAGCGGCTGACGGAGTGCAACGCCGCCGCGATCCAGATTCTGCAGCAGGAACTCGAGACCGGCCGGAATCTCGCGGACTGCGGCGACGGCGCGGTACTGGAGCCCTTCTGGCAGCTGGTGCGTGACTGGGTGCGCCAGCCGCGAGCGGAGATGCACAAGGAGTTGCAGATCGAGCGCAAGGATGGCAACCAGACCCTCATCCTCCACGGTGCCCGTTTCGTCGAGGAGGGCGGACGTACCGGTTTCGTACTGGTCTTCGACGATATCAGCACCCTGGTCGCCGCGCAGCGCAGTGCCGCCTGGAGTGAGGTGGCGCGCCGCCTCGCCCACGAGATCAAGAATCCCCTCACACCCATCCAGCTGTCGGCGGAGCGTCTACGCCGCAAATATCTGGAACGCCTGGGCACCGAGGCCGATACCTTGGACCGGGCTACCCGGACCATCATCCACCAGGTCGATTCCTTGCGGGTCTTGGTGGACGCCTTCTCGGATTATGCGCGGGCGCCGCAACTGGACCTGCGGCCGGTGGATCTCAATGCGCTGATTCTGGATGTGCTGGAGTTGTATCGCGGCCAGGACGCCGGGGTACGGCTGCAGACGGAACTCGCCCCGGATCTGCCCCTGGTTCGGGCCGACGCCAATCGTCTACGGCAGATCCTCAACAACCTGTTGCGCAATGCCCTGGATGCCTTGGCCGCCCTTGGTGAGAGCGCGACTCCCAAGGTCATTCGCATCCGCAGCCGCGTGCGCGCCGAGGCCGGCCAAGCCGTGTTAGAATGGGAAGTGAGCGACAACGGTCCGGGGTTTCCGGCGGAGTTGCTGGCACGGGTCTTTGAGCCCTACGTGACCAGCAAGGTCAAGGGTTCGGGCCTTGGTCTGGCCATCGTCCGGCGTATTGTCGAGGAGCACGGCGGCCAGATCCAGGCGGACAATCAGGGTCTGGACGGTGGTGCGCGCATCGTGATGCGGTTTCCGCTGCAGGAGGCAGAGATGGAGGAGGGACGATGGAACGGTCGGGCCTGAAAATTCTCGTGGTGGACGACGAACCGGATATCTGCGCCACCCTGGCCGAGATCCTCGAGGACGAGGGCTATGCCGTGCAGACCGCTGCCAGCGCCGAAGCCGCATCCCTTCTCTGCCGCGATCAGATCTTCGACCTGCTCTTGCTGGACATCTGGATGCCCGGTGAGGATGGTCTCAGTCTGCTGCGGCGTCTTGCCGAACAGGGTCTGGAGCAGCCGGTGGTGATGATGTCCGGGCACGGCACCATAGAAACGGCTGTCCAGGCCACCAAGCTCGGAGCCTACGACTTCATCGAAAAGCCCCTGTCCCTGGACAAGACCTTGCTGACGGTGGAGCACGCCCTCGAGGCGAGTCGCTTGCAGCGCGAGAATCGTCTGTTACAGACCCAGGTGGGGGTGGTCAGTCAGCCTTCCGGAGACAGCCTGGCTATCCGCCAGTTTCGCGAGCAACTGGAACGGGTCGCCGCCGTGGATTCCTGGGCACTCCTGCTGGGCGAGCCGGGCAGCGGCAAGGAGGTTGCGGCACGCTACCTGCATCAGCACAGTCGTCGAGCGCGCGGGCCCTTCGTCGATCTGCGTGCCGCCGCCATCGCCCGGCCCAATGTCGCCATCGAGCTCTTTGGCAGCGAACAGGACGGACGGCTCGTTCGCGGGCGGCTGGAGATGGCCCACGGCGGTACCCTCTACATCGACGAGATCGGGGACATGGATCTCGAGACCCAGGCGCGTCTCAGTTCGGCGCTGCAGGAGCGGCGGATCATGCGGGTGGGCGGTGACAGCCCTGTTCCCGTGGACGTGCGGGTCATTGCCGGTAGTGTGCAGGATCTGGGGCAGGCGGTGCAGGCCGGACGCTTTCGTCAGGAACTTTTCTATCGGCTCAATGCCCTGCCCCTGCGCGTGCCGCCCCTGTCGACGCGGGTAGACGACATTCCGGTGCTGGTGGAGGAGTTCATGGCCTTCTATGGCCGCCGCGACGGTCTTGCGCCACGACGCTTCCGACCCGATGCTCTGGACGTGCTGCGCCACTACCCCTGGCCCGGCAATGTCCGCGAGCTGCAGAATCTGGTGGAGCGTCTGCTCATTCTGTCCGAGGGTCCGGAGGTCGGCGCCGATGAGATCGAAGGTGCCCTGGGCCTCGACAATCGCTCCGTCTTTGCCCAGCCCATGGGGCTCGACGAAGAGGACTTCGGTGGAACCCTGAAGCGCGCCCGAGAACGCTTCGAGCGAGCCTTTCTGGAATACCATCTGGCGCGCAACGACTGGAACATTGCCCGGACCGCCGAGACAGTGGGTCTGGAACGTACCCATCTGTACCGCAAACTGAAGAGTCTCGGCATTGCGCTGCGCAGTGAGCGCCGCGGGGACCCGGAGGAGGAGACGGGCCGCTGAGGCGGGCGCCCCCTGGGTCGCCAGCGTGGGCATGCTCTCAAGGGGTGGACGGCACGACCGAGAGCCACGCCGTGCTAGACTCCCGGGAAGTTTCCTTGGTGGAGAGAGCACCATGCCCATAGATCCCAATCGTCCCTTTCAAGCCCTCGGCATCGCCATCCTCACGGCCTCCGATACCCGCACGGCCGATACGGACAGTTCCGGCGACCTGGCCGAAAGCCTCTGCCGTGAGGCCGGCCACCGAATACAGGCACGGGTCATCGCCCGCGACGATCTCCTGGCCTTGCGCCGGCAATTCCAGCACTTCATCGACGATGCCGATGTGGACGTCGTCATCGCCACGGGCGGTACCGGGGTAACGGGCCGGGACGTCTGTCCCGAGGCCTTGGCGCCCCTGGTGAGCAAGCCCATCCCAGGCTTCGGTGAGCTCTTTCGTCAACTCTCTTATTTGGAGATCGGGTCGAGCACCATCCAGTCGCGGGCTGAGGCGGGCGTCTGCTCGGGCACCCTGATTTTCCTTCTGCCCGGCTCGCGTGGTGGCGTGCGTCTGGGTTTGCAGGAGATCGTCCTGCCGCAGTTGGACAGCCGCAATCGACCCTGTAGTCTGGCCGAGCTTTTGCCCCGCATTCGCCATGAGCATTGAGCGCCGTGGGGCATTGACGGTCAAGCATTCCGAAAGCGATACGCGCACCGAATCCGGGGCCGATGATCGTCGTGCCCGCTGGCGGTCGCGTTACTCGGAACTGGCGGACACGCCCCTGCCACCGGCACATACCCTCCTGCAACGCTGGGTTCAGGCGCCCCAGCAGGGTACGGCCTTGGACCTGGCCTGTGGTCGCGGCCAGGACGCCCTGTACCTTGCCCGCTGCGGTTTCGACACCGAGGCCTGGGACCTGGCCGAACCGGCCATTGCCGAGCTCAGTGAGCGCGCCCAGGGTCTTTGCCTACGTGCCCGCGTGCGCGACGTGCTCGCCGAACCCCCCGCCGAGTCCACCTTCGACTGCCTGCATGTGGCCAACTTCCTCGCTCGACCCAATTTTTCCGCAACTGGTTGCGGCACTACGCCCCGGTGGCCTGCTCATCTATACGACCTGGGCGGGCAGTCCTGCTGGGCGCGGCCCGAAGGATCCCGCCTTTCGCGCGGCGCCGGGGGAACTGGCCGCGGCCTTTGCGTCCCTGACCGTCCGCTTCTACCGCGAGGAAAGGGAGCGCGTAACCGGAGTCTGGCAACGTTCACTTGGGTGAGCGCGCCCAGGGACGCCTGACTCGGGCGCGCCCAGGTCGCTGCGCCGGTCTCTTGTCCTGCGCATTGCCCCCGGCGATAATCTCTTTATGGCTCAACAGTATGATCTCATTGTGGTCGGTGGCGGTCACGCCGGGGTCGAGGCGGCGGCCGCTGGCGCTCGCCTCGGTGCCTCGACCCTCCTCCTGACCCAAAACCTGGATACCATCGGCCAGATGTCCTGCAACCCGGCCATCGGTGGCATCGGCAAGGGACACCTGGTCAAGGAAATCGATGCCTTGGACGGCCTCATGGGGCGCGCCATTGACGCAGCCGGGATCCAATTCCGCACCCTCAACCGCCGCAAGGGGCCGGCGGTTCAGGCGACCCGGGCGCAGGCGGATCGGGTGCGCTATCGACAGGCCATTCGTCAGCTGCTGGAGGCGCTGCCGCAGTTGCACCTTTTCCAGGGCACGGTGGCCGATCTTCTGCTGCGCGGCGGTCGTGTGGCCGGAGTACAGCTGGAGAACGGCATTGAGATCGGGGCCGGCGCCGTGGTGCTCACCACGGGAACCTTTCTCGGTGGTCAGATCTACATTGGTGACCGGCGCACGGCGGCGGGTCGCGCTGGCGACCCGCCGGCCAACGCCCTGGCCCAACGCCTGCGGGCCATGGAGTTTCCGGTGGGTCGATTGAAGACCGGGACCCCGCCGCGCATCGACGGTCGCAGCATCGATTACCGCCACCTGGAGCCGCAGCCCGGAGACACCCCGCCGCGCCCGTTTTCCTTCCTCAATAGGCGGGTGGTGCTGGGGCAACTGCCCTGCTACATCACCCACACCAACCGTCGCACCCACGAGGTCATCGCTGCCAATCTGCAGCGCTCCGCCCTCTTTGGCGGCTTCATTCAGGCTACCGGGCCGCGCTACTGTCCCTCCATCGAGGACAAGATCGTGCGCTTTGCGGACAAGGAGTCCCACCAGATCTTTCTCGAGCCGGAGGGTCTGGACACGCAGGAAGTCTACCCCAACGGTATCTCCACGAGTCTGCCCTTTGCGGTTCAGGAGGAGCTGGTGCACACCATCCCCGGCCTCGAGGCGGCGATTCTGCTGCGCCCCGGATATGCTATCGAGTACGATTATCTGGACCCGCGCGATCTCGATCACAGCCTGCAGAGTCGGCGCCTGCCCGGTCTTTTCTGTGCCGGCCAGATCAACGGCACCACCGGCTACGAGGAGGCCGCTGCCCAGGGTTTGCTGGCGGGCATCAACGCCGTGCGCAGCCTGCGCGGCGAAGAAACTTGGTGTCCAGCGCGGCACGAGGCCTACATGGGGGTGCTCGTGGACGATCTGGTGAGCCGGGGCGTGGACGAACCCTATCGCATGTTCACCAGTCGTGCCGAGTATCGCCTGCAGCTCCGGGAAGACAACGCCGATCGCCGGCTCACGCCCATCGGGCGAGGTCTGGGTCTGGTCGGTGACGAACGGTGGCGACACTTTGAGGAGAAGCAGGCACAGCTCGAGCGAGAGCGGGAGCGACTGGCCGGCCTGCGGGTCCGCCTCGATGCGCAGATGGCGCAAGGTGTTGGGATGGACACCAGCGCTGGCGAACCGCGGGACCTCAGCGCTCTCGAGTTGCTACGCCGTCCCGAGTGGGATTACGCCGCCGTTGTTCGGCTGGTGGGCGGAGAGGGCGATCTCCCTGCAGCGGTGGCCGAGCACCTGGAGATAGAAACGAAATACGCCGGCTACATTCAGCGTCAGGCGGAGGAGATCGAGCGTGCTGCGCGCTGGGCACACGCCAGCATTCCCGAGGACCTGGATTATGGTCATCTCCATAGCCTCTCCTTCGAGGTGCGCCAGCGCTTGCAGAGGCAGCGTCCGCGAACCGTGGGGGAGGCCAGCCGCATCCCCGGCGTGACTCCGGCGGCCATCTCCCTGCTTTTGATTCACGTGAAACGTCGGCAGCTACAGGCCGGTGCCTGAGCCCAGGCATTCCATGGGGGATTTTCCCACGGAGCTCCTGCGCCAGCAGCTGGGCGAGGGCCTCGTCGCCCTGGGTCTGGATACCGCCGTGGGTGAAGCGGCGCGCGATGGGCTGCTGGACTATCTCGCCCAGTTGCAGCGCTGGAATCGTAGCCACAACCTCACCGCCATACGCGACCCGCACGCGATGGTGGCGCAGCACCTTCTGGACAGCCTGGCCTTGCTGCCCCATCTGCCCGATGGACTGCTCCTGGACGTCGGCAGCGGCGCGGGTCTGCCGGGTGTGCCCCTGGCCATCGTTCGGTCCGGGCAGGACTTTGTGCTCATCGAGCCCAACGCCAAGAAGGCGGCATTCCTGCGGCACGTGCATCGCCACCTTGGCCTTGTCCGGGTGGTGGTCCATGCTGGACGCGTCGAAAACTACCGTCCGCCAGAGCCCGCCGCCGCGGTCCTCAGCCGAGCCACGGCGTCTCTGGCGCGCCTGGACGCGATGACCCAGCACCTGCAGGCTAGCGGCACCCGGGTGCTGGCGGCCAAGGGCCCGGGTTGGCGCGAAGAAATGCGGGAATGGCCGCGGGCGGCAAGCCTTGCCCCCGAGAGCATCCCCCTCGCCGTACCCGGGCTTCCACCGCGGTTTCTGGTGCGATGGCCAGGAGGGTGACGGCGTGGGCCGCAACGGGCTAGCCCAGGGTGGCGGGAAAAGGGTATGCTCTCACCCATCTCCCGAGACCGAGCACACTCTCCACTCGATGCGCTGCATTGCCATTGCCAATCAGAAGGGCGGGGTCGGCAAGACCACGACGGCGGTCAACCTGGCCGCGGCGTTGGCGGCTGCGGGCAAGCGGGCCCTGCTCATCGATCTGGATCCCCAGGCCAACGCCACCACGGGCATGGGCCTGGCGAAGACCCTGAACCCCAACGTCTACCACGTCCTTCTGGAAGAGGTCGGTGTGATGTCGGCGGTACGGCGGGCGGCGCAGCTGGATCTGCTCCCGGCCAGTCCCGATCTGGCCGGTGCCGAGGTGGAGCTCGTCCAGCGACCGCAGCGGGAATCGGTCCTGCGTCGCGCCCTGGAAAAAGCCCCGGACCAGTGGGATTATTGCCTCATCGATTGCCCGCCCGCCTTGAACCTGTTGACCATCAATGCCCTGGTCGCGGCGGAGCGCGTCCTCATCCCCATGCAGTGCGAGTATTACGCCCTGGAGGGCCTCGCCCAGTTGCTGGCCACCATCCGGCGGGTGCGGGCGCAGCTGAATCCAAAGCTCGAACTGCACGGCGTGTTGCGCACCATGTTCGATACCCGCAACCGTCTCGCTGGTGAGGTGGGTTCGGAACTGGAGCGCCACTTTCCCGAAAAACTGTACCGCACGGTGGTCCCCCGCAACGTTCGTCTCGCCGAGGCCCCCAGCTACGGCAAGGCCGTCTTCGACTACGACCCGCACTGCGCCGGTGCCGAGGCCTACCGCGTCCTGGCCGCAGAGTTTCTGCAGCGGGAGTGGCGTCCATGAAGCGACCGGGTGCCCTGGGACGGGGTCTCGATGCCCTCTTTTCGGCCCAGGCGGGCGGCGACAGTCTGCGCAGCATCCCCCTGGACCTCTTGCAGGCGGGACCTTTCCAGCCGCGCCGGCACTTTGCCGAAGAAGCCCTGGAAGAGCTGGCCAGCTCCATCCGCAGCGAAGGGGTCTTACAGCCCATTCTCGTGCGTGCCGTGGCGGACGGGCGTTACGAGATCCTGGCCGGAGAGCGGCGTTGGCGAGCGGCGCAACGCGCCGGTCTGCGGGAGATACCGGCCCTGGTACGGGAATGCGGCGATCAGCAGGCTCTGGCCATCGGTCTCATCGAAAATATCCAGCGCCAGGATCTCAACCCGCTGGAGGAGGCGCAGGCCCTGCAGAGGTTGATCGATGAATTCCACTTGACGCACGAGGCTCTCGCCCAGTCCCTTGGCCGTTCCCGCGCCGCCATCAGCAATCAGTTGCGCCTGTTGCGGCTGGATCCGAGCCTCGCCCCACACCTGCAAAGCGGCGCCCTGTCGGCGGGACATGCCCGCGCGCTGGTGGCACTGGAGCCCGCCCTGCAGCGCGAGCTTGGTGTGCGCGCGGTACGTGAGGGCTTGAGTGTGCGGCAGATGGAAAGTCTGGCGGGACGGCGGCGAGAGGCACGCCGGGCGACTGCGGTAGATGCCAATGTCGAGGCACTCAGTGCCGCCATTTCGGCGCAGCTGGGCTTACCGGTTACGGTGCGGCAGATCGGTGGGGGCGGGGAGTTGCGTATCCGCTGGCACGACGCCACCCAGGAGGCGGAGTTGTGGCGACGCCTGCGCGTGGATCTCGGCGCTCTGGATTAGTGTCCGCCCTTGACGAGCCCGATGCGCGCCTTTAGACTCCAAGCCGATTCAGGACCGAGCCGTTGAAAGCGCAAGAAAAACAAACGGCGATGGTGCGGTTTTCGTCCTTCGTGGCGCGTGTGGTGGCGTGGGAAGTGACCTTGGCTTTGCTGGTTGCTTCCGTCGTCCAGTGGCGCTGGGGGCGTGAACCTGCTCTAGCGGTCTTATATGCCGCATCGTTGAGCGTCATCAATATGCTCATTTTGGGTAGTCGCCTCGTGGCGCTCCCTGTGTCCGGCCGGGGCGCGCAGCGCCTGGGTGGCGCAGTGTTGCAGCGCTGGACGATAACCCTGGTGGGGCTGCTGGTGGCCATCGCCTGGCTCCACCTCCCCGTGATGGGGCTGGCGGCTGGCCTGCTGCTCACGCACTTTGTATTCTTGGGATTCATGCTGCAGCAACGCAGCAGGCAAAGGAGTTGAATCGTGGCTCAAGGCGATATCGCCCAGCATCTTACCAACTGGCACGTTGGCCATGGCTTCTGGACCTTCGACCTCGACACCATTTTCATGGGTTGGGCACTCGCCGCGGTTCTCGTGATCACCAGCATGGTGGTGGGTCGTAAGCTCGTCAGCGGCGCTCCCACGGGTATGCAGGCTTGGCTCGAAGGTGTCGTGGAGTTCATCGACAACCTGGTGACCGACAGTTTCCCGGTGCGGGACCCGCTCATAGCGCCGGTGGCGCTTACCGTCTTTCTGTGGATCCTGCTCATGAACAGCATGGACGTGATCCCTGCCTACCTTCCGGGCATCGTCGCGCACTGGTTCGGTCTTCCGGAGTTCCGCATCACGCCCACGGTGAATCTGAACACCACCCTCGGCGTTGCCATCGCGGTGTTCCTGCTGAGTCTTTTTACCAGCCTGCGGGTCAAGGGTTTCGCGTATTTCAAGACCTACCTGACGCATCCCTTCGGGCCCTGGCTCTTCCCCTTGAATATCGTCATGACCCTTATCGAGGAGATCACCAAGCCCTTGAGTCTCGGTCTGCGACTCTTCGGCAACATGTTTGCGGGAGAACTCGTCTTCCTGCTCCTCGTACTGCTGCCTTGGTGGGGTGAGACCCTCCTGGGTGTGGTCTGGTCGGGCTTCGAGAGTCTCATCATCATACTGCAAGCCTTCATTTTTACGGTGCTTACGGTGGTGTATCTGGGCATGGCCAACATGCAGGAACACTGACGGCACAGCACGATAGCCGGATTTTCGTCAACCTTTGTCACCTCAGGAGTCATCATGGACGCGCATACCATCATCGTTGCAGCTACCGCCATCGCCGTGGGCATCATCTTTGGTGCCGCTGGGCTCGGTTCCGCCATCGGTTGGGGCTTGATCACCTCCAAGACCATCGAGGGCATCACCCGTCAGCCCGAGATGCGCCCGCAACTCATGGTCAACACCTTCATCTTTGCGGGCTTGATGGAATCTTTCCCCTTCATCATCCTCGCCTTTGGTTTCTGGTTCCTCTTCGCCAATCCCTTCCTGGGTTGAAGTCGGTCCGGCATCTGCCGGTTCTGCACATAAGAGGGAATCATGAATCCAGTAGCAATCAATGGCACCCTGATCATTCAGTTGATCACCTTCGCCATCTTGGTGGTTTTACTCTACAAGTATCTGTACGGCCCGCTGCGCAAGATCATGGACGAGCGCCGCGCGAAGATCAGCGATGGCCTCGCAGCGGCGGAGCGTGGCAAGGAAGAGCTGGCATTGGCGCAAAAGCGGGCGGAGCAGATCCTGCGGGACGCCAAGGATAAGGCTGCCGAGATCATTGCCAGTGCCGAGCGGCGGGCCGTGGAGATGCGCGAAGAGGCGCAGGTCAAGGCGCGGGAGGAGGCGGATCGCATCATCGCCGGCGCCCGGGCTGAAATCGAGGTGGAGACCAATCGTGCCCGCGAAGTGTTGCGTGGGCAGGTGGTGGAGCTCGTGGTGGACGGCACTCGCCGCATCCTCCATCGGGAAATCGACAGCAATGCCCACCGTGACATTCTGGACCGTGTGGTCGGGGAGCTCTGAGGCCCGGACCTATGGCGGATTTGATCACAATAGCGAGGCCTTACGCCGACGCAATATTCTCCGTAGCCAAGGCCAACCACCAGGAAACGGTGTGGGCGGAGGCTCTGAGCGCCCTCTCAGCCTGGCTTGCGGACCCACAGGCGCGCGCCTTTCTCCAGGATCCAGAGCGGTCCGAAGAGGACAAGGTGCAGTTCCTGTCCTCCATACCCGTGGAAGTGGACGCACAGGCCTGGCGGCGATTCATCACCCTGCTCGTGGAGAACGATCGCTGGTCTGCAGCCGCTGAAATCGCCGCACACTTCCGGGCGGCCCTGCTCGCCGATCAGCGCCGGATAGAAGTGGTTGCGCGTTCGGCGATACCGCTGACCGACGACCAGAAAACGGCGGTGCGCGCTGCGCTGCGGCGCCGTTATCCGGATCGCGAGATAGAGCTGCGGGAAGAGGTCGACGAGGATATTCTTGGCGGCCTCATCCTGCAGGCGGGCGACCTCAGCATCGACGCATCCGTTCGTGGTCAGCTGGAGCAGCTGACCCAGACCCTTCGCAATTAAGACTTGAGGAACTGGCATGCAACAACTGAATCCATCGGAAATCAGTGAACTGATCCGCGAGCGGATAGCGGGTTTCCAGGGGCGGGTGGAAACGCGCTCACAGGGAACCATCATCAGCCTGGGCGACGGTATTCTCCGTATCCACGGTCTGGAAGACGTTATGTACGGCGAGATGCTGGAATTGCCCGGCGGCAAGTATGCCCTCGCCCTCAACCTCGAGCAGGATAACGTCGGTGCGGTGGTACTCGGCGAGTTTTCGGGCCTCGAGGAAGGAGACGTCGTCAAGTGCACCGGTAAGGTGATGCAGGTTCCCATCGGCAAGGCGCTGCTCGGCCGTGTGGTGAACACCCTGGGGCAACCGGTGGACGGTAAGGGCCCCGTCGACACGCAAGAATTCGATATCCTCGAGAAGATCGCCCCGGGTGTGGTGGAACGGCAGAGCGTGGACGTTCCCATGCAGACGGGCATCAAGGCCATCGACGCCATGGTACCGGTAGGCCGCGGTCAGCGTGAGTTGATCATCGGCGACCGGCAGACGGGTAAGACCGCGGTTGCCGTGGACGCCATCATCAACCAGAAAGGTAAGGACGTCTACTGTATCTACGTGGCCGTCGGTCAGAAAGCCTCGACGGTGGCCGCGGTGGTGCGCAAGCTGGAAGAGTACGGTGCCATGGAGTACACCACCGTGGTGGCTGCCAATGCCTCGGAGTCCGCGGCCATGCAGTATTTGGCGCCGTACGCCGGCTGCACCATGGGTGAGTATTTCCGCGACCGGGGCATGGACGCCCTCATCGTCTACGACGATCTGACCAAGCAGGCCTGGGCTTACCGGCAGATCTCCCTGCTGCTGCGCCGTCCGCCGGGCCGCGAAGCCTATCCCGGTGATGTGTTCTACCTGCATTCCCGCTTGCTGGAGCGTGCTTCCCGCGTCAATGCCGACTATGTGGAGTCTTTCACCAAAGGCGCCGTGAAGGGCAAGACGGGGTCGCTGACGGCATTGCCCATCATCGAGACCCAGGCAGGTGACGTTTCGGCCTTCGTGCCCACTAATGTGATCTCCATTACCGACGGGCAGATCTACCTCGAATCCGACCTGTTCAACTCCGGTATCCGCCCTGCCATCAATGCGGGCCTATCGGTGTCGCGCGTGGGCGGTGCGGCCCAGACCAAGATCATCAAGAAGCTGGGCGGCAATATTCGCCTGGATCTTGCCCAGTATCGGGAATTGGCGGCCTTCGCTCAGTTCGCATCGGATCTCGATGAGATCACGCGCAAGCAGATCGAGCGCGGGAAGCGGGTGACGGAGCTACTCAAGCAGGACCAGTACGCCCCCATGTCGGTGGCGGAGCAGGCGGTTTCCCTCTTTACGGCCAGCAGCGGCGCCCTGGACGATGTCGAGGTGAACAAGGTGCGGCCCTTCGAGAAGGCCCTGCTCTCCTATCTGCACTCCAGTCACCAGGATCTTCTCGACGCACTCGAGGCGAAGAAAGAACTGACGGATGAGCTGAAGCAGCAGCTGGACGCGGCGGTAAAGCAGTTCAAATCCACGTCGACCTACTAGGAGTTCTGCATGGCTAAGGCCAAGGAAATCAACGCGCAGATCAAAAGCGTCAAAAACACGCGGAAGATCACGCGGGCCATGGAGATGGTGGCGGCCAGTAAGATGCGGCGGGCTCAGGAGCGGATGCGTGCGGCCCGCCCCTATGCGGAGAAGATCCGTGAGGTGCTCGGGCATCTTGCCCAGGCTCACCCCGAGTATCGTCACCCCTTCCTGGAGGAACGGGAGGTCAAACGTGCCGGTTTTCTCGTGGTGACCACGGATCGAGGCCTTTGCGGCGCGCTCAACGTCAACGTTCTGCGTAAGGTCGTCGACAAGATGCACGAGCTGCACCAGAAAGGCATCGAGGCGGACGTCGGTGTCTATGGCAGCAAGGGTATTGCTTTCATGCGCCGCCATGGTGCTCACCTGGTGGCCGAGCTGAATGGCCTGGGTGATCGGCCCAACCTTGCCGACATGATCGGCCCCATCCGTGCCATGGCCGACGCCTTCCGTCGCGGTGAGGTGGATGTCGTCTACTTGGTATCGTCGCGCTTCATCAACACCATGGTGCAACGCCCGGCCCTGGAGCAGCTGCTGCCCGCGGCCAGACCGGAACCGACGGAAGCGCAGAAAAAGGAGCAGTGGGATTACATCTACGAGCCGGAGGCGCGTCCCGTTCTGGATCGCTTGTTGGAGCGTTACGTGGAATCGGTGGTGTACCAGGCGGTCATTGAACACCTGGCCTGCGAGCAGAGTGCGCGCATGGTAGCCATGAAAAATGCCTCGGACAATGCCAAGCGGATGGTGTCGGATCTGCAACTGGCCTACAACAAAGCGCGTCAGGCGGCCATCACCCAGGAAATTGCCGAAATCAGCGCCGGTGCGGCGGCGGTCTAGAGTCTTTGATTTACTATTGAGGGTTAGAGCATGAGCGAAGCGCAAGCAGCAGAAAAGGCGGTAGGTCACATCGTCCAAGTCATCGGACCGGTGATCGACATCGCCTTTCCGCGAGGCGAGGTTCCGGAAATTATGGAGGCCGTGGTCGTCGAGGATCGCCAACTGACGATCGAGATTCAGACCCAGCTGGGTGACGGTGTAGCCCGCGGTATCGCCATGGGTGCGAGCGAAGGTCTCAAGCGTGGCCTCAAGGTCCGGCGTACGGGAGCGGCCATCAGTGTGCCCGTTGGGCACGGTACCCTGGGACGCATCATGAACGTCCTGGGTGATCCAGTGGATGGCAAGGGCGAGGTCCAGTGCGACCAGCGTACCCCCATCCATCGTGCGGCACCGGCCTTTGACGAGTTGGCGGCCAGCACCGAGATACTGGAAACGGGCGTCAAGGTCATCGACCTCGTCTGCCCCTTCGCCAAAGGCGGTAAGGTGGGGCTCTTCGGCGGCGCCGGTGTGGGCAAGACCGTGCTGATGATGGAGCTTATTCGCAACATCGCCATCGAGCACACCGGTTACTCCGTATTTGCCGGTATCGGTGAGCGTACCCGCGAGGGCAACGATTTCTATCACGAAATGACCGAATCCAAGGTTCTGGATAAGGTCGCCCTGTGCTATGGGCAGATGAACGAGCCGCCGGGTAACCGCTTGCGGGTGGGGCTCACCGGTCTGACCATGGCGGAGCATTTCCGCGACGAGGGTCGTGACATCCTGATGTTCATCGACAACATCTTCCGTTACACCCTGGCCGGTACGGAGGTGTCCGCCTTGCTGGGACGTATGCCCTCGGCCGTGGGCTATCAGCCAACCCTCGCGGAGGAAATGGGTAAGCTGCAGGAGCGTATTACCTCCACCAAGGTGGGATCCATCACCTCGGTACAGGCCGTGTACGTGCCGGCGGACGATATTACCGATCCCTCCCCGGCCACTACCTTCGCGCACCTCGACGCAACGGTAGTGCTGTCGCGTCAGATCGCCGAGCTTGGCATCTACCCGGCGCTGGACCCTCTGGATTCCTTCAGTCGCCAGCTCGATCCACAGATCGTTGGGCAGGAGCACTACGATGTGGCCCGTGCCTGTCAGAAAACCCTGCAGCGCTACAAGGAACTCCAGGACATCATTGCCATTCTGGGTATGGATGAGCTCTCGGCGGACGACAAGGTGCTCGTGGCTCGGGCGCGGAAGATTCAACGTTTCCTGTCGCAGCCCTTCTTCGTCGCCGAGGTCTTCACCGGCGCACCGGGAACCTACGTCTCCCTGAAGGAAACGATCCGCGGCTTCAAGGCCATCGTCAACGGTGAATACGACCACCTTCCCGAACAGGCGTTCTATATGGTCGGGACCATCGACGAGGCTATCGCCAAAGCCCAGAAGCTGCAGCAGGGATAAGGCGGTATGGCCATGACCATCGATGTCCAGGTTGTGAGTGCCGAGGGCAGCATCTACGAGGGTGCCGCCGACATGGTGGTGGCTCCCGGCGAGATGGGCGAGCTCGGTATCCTGCCCATGCACGCGCCGCTGCTCACTGGGCTGCGGCCTGGGGAGCTGCGTATTAAGCATGGCGATGAGACCGAGTATCTCTTCGTCAACGGCGGTATTCTGGAAATTCAGCCGCACCTTGTCACCGTGCTGGCCGATTCGGCCGAGCGTGCCACCGACATCGACGAAGCCAAGGCCAAGGCCGCCAAGGAGGCGGCGGAAGCACGGCTGAGCCAGCAGCTGGATGGCATGGATTATGCGGCAGCACAGGCTGAGCTTCTGGAACAAATCGCGCGTCTCAAGACGGTCCAGAAGCTGCGGGAACAGGGTCTCTTGCGCTGAGCCAAGGGGCTCACCGCCCGACGCTAAGGGACCGGTTACCTGCATCCATTGCCATCGGGAAACCTCAGGTTTTGGCATCGCGCCTGCCTGGGGTTTTTTGTCTTGGCCTTCCATGTCGAGGCAGCAATTTTTGAAAAAGCCAAAAGCGCGTAGGGGAGGTGGGATTCCGTGATCACCGATGTCGTCATCCTAGCCGCGGGCAAAGGCACGCGGATGCGCTCCGCCTTGCCCAAGGTCTTACAGGACCTGGCTGGTCGCCCTCTGCTGGAGCACGTGCTGGAGAGCGCCCAGGCCCTTTCCGAGCTGCGCGAGCTTCATGTGGTACTTGGCCATGGAGCCGAGGCCGTTCGGGCCCGCTTCGAGGGCTGGAACCTCCACTGGTGGTTACAGGAAGGCCAGCGCGGCACGGGCGATGCCGTGGCCGCCGCCGCCGCGGGTTTTGCCGACGCCCAGCGTGTCTTGGTGCTCTATGGGGATGTTCCTCTGCTGCAAACTGAGACCTTGCAGGCGTTTCTGGACACTACGCCAGGTGACCAACTGGGCATATTGACCGGTGTCCTTGCGGATCCTCGGGGCTACGGCCGGATGCTTAGGGATTCTGCCGATGCCATCGTGGGCATCCGCGAGGATCGGGACTGTCGCGATGAGCGCGAGCGTGCCATCGTTGAGGTCAATCTCGGGGTGATGATCCTGCCCGTCGCGCCGCTGATGTCTTGGTTGGCGCGGCTGCAGCCCCACAATGCCCAGGGAGAAATCTACCTCACCGACGTCGTCGCTCTGGCCGTGGCGGACGGCGTCGAGGTTCGCGCCTTTGGCCTTGTCGATCCCAGTGAGGCGGCCGGCGTCAACGATCCCATCCAGCTCGAGGCCGTCGAGCGCCTTTATCAAAAGCGCCAACTGCAGCGTCTGATGCTGGCGGGATTACGGGTGCGCGACGCCAGTCGCGTCGATATCCGGGGTGCCTTTCGCTGCGGGACCGATTGCATACTGGATGTCAACGTCATCTGCGAGGGAAGGGTGCAGCTGGGTAACCGGGTGCGTGTCGGCGCCGGGGTCTTGCTCAAGGATGTTTCCGTGGACGACGATGTGGAGATCCTGCCCTATTCCGTCATTGATGGTGCGAACCTGGGTCCGGGGGCGCGCATTGGGCCCTTCGCCCGGATCCGTCCCCACAGCGTCGTGGGTGCCGGGGCGCACATCGGCAATTTCGTAGAGGTGAAGGCGGTGGAGCTCGGTGCCGGCAGCAAGGCCAATCATCTCAGCTACCTGGGGGATGCGCGCATTGGCGCTGGCGTCAACGTGGGTGCCGGCGTGATCACCTGCAATTACGACGGCGCCAACAAGCACCGCACGGAAATCGGTGACGCGGTGTTCATCGGCTCCGATAGCCAGCTCATCGCGCCGTTGCGGGTCGGTAGCGGTGCGACCATTGGCGCGGGCAGCACCATCACCCGTGACGTACCCGAGGGTGGCTTGAGCCTCAGTCGTAGCCCACAGCGATACGTCGCCCATTGGCAGCGGCCCGTCAAGAAAGCGAAGGATTAGACAAGGAGCCAGACCAGACCATGTGTGGAATCGTCGGTGGCGTAGCGGATGGCGATGTGTTGCCCCATATTCTCGAGGGATTGCGCCGTCTGGAATACCGCGGCTACGACTCCGCGGGGGTTGCGCTCGTCTCAGCGGCGGGCGGTATCGTGCGTCGGCGCAGCGTCGGCAGAGTCGCCGAGCTCAGCGCCCTCATCGCCCGCGACGCTCTCGCGGGCAGCATAGGTATCGGCCACACCCGTTGGGCGACCCACGGCGGAGTCGTCGAGCACAATGCCCATCCGCTCCTCTCGGGGGAGGACATTGCCGTCGTCCACAATGGCATCATTGAGAATTTCGCCGAGTTACGCCAGGAACTTCAGGCGCAAGGTTATGTCTTCAGCTCGGAAACGGACACCGAGGTCATCGCCCATCTGGTCCATCGCGAGCGATCCCGCCAGCCCGATCTGCTGAGCGCCTGTCGGGCCGCCATGGGTCAACTGCGCGGGGCCTTTGCGATCGCTGTACTGAGTCGTAGCGATCCCGATCGTCTTTGCGTCGCTCGTATGGGCTGCCCGCTCTTGCTGGGACTGGCCGAGAGTGGCCAGTATTTTGCGTCCGATGTCGCTGCACTCCTGCCGGTGACCCGGCGAGTCGTGTATCTTGAGGACGGTGATCTGGCCGAAGTCACGCGCAGCGGTATTCGTATCGAGGATGCCCGTGGTCAGGTGGTCGCGCGCCAGGAACACTGGAGCCAGTTGAGCCCCGCAGCCATCGATCTTGGCCCGTATCGTCACTTCATGCAGAAAGAGATCCACGAGCAACCTCGGGCCATAGCCGACACCCTGGAGGGCGCCTTGCAGGGTCCCTTCTCTTTGCAGGATCTCTGGGGGCAGGATGCACGTGAACGCCTGGCGCACGTGGAGCGTGTACTTTTTCTGGCCTCGGGTACTAGCCACTACGCGAGCCTGGTGGGGCGTCAGTGGGTCGAGACCATCGCCGGCATACCTGCCCATGCCGAGCTCGGGCACGAGTATCGCTATCGCGACTCCATTCCCAACCCAAACCAGCTCATCGTCACCTTGTCGCAGTCCGGCGAGACCCTCGATACCTGGGAAGCGCTGCGCCGGGCCAAGGATCTCGGGCACGAGGAGACTTTGTCCATCTGCAATGTGGCGGAAAGTGCCATCCCCCGGGCCTCGGCCCTACGCTTCATTACCCGGGCTGGGCCGGAAATCGGGGTCGCCTCCACCAAGGCCTTTACCACTCAGCTGGTGGCCCTCTACCTCCTGGCATTGTCTTTGGCCATTCTGCGCGGTCGCCTGGATGATGTGAGCCTCGCGCAGCACCTGGAGCACCTGCGCGAGTTGCCGGGTGGGGTGCAGCAGGCCCTCAACCTCGAACCGCAGATCCAGTTGTGGGCGCAGCGCTTTGCCGACAAGGATCACGCCCTTTTCCTGGGGCGCGGCCTGCATTACCCCATAGCTCTAGAAGGCGCCCTGAAGCTCAAGGAGATCTCCTACATCCATGCCGAAGCCTATCCTGCCGGTGAGCTGAAACACGGGCCCCTGGCTCTGGTGGATCAGCACATGCCGGTGGTGGTCATCGCGCCCAACGATCGCCTTCTGGAGAAGCTGGCCGCCAATATGCAGGAGGTGCGGGCGCGGGGAGGAGAGCTCTACGTCTTCGCCGATCTCGACAGCCATTTCGAGGCGGCGGCAGGTATCCACGTCATTCGACTGCCTCGCCACGCTGGACTGTTGTCGCCCGTTCTGCACGCGATCCCGGTACAGTTGCTCGCCTATCACGCGGCCTTGGTAAAAGGTACGGATGTCGATCGTCCCCGTAATCTTGCCAAAGCCGTGACGGTGGAGTGAGGCGCGGCTCATCTCCGGTTCTGGTGATAATGGATAAAAAGAGGTGATCTTTAGCTGTGGTCCTTTTGGGGTGGTAATATTTTGGGACACTCAGCAATAAGGTCTCCTTTTGCGGTGGTGTGAAGCCACCGTCGCCGAATATTTGTACCAGCGCGGCGCCATTCCGTACATAATCACTCTAACCAATTGTCTGGAAATGCATTTCATCGCGAATAACCCTCTGCAGCAGGTGATTCCTTCGAAGATGACAGACCAATAAAAGCGGCGCCGATCCGCCCCTGCGCCAAATGTGCACGGTCTGAAGCCCTGGTGGTCGACTTCCTCCTCATCGGATACTGCAGACCTTCATCGGCCCGTCCTTGCCCTGGCTCAAGACTGTGGGCATCATGAAACCATGTGGTCGGCTTACGCGTAGCAGGAGGGTATGTCGCACCTCTGCTCGCATGGATCGGACATCTGAGGAGATGCTATTGCAGCGAACACGGTGGTTGCGTTTTCTGACTTTCATGGTCCTGGCTGTCTGGGCGGGTCTCTCTTGGGCTGCGCCTGAGGATAGCCTGCCCAGTGTTGGGCTCTATTATGGTTCAGGACCGGCTCCCGCCGCCTTTCGCGATTTTCACTGGCTCGTCGTCAATCCGGGTGCAGAGCGCCTGCCCAGCGCCTTTCCGGGGCAGCAGGTCTTTGCCTACGTCAGTGTGGGCGAGACGGTTCCCGGCGACGCTCGCTACGCCCAATTGCCCCAAGATTGTGTTTTGGGCACGAACAGGAGCTGGGGAGGAAAGATCATCGATCTGGCCAAGTCGAGTTGCCGGGGCTACGTGCTGCACCAGGTGGTCGATCCTATCTGGGCCCAAGGGTATCGGGGATTTTTTCTGGATACCCTCGACTCCTACGAGTCCGTGACCAAAGGTGCCGCCCGCCACGCCCAAGAAGAGGGCCTGGTGGATCTGATCAAAGCCCTGAAAACGGCGCATCCCGAAGCCAAACTCATCGCCAATCGTGGCTTCTCAGTACTCCCTGAGATCCATGGGGATCTGGTCGCGGTCCTGGCGGAATCCCTGTACCGAGGCTGGGATCAGGCTGAACATCGTTACACGGAAGTCCCGGAGAGCGAGCGTAGGGCTCTGCTGCGGGAATTGCACAAGGCCCAGGGCTTTGGCCTGCCCGTCGTCATTGTCGACTACATGCCGCCGGCGATGAACCGTTCCGGCTGGTGGGAGGATGCCCAGCGGATTCGTGCCGACGGCTTCATTCCCTACGTCAGTAACCCCGAGCTCACGGCCGTTGGCGCCGGACTGCGGGAGCCCATGCCGCGCAAGGTACTGGTGCTTTACAACAGCACCCAACCGGAAGAATACAGCACGCCCTTTGCCAACGGCGCCATGCCTTTGGAATATCTGGGATATATCCCAGAATTTCGGCGGTTGTCCCAGGGAGTGCCGCCGCCCGTTCCGGGGGAGTATGCCGGAGTCATCTTCTGGAGCGATGGTGATCCGGTGGACGACGTTCCGGCGCTTTCGCACTGGATTCGTGAGGCCCGCGCCCAGGGGATTCCCATCCTGCTGTTGGGAGATTTTCAGAACGATCTGGATGCCAAGACCTTTGCCGCGTTGGGGATGATCGCGCCTCGCTCGGTGGATGCGACTTCGGTTGAGCTCATCCATGCCGCAGCGGAGATGCAGTACGAGATGTCCATCACGCCCGATGCTCGGGACTTCCTTGCGGCACAGGCCCCCTCGGAGAGTCGGGTCTGGCTGCAACTACAGGCGGCCCATGGCGACCGGGAGGATGCCGCAGCCATAACCCCCTGGGGCGGATACGTCTTGAGCCCCTACCTCTTGACGACACTGCCCAACAAGGACACGCGCTGGTTGGTCGATCCCTTCGCCCTGTATCGGCAGGCCTTTCGCCTACCCAAGATGCCGGTGCCCGATACCACCACCGAGAGTGGTCGGCGCCTCTTCATGGCGCACACGGATGGTGACGGATTCGTCAGCCGTGCCGACTTCCCTCCCTACCATATTGCGGGCCAGGTCTACATGGATCGGATCCTGAAAAAGTACCGATTGCCCTTTACGGGTTCCGTCATCGTTGGCGACCTTCTGCCAGGGGATCGTGGCCTCTATCCCGCCCTTGCGCCGCTGGGTACCCAGGTGGCGCGGGAGCTGTTCCGGTTGCCCTATGTGGAAATCGGCTCGCACATGTGGTCCCATCCCTTTAACTGGCCGGCCATCGAAGCCGGTAAGGATTATCCCGGTATCAACTTGCCCGTGCCCGGTTATACGTTCAGCCCGTATATGGAGGCGGTGGGCGCTGCCAAGTGGATCGACAAACATCTGGCGCCGCCCGGAAAGCAGGTGGTGATCGATCAGTGGTCTGGCGACTGCGAACCCGATGCGCAGGTGGTGGGACTCGCCTACGGCGCCGGCCTGGAAAACATCAATGGCGGCACCAGCTACATCAGCAAGAAAAATCCCAGCATCACTGCCGTACCGCCCATCGGCATCTTTCGCGGGAAATGGCTGCAGGTTTTTGCCCCGGACGCCAATGAGGATTATTTCACCAATCAGTGGCATGGCCCCTACTGGGGTTACATCGACGTCATCCAGACCTTCGAGATGACGGACAAGCCGCACCGGCTCAAACCCATCGATATCTACACGCACTGGTACACGGCGACCAAGTTGGCTTCGCTGTCGGCACTGGAACGGGTCTACGACTGGGTACTGAAGCAGTCCATCACGCCCGTCTATGTGGCGGACTATGCCAAGATCGCCAACAACTTCTTCACCATCCACATAGCTCGTCAGGGAGATGGGTTCTGGATCGGTGGCGCCAAGGTCTTGCAGGAGTTGCGTATGCCCAAGGATCTGGGCTACCCCAATCTTCTGCAAAGTCAGGGGATTGCTGGATACCATGCCACCCCCAACGGGCGCTGGTATGTGCACATGGATGGCCGGGACTCCACGTACCTCGCGCTACAGTCGACGCCGCCTCAGCCACCCTACATTGCCAGCGCCAACGCGGCCATTGCCGATTATCGACAGGATGCCAGGGGCTTCTCTGCTGAGCTGGATGGCACGGTACCGGTGACGCTACGGCTGGGCAATGCCCAGGCCTGCCGTGCACGCATCAATGGCAAGCCGGCTGCCATCGGGGACTCTGGCGAAATCCGCAGCGACGCCGAGCATGTCCGTATCGATGTCCACTGCTCCTGAGCGGGACGGGGAAGCGCGTGCGCATCTCCTGCGCCCGGCAAGTCTGGCGGTATTCGCCATACTGGTTTGCGCCGTGGTATTTGCGGTGGCCTGGCAGTACGGATGGCGCGGTGGCCTGTCCTTCTACGACTCCGCGGGAGATGCCCAGGCGCAACTGCAAGGTGCGGAACTGATGCTGCAAAGCGGCCAGTATGCCGCTGCCCTGAGGCAGATTGCTCCTATCTTGGCAAACAGCCAGAACCCGCGGTATCGCCAGGCCCGTCTTCTGCAATGGCAGATTGCGCGAACGCAGGCCTTGGCCATCCCGCCCCAATCGCCTCAACGTCGCCGGGCGCTCTCCCATCTGGTGCCCATCCTGGACGGTTTGCTCCGGCTGGGGGGCTGGACGCCGGCGCAGTGGCGCTCCCTGGCGCGGGACGCCGCTGCAGTGGGGGCCTACAGGCTGAGCGCGCGCTTCTGGACGGCGGCTGCCGCGACCGATCCAGGGTCTGCGCAGGAGGACCAGCGGCAGGCGGCTCGCGCTCTCGTGGCAGGGGGCGACCCCGCAGCGGGGGGGCAGATATTGTTGAACCTGGCCGCCGTGTCTGCGGACCCTGCGCAGCAAAGGTCCCTGTTTCTGCAGGGCGGAGCGTGGCTGGAGGGTGGGGCTGGTGCCGCCCTTGCCCTGACCCGTTGTGAGGCGATTCTCGCCCGCAAGCCATTACTTTGGCAGGATCGTACCATCGTCCTCTTCATGGCCCGGCTTGCCCTGGCCGCGGGCAAGCCCGATCTGGCTGCCCGGTGGCTGCACCGCGAACTGTTGCGGTCCGGCGGCGAGGAATCGTCGCGGTGAGGTCCGGAATCTTCGTGCTCTGCTGTCTGTGTCTGCCCATCCTGGCCCAGGCACGGACCGTTACTGCCCCCGCAGATTGGTGGAAGGTGCCCGGGAGTCTCGCCTCCGACGATGCGCAGTGGCGTGCAAAGTATCTGCGCCAAAAGGAGGTTGCCAACGCCTTTGCTGCGGATTTGGAGCAAAGCCAGAAAACCGGTAAGGGTATGCGTTATCTGGATCAGGGCGGCGAGTCCCCTTCCTGGTATGCCCCGCCTTTGGTCGTACAACCTTATCCCGGGCCTTACGCTTCCCGGCTCTACGATTTAGCCTGGAGTGCCTTTCTCCAGAGTCATCGGCTGCACGAGGCCTATCGCCTGGCCTACACCGCAGTGCAGTTGCGCCCGGAGGATCGGCAATGGCGCCAGCGCCTCATCCAGGTCGCTCTGTGGCTCGGGCAACGGGAGCAGGCTTTGACGCAGTGGACCTGGCTTGCCCAGCACGGGGACGCGGCCGCCACACAGCAAGCCGTCACCCTGGCCGTGAGTCTGTCGCGGCCGGACCTTGTGGTGCAGCTCTTGAGCCCTGCGGCGCGCGCCGGCACCCTCAGCGACGCCGACTGGAAATCCCTGATCTTTGCCTATGGGGAGCTGGGAGAGCCGGACAGAGCACTGCGCATCATCGACACTGCGCTACGGCGCGGTGGACCGCGCCGCTACCTGCTGGAGCAGAAGGCCTATCTGAGCTACCAGCTCGGCGAGCTCCACCAAAGCTTATCGGCCTTGCAGCGTAGCGCCCAGATCTACGGCACCACCGTTCACATTGCCGTGGAGGAGGCACGCCTGCTCTCCATGCGCGGGGACTACCGCCTTGCCTTTCAGGCGCTGAAGCGTGCACGTACCGCGGCGACTCTGGACGATGTGCCTTTCTGGCAGCTCTATGCCCTCCTGGCCTGGGAGATACACGACGATTCCGCCGCCTTCGCTGCCGAGAAAACCCTCTATTTGCTGGGCGCGGCCAGTAAGTATGATCTGCAACGACTGGTCCTTCTCAGTGGAAAAGAGAGCCCCGAGGCGGCCATGCACGTCGCCGAAGAGGGCTGGCGACGCTACCACCTGCCCTTGTTCTATTTCGAGGCGCTTTACTACGCCGGCGCCGCGCAACAATGGCAAACGCTCGGTGGCTTGTTGAACCAGGTTCCCGCCAACGACCCCGATGGCATCCGTAACTATCCGGCCTACTGGATGGCCATGGGGCAGTGGGCCAGTGCCGAGGGCAACTTCGATGCTGCGGGGCGAGCCTACGCCGAGGTCTTGCATCTCAACCCCGAGGACGAGCTGGCCCAGGTCAACCTCCTGTGGATGCTCATCGATCACGACCGGGTGGCTACCCTGCGCGCGCTCTTGGTCGGGGACGCCCTGCATCCTGCTCCGGGACTGCGGGATGCCGTCGCCAATGCCCTGGAACGCATGGGACGAAGCCGCTCGGCACTCTATCTGAATCTTGCTCCGGACCGGAGGGCGCGCGATGGTTCGCCCCGAGCTTTGCTCCAGCAGGCTGGCCTGTGGGCAGAGAGCGGCAGCTCGGGGATCGCCTGGTCGCAGCGGCAACAGGCAGCCCGGCTCAGTCTCGAAGCGCTGGAGCGCGGTGGTACGGGGGTAGTGCAGCCGTGAACGCGCGTGACTATGGCTATGTCTTGATATCTGGATTGGGCGCCCTGTGGTACACCCCTGGGGCATTGGCGGCGGAGCCAGCGGCCGATGCCGCGGTAACGACGCCTTTTCGATCCCCGGTGACGATACCTTCTGCACCGTCCGAGGACGAAGCGCGCGCCGACAGCTCCCCAGTGGATGCTACGGGCGCCTTTTCCAGCGATCCCCTGCGCACTCTGGCCGAAAGCTTGTCTGCATCGCCCAGTCTCGGTGATGCCACCCGGCGGATACTCCTGGCTGAAGCTCGGCGAGGTGACTATCTCCCGGCCATCTCCTGGGCTTTGGGCCAGAGTTACTGGGGGCTCGCCCAGTTGCTCATCCAGAACAACCCCAAGCCCACTCCCGACTGGGCAAAGCTGAGCCTTGCCTTGCATCGTTACGATGGGCCGGAAATGGCGAGGCTACTGCAACATCCAGAGCGCCTGCCGGCGCGCGATCGTCTCCAGGCACAGATGGATCTGGGGCGCTATGGGCAGGCACGAAAGGATGCCCTCGCGGCCATGGAGACGGATCCCTACGATTGGCGACTGCGTCGGGAATACCTGCAGGCGGTGCGTAAGAGCGCGAGTTACGTGGATCTCGCGGGTATCTGGCAGAGCTTCAACGGCCTCAGTCAGTATGGTCCGCGACTGCGCGGCCGCCTGGCCTTGGGCGATGCCTGGGGGATCGAGCTCGACGCCGATGCCTTGCGCGAGGCGACCTCCCAAGCTGCGGGATTGCAGCGTCTGCCGGGCTGGAGTGAGCGCGCAGCCCTCGGACTCTATTGGCAAGCACCGGACTGGGAGATCCAGACCCTGGTGGGCAGTTACGAGGGCATGCGCAACCATCTGACCCTCGATCTCAAGGCCCGTTGGCAGATGTCTGCTGGCCGCGTGCTCTCGGGTACCGTGGAATACCATGGGCGCAGCCAGCAGAGCCCAGCGCTGGCCGTGGCGGGAATGGCGAGTGGCATACGCTTGCAGCTGATGCAGCAGGTGGGCGCCTGGACCGCGGGATTGGGCGCTGGCTGGCGGCAGTATCGGGGTCAGGACGGAGTCGACCTGGGCTCGGATCTCTTTGCTGGAGCCTCCCTGCTGTGGCGCCACGGCCTCGGTCCCTGGGAGCTCGAGGCCGGGCCCTTTGTCGACTATCACGATCTAAATCGACGAGGGCAAGTGCAGGGGCTGGTCGCCCAGACCCTGATTCCCTCAGCACGCACCATCGATTCCGTTCTGCCCGGAAGCTACGGGGATGTGGGTTTGCGCCTGCAGTGGGGCCAGTGGGAGCGCGCCATCGACAGCAACTGGACGCCGTATCTCGCGCTCAGCGTCTACGACAACACCCGCTTTGGAATGCAGTATCAGCTGGATGCCGGAGTGAGTACTCCCGTTTTTGGGCCCGACCGTCTGCGCATCGGCTTTTCCCAGGGGCAGGGCGGTAATGGTCTGGCCATCAGCGAGCGCATCTTCAAGATGGCCTATCGCGTATATTTTTGAGCAAAGGAGGACGGGCGATGAACTGGCGCTGGGTATTGGCTTCTGTGGGACTTTTGGCACTGCTGTCGGGCTGTGCCGGCATGGACCTGCGTACGGCAAAACCGCTGCCGAAGGCGCAGGATGTGGCTTGGGCGGTCCTGCCCTTTGCCAATAACACCGAAACACCCATGGCCAATGCCCGCGCTGCTGCCTTGGCCGCTGGCATCCTGCAGAGCGAAGGGCAGCGTGTGGTGGGCAGCCTCCCCGTCAGCACGCGCACGCAAGACCTGCTCGGCGGCGACTGGAAAAAGGAATACGCCGAGGCCTTGACGGCGGCCAGAAGCGATGGCGCTCGTTATGCCTTGGCGGGAAGTGTGGACGAGTGGACCTACCGAGCGGGCATCAATGCCGAACCGGAAGTGGCTATGACCCTCTGGGTGGTGGATGTTGCCAAGGATCGCGTGGTCTGGAGTGGGGTCGGGAGTGCTCACGGTGGTAGCCTTGGACGGAGCGGCACCGGCGGCGTGGCCCAGCGTCTGATGCAGCGGCTCCTGGATCGTGCTTTGAACCGCTGAGCATGCGTCTGCTGACATCCATCCCCCGCTGGCGGGAGGGCTGGCTGGAGGCAATCCTCCTACCTGCCCTGGTCCTCGTCCTCACGCACTTCCTGGCCCCCCAGGATCCGTTGCTGTTGCAGCAGCCTTTCCCTTGGCTCATCCTGGTGCCATTGCTCATCGCCCTGCGTTACGAGTTCCTGCCTGGCGCTGTCGCCGCGCTGATCCTCGCTGCGGTCACCTGGTGGCATCCCTATCCCAGCACCACCTTGCTTCCCGACGCTGCCGGAACGCTCCTGGTGACGCTCATCGCCGCCGAGTATGCCGCGTATTGGTCGCGGCGCGAGGTGGACCGGGCCCTGCAGGAAAAAATTACCGCTACTCGCTTACGGCAGTTGGCGGACGATCTGTACGTCACCCGGACCTCTCTGGACCGGCTAGAACAAAGTCTCGTGTATCAGCCGGTGTCCATACGCAGTGCTCTGGAGGAATTGCGCCAAGACCTGCGTCGGGGAAAAGGCGAGATGGACGCCCCCCTGCTGGAGAAGATGCTGTACTTCCTGAACCAGCTGGCCGGGGTGCAAGTGGCGTCCTGGTATCGCTGGGAGGCGGGGGCCGCTGAGCCTCGCCGCCTGGCAAGCTTTGGTCCGGTGGCAGAATGGGATGGTGGCGATCCTGTCGCCCGGGCGGCGCTCGCCGAGGGGCGCAGTCAGCAGCTGGCCGACCTGCAAGTGGAGCGCATTCAGCGGTATTTGAGTGTGCACCTCAACGGTGAGCCGGGTCAGGATCGTCATATGCTCTGCATTGAGGACATGACCTTTTTCGCCATTACCTTCGAGAGTATCCAGATTATCGAGGTTTTCTTTCAGTATCTTTGTCACTATCGGGATGGCTGTGTCCATGCTCAGGAACTGCTATCCCGCTGGCCAGACTGCCCCGTGGATTTCGCTGTGGATTTTTTGCAGCTGCGTCGCCTGGCAGGGATCGTCCCCCAGCCTGGAGTCTGTCAGAGCTTTGTTTTTCGCGCCGGCAGGGAAGCCCGGGAGATCGCGGACAAGATCCAGAAACTGCGCCGCGGACTGGATGTCTTTTGGGTACACGAGGATGGCGAATATCTGCGTGTGCTGACCTTGTTACCCTTTGCCGGTACCACCGCTGCCGAGGGACAGAGGGCGCGGGTGGAGGCAGAGTTACAGAGGTGTTGCGCCGGGCTTTGGCAGAGCGCCTTTCTGGGCGCGGACTTCATGCGCATCGATGCACGTCCAGCGGCGGAGCAGCTGGCCCATTGGCTGGGATCGCGCCCTTGATACGCTGGCTTCTGCTCGATACGGCGCTTTCGCTAATGGCGACGATCGTGGCCAGTTACGTGGTGCCCGTGACTCGGCCCAAGGGTCGGCGTCTGGCGGTGCTCCTCTTTGCCCTGTTGTGTCTCGTCCTACCCTACGTCGGTGCGGTCTTGACCTTGGTCTACGCCGTCGCCCTGCGCTCCGTTGTGCACCGTACTGGCGAAGCCGAGGTAGAGCCCATCCGCCTGCCGCCGCCCGCTCGGGATTTTCGTTTGCGCTCCATCAACCTGACCCCGGGAGCCATTGCCGCCCGTATGCGTGGCTCCCGGGATCCGCAGCAACGGGTAGAGGCGCTATCTCAAGTCATGGGTTCCCGTTTTGCCGACGAGATCCGCTTGCTGCGTAACGCACTGCGTGACGAAGCCGAGGAGGTACGTCTGCTGGCCTACGCTGCGCTGGATCGGCGAGAACAGGAAAACACCGATATGCTCATCGATCTGCAGCGGCGCATTGCCGGATCCGCGGACGAAGCCCGGGTCGGGAGGCTCCAAGAGTATCTGGCCTGGCTGCGCTGGAACATCGATCATTCCGTTTCTCAGGAGATAGCTGAACCCGTGGTGCGTCTCGACGATGTTCGTGGGCCGGCCCCCACGGTGGGCGCCCAAACGCCGGCCGCGGAGCCGCCTTTCTTGCAGGGTCTCCGTGCCCTGGAGCACGGTGAGGCGAACCTGGCCCTTGCCCACTTCGCGTCTGCGCGCGGCCAGGGCATCGCCGCCGCTGTCCTCGCCCCCCATGAGGCCGCTGCACACTTTCTTCGCCGTGATCTTGGGGCTTTGCGGGAACTCTACCGCAAGCACCCGGAACTTTCCGTTTCTCCCCGTTATGGTCCTTCCCACCGATTCTGGCAGGGAGCAGAGCGCGGATGAGAGATAAAACGGCGGAATCCACCGATATCCTATTGCTACTCGAGGGGACCTTTCCCTACGTCCGCGGCGGGGTTTCGTCCTGGGTCAAGCGGATCATCGAGGGTTTTCCCAAGCGACGTTTCGGGATCATTTTCCTGGGTAGCGCAAAATCCGATTACCGTCTTGGCGAGGCTTACGCTCTACCCGACAATGTCGATTATTTTGCCGAATATTTTCTTTACGATGCATCGGCAAGCCACGCCAAAGCGTCTTCAGCTATGGGGCGGATCGATGTGGATGGCATCGACGGCGCGCATCGCCAGATGAGGTCCTGCCTGCGTGGAGAGGCCTTTCCCATGGAGGATATGGATCTCGCGGAAAACTTTGGCGTCAGTCCGGAGGCGTTTTTCCATGCACCGGCCATCTGGGACTACTTTTTGCAGCGCTATGCAGAGATTCCAGATCAACCCCCTTTTGTGGATTATTTTTGGACCATACGCGGAATGCATGGACCGCTGTGGATTTTGCAGAGGGCCGTGCAAGCTGCGCCGCGGGCAAAACTCCTGCTGTCTCCCTCCACGGGTTACGCTGGTTTTCTGGGCGCCCTGCTGTCTAGCCGACAGGATCGACCCCTCCTTATTTCCGAGCACGGAATCTATACCAAGGAAAGGCGCATCGATCTGATGCTTGCGCGCTGGATTCACGAGGACGACGAGTTCCTCCGTCGACCTGGACAGATTCACTATTTGCGCCAGCTCTGGATCCATTTTTTTGAGTTTCTCGGGCGCCTGGCGTATCAGCAGGCATGGCGCATTCTGAATCTGTACGAAGGGGTGATTCCTCTACAACTGGCGGGGGGCGCGCCACCAGAAAAGCTGCTCACCATACCCAATGGGATTGACGTGGAACGTTTCGTCGCTGCCCGGCGTCCTTTTCTTCAGCGCGAAGACGTGGTAGCGCTCATCGGTCGCGTCGTTCCCATAAAGGATATCAAGACCTTTATCCGGGCTGCGGCGATCCTGCACGCTCGCGGCCGCAATACCGTGTTCTGGATCGTCGGGCCAACGGAAGAGGACGAGGAGTATTACGCCGAGTGTCGGGTGTTGGTAGAACACCTCGGTCTGCAGGATCGTGTCCAGTTTCTGGGTTTTCGCTCGGTATCCGAGGTGTTGATGACCGTCCGCTTGACGGTTCTGAGTTCCATCAGCGAGGGATTGCCCCTGTCGGTGCTCGAGAGTGTTGCCGCTGGGGTGCCCGTCGTTGCCACCGACGTCGGCTCGTGTCGGGAACTGGTTTATGGCGCCCAACCCACGGTCGAGGAACCGGCGGGGATCATCGTTCCCATCGCCGATCCCGCCGCACTTGCCGGGGCTATGATCGCCTTACTGGACAGCGAGGAGCGTTGGAATCTTTGTAGCCACAACGCCGTTATCCGGGTTGAGAGGCATTACCGGGAAGAGCAGATGTTTGCGCGTTACGGCGACCTCTTCGATCAGGTCATGACGGAGTAGCTATGGCTGGGATCGGTTTTGAATTACGGCGTATTCTCCGGCGCGGAAGTTATCTAGCGATGATGGAGGCCTATGGGTATGCCGGCGTGGTATCGTCGGGCCCGTGGCTGTTGTCCATATTCGGTATCCTATTGCTGGGATTTCTGGCAATCGGCGATCATACTGCGCGTGCGTCGGTCATCCAGTTCCAGGTTTCCGTGACTTATCTGATTGCGGTTTCCCTGATACTCACCGGTCCCTTGCAGCTCCTCTTCACGCGCTACATTGCGGATATGCTCTTTGCGCGACAGACGCGATCGGTCGTGACGGTCCTGCTCACCATGCTGATCACGGCACTCGTTCCCGGCACCATCTTTGCGGTGGCTGCGCTACTGCTTTTCTTCAGGGCAACGCCATGGCTTTACCAGGTGCTCATGGCCATGGCATTTATCGAGCTTTGTGGTGTTTGGGTTTTGACGATCATGGGCACCAGCCTCAAGGATTACAAGGCCCTGGTTAGCTGGTATCTGTTCGCCTACGCAACGGTGGTCGCCCTGGGCCTGTTTCTGGGGCGGCGCTTTGGTCTGGACGGCTACATGCTGGCATTCGTACTCGGTCAGGGGATCTTACTCCTGGGTCTTGGGACACTGGTGATCCGCCAGTTCCCGGGCTTCGTGCAGTGGCCCGAGCACCGCGGCCTCCGCTGGTACTGGTCCCTCGCCCTGGTGGGCACCGCTTTCAATTTGGCTGTTTGGACGGATAAATTCTGGTTCTGGTTTTCTCCGGCAACCAGTGCTGCGATCATCGGTCCGCTGCGGGCTTCGCCCATCTACGATGTTCCGATTTTTCTTAGTTATCTTTTGATCGTGCCAGGTCTCGCGGTGTTCCTCTTTCGCCTGGAAACGGATTTTGTGGAGGCCTACGATGCATACAATCGGGCCATCATCGACGGTGGCACCTACGAAGAACTGAAGAGTGCCAAGTTGCGCATGCTGCTTGCGACGCGTTCCGGTCTTGGGGACATCGCCAAGGTCCAGGGAGTCACGGTGCTGTTGGCTTTTGCTTTCACCCAGCCCCTCCTTGCGCTTTTGGGTTACTCCAGCAGCTACGCCCGCATTTTTCAATTTGACGTCATCGGTGTAAGTCTGCAGCTTTTGTTGATGAGTCTTCTGAATGTCTATTTTTATCTGGATCTGCGTGGTCGTAGCGTCCTGCTGACGCTCACTTTTCTCTTGGGCAACGTTATCTTCACCGGGATGACCCTCTGGGCCGGGCCGTTCTTTTATGGCTTGGGCTTTCTGGCATCACTTTTTGTGGCGGATCTGCTCGGGCTCTATTTTTTATCCCGGGATCTGGAAAGAATCGATTATTTGACTTTCATGCGTGCTCAGTGAGGATCCATGTGAAAGACCAGCATAAAAGTATTCTGGTGATCGGAGGCGCTGGTTTCATCGGCTCTCATACCGTCGACCTGCTTTTGCAGGAGGGTCATCGCGTACGGGTGCTGGATAATTTCTCCAGCGGGCGAAAAGAAAATTTGCCATGGGAGCATCCGCATCTGGAAATCGTTTCTGGAGACCTGGAGGATGGCGTGTTGCTGGAACGGGCTTTTGACCAGGCACAAGCCGTCCTCCACTTGGCGGCACAGGTGTCCGTGCAGCGAAGCCTGGAGGATCCGCTTGGCTCTTGCCGGCAGAATATCCTGAACTTCGTGCGCGTGCTGGAGCAGGCGCGTCGACATGGCACACGCGTGGTATACGCCTCGTCGGCTGCCGTTTATGGGGATCCGGAGGTTTTGCCTGTGGACGAGCAGGCCCCTGTTCGCCCGGTATCTCCCTACGGTCTGGAAAAATACAGCAACGAACTCTACGCAGAACTCTACGGGCGGATACATGGCCTCTCGCATCTGGGTCTGCGCTATTTCAATGTGTATGGTCCGCGGCAAGATCCGGGCTCTCCGTATAGTGGGGTCATTTCCCGCTTTGTGGATCAGATCCGTAAGGGGCAGGCCCTGACGGTACGCGGGGATGGTCTCCAGGGGCGGGATTTCATCCACGTCGCCGACGTAGCACGAGCCAATCTGGCTGCCTTGTTCGCCTCTCTGTGTGGCGTGGTCAATATTGCTGGCGGGCAAGTAACGACCGTCCGGCGGCTGGCCGAGCTCATCATTGAACTCCACGGAGGCAAAGGATCGATTGAGGGCGTTCCACCCCTCCCCGGTGACATTCGCCATTCCCGGTCAGATATTGGCCGCATGCAACAGTTCCTGATCGCGCCGGGAATCCCCCTGGATCAAGGTCTGCAGGATTTGCTGGATGGGGGTATGAGTCGCGCACGCAGCGTCGGATAGCGCTGTCTTGGGCGCCTTGCTCTGGTTCTCGACATTCCACCCAATGCCAGGGATTTACGCCCTGGCGATACGCGCGGGCTTTCCATGCGGCCCGCTTGTACGGCCGTCCGGCCGTTTCCGGGCCGTGCCGGACTGGGTTATGCTTCGGTGTAGACAATCCTGTATAGCGGGCGCGCAATGGAATACATCGATTCGGCGGTGATGGAGGCGCTACTGGCGAATGGCGAGGCGTTTCGGCAGAAGCGGCCTTATCCCTATGCCAGTATCCAGGGATTTCTGAGGGAAGACGCCTTTGCCACGCTCTGCCGCGAGTCACCCAGTCCCGAGGATATGCAGCAGGAAAAGCGGCGCCGTGCGCACGGTCAGCAGACGCACGAGCGTCTCAGTTTGCAGGTGGTGCCAGCCGTGGAAGATCGATTGTCCAGCCATTGGCGGAACTTTTTGGCGGAGTTGCGCAGTCCGGCCTACCTCGATTTCTGGCGGCAGATGCTGGGGCTGTCGCGACGCAGCCCAGTGCTTTTGAGCATGCACTGGCACTATGCGCCGGCAGGGGCGTCGGTATCACCGCACACCGATGCGCGGCGCAAACTGGGCTCACACATCTTTTACCTCAATACCCCGGCGGACTGGCAGGAAGACTGGGGCGGCCAAACCCTGGTGTTGGACGACGGGGGACGCTTTCCGCGGCATTCGGCGCCCGGGTACGAGGATCTCGAACTGGTAGCTGCCTCGACGGTGCTGGGTAACCGTAGCTTTCTGTTCGCCCAGACCGACCATTCGTGGCACGCGGTGCGCGAACTGCGCAACCCCCCGGGTCATTTGCGCAAGGTGTTCATCGTGGTGGCCAACCGCCTGTCCTTTCAGGTCCTCTCTCGGCGTTTGCGGGGGAAGGATCCGGACGGTTTCCGGCTGCGCGGATGATTTTGAGGGAGGAGCCCATCGTGTCCAGCCATCGTCGCAGTGCTGTCTTTGCTGGTCTCATTGCGGGCCTGTGCTTGCTGCCCCCCGCCGCCGGTGCCGATGTCGCCAGCGATGCGAACCGCACCCGCATCGAGCTTTCGACGACCGAGGACTACGTCGTTCCCGCTACCCAACTGAGGGCGGAACTGGCGGCCAGCGCGGAGCGTGACGATCCGGCGCGCGCGGCAGCCGCGGTCAATGCATCCTTGCAGTGGGCCAGTGGCATTCTCGCCAAAGATCCGGCCGTGCACTGGCAGAATGCGGGGTATCAGAGTCTCCGCGTGGAAGTGGACAAACGTCCTCTCTGGCGGGTTACCGGGAGTCTGCAGCTGGAGGCGGCTCCCGCGCTTCTGGGCCCATTGTTGGCCCACTTGCAGGCCCGCTTGCAGATCGTGTCGACGCAGTTCGTTGCCCGTGCCGCCGATCACGAGGAGGCCGAGCGGCGGGCCGCCGCCAAGGCTCTGCACACCTGGCGGGAGCGCGCCCGCGAGGCCTGCACGGCACTGGGTCTGCGTTGGGGCGGCATCGAGTCCGTGCGCCTCAGTGATCGTTGGCAGGATAACGAACCGCGTCCGTTGGTGTTCGCGGCCGCCCGCGCCGGTAACCCGCCCGCAATTCCCCTGGGCGAGGGGCGCAAATCCCGTCAGGTGGAGGTCGCCGGCAGCGCTTGGTGTCACCCATGATCTGCGCGGCGCCAGACGGCCATTTGGCGTATTTTCGACTAAATGGTAGTCGGTACCGGTCTGCACGTCCGCGCCGGGTTCAAAGGACATCCGCTTGATCGACGATCGCTTCAAGGCGCTCAAGAATACGGGGCGATTACCCTCGCCGCGCGGCATCTATCTCGAGGTCGCCCGCCTGGTCGATGCCGAGGAAACCAGCAGTCTTGACCTTGCGCGGGTCTTGCAGGCGGACCCGGCCCTCAGCGCTAGGCTTCTCAAAATGACCAGCATGGCCATGCGCGCCGGTCGGCGCCCCATCGTGTCCATCCCCGATGCCATACTGGTCTTGGGTTTTGCCCAGATCAAGCGCCTCGTGCTCGCGCTGACGCTGATGCAAGCGTCGGAGCAGCGGGTACCGGGTTTCGATTACGCGAGCTTCTGGACCACGTCTCTGCTCACTGCCCTGGCCGTCCAGGAGTTGGTCCAGATTTTGGGGCAGGCCCCGGCCGATGAGATTTTCGTCCTGGGCCTGCTGGCGCGAATCGGTCACTTGTCCCTCGCCAGTGCCTATCCCGAGGAGTTTGCCCAGATCTTGCAGGATGCACCGACACCTGTCGATGAGCTCTGGCTGAAAGCGCAGGAGTTGGAGCGCTTTGCGCTGGACGAGGATGAGGTCACCGGTCTGCTTCTGGAAGATTGGGGATTCCCCGCCGTATACGTGGAAGCCGCATTCTTTCAGTCCAATGCCAAGGCCGTGCCGCGGGGCGAATGGCCGCGATCCTTGCGGATTGCGCATATGCTGAGTCTGGGGAGGTCCCTGGCGCAGCAATGTCTGCTGCAGACCCAGGACGACGATGGTCAGCGCGAGCACCTGCTGCGGGAAGCGGCGAATCTGGGTATCGATGTGGCCACCATGGAGACGATTGCCCAGTCCCTGCTCATGGCCTGGCCAGAGTGGCGCGGCTTGCTGGGTGAGGCCGCACCCTTGCGACGCCAGGTGCAGCTGCGCCAGGCGGCAGATACAGAACCTGGCTGCGGTGTTGGTGACGCAGTGCACAGCCTGCATGTGGCCTGGGCCGGTAGAGTGGATGCGGTGCCGGAGGTATTGCTGAGTCTGGGAAAGCAGGGGAACGCTTTTTGGCCCCTGTCCATCGAAGGATTTTTGCACTGGCCCGGTCGCGATCAGGTGGATCTTCTGGTGCTCGACTGGGACGCCATCGCCGAACTTTGGGAGCGCCTGTTACCTCGGTTCAACGGTCGACGGGAGCTTGGGCCCTACCTCTTGCTCGTCGCGCCTGAATTGCCGCCTGAGGTGGAGTCCCGTCTTTTCGAAACGGCGGTGGACGCGCGCGAGCTACCGCCTTTGACAGACCAGAAACTCACGCCCCATCTGCACGCCGCCGCCCGCCGCCGAGCCTTGCGCCAGGAGCAAGCCGGTCGCTGGCAACGGCTGCGCCAGTTTGCCGGAACCTTGGTGGAGGTCAACCGAGACCTGCGTCAAGCGGCCCTGACCGATCCTTTGACGGCTCTGCGCAACCGGCGCTACGTGACGGAGCGGCTCGCCCAAGAGTGGGCCGCCGCCCAGCGACACGGAAAGACCTTGGCGGTTCTCCTGCTCGATCTGGATAATTTCAAGCAGATCAATGACGAGCTGGGCCATCACAGCGGCGATGCGGTCCTGCGTCAACTGGCGGCGACGCTGCAGGCGCACGCACGCATGCAGGACGTGCTGTGCCGCGTGGGCGGCGACGAGTTTCTCGTTATCTGTCCCGAGACCACCCTGGACGGTGCGCGCACCATGGCGGAGCGGATCCGCCAGGCGCTGTTGGAACTGCGCGTCCCCGGCGCAGAGTCTGCCGACGGACTTTCCTTGAGTATTGGCATCGCCACCAACGGCGCCGAGGTCGATTCCCCTGAGGCTTTATTGCAGGCTGCCGACCGCGCGCTCTACCGTGCCAAAAGCCATGGCCGCAATCGGGTGGAAGTGTACCAAGGTGGCACCGGCGGCGTCGGCTTGGGCTAGAAGCGCAGACGTTCCAACAGCTCGACGGCCAATGCCGCGCCGGCCATGTCCAGTTCGAGATCGCGGGCCAAGCGCTGCCCGAGACGAGCGCGATAGAGGTCTATGCGCCGAAAACGCCAGTGTTGTGGTCCGCTGCCCTGGGGCTGTATCACCCCGTATTGGACCCAGGCCAAGGCCTCACTGGGTGCGCAATGCAACAGATCGCAAAGCTCGCCGAAATCAAAGCAGAGCAGACCATCGTCGACGATCTCTGCCTGCAGGACGGTGATGGGAGTGGAACTCATGGGGGCTTCTCCTCACTCGGGCTCAGCGACGTGGGTGAAAGTGCGAGTGCTCGGCTAGCTGTTGCCAGAGGGCTCTATCCTGCTCCGATATCGTTTTTGGCACGACGATCTGGACGACAGCATACAGATCTCCTGCCTCCTTTCCTGCGCTACCTGGCAGTCCCTTACCCTTGAGCCGGAGCTTCTGGCCACAATTGGCTCCCGCCGGGACTTTGGTGCGGACGGGCCCGTCCAGGGTCGGTACCTCGACACTGGCGCCCAAAACGGCCTCCCAGGGCGTGATCTTCAGATCGTGGTAGAGATCCCGACCCTCCACCCGGAACTGGGGATGGGGCAAGAATTCCACCAGCAGGTAGAGATCGCCGGCGGGACCGCCACCAAGGCCAGGTTGCCCCTGTCCGGCAATGCGCAGACGCTGACCGGCGGTGATGCCCTTGGGGATCTTGACCGTGAGACGCCGCGTCTGGCGTTGCAGGCGGCCGTCGGGGCCAATACCGGGAAGCTCCAGGGCGATCTCTCGCTGCACCCCGTGGGCGGCATCCTCTAGACTGATGGCCAGGGTGGCCTGGGTATCCTCGCCCTGGGCACGGAAACCGCCGCCCCGTCGACCGCCGCGACTCTGGGCAAAGAGCTCCTCGAAGAAATCGCTGAAGCCTCCCATCCCCGCAGCATCCTGCGGACCGCCAAAACCCGCGTGGAAGTGCTCCCACCCCGGCGGCGGGCGAAATTCCTGGCCGGCCCTCCAGTTGCTTCCCAACTGGTCGTAGGCGCGGCGCTTTTCCGGGTCCTTGAGTACTTCATAAGCCTCCTGGACCTCCTTGAAGCGTTCCTCGGCATTTGCTTCCTTGCTGACATCCGGGTGGTACCGACGCGCCATCTTCCGGTATGCCGCCTTGATGGCGTCGGCATCGGCGTCGCGGCCAACACCCAGAATCTGATAGTAATCTTTGTATTCCAAGGCTATCCCCTGATGAGATTCGAGGCCAATGGTGGAAAAGCGCTGATCCTGCCCTCACAATGTGGGCAAAGACTGCGAATTTCAAGACCGAGGCACACGCCGTGAGTGAATGGATACAACTCAACGATCAACAGCGTGAGGCTGTGCTCCTACCGCCTGGCCCTGCCCTGGTGCTGGCAGGGGCGGGCTCGGGCAAGACCCGCGTACTCATCAGCCGCATCGCCCATCTGTTGGAGGAGGGGGTGCGTCCGGCAGAGATCCTGGCCGTAACTTTTACCAACAAGGCGGCGCGGTCCATGCGCGAGCGTCTGGCGGCCCTGGTGCAGGTGGATCTCGCGCCGCTGTGGATGGGTACCTTCCACGGTATTGCTCACCGCTTGTTGCGCCGCCACGCCGAGGCCCTTGGTCTGCCCGCCGATTTTCAGGTCCTCGATAGCGACGACAGCCAACGCCTGGTGCGCCGCGCCCTGCGCGAGCTGGGTCTGGATGAGAAGCAGTGGACACCCCGGGCGCTGGCGGCACAGATCGGTCGCTGGAAGGACGAGGGCTGGACGCCGGCGCAGGTGCCGGCGCGGGAGGTCGGTCGCTGGACGATCCCGGTGCAGGTCTACGAACGCTATGAGCGCATCAAGGAACGCGGCGGCCTGGTAGATTTCGCCGACTTGCTCCTGTATGCCCTGCGTCTGTGGGATCAGGACGGCATCCTCGAGCACTATCGCGAACGTTTTCAGCATGTGCTCGTGGACGAGTTCCAGGACACCAACGCCGTGCAATACACCTGGCTCCGGCGCCTGGCCGCGCACGGACGGCTTTTCGTGGTGGGGGATGACGATCAGTCCATCTATGCCTGGCGCGGGGCCAGGGTCGAGAATCTGCTGCGCTTCGCCGAGGATTTTCCTGGTGCGGCGCTGGTGCGTCTGGAGCAAAACTATCGTTCCAGTGCGCCCATTCTGGCCGCTGCCAACGCGGTCATCGCCCACAACGCCGAGCGCCTGGGCAAGACCCTGTGGACGGCACAGGATGGTGGGGAGCCCCTGGAGCTCTACGCGGCCTACAATGAGGAGGACGAAGCCCGCTTTGTCGTCGCCCAGATCCAGCAGTGGGTCGCGCAGGGTGGGCGTCGTGAGGATTGTGCCATTCTGTACCGTTCCAACGCCCAGTCTCGGGTCTTCGAGGAAATCCTGGTGCGCGAAGGCGTGCCCTATCGGGTCTACGGCGGGCTGCGTTTTTTCGAACGGGCGGAAATCAAGGACGTGCTCGCCTATCTGCGGCTGTGCCGCAACCGGCACGACGATGCGTCCTTCGAGCGGGTGGTCAATCTGCCTACCCGGGGAATTGGCAATGTCACCCTGGAGCGCCTGCGCCTGCAGGCCCGGGAGCAGGGTCTATCCCTGTGGCAGGCAGCGGGGCAGGCCGCTTCGCCCAAGCTGAACGCCTTCCTGACCCTGGTGGACGGCCTCGCCGCCGAGATTGCCGGCGACGAACTGGACGCCGCGGTGCAGCGGGTGATCGAGGTGACGGGCCTGCGCGACTGGTACGCACGCGATGGCGACCGCAATGAGGGCCGCCTGGAAAATCTGGACGAACTCATCAACGCCGCGCGTGCCTATGCCTTTGTGGAGGAGCGTGAGGCGCTGCGGGAGCTCAATCCCGACCCCGGCAATCGTTTGTCGGAGTTTCTCACCCACGCGGCTCTGGAGGCCGGCGAGGGTGCCAGCGATGCCTGGGAGGATGCGGTCCAGTTGATGAGTCTGCACAGCGCCAAGGGCCTGGAGTTCCCCGTGGTTTTTCTGGTGGGTCTGGAAGAGGGCCTGTTTCCGCACCAGCGCTCGCTGGAGGATGCCGATGGGCTCGCCGAGGAGCGCAGGCTGTGTTATGTCGGCATGACGCGCGCCATGCGCCGACTGGTGCTCTGCTACGCCGAGAGCAGACGTCTGCATGGGTCGGAGCGTGCCAGTCTGCCCTCCCGGTTTCTGCGCGACCTGCCCAGCGATCTCGTCCGCGAGCTGCGGCCGCGGGCACGCATCCGCCGCCCCGTGGTGCCGACGGCGACGTTGTCGCCCCGGCAGGGCAGCGCCGCACGGGACTTACCCTATCCTTTGGGCAGCCGTATCCGGCACCCGGTGTTCGGCGAGGGTACGGTATTGGATTACGAGGCTTCCGGTCGTCAGGGACGGATCCAGGTGCGTTTTGCCTCCGGGGCCAAGTGGCTGGCCCTGGGTGTGGTGGCCCTGGAGCACCTCTCCTGAGGGCCTTGGTCAAGTGCGAGGAGGATGGGCAAGATGGCAGGACAACGCGACGGCGGTTCGGGGAAGTGGTGGATTCTGGTGGTCTTCGTGCTGTTGGTGGTGGCCATTGCCTTTTTCTGGTGGCAAAACCAGCGCATTCGGGTGGCGCACAGCACGGTCACGAGTCCGGCAGCGTCGGTGCAGATGGTCGGCCCCACCGTGAGCACGCGCTCGGTGCCGGATTTTCCGGTGGGTAAGGCGGTATCCCAGGCGGGTACCCTGCAGGGACCGCTGGCCGGGCAGTGCGGCAATATCGCCTGGCGCGACCTCAGTCCCAAGGAGGTTCAGGATCTGCGTAAACTCTGTCCGCACGAGGCGGCGCCGTCGCACTGAGGCGCGTTCAGCGATCCGGCAGGCGGATTTCCACCTCCAGGCCGCCCTCCCGAGCCTCCCGAAAAAGCAGGGTGCCGCCCTGGACCTGAACCAGACGGCGGACGATAGCCAGGCCCAGACCCGTGCCGCCACCGCGTCCGGCGACGGCAAAGGGTCGCTCCATTTTCTCCAGTTCCGCCGCCGGCACGCCCTTACCGTGGTCGCGCACGACAAAGACCCACCCCGTCGGTGTGCGGCGAACCCGCAAAAGGATGGGCGGCGCGCCGTGACGCCGGGCATTGTCCGTAAGATTCTGGAGCATGCGGGCGAGACCGACGGGACGCAGCCGTGCCTTGAGTTCGGAGTCAGCGGGTAGGTCCAGCTGAATGTCCGACCCCTGCCGCTCGGCAAAGTCGCGCAACCAGGAAGCGAGTTCCAGTGCCTGGCTGGGCTCCTCCTGCCCGCTGCGGGCATAGTCCAGGAACTGGCGCAGGATGGCATCCATCTCACGCAGATTGGCAATGAGATCCTCCCGAATCTCCGTATCTGCGGGCAGGAACTCCAGGAGCATGCGCATGCGCGTCAAAGGCGTGCGCAGATCGTGGGACACCCCCAAGAGCACCATTTCCCGCTCTTTCCAAAGCTGGTGCATCTCGCCCAAGGCCTGATTCAGTTTCTCGGCCAGGCGCTGCACATCGGCGGGCCCAGCCACGGGCAGTTCCGGAAGGGTCTCGGTAGCGCGGGCATCCACCACGCCGGCGATGATCCGACTCAAGGGGCGCGTCAGCTGGCGCACGATGAGGAAGGTGCCAAGGAGGGAGAGCAATAGGATGGCGCTGAGCTTGAACCACTGGGGCGAAGGTCCCGCGGGGCGCGGTAAGGGCATGGCGATGGCGTGGGAACTTTGCGGACTTGCCCGCAGCCACAGGGTGTTGTGCCGGCGATCCAGGCGGATCTCCGCCTCGGGCCAGCCAAGGCCGTGCAGGATCTGCAGCGCGTTTTGCAGGGGTGCGGGAAGTTTAGGGCTGCCGCCCATGGCGCTGGCCGGACGCCATTCCATACCCTGACGCGCCAGGGTAGGTGCCAGCCTCGCCCGCGCCGCAGGCCCCAGGGCCTCGCTCAGGGTGAGAATCTGCGCCCAGTTCTGGGCCGGAAACTGGGCCCGACGCTCTGCCTGGTAGACATTGAAATACCAGTATACGGCCAGCTGACTGGCGAGCAGCAGCGCGCCCACCAGCAGGAATATGCGGGCAAAGAGGGTGTCCGTCCAGAAACGCGGGCGCATCAGGTGGCCGTGGAGCCGTGGTCTTCGCTGGGGACGAAGACATAGCCGCGTCCCCAGACCGTCTGCAGGTAGCGTGGAGTCGCGGGATCGTCCTCGATCAGGCGGCGCAGGCGCGAAATGAAGACATCGACGCCGCGCGCTCCCGGGACTTCATCGCCGGCGCGGATCATCTGGATCAGACGATCGCGGGACAAGGTCTGCCAGGGATGGCTGGCCAGGGCGTGGAGCAGGGAGAATTCGGTCTCGGTCAGGGGAATGCGTTCCTCACCGCGCCATAGGCTGCGGGTGTCGAGAGCAAGGCGAAAAGGGCCAAAATGGATGGCGCCGGGGCTTGGTTTGGCCATGTCCGGCTCCTGACTGCGCCGCAGGACGGCACGTATGCGGGCCACCAGCTCTTCGGGCTCGAAGGGTTTGGCCAGGTAATCGTCGGCGCCCAGGGACAGTCCCTGGACGCGATCGTCCAGATCGCCGCGGGCCGTCAACATGATGATGGGCAGCTGGGGTTCCTGCCGGCGCAGGCGTGCGCAGGCTTCGAAACCGTCTTCTCCCGGCATCATCACGTCCAGCAGGAGCAGATCAAAGAATTCCCGCTCCAGCATCCGGTCCATCAGCGCTGTGGAGGCGACGCCACAGACGCTGAAATCCTGCATCTCCAGGTAACGCAGCAGAATGCTGCGCAACCTGGGGTCGTCATCCACCAGCAGGATGCGGGCCTTGGCCATCAGGGGCGCTTCCAACCCGGATGACCCCACTCCTTCTGCCGCTTTTCCATGTCGGCATAGAGCTTGGTGACCTGCTGCCACTGGGCCGGCGTCAACAGCTTGTGGACGAACTCCACCTGCGCTATGCCCTCCTGCAGCATCTCGGCGTGGTCTTTCAGCACCTGATCTTCCAGGGGTTTGATGGTGGCGGCGGGCGCATGGTCCAGAAGCGCCTTGCGCAAGGCGAGGTTATGCTCGCGCCACTGGGACCAGCGCCCGCGCATCTTCTGTTCGGCCGCCTTGCGCCAGTTTTGCAGCTCCTGATCCTGGGCCGGGGTCAGCTTGAGCTCCACCGCATGTTTCCAGACGATGGGCAGGAGCATGGGTACGGGTGCATTGGCCATCCGGGCCATTGGACCCCAATGCGGGTGCATGCCGTGCATGGGTCCGTGACCGGCCATGGGCCCAGTACCCATATGCGCGGGGCCGTTGGCGGTGGTGCCATCCATCGCGCCGGTACCGGCGGCAAAGGCTACTGGAGCAGCCAACAGAAGACTGGCGGCGAGAAACCGAACAGCAGGCTGAAACATTTTCATTGCATTCTCCTTTGTCCGAGGAAGGGGCTCCTTCCGGTCTTTTCAAGATAGCCCGGTCTTGAAATGCCTGCCAGCGGCAAAGTATCAAAGTTTGTAAAGAGCGCTTCACAAAATGCAACAATTCGTCCCTGGAGGAGCGCTTCCTTTGCCGAACCACATGCCTGAGAATAGCGCCGGTCCCTGGTGTGGAGATGGAGCGTGAAACCTGGTCGGTGGTCCCTCCTTGGTCTGGCCCTGACCGTTGCGCCGGTGAGTCTGCCGGCCACGGGCGAAAGTTTGCTTGCCGATCCCTTTGCCACGACGCACGGGCTCCCGGCGGCGCCGGGCGAGCTTTGGCGGGGCGAAGCCCACCTGCCGCCCTTGCCCAAGGCGCCAGCGGCCAAAGCCGACTGGCTTGGGCGTGACTGGAGTCTGGCGGAGCTTACGGACTATGCGCTCAGCCACAATCCGCAGACGGCGGCAGCCTGGGATGGTCTACGCGCCCAGGCTGCTGCGCTGGGAGTGGCGCAAAGCGCATGGCTGCCCACGGTAACCATGAACACCTCCGCCAGTCGGCGCCAGGCCGTGTCCACAGCGGGCTTCAGTGTGCCGGTGCGCAACAGCGTGAGCCCCAATCTGACCCTGTCGTATACCCTGTGGGATTTTGGTTTGCGTCGAGCCAAGGTGGATGCCGCGCGCGCCCAGGAGTGGGTAGCGGGTTTCACCCAGAACCAGAGTATTCAGGCCGTCGCCTTCAGCGTGGCCCAGGCCTACTACCAGGTGCTGGGTAATCGGGCCTTGCTTTTGGCAGATCGGCAGACCGTGGCCGAACAGGAAAAGAACCTGGAGGCTGCGGAACTCCTGCACCGTGCGGGCCAGGCGACCATCGGTGCACTCTATCAAGCGCGTGCCGCCCTGGCGCAGGCGCGCTCGGCGCTGGCGGCCCAGGAACAGACCCTGCGTGGGAGTGAAGGTAATCTGGCGGCGGCCGTGGGACTTGGGCCAGCGACGCGCATCGGTCTGGCCGATCTGCGTCTGGACGCCCCGCCGCCCCCGGGCCTTGCACAGGCGGCCGAGACCCTGATGCAGGCCGCCGAAAAAGCCAATCCCGCGCTGCAAGCGTCTCGTGCCCAGCTGGCCGTTGCCGAGGCCAATGTACGCAGCGCCCGTGCCAGCGGCTTGCCGAGTCTGGCGCTATCCGGAAACTACGGCTACCAGTTTCAAAACGGTTTCGCGCCGGGGGATACCTGGAGCCTTGGCCTCACCCTGACGGTGCCGCTTTTCACCGGTTTCAATCACCACTATCAGGTACGCCAAGCCCAGGCCCAGGCCGATCAGGCGCAGGCGCAGCTCAGCCAGAGCCAAAGCACGACGCTCACCCAAGTCTGGCAGGATTACCACAATTTCCAAGGGACCCTCGCCTCCTATCCCGGGGCGCGCAGCAGCCTGGAGAATGCGGAAAAGGCCTTGGAGGTGGTGCGCGCACAGTATCGGGTGGGCCAGGCCACCATACAGGATGTGCTGCTGGCCGAATCGACCCTGGCCCAGGCCCGCTACACCCTCATCCAGAACCTGGTGTCGAGTTATGTGGCCCTGGCGCAACTCAGTCAGGCCGTCGGTATGCCTTTGGGAGAAGTACAACCATGAGCATCATGCGTTTTGGGTCGCGCGGCCTGTTGGCCATTGCCTTGGGTCTGTCGCTGAGCGCTTGTCAGAAAGCGCCGCACCGCGCACCACCACCCCTGAGCGTAGAACTGGTGCAGCCCAAGACCCAGGATGTCGTGGAATATCGCTCCTTCCTCGCCACCGTCGCACCTTTGCAGACCGTCACTCTGGTACCCCAGATCAGCGGTATCCTGCAGACCCAGAGCTTCGTGCAAGGTGGGAAGGTGGAGCGCGGTCAGGTGCTCTTCCGGATCGACCCCGCGCAGGCGCAGGCAAGCGTGGCCCAGGCCGCCGCCAAGCTGGCGGCGGACGAGGCTACGGCACGTTATCAGGCGCGCTTGGTGGAGCAGGATAAACCCTTGGTCGCCAAGGATTTCATCACTCGGCAGAGCTTTGAGCAGGCGGTGTCCCAAGCCGAGGCGGCGCGTGCCACGGTGCAGGCCGATCGGGCGGCCCTCGCCCAGGCCCGATTGAATCTGGGCTACACGGTCATCCGCGCACCCATTGCCGGCACCATCGGCATGGCCCTGGTCAAACCGGGCAATCTCGTCAGCGCCAACCAGACCCAGTTGGCGGTCATCAACCAAGTCCACCCCATCGCCATCAATTTTCAGATTCCCCAGGGTTTGCTGGGGGCCGCCCGTTTGGCCCAGAGCGAGGGTCTGGCCGTGCCCGTTTTCGATGAGAAGACGGGCGCAAATCTCGCCACCGCCAGGGTCCAGGTGGTGGACAATGGCGTCAATGCGACCACGGCCACCGTCAGCGTGCAGGCGCAGGCGCCCAACGACAACGACGCCCTCTGGCCCGGACAGTATGTGGAGGCGCGCCTGCCGGTACGTCGGCTGCAAGGGGCTCTGACCCTGCCGGCGGGGGCGGTGCAGCAGGGGCAGTCCGGGAATTTCGTCTATATTGCCCCAGGGGGCAAGGTGGCGGTGCAGAAGGTGGACTTGCTCTGGGAGGATGGTCCGCTGGCGGTGCTCCAGGGTCTACCGGCGGGTAGCGCGGTGATCTATCCGGTGCCGGCCCGTATCTACCCGGGCGCCAGGGTGCTCCTGCCCGGTGAAACCGCTCCGGAGCGTGGTGGCGCAGCGGCCCACGCCGGTCACGGCCAGCGGAGGCAGCAGCCGTGAATATCTCTGCCCTTTTCATTCGGCGCCGGGTGCTGACCATCGTCCTCACCCTGGGTCTCGTGGTCTACGGGATCTTTGCCTTTCTGCGTCTGCCCGTGGCACTTTTGCCCAGCGTCGATTTTCCGACGGTGGTGGTGGCCGCATCCCTACCGGGCGCAAGCCCGCAGACCATGGCCAGTAGTGTGGCGACTCCTCTGGAGAAGCAGTTCTCCGCCATCCCTGGCCTTGCCTCCATGAGTTCCACCAGCAGCCAGGGCTCGTCCCGGATCATTCTGCAATTCGACCTTAGCCAGAACATCGATGTGGCGACCCAGAATGTCCAGAACGCCGTCACCCAGGCGGCGCACCTGCTCCCGCCCGGCCTGCCCAGTCTGCCCCTGGTACGGCAGATCAATCCCTCGGCGGCGCCCATCGAGTTCATCGCCCTGTCGGCCCCACAGATGCCCATCTATCGGCTCAATCAGTATGCGGTGGATCGGGTGGTCCCGGCCCTGTCGGGTATTCCTGGGGTTGCCCAGGTGCAGGTCTTCGGTGAGCAGAACTATGCCGTGCGTATCCACGCCATTCCCTTCTCCATGGCGGCGCGGGGCATCTCGCTGCAGACCCTGAGTCAGGCCATCGGCAGCCACAACGTCAATCTGCCTCAGGGAACCCTGTTGGGAGAAGCCCGGAATTACGCCGTCAACGTCCATGGCCAGCTGGACGATGCCGAAGCCTTCCGCGAGATGCCGGTACTTCAGAGCCAGGGGACGGTCATCCCGCTGGCGGATGTGGCCACGGTACAAGACGGTGTGGACAACGACCAGATTGCCAGCTGGCTCGGGCCACAACGCGCCCTCATTCTGGCCGTGGTACGCCAACCTGATGCCGATACCGTCGCCATCTCCACCGCCATCCAGAAGCGTCTGCCCGATCTGGCCGCGAGCCTGCCGGGCGGCGCACAGATGAAGGTCATCTACGACAAGGCCGACTACATCCGCTCGGCAGTCCAGGAAACGGAGTTTACCCTGCTGCTGGCCTCGATTCTGGTGGCAGCGGTGTTGTGGCTGTTCCTGCGTCGCGGCAGTCCTACCCTCATCGGCGCACTGGCCATTCCCACCTCCATTCTCGGTACCTTTGCCGTGATGTCTGTGCTGGGTTACACCCTCAACACCCTGACGCTGCTGGCCCTTACCCTGGCCGTCGGTTTCGTGGTGGACGATGCGGTGGTGATGCTCGAGAATATTTCTCGACATGAGGAAATGGGCGAAGATCCCGAGACCGCCGCCTTCCGCGGCAGCGAGGAGATCGGCTTCACCGTCGTCTCCATGACCCTGTCCCTAGCCGTGGTTTTCCTGCCCTTTCTGCTCATGGGCGGTATCATCGGTCGGCTGTTTCGGGAGTTCGGCGTGACCATTGCCGTGGTCATCCTGCTTTCGGGCCTGGTCTCCCTGACCCTGACCCCCATGCTCTGTGCGCGCTACCTGCAGGTCAAGCACGACGCGGCCAGCGCCTTCGAGCGCTGGTTTCTGCGCCTGCGCGACCGCTACGGGCAGAGCCTGCGCTGGACCCTGGCGCACCGCGGCTGGGTCTATGGCGTCGCGGGCCTGTCCTTTGCCGCCATGATCGGACTGTTCTTGATCCTGCCCAAGGGCTTCATTCCCAGCGACGACAGCGGCATGATCATGGGCAATCTGCAGTACCCGGAGGGCATCTCCTTCGCCGAGCTCAGTCGTCAGCAGCAGGCCATCGCCGCCGTGGTCGAGAAAAACCCGGCGGTGATGTCGGTGCTCTCCAGCGCCGGTCAGGGCGCTGGCGCCTTTGGCTCGGCCAATACCGGGCGTCTCATCATCCGTCTGAAACCTCTGGGTCAGCGTCCTGCCGGTACCATGGTAATCCAGCAGTTGCGGCGCAGCGTGGAGCGCTTCCGTGGGGTGCAGGTGAGTTTCATGATGCCGCCCGCCATCCAGATGGGCCCCATCTCCTCGCAGTCCAGCTACCAGTATGTGCTGCAGAGTGAAAACCAGGGCAGCCTCGACGCCGCCGTGCCGAAGTTTGTCGAGGCCCTGCGCGCAGCTCCCGGATTTCAGTCGGTCACCAGCGATCTGCAGCTGGCCGATCCGCAGATCGATGTCAAGATCCTGCAGAAACGCGCGCAGGCCCTGGGCGTCACCCCCCAGGTCATCGAGCAGGCCCTCAATTTTGCTTTTGGGGGCACTCAGGTCGGCACCATCTACGCTGCCACCAACCAGTATTCGGTCATTCTCGACCTGGCAAGACGCTTTCAGCAGAATCTCTCGGCCCTGGACAATATCTTCCTCCCCGGCAATGGCGGCCTGGTTCCCCTCAGTTCCGTCACCCAGGCCAGCTATGGCGTGGGTCCCCTGAGCATCAGCCACTACAACGGTATTCCGAGTGTCACGGTGTCCTACAATCTGGCTCCCGGCATGGCACTCGGTTCTGCCAGTACGACCATCCAGAAGCTGGCCTCCGAGATCCTGCCGGCGGATGTCCAGGGCACTGCCGGCGGCACGGCTGCGGCCTTTCAGCAGTCGAGCGGCGGACTCCCGTTGTTGTTGTTGGCAACGGTGGCCCTGATTTACGCCATTCTCGCCATCCTCTACGAAGATTTCGTGCATCCCCTGACCATTCTCACGGCGCTGCCCCTGGCGGGCTTCGGGGCCTTGCTGGCCTTGTGGATATTCGGTAAGGAACTCGACCTTTTCAGTTTTGTGGGGATCATCATGCTGGTGGGCTTGGTCAAGAAAAACGGAATCATCATGGTGGATTTCGCCGTGCATCGGCGGCGCGCCGGTGCCGACCCCGTCACCGCCATGGTCGATGCCTGCCTTACCCGCTTTCGCCCCATCATGATGACCAATCTCGCCGCGGTCCTGGGTATCCTGCCCATAGCCATAGGCTTCGGTGCCGGTGCTGAGTCGCGGGTACCGCTCGGGGTGGCCGTGGCCGGTGGTATCGTCGTGTCCCAGTTCCTGACCCTGTATGTGACGCCGGCCTTCTATGTGCTTTTTGAAAACCTTCGCCGCCCCCGGCGGGCTGCGCGGCCCGCCCTTGCCGAAGGCGGATGACCGGGCGGATCTCGCCAGCCTGTGCTATAAATTCTCCGGGCGATGGTGGGAGGGAAGGGGTATGCGCAAGTGGTTCTTTTCGGGATTGGTCATCCTTGGTCTTGGCGGGTGTGCCAGCAATCCCATGATGCCGCCGTCACCGACGGGCGCTGCGGCAACGGCCGAGGCCCGCTCCCAGGCGGCGGCGCGGGCGGCGCAGGAGGCCCAGCAGAAGCTTGCAGCAACGGCCGTACAACGTCGGGCCGCCGAGGGGCAGTTCTGCGCTTCCTGGCGCCGCGCCCTGGATCTTGCTCGCCGTGATGCCATCGGCTGCGCCAGGATGGAAGCGGACCAGCAGGCCGCCTGCTGGTCGGCGGTGGCGCAATGGGCGGGCGAGGAGAGCCGGTATTTTTCCGCGTTAGAATCGCTCTTTAGTGAAGGTCCCTATGCCACTTCGGCGGGAAAAGCCGGGGAGTTCTTCCATCTCACCCAAAGCTGGGCCACTACCTGCGGCGACAGCCTCGCCGACTGCACCAGCGCTCCGCAGCGCGCTACCATGGATCAACGCAAGCTCGAGGTGAACCGCTTCTGTCATTGATCAACACGGACCAGACCAAGGAGTGGTGCATGGGCGGATTCCTCAGGGATTTCAAGACCTTTTTACAGCGCGGCAGTGTCGTTGACCTGGCCGTGGCCTTTGTCATCGGGGCCGCATTTTCGGGCGTGGTCAACTCCCTGGTGACCAACGTCCTCATGCCGCCCCTGGGTCTCTTGCTGGGCAAGGTGGACTTCAGCAACCTCTACCTGACGCTCCACACCGGCAAGGTCCCAGGACCCTACGCGACGCTGGCGGCGGCGCAGAAGGCGGGGGCCGTCACCCTGAACTATGGTCTTTTCATCAACTCGGTAGTGGGCTTTGTCATCATCGCCCTGTTCGTCTTCAGTCTGGTGCGGCTCATCAATCGGCTTTATCCCAAGCCTGCGGCAGCGGTGGCCAGCAAGGATTGCCCCTTCTGCGCCAGCAGTATCCCTCTGGCGGCCCAGCGCTGTCCCCACTGCACCTCGGATCTGCGCCTTGACTGAGTCGCCGCGCGCCGCCGGCGACGGGCAAGGTCGCCGGTCCGAATCGGGCTTGTGGCGCTAGGGGACGTGTGGTGCCCATGACGTCCTGGTGGTGGCTTCCCCCCATCCTGGCCTTGACACTGGCCCTGCTCTATCTTGTTTGGCGCTGGCGTCGGGACCTGCGGGAGCGAGACACCCTGCGCGTCGAGCGCGATGGACTCCGGACGGAGCTCGAGCGCTTTCGGGCGCAGGATGTCCGCCAGCAGGATCGTATCGCGCAGTTGGAGCGCGAGCTTCGCGCAGAGGCACTCGCCGGCGCGGAGCTGCGTGCGGAGAATCGTCAGATCGCGGAGTTGCGGCGGGAGCAGGAAAAGCTCCGGGAAGCCCTCGAGCTTGGCCGTCAGGATATCGGCCAGCGTGACCGCCGCCTTGCGGAATTGGAGGAGCGCCTACTGCAGGAGCGTCGCCAGGCGGAGGCGCGGGTGGCGAGCCTCGAGGAGGCGCGCGAACATTTCCGCCAGCTCTTCGAGGCCCTGTCGGCGGAGGCACTGCGGCGCAACAACCAGTCTTTCCTGACTCTGGCCCAGGAAAAGCTGGCGGGCTTTCAGGAAAGTGCCAAGGGCGACTGGGAGCAACGCCAGGCCAGCCTGCAGCAGTTGGTCCAGCCCATCCAGGAATCCCTGGGCAAGGTGGGCGAACGCCTCGATCTGCTGGAGCGGGCCCGTATCGACGCCTACAGCAGTCTCAACGAGCAGTTGCGCGCGCTGGTGCAGGATCACCTGCCGCGCCTGCATCAGGAGACGGCGAGTCTCGTCAAGGCGCTGCGGCAACCGGCGGCACGGGGGCGTTGGGGTGAGTTGCAGCTGCGCCGGGTGGTGGAAATGGCGGGTATGCTCGCCCATTGCGACTTCGTGGAGCAGGAAAGTCTGGGAGGCAATGGCGAGGTCGGCATCCAGCGTCCCGATCTCATCGTCCGTCTGCCCGGCGGCAAGCAGATTGCCGTGGATGCCAAGGCCCCCCTCAATGCCTACCTGCAGGCCGTGGAGGCGATGGAGGAGGGCGACAAGGCCCTATGGTTGAAGAAGCATGCCGCTGAGCTCAAGACCCACATGGGCCAGCTGGGCAAGAAAGTCTACTGGGAGCGGCTGGTACCGACGCCGGAATTCGTGGTGCTGTTCCTGCCGGGCGAGGACCTTTTCAGTGCTGCGCTGCAGGCGGATCCCGGACTCCTGGAATATGGTGTGGAGCAGAAGGTCATCGTCGCCACCCCCACCACCCTCATCGCCCTGTTGCGCGCCGTCGCCTACGGCTGGCGCCAGGAGTCTCTGGCCGAGAATGCCCAGGCCATCAGCGCGCTGGGCAAGGAACTCTACGATCGCCTCGGCACCCTAGCGGAGCATTGGGCGCGCGTCGGCAAGGGGCTCGGGCAGGCCGTGCAGGCTTACAACCGGGCGACGGGGTCACTGGAGAGCCGCGTCCTGGTCACGGCCCGCCGCTTCCGCGATCTGCAGGCCAGCGAGGCGGCGAAGGAACTGGAGACGCTGGAGCCGGTGGACAGCATCCCGAGACATCCCCCCGAGGGACTGGTGGACTCGTCCGAAGGCGACCCGAGGTAACGGGACGCTGCCGCCTCAGTGCGAGGCTGCGGATCCGCGTTGGGACAGGGCCAGAGGCAGGCTGAAGATGACCTTTTCCTCCACCCCGTCGGTTTCCACCGGTACGCCAGCACCCCACTCCTTGAGGGTATCGATGATTTCCTGAACCAGGCTCTCGGGGGCCGAGGCGCCGGCACTGATGCCGATACGTTCCACCCCCGTGAACCAGTCGCGCCGCAGCTGACTGGCATCCTCGATGAGGTGCGTGGCGGTACCCAGGCGCACCCCCAACTCGGCGAGGCGGCTGGAATTGGAGCTGTTGGGGGCACCCACCACCAAAAGGATGTCGACATCGGGCACCAGCCGCTTGACGGCATCCTGGCGGTTCTGGGTGGCGTAGCAGATGTCGTCCTTCTTGGGCCCCTGGATGGCCGGGAAGCGCTCGCGCAGGGCCTGGATGACCTCGGCCGTGTCGTCCATGCTGAGCGTGGTCTGGGTGATGTAGGCCAACCGTTCCGGATTGCGCGGGGCGAGGGCGGCGACGTCGCGGACGTTGGAGACGAGGTGCATCATACCCTCTTCCACCTGACCCATGGTGCCCTCCACTTCCGGGTGCCCGGCGTGGCCGATGAGCACCATCTCCATGCCCTCGCGGCTGTATTTCTTGACTTCCATGTGGACCTTGGTGACCAGGGGACAGGTGGCGTCGAATACCGTCAGACCGCGTTCCTGCGCCCGCCGGCGTACGGAGATGGGCACGCCGTGGGCACTGAAGATGACCGTGGCGCCATCGGGAACCTCGTCCAATTCCTCGACGAAAATCGCCCCCCGGGCACGCAGATCGTCCACGACGTGCCGGTTATGGACCACTTCGTGGCGTACGTAGATGGGGGCACCGTAGAGTTCCAGGGCGCGCTCGACGATCTGGATGGCGCGATTCACGCCGGCACAGAAACCGCGCGGATTGGCAAGCAGGATATCCATGGGCAAGCTCCCGAAAATTAAAGGCGATGGTCACCCGCCGGCGGACGCCTGTCAACCGCCGAGGTCGCCAAGGAAGCCTTGGGCAAGAGTCAGGGCGGTGATGGACGCCGTTTCCGCGCGGAGGATGCGCGGACCCAGGTGCGCACCGAGGAAACCCAGGGATTCAGCCCACGCCAGCTCCTCGGGATGCAGTCCTCCCTCGGGACCGCAGAGCAGGGCGATGCGGCGAGCGCTGCGGCGTGTGCCCAGGACCTTGCCCAGACTCGTGCCGTAGCTCGGGTCGCAGACCACCGCCAGGTCCACCTCGGGCGGGCCCAACTCGGACAAGGCCATGGCCGGGCGCAATTCGGGAATACGCGTGGCGCTGCTCTGCTCGCACGCGGCTATCACGATATCGCGCCAACGCTGCTGCCGTTTGGGTGCGCGCGCCTCCGCCAACGGTACGAGGCTGTGGCGGCAGACGACGGGTTGCAGGGCCCAGGCGCCAAGTTCCGTCGCCTTCTGCAGTGCCCAATCCCAACGCTCCGCCCGGATCACGGGGAGCCACAGGCAGCACTGCAGTGGCGAGCCCGTATCGCGCCAGCGCGCCCGGCCCACGGCCAGCAGTGCCTGCTTACCACGGGCGCCCAGAAGTTCGGCAGGATAGTCGCGACCATCGCCGGTGAAGAGGGTCAGCTCCTGGCCCGGTCGGCCACGCAGCACACGCAGCAGGTGATGGCTGGGTGCGGGCGGCAGCAGCCAGTGACCGTCTTCCTTGGGCGTTTCGGTGCTGTAGAGGTGTATGCGCGGCATGTTTGGGGTGCAGGCTTGAAGGATGGGCGACGACGCTGCACGATACCATGAGCAATGGGCGGACCGCAGCAAAGGTGGCAGCAGCCGATGTTTACCAATTCCGAGAGCGAAGTGGCCTGGATCGGAGCGGTCCTGCGTCAGGCGGCCGAGCGTTTCATCCTGCCCCGCTTTCACGAGGTGGTCTGCAGTAAAAAGCCCGACGGCAGTGTGGTGACCTCGGCGGATCTCGACAGCCAGGACTTTCTCCAGACGATGCTGGCATCGCGCTATCCGGAGTTGCCCCTGTTGGGTGAGGAGATGAGCCGCTCGCAGCAAGAGGAACTCCTGGCGCGGCAGGTGCCCCTCTGGTGCCTCGATCCCCTGGACGGCACCAGCAATTTTGCCGCCGGCGTACCCATTTTTGGCATTTCCCTGGCCTTGCTGCAGGGTGGGCGCACCATGGCCGGCTGGGTGTACGACCCCACCCGCGACGAACTCTTCACAGCATGCGCCGGAAAAGGGGCCGCCCTCAACGGTCAGGCCTTGGTGCCGCGGGAAGCGCCGCCCCTGGATCGGGCCGTCGGGGTGGTGGATTACAAGCGCCTAGCCCGGAACTTGTCCCTGCGCCTCATCGATGAGCGCCCCTTTCACAGTCAGCGAAATTTTGGCAGTTCGGTGCTGGAGTGGTGCTGGCTCGCCGCCGGCCGTTACCATTTCTATCTCCACGGCGGCCAGCAGCTCTGGGATCGCGCGGCGGGGGCACTGATCCTGGCGGAAACGGGCGGTGCCCTCAGCACCCTCGCGGGACGCCCCCTGCCTGCGGCAGCCCTGGCCTGCAGTTCGGTACTGGCGACCCTCGACCCACACCTGCACGACGCCTGGCGTCGATGGCTCGACGGGGCGGATCTCCAGCCTGCGTCGAGTTCCCAAAAAGGGCGCATTGATTTATGCTGAAAGCGAATTGTCACCCATGCGCTATCAGGAACTGCTAATTTATGGCCACCATCCGTAACCTCGCCCTGTCCCTTTTGCCCGTCACCGAGAATGCCGCCCGTGCGGCGAGCGCCTGGATTGGCCGAGGTGAAAAAGAACGTGGCGATGGTGCGGCGGTGGATGCCATGCGTGCCGCCCTGAGCGAGGTTCCCATGCGCGGTGTGGTGGTCATCGGTGAGGGCGAGAAGGATGAGGCGCCCATGCTCTACAATGGCGAGAGCGTCGGCTCGGGCAGCGGGCCGGAGGTGGAGATCGCCGTGGATCCGGTGGAAGGCACCACCTTCATGGCGGGCGGAATGCCCGGCTCCATCTGTGTGCTCGCCGCTGCCCCCAAGGGATCCATGTTCCGCCCCGGTCCTGCTTTCTACATGGACAAGCTCGTGGTTCCGGCGCCGGCGCGTGGCAAGATCGATCCCGCCGCCCCCATGGTCGACAAACTGGCGGCGTTAGCGCGGGCGCTGGGCAAGGAGGTGCGCGAGCTGCGCATCTTCGTCCTCAAGAAGCCGCGGCACGAGGCCATGATCCGCGAGATCCAGGCTGCCGGTGCCGCCGTGCGGCTCCAGACCGACGGCGATGTGAGCGGTGGCATCATGGCCGCTCTGGGCGTCAAGGTGGACGCCATGATGGGTATCGGTGGCACGCCCGAAGGGGTCATCAGTGCCTGTGCGGCCCGCGCCATGGGCGCCGATATGTTTGGTTGCCTTGCACCGCAAAAGCCGGGCGAGGCCGAGGCCATCGCCGCTGCCGGGTTGAAGGCCGGCCAGTGGCTGGGTCTGAACGATCTCGTGGCCAGCGACGACGTGCTGTTCGTGGCGACGGGCCTCACTTCCGGTGACATCCTCGACGGCGTGTCCCGTTCCCACTACTTCGTCGAAAGTGAAAGCCTCGTCATCTCTGGCCACGACGGTATTCTCCGGCGCGTGCGCACGCACCAGCGGGTGGACGCCTAAGTTTTGGACTGCAACCTCGGCGGTGCGCCCGTCGCCGCCCACGTAAGGAGCTTTTTATGACCGTCACGCGCAGCGATCTCGCCAACGCCATCCGCGTCCTGAGCATGGACGCCATCGAGAAGGCCAAATCGGGCCATCCGGGTATGCCCATGGGCATGGCCGACATCGCCGAAGTGCTCTGGAACGATTTCCTCGTGCACAACCCGGCGGATCCGCACTGGCCCAACCGCGACCGTTTCCTGCTTTCCAATGGTCATGGTTCCATGCTTCAGTACGCGCTGCTGCACCTTACGGGCTACGACCTTAGCATCGACGACCTGAAGCAGTTCCGCCAGTGGCACAGTAAAACGCCGGGGCACCCGGAGTATCGCGACACGCCCGGCGTAGAGACCACCACCGGTCCCCTGGGGCAGGGCCTCGCCAACGGCGTGGGCATGGCGCTGGCCGAGCAGATCCTGGGCAGGCACTTCAACCGTCCCGATCACGAGATCATCAACCACTATACCTACGTCTTCCTGGGCGATGGCTGCCTTATGGAGGGCATTTCCCACGAGGCCTGCTCGCTGGCCGGCGTCTGGGGGCTCAACAAGCTCATCTGTTTCTACGACGACAATAACATTTCCATCGATGGCCACGTGGACGACTGGTTTGCCGACGACACGCCGGCGCGCTTCCGTGCCTATGGCTGGCACGTCATCCCCGGCGTCGACGGCCACGATCCGGAGGCCGTGAAAAAGGCCATCCTCGAGGCCCGCGCCCAGACCACCAAGCCTACCCTGATCTGCTGCAAGACCGTCATTGGCCACGGTTCACCCAACAAGGCGGGCACCCACGATGTGCACGGCGCGCCCCTGGGGGCGGAGGAAATCGCCCTGACCCGCAAGAATCTGGGTTGGAGTGGCGAACCTTTCGAGGTCCCCGAGGCCATCTACCGGGCTTTCGATGCGCGCGGCAAGGGTGAGCAGGCCCAGGCCGAATGGAAGGAACGCTTCGCCAAGTACCGTGAGCTCTTTCCCCAGGATGCCGCGGAGCTGGAGCGGCGCTGGGCGGGTAAGGCCAGTCCCGAGTTCGATCGCGCCATTGCCGACCTCATCGCGGAATTTCGCAAGGATCCGCCCAAGATTGCCACCCGTGTGGCGTCGGGCAAGTGTATCCAGGCCGTCGCCAAGGCGGTGCCGGAGTTTGTGGGTGGGTCGGCGGATCTGACCCCTTCCAACAACACCCGCTGGAAGGAGGCCCTGGACATCGGCAAGCACCGCCTCATGGGGAACTACATCCACTACGGTGTGCGCGAGTTCGGCATGGCCGCCATCATGAACGGCATGGCCCTGTACGGCGGGCTCCTGCCCTTTGGCGGCACCTTCCTGATCTTTTCGGATTACGCCCGCAACGCCATCCGCATGTCGGCCCTCATGGGCCTCCGCGTCATCTACATCATGACCCACGACTCCATCGGTCTGGGTGAGGATGGCCCTACCCATCAGCCGGTCGAGCAGGTCAATAGCCTTCGCCTGGTGCCCAATCTGCATGTCTGGCGCCCGGCCGATGCCGTGGAGACGGCCACCGCCTGGGAGATTTCGGTTAAGCAGGAGCGTACCCCGAGTCTTCTGGCGCTCAGCCGGCAGAATCTCGCGCCCCTCCCCCACAGCGACGCCACCATCGCCGGCGCCCGGCGCGGTGGTTACGTGCTCAAAGACGCCGAGGGTGGGGAGCCGGCGGGCATCCTCATCGCGACGGGCTCCGAGGTGGAGCTGGCTCTGGCGGCCCAGGCGCGTCTGGCCGAGCGGGGAGTGGCGGTGCGGGTGGTATCCATGCCCTGCGTCGAGCTCTTCGATGCCCAGGACGCCAACTATCGCGAATCCGTTCTGCCCAGCAAGGTAACCCGTCGCCTGGCCATCGAGGCCGGTACCACGGCGCTCTGGTACAAGTACGTGGGTCTTCAGGGAGCGGTCATCGGCATCGACCGCTTTGGTGCCTCCGCGCCGGCGCCCGTGATCTTCGAAAAATTGGGTTTCACCGTGGATCACATCGTCGACACGTTCCAGGGACTGTGAGGCGGACACGCACCCATCTTCCAACAGATTTCTATTGTCCAGTTCTTCAAGGAGTGACACATGGCATTGCGGATTGGTATCAACGGATACGGGCGGATCGGTCGCAATATTCTGCGGGCGGTCTATGAAGCCGAGCGGCAGAACGAGATTCAGATCGTCGCCATCAACGATCTCGGCAGCCCGGAGACCAATGCCCATCTGACCCAGTACGACTCGGTACACGGCCGCTTTCCCTTCCCCGTCAGCGTCGAGGGGCAGGAGATGTTGGTGGGCAAGGATCGCGTGCGGGTTCTGGCGGAGCGGGATCCGAGCAAGCTGCCCTGGGGTGACCTGGGGGTGGACGTGGTGCTGGAGTGCACCGGCATCTTCACCACCCGCGAAAAGGCGTCGCTGCACATCCAGGGTGGCGCCAAGAAGGTCCTGATCTCCGCCCCGGCCAAGGATCCGGTGGACCTTACCGTAGTTTACGGCGTCAATCACCACCTCCTGGATCCCGCCAAGCACCAGATCGTGTCCAATGGTTCCTGCACCACCAACTGCCTGGCGCCGTTGGCAAAGACCCTCAACGATCTGACGCCCATCGTTGGCGGGACCATGAACACCATTCACTCCATGACCAACGATCAGCGTATCATCGACGTCTACCACAGTGACCTGCGCCGGGCTCGGGCGGCGAGCATGAGCATGATCCCCACCAGCACCGGTGCCGCCAAGGCCATTGGCTTGGTGCTGCCGGAGCTGGAGGGCAAGCTGGACGGTTTCGCCATCCGCGTGCCCACCACCAACGTCTCCATCGTCGATCTCACCTGTCTGGTGGAGCGGGAAGTCTCCGTCGCCGACATCCATGCGGCCATGAAGGCGGCCTCGGAAGGCGCGCTGAAAGGTGTCTTTGCCTACAACGACAAGCCCTTGGTATCCATCGACTTCAACCACAGCCCCGCCAGCTCCACCTACGAGTCCTCCCTCACCAAGGTCAAGGGCAAGCTGGTGAAGGTCTGCTCCTGGTACGACAACGAGTGGGGCTTCTCCAACCGCATGATCGACACGGCCCTGGCCATGATGGGCGTCAAGCGCTGAGGAGTTGCTCATGAACGTGCTGCGGATGACGGATCTGGACCTCAAGGGCAAGCGGGTTCTGATTCGTGAAGATCTCAACGTCCCCATGGACGAGGCTGGCCAGATCGGCGACGACACGCGCATCCGGGCAGCATTGCCGACCTTGCGCGCGGCGTTGGCGGCGGGCGCCAAGGTGATGGTGATGTCGCATCTGGGCCGGCCGAAGGAGGGGGTCTTCGACGAGAAGGCAAGCCTCGCTCCGGTAGCGGCGCACCTTGGCAAACTGCTGGGGCGCGAAGTGCCTCTGGTACGCGACTGGCTGGGGGCCGGCGGCGCGGTGCTCAAGGAGCTCGCCGACGGACAGATCGTGGTGCTGGAAAATGTCCGCTTCAATGCCGGCGAGGGTAAGGACGACGAGACCTTGGCGCGGCAGATGGCGGCCCTGTGCGATGTCTTCGTCATGGATGCCTTCGGCACGGCCCACCGCGCCCAGGCCAGCACCCACGGGGTGGGTTTGTATGCGCCCGTCGCCTGTGCCGGACCGCTTCTGGTCAATGAGCTGGAGGCACTGGGCAAGGCCCTGCAGAATCCCAAGCGGCCTTTGGTGGCCATCGTCGCCGGCTCCAAGGTGTCCACCAAGCTGACCATCCTCAAATCCCTGGCAGAAAAGGTCGACCAGCTGGTGGTGGGCGGTGGCATCGCCAACACGTTCCTGCTCGCCGCCGGGCACGGCATCGGCAAATCGCTGTGCGAGCAGGATCTGGTGGATGAGGCCAAGGCCATCATGGCGGCGGCCAAGGCCAAGGGGGGCGACGTTCCTTTGCCCACGGATGTCGTGGTGGCGAAGGAATTCTCGGCTACGGCTGCGGCGCGCACCTGCGCAGTGGACGCCGTTGGCGCCGATGAGATGATCCTCGACATCGGCCCCGACAGTGCCGCGGCTTTGGGCGAGATCCTGCGCAAGGCCGGGACCATCGTCTGGAATGGCCCGGTGGGGGTATTCGAATTCGATGCCTTCGCCGGCGGCACCCGCGCCATAGCCCAGGCCGTTGCCGAAAGCAGTGCTTTTTCCATCGCTGGCGGCGGCGACACCATCGCCGCCATCCATAAGTTCCACATCCAGGACAAGGTCTCCTACATCAGCACGGGTGGGGGCGCGTTCCTCGAGTTCCTCGAGGGCAAGACCCTGCCGGCGGTGGCCATGCTTGAACAGCGCGCGCGAGGCTGATGCTTGATTCGTCGAACCAAGATCGTTGCCACCCTTGGCCCCGCCAGCTCGGAGGTCGAGGTCATCGACCGGCTGATCGAGGCGGGTGTGGACGTCGTCCGCCTCAACTTTTCTCACGGTACCGCCGAAGATCACGTCCGCCGCGCGGAACTGGTGCGCGAGCGCGCCCGTGCCCACGGTCGGGCGGTGGGCGTGCTTGCCGATCTGCAGGGGCCGAAAATCCGCATTGGCAAGTTTGCCGAGGGTAAGATTCAGCTACGTGAAGGCGACTCCTTCATCCTGGACAGCGCCTGCCAACTGGGCGACCAGGGACGGGTAGGCATCACCTATCCGCAGCTCGTCGGTGATGTGGAGCGGGGTGCCACCCTGTTGCTCAATGACGGCATGATCGTGCTGTGGGTGGACCGGGTACAGGGGACCGAGATCCACACCCGAGTCGTCCAGGGCGGTGAGCTTTCCAATAACAAGGGCATCAATCGCGCGGGCGGCGGGCTCACGGCCCCGGCCCTGACCGACAAGGATCGTGCCGACATCCTCACGGCGGCGCAGTTGGAGGCCGATTATCTGGCCGTGTCCTTTCCGCGCGGCGCGGCGGATATGGACGAGGCGCGTCGCCTCTTTCGCGAGGCCGGTGGTCACGGTGCCCTGGTGGCCAAGATCGAACGGGCGGAGGCGGTGGCCGCCATCGAGGAAATCCTCGCGGTTTCCGAAGTGGTCATGGTGGCTCGCGGAGATCTTGGCGTGGAGATCGGCGACGCCGCGGTACCACCGGTGCAGAAGCGGATCATTGCCCTGGCCCAGAAATATGGTCGGGTCACCATCACCGCAACACAGATGATGGAGTCCATGATCCACCAGCCCATCCCCACCCGGGCCGAGGTCTCGGACGTGGCCAATGCCGTGCTGGACGGCACCGACGCCGTCATGCTGTCGGCGGAGACGGCGAGCGGTGCCTTCCCGGTGGAGGCCGTCGCCGCCATGGCGCGAACCTGTCTTGAGGTGGAACGGCAGATGCCCTGCGGCGGGACCTCGCCGGTGCCGGATCAGGCCCTGCAACGGGTGGACGAGACCATTGCCGCGGCGGCCATTCTCGCCACCCAGAGGGCCCCCATCGCCGCCATCGCGGCTTTCACCGAGAGTGGCTCCACTGCCCTGTGGCTCTCCCGGGCCCAGCCCCGGGTACCCATTTATGCCCTGACACCCCAGGTGTACACCCGGCGACGGGTGACCCTCTATCGCGGTGTCTACCCGGTGAACTTCCCCCAGAGTCGCCACGACGATCCGGCCCAGGTCATGCGCGCGGCGGAGGATGAGCTGCGTCGGCGCGGCGTCGTGCGCGAGGGCGATCTCATTCTCATCACCATTGGCGAGCCCATCGGCGCCCCTGGTGGTACCAATACCCTCAAGATCGTGCGTATTGGCGGGCCGCAGCGTGCATGACCGCCGGCGCGCGGTGGGCGGCTTGCAGGCCGTCGAGGCCCTTGGTTAGCATAGGGATGAGACTCATTTCCCAATCCACCACAGCATCGAGGTAAGCACTATGGCACTCGTTTCCATGCGTCAACTCCTGGATCATGCCGCCGAGCACGGTTATGGCATTCCGGCCTTCAACGTCAACAATCTGGAGCAGGTCCGCGCCATCATGGAGGCGGCGGCGGCCACGGACGCCCCGGTCATCCTGCAGGCTTCGGCCGGCGCCCGTAAGTACGCCGGCGAGCCTTTTTTGCGCCACCTGATCCTGGCCGCCATCGAAGAGTATCCCGACATCCCCGTCGTTCTCCACCAGGATCATGGCGCCAGCCCAGCCGTCTGCATCCAGGCCATCCGCTCCGGTTTCTCCAGCGTGATGATGGACGGCTCCCTGATGGAAGATGCCAAAACCCCCGCTAGCTACGACTACAACGTCACGGTCACGGCCAAGGTCGTGGAAATGGCCCATGCCGTTGGCGTGACGGTGGAGGGGGAATTGGGTTGTCTCGGTTCCCTGGAGACGGGCATGGCCGGTGAGGAGGATGGTGTCGGCGCGGAAGGCTGCCTGAGCCACGACCAGCTGCTGACGGATCCGGAAGAGGCGGCGCAGTTCGTCAAGGCTACCAAGGTGGACGCTCTGGCCATTGCCATCGGCACCAGTCACGGCGCCTACAAGTTCACCCAGCCGCCCACGGGTAAGGTCCTGCGCATCGATCGGGTGAAGGAGATCCACGCCCGTATTCCGGACACCCACCTGGTCATGCACGGCTCCAGCTCCGTTCCCCAGGAGTGGCTCAAGGTCATCCATGAGTTTGGTGGCGACATCGGTGAGACCTACGGCGTCCCGGTGGAGGAGATTCAAGAGGGCATCAAGCACGGTGTGCGCAAGGTCAATATCGATACGGACTTGCGCCTGGCGGCGACGGGTGCGGTGCGCAAGAGCCTGTACACCAATCCGAAAAACTTCGATCCGCGCAAGTTCCTGCAGGCATCCCTCGACGCCATGCGCGATATCTGCAAGCAGCGCTACGAAGCCTTTGGCACCGCCGGCCACGCCAGCAAGATCAAGGTGATCCCCCTGGATACCATGGTCAAGCGCTACACCAAGGGCGAGCTGGATCCGCGCGTCACCGGCGTCTGAGCGCATAGCTCTCCATCGTGGGAGGGGTTCGCCCCTCCCTTTGTCTCCCGGGAGACCAGAAATGTCCCAATTCAAGATTTCCCCCTCCATCCTGTCGGCGGATTTCGCCCGTCTTGGGGAGGAGGTTCGGGCCGTGGACGAGGCGGGGGCGGACTACATCCACGTCGATGTCATGGACAACCACTTCGTGCCCAATCTCACCATTGGCCCGGTGGTGGTGCAGGCCATTCGTCCCCATACCCAGAAGCCCCTGGACGTCCACCTGATGATCACGCCCGTGGACGCCATCATTCCCGAGTTCGCCAAGGCCGGTGCCAACATCATCACCGTCCATCCCGAGGCGACCATCCACCTGGATCGCAGCATCCAGCTCATCAAGAGCCTGGGTTGCAAGGCCGGCGTTTCCCTCAATCCCGCCACGCCGCTGTCGGTGCTGGATTACATTCTGGAGAGCATCGATCTCGTCCTCGTCATGAGCGTGAACCCGGGGTTCGGCGGGCAGAGCTTCATCGACTACAGCCTGCGCAAGATCGAGGCCATTCGCAAACGTATCGATGCCACCGGCAAAGCCATCGAGCTGGAGGTGGACGGTGGCGTGAAGGTGGACAACGTCCGCCGCGTGGCCGATGCCGGTGCCGACGTCTTTGTGGCCGGGAGTGCCATCTACAACACCCCCGATTACCGGGCGACCATTGCCGCTTTCCGTAGCGCTCTGGGATAAGCCGCGAAGATGACGACCACAGGCAAGCGCTTTCGGGCGAAGGTCGTCCTGCTGGATCTGGACGGCACCCTCGTGGACACCGCGCCGGATCTCGCTGCCGCAGCCAATCACGTGCTGCGCAAGCTCGGCAGAGAGCCGGCCGAGATGCCGGTGATTCGCGGCTTCATCGGCAATGGCGTGCGCGAGTTGATGCGGCGCGCCCTGTGTCTCACCAGGGCTCCCACGGAGGCGGAGTTGGACGAAGCCATGGTGGACTTCGGCGCCTACTACGCCGCCCACCTCACGGACCACAGCCGCGTTTACCCGGGGGTCGCCGAGACGCTGGAGGCCCTCAAGGCCCAGGATCGGCGCATCGTCTGCATTACCAACAAGGCCGGTACCTTCACCGAGCCGCTTCTGGATACCCTCGGTCTGCGCCCACACTTCGATCTCGTGCTTTCGGGCGATAGCCTGCCGCGCAAGAAGCCCGATCCCTTGCCGCTGACCCACGCCGCGACGCATTTTGGGGTGCAGCCGGAAACCGCCCTGCTGGTGGGCGACTCGCGCAACGACACCGAGGCCGCCCGGGCCGCGGGAATGCCCGTGGCCTGCGTCACCTACGGTTACCACGGCGACCAGCCCGTGGCCGAACTGCAGCCGGACGCCCTTCTGGACAACCTTCTCGAGTTGTTGGATATTCTCGAGCACACGCCGCACGAGCGGGATTTCGGAAAGGTCTGACGTGTACGGGAAGCGCACAGTTCACACCGCGATGGGACGATGGTGCTGCCACTGACCGGCAGTGTCGTCCGTCCATTCCCCATCGTGAGGTGTAACCCGTGATTTCCGAAGCCCATTTTCATGCCTTGGCAAAGCAAGGCTACAATCGCATCCCCTTGGTCCGCGAGGTTTTGGCCGACCTCGACACGCCCTTGTCGGCCTATCTCAAGGTCGTTCGCGGTCCCTTCGCGTATCTCTTTGAATCCGTCCAGGGCGGTGAGCAGTGGGGGCGTTATTCCATCATCGGGCTACCGGCCCGGGAACGCCTGGAGGTGCGGGCGGGCGAGGTCCAGGTCTTTGTGGACGATACCCTCACGGAGCGTTGCCGTCCCGCGGACCCACTGGACTGGATCCGCGCCTATCACCGACGCTTTCGTGTGCCCCAGAGCGAGGATGTGGCGGGACGCTTTGCGGGTGGGCTGGTGGGCTATTTTGGCTTTGATACGGTGCGTTACATCGAGCCGCGCCTGCAGCGCGCGCCGCGTCTGCCCGATCCCCTGGATTTGCCGGAGATACAGCTGCTGGTAGCGCAGGAGCTGCTGGTTTTCGATAACTTGCGTGGCACCCTGCGCATCATCGTCCACGCCGATCCCGCCGAGCGCCACGCCTACGAGCGTGCCCGAGCGCGGGTGGAGGCCCTCGCCGCCACGCTTCGCGATGGCTCGCCCGTGCCGCCGGCCGCGGCAACGCGCAAGGGACGTGTGCGTGAGGAGGATTATCGCGCGAGCTTCAGTCGGGAGGCCTACATGGCCGCCGTCGAGCGAATCCGTGACTACATTGCCGCGGGGGACGTGATGCAGGTGGTGCCCTCGCAGCGCCTCAGCATCCCGCTGGAGGCCCATCCCCTCGACCTTTACCGCGCCCTGCGCGGCGTCAATCCCTCGCCCTACCTTTTTTACCTGGATCTGGGCAAGACCCAGCTGGTGGGCTCCTCTCCGGAGATCCTCGTCCGGGTGGAGGATGGTCGAGTGACCGTGCGCCCCATCGCGGGCACCCGCCCCCGAGGCGTTGATCTGGAGCACGATCTCGCCCTGGAGCAGGAACTGCTGGCGGATGCCAAGGAGCGGGCCGAGCACCTCATGCTCATCGATCTGGCTCGCAACGATGTGGGGAGGATTGCCGAGGTGGGCAGCGTTCACCTGGACGAATCCTTCGGTATCGAACGCTATTCCCACGTCATGCACATCGTCTCGGAGGTTTCGGGGCGCCTGCGTCCGGGTTTGGACGCCATGGACGCCCTGCGCGCCGCCTTCCCCGCCGGGACCGTCTCCGGTGCCCCCAAAATCCGCGCCATGGAGATCATCCGTGAGCTGGAGCCCGTGTCCCGCGGGATTTACGCCGGTGCCGTGGGTTACTGGGGCTTCAACGGCAATCTGGACACCTGCATCGCCATCCGCACCGGGGTGGTACAGGATGGCGAGCTGCACATCCAGGCCGGTGGTGGCATCGTCGCCGATTCCAAACCTGCCAGCGAGTGGGAGGAGACCATGAACAAGCGCCGCGCCATGTTCCGCGCCGTCGATCTGGCGGAGAATGGTCTGGATCCTGAGGTGGGGGTGCAGCGATGATCCTCATGATCGACAACTACGACAGCTTCACCTACAACCTGGTGCAGTACTTTGGTGAGTTGGGGGAACGGCTGGAGGTCGTGCGCAACGACGCCCTCAGCATTGCCGATATCGAGGCCATGCAGCCCGAGCGCATCTGCATCTCACCGGGTCCCTGCACCCCGGCGCAGGCCGGTATCTCTCTGGAAGTCATCCGCCATTTTGCCGGACGACTCCCCATCCTCGGGGTCTGTCTTGGCCACCAGGCCATCGGCGAAGCCTTTGGCGGACGCGTCGTCCGCGCGCCGGAGGTGGTGCACGGCAAGACCTCGCCCATCTTCCACGACGATAAGGGCATCTTTGCCGGTCTGCCCAAACCCTTCACGGCAACCCGTTATCACTCCCTCATCGTCGCCCGGGACGATCTCCCGAGCGAGCTCGAGGTCACCGCCTGGACCGAGGATGGACTCATCATGGGCCTGCGCCACCGCCGCTTTGCCGTGGAGGGGGTGCAGTTCCATCCGGAGTCCATTCTCAGCGAATGCGGCAAGGAACTCCTCGCCCACTTCTGCAAGGTCCGGGAGGCAAGCCGTGCAGGCGCGTGAGGTGCTGGAAAGACTCATCGCCCACCGCGACCTGTCCAGCAGCGAGGCGCAGGCCATTTTTGACGCGATCATGTCGGGTTCGTGGACACCTGCCCAGATTGGCGCGCTTCTGGTGGCGCTGCGCATGAAAGGTGAGCGTGTGGAAGAACTGGTGGGCGCTACCCGCGCTCTGCGCGCACATATGCTGCGGGTGGAGGTGGGTACCGAGCATCTCGTCGATACCTGCGGCACTGGTGGCGACGCCCGCAACACCTTCAACATCTCCACCCTCGCCGCCATCGTCGCTGCTGCCGCTGGCGCGCGGGTGGCCAAGCACGGTAACCGTGCCGTCTCCGGTCGCAGCGGCAGCGCCGACGTGCTGGAGGCGGCGGGCCTGTGCCTCGATCTCACACCGACGCAGGTGGCCGCCTGCATCGACGCTGTGGGTATCGGCTTCCTCTTTGCACCCAGCCACCACGGTGCCATGCGCCACGCCGTTGGCCCCCGGCGGGAGCTGGGCATCCGCTCCCTGTTCAATCTCATGGGTCCCCTGAGCAATCCTGCCGGCGCACCGCACCAGGTCCTCGGCGTGTTTGCCGATGCCTGGCTGATGCCCGTGGCGGAGGCGGCCAAGGAGCTGGGGGGGCGGCACGTCCTCGTGGTGCACGGCCACGATGGTCTGGACGAGATCAGTATCAGCGGCCCCACGGAGGTGGCTGAGGTACGGGAGGACGGCAGCATCCGCCGCTTTCGACTGCAGCCTGGAGACTTCGGCATCGCACCGGCGCCCCTGGAGGTGCTGCAGATTCGCGACACGCACGAGGCCCTGGCGGCCTTTCACGAGGTGCTCTCGGGCAAGCCGGGGGCACGTCAGGATGTGGTCGCCCTCAATGCCGGTGCGGCCCTCTACGCCGCCGATGTGGTGGACGATCTCTCCGAGGCGGTGGCACAGGCGCGCGCTGCCCTGGTCTCGGGAGCTGCCCGCGAACGTTGGGAGCGTCTGCGCTCCTTTGCCGCAAGGAGTTGAGCCGTGATGGATACCCTCCAGGAAATTCTCCAGCACAAGGCCACGGAAGTGGCGGCGCGACGTCAGCGTCTGGGCCTTGCCGAGCTGCAGTCGGCGGCGGCCCTTGCGGCACCGCCGCGGGATTTCGTCGGCGCCTTGCGCCAGCCCCAGGCGACGGGGGCGGCGGCGGTCATCGCCGAGATCAAGAAAGCTTCTCCCTCGGCCGGGGTCATCCGTGAAAATTTCAACCCCGTGGAGATCGCCCGCGACTACGCTGCTCACGGTGCCGCCTGCCTTTCGGTATTGACGGACGAGCGTTTTTTTCAGGGTAACGACAGCTACCTCACGGCGGCGCGCTCGGCGGTGAACCTGCCGGCCCTGCGCAAGGATTTCTGCATCGATCCCTATCAGGTCTGGGAGGCGCGCGCCATCGGTGCCGATGCCATCCTGCTCATCGTCGCAGCCCTCGGCGACGATACCCTGCGTGAGCTGGAGGCCCTTGCCCTGGATCTGGGCATGGCCGTCCTGGTGGAAGTGCACGACGCCCAGGAACTGCGGCGCGCCCTGGCTCTGCGCAGTCCCCTCTTGGGCATCAACAATCGCGACCTGCGCAGTTTCACCACCTCCATCCAGCGCAGCATCGACCTGTTGCCCGCCATTCCCGAGGATCGCCTGGTGATCAGCGAAAGTGGCATCCGCAGCCCGGAGGACGTTGCCACCCTGCGCGCTCGCGGCATCCACGCGTTCCTGGTGGGGGAGGCGCTGATGCGCGAGGACGCTCCCGGAAAGGCCCTGGCGCAACTGTTTGCCTAAAGACGACCGTGGTATGGTAAAGTCTGGAATGCGGTAACTCAGGGAGCAAGGACATGAAGGCAGAGGTTCGGTGGTCTGGTCCCGGACACATGAGTTTCCTGGCCCATGCCGATAGCGGTCATGCCCTGGTCATGGATGGCGCCGCCGATATCGGCGGTAAGAATCTCGGGCCACGGCCCATGGAGTTGCTGCTCATGGGTCTGGGCGGCTGCTCCAGTATCGACGTGGTCATGATCCTGCAAAAATCCCGGCAGGATGTGCGCGACTGTGTGGTGCAGCTGCAGGCGCAGCGCGCCGACAGCGACCCCAAGGTCTTCACGGCCATTCACCTGCATTATGTGGTGACGGGCCGAGATCTCGATCCGCGCCGGGTCGAGCACGCCATTGGCCTTTCTGCGGAAAAATACTGCTCGGCCAGTATCATGCTGGGTAAAACGGCACAAATCACACACGATTTCGAGATACGGAGCCTGGAGTGCTAGGGCCGGATCTTGGCGAACTGGGGGGACTCCCATGCTCCTGAGCAAAACCAGCGAATACGCTCTGCAGGCACTCATCTATCTCGCTGCCCAGCCCTCGGGCGAACCGGTATTGAGCCGCGATATCTCGGACTATCTGCGGGTGCCGGCGCAGTACCTGGCCAAGATCCTCCAGGTTCTGGCCAAAAGAGGGGTTCTCGACTCCTACAAAGGTCGCGGCGGCGGTTTCGTCCTGCGGCCCGGTGCCGAACAGATGAATATTCTGGAGGTGGTGGAGATGGTGGAGGGCGCACCCTTTGGCCAAGGCTGCGTGCTCGGCCTCAAGGCCTGTGCCGATGAGACCGCCTGCCCCGTGCACTATGCCTGGAAACCCCTCAAGGCGCAGGTGGTGGAGCTTTTGGGTAAACAGACCATCGGCAGCATGGCCGAGGCGGTACGCGCTGGCCGCTATCGCATCCACCTGCCGGGCGGCAACGACCTCCAGCTACGTGCCTTGCCCGGTCGGGATGTCTACTCGGGCTAGGGCCAGCGTCACACCCACAGTGCGCCACGGGTCATGATCTTGGATAGGCCGCGCAAGGCCGTTTCGCTCCAGACCGGCAGGGGCTGAGCCCCCAAGTTTTCGGCCTTGTCTGCGTGCGCGATCTCGTCTTGGCGCATCTGCTCCAGAATCTTGCGACTGCGCTCGTCCTCCGGCGGGAGCAGAGCCAGGTGCTCGTCGAGGTGCTTCTCGACCAGATGCTCCACGGCCACCACGAGACCCAGGTTGCTGCCGCGACCACGCCGCGCCGCCGCAAAACCCATGCCCCAGCCGACGCCGTACCAGATGGGACCGAGCAGACTGGGATGGCTGCGCAGCTCGCGCAGGCGGTCCTCACACCAACGCAGGTGATCCTCCTCTTCTCGCCGCGCTTGCAGGAGTTCGCTGCGTAGCTGCGGATCGTCGGTTCCGGCTGCCTGACCCGTGTACAGCGCCTGGGCCATGACCTCGCCCGTGTGATTGACGCGCATGAGACGACCGGCGCGTCGCCGCTGCCAGGGCCGCAAAAGGGAGTCCCGCGTACCCCGTGCGGGGTTGCTGCGGCCACTACCGGGGCTCTGACCGGCCAGGGTGCGCAGGGCGTTATCGAAGTTGGCGATGATCCGTTCGGTGAGCATGGCGGGCAACCTCTGCCTGAGACGTGGAGATTGGGTTATCATGGGTGCAGCGTCCAGAGGGGTCAAGATCGTGTCCGAAGCTTTTTATGAGCGCCATCTTTTTATCTGCCTCAATCGCCGGGAGTCGGGCGAGCAGGCCTGCAACAACAGCGATATAGCCGAGCGCGCCTTTCACAGCGCCAAGCGGCACGCCAAGACGCTGGGTATCCACGGTGCGGGCAAGGTGCGGGTCAATCGCAGTGGCTGTCTGGGTCGCTGCAGCGAAGGACCCACCGCCGTCGTCTATCCCGATGGCGTCTGGTACACCTACGTGGATGAGGACGACCTCATCGAGATCGTCGAGTCGCACCTGCGCGATGGTCACCCCGTCGAGCGTCTACGGATCTGATGCTGCCCATCGATCGTACCCACCTCTACGACGGCAAGGAGCTCGAGCTCGAGTGTGTCGGCGAGCGCGTGTTCATTCCGGGGCCTGTCGGGCTCCTGGAGGGCTTGACCGCCTGTCCGGAGCGGGAAACCCGGCGCGCCGTGGCCGTGATCCTGCACCCGCATCCCCTCTACGGTGGTACCCTCAACAATAAGGTGGTGCACTATCTGAGTCGATCCTGCAACCGTCTGGGCATCCCTTCCCTTCGCTTCAACTTTCGCGGCGTGGGTGAGAGTGGCGGGCACTACGACGACGGTCGCGGTGAAACGGATGACTGCCTTGCGGTCCTCGACTGGGTGGCGCAGCGGCGCCCGGGCTTCTCCATCTGGTTGGCGGGTTTTTCCTTCGGCGCCTACGTCGCCTACCGGGCGGCACGGGATCCGCGGGTGCGGCAGCTCATTACCGTGGCGCCGCCCGTGAACCTCTTCGATTTCACCGGCCTGCCGGAGCCACAATGCCCGTGGATGGTCATTCAGGGGGAGTCGGACGAACTGGTGCCTGCAGATGCCGTATGGTCTTGGCTGGACAGTCTGCCCGTTGACCCCGAGCGCGTTTCCTTACCGGCGGACCACTTCTTCCACGGCCGGCTGGCGACCATCGAGGCCGCCCTTCTGGAGCGCTTCCAGGCCGATCCCGCTGGCGAAGGCGATGGACGTGACTGTGCCTTCGAACTTTCTCGAGGCTGAGGGACTCTACAAGGCCTATTCGGGTCGGCCGGTCCTGCAGAATTTTGGACTACGGATTCGCACCGGCGAGTGCTACGTCCTCGTGGGTCCCAATGGCGCTGGCAAAAGTACCTGCATCCGTGGCATTCAGGGCATCACGCCACTGGACGCGGGAGAGATCCGTATCGCCGGTCAGCCCGTGCAGAGTCTACCCCATGGCGGTCGATATACCCTGGGGGTGGTGCCGCAAGAGGACAATCTCGATCCCGACTTTACCGTTGCCGAGAACCTCTGGGTCTACGGCCGCTATTTCGCCTTGCCGCGGGCGAGCATCCGCCGCCGCACGAGCGAGCTTCTGGAATTCATGCTCCTCGCCGATTATGCGCACAAGCCCATCGCTGCCCTTTCGGGGGGCATGAAGCGGCGCCTGACCATCGCCCGCGCCCTCATCCACGAGCCACGCCTGATTCTCCTCGACGAGCCCAGCACCGGTCTCGACCCCCAGGCGCGTCACCTCATCTGGCAAAAGCTGCGGGAATTGAAGCGCCAAGGAGTCACCCTGCTGCTCACCACCCACTACATGGATGAGGCGGAACGCCTTGCCGATCGGGTGGGTATCATCGACCACGGGCGGATATTGGACGAGGCGCCACCAGCGGAACTCATCGCCCGCCACATCCCACCCATGGTTCTGGAACTGCGACGGCTGGACGGCAGTAGGCCGGACCCCGAGGACTGGCATGTGGGACGGGTGGCGGCGGCGGAGCGTGTGGGCGACACGCTCCTGCTCTACGGGGCGGATCTGGCTGGCGTGCATCGGCATTTTGCCGAGCTTGGTGGTCTGCAGCTACTTCTGCGTAACGCCAACCTGGAGGATGTCTTCCTGCGTCTGACGGGACGGGATCTGCGTGAGGGCGACCGCGAGTGAGCACCTGGCGCCATTACCTGCCGGGCTGGGCCTGCTGGGCCCTGGTCGCGCGCAACTTTCGCGTGTGGCGCAAGCTGTGGTTACCGAGCCTCCTGGGCAATTTCGGCGACCCGCTCCTCTATCTGCTGGCCCTGGGCTACGGTCTTGGCCATTTTGTCGGGCGGATCGAGGGCATGTCCTACATCACCTTCATCGCCTCGGGCATCGTCGCTAGTTCGGTCATGAATACGGCGACCTTCGAGGGGCTCTATTCCGCCTTTACTCGCATGAGCGTGCAGAAGACCTACGCGGCCATCCTCGCCACTCCCCTGGAGGTGAGCGATGTCCTCGCCGGCGAGATGCTCTGGTCTGCGCTCAAGGGAACCATCAGTGCCGTCGCCATCATCGTCGTGGCCAGCTTTTTCGGGGCGATCCACTGGGCTGGCGTGCCCTGGGCGCTACCGGTCATCCTCCTGTCGGGCATGGCCTTTGCTGCCATTGCCCTGACGGTGACCGCCATTTCCCGAAGCTACGACTTTTTCATGTATTACTTCACCCTGGTGGTGACGCCCATGTTCCTCTTCTGCGGCGTGTTCTATCCCCTGAAAACCCTGCCTACCCTCGGCCAGACCATTGCGCAATTCCTCCCCCTCACCCACGCCGTGGCCCTGCTGCGGCCGTGGCTCACTGGCCACTGGCCAACGGATATCGCCCTGCACCTGGCGGTGCTGGCAGGCTACACGGTGGTGGGCTATACCCTCGCTATCCTTCTGTTGCGGCGCAGGTTGCTGGTATGATCGCGGTGTCGGTCCCTTTGCGCAGAGCGTTCCACAGGGATACTATGAACGAGCTGATTCTGTGGAACTTTTATCGGACGTTCAGGTCTTATCCTTCGAAACGGGGGGCGATCGGTTTCGACACAGGTCGCGAAGCCTTCGGTGCGTGCAGAGCTGCGGTTTGCTCTTAAAACTGGTCGCAACGCTATAATTGCCAACGACAGCAATTACGCCCTCGCTGCTTAAGCAGTGAGCCCTCCGCCCGGGTTCGTCCGCGGACGCGGTGGCCGCAAGGCCTGCGGGGGGTCGACAAACGCGGAATCGCGCTGGGTCTGTCCGCTGACCCAGCGTTAAAACAAGCGGACTCGCATTCTGGGAATCCTGTCCGTCGGAGTCCCGGAGTGTCAAAGCAAAAAGACGGACTACGCATGTAGAACCGGGGGTCTAGGTCCTGTGGACGCGGGTTCGATTCCCGCCGCCTCCACCATTTACCCAAGGCCAACCCTTATCGGTTGGCCTTTTTTCTTGCGCGTTCCCCGCGTGTTGGCGCGTGTTCACGGCGTGATCTTGCGGACGCAGCCTTTGAGCTCGGACCGCCTTCGCCCCTCACGGCCTCTCTGTTCTCTGTTTTTCGCTCAGTGTCCGTGGAGGACTCCGGGGACCTGTACGTGCTCCATCAAGGACTTAGCGGCGCCGGTTGCAGTCGGCAACTGCCCGGCGGCGGCGACCGAGAGAGATCGTCAGGCCGCAAAAAGGCCGCCCGAAGGCGGCGGCGATGTGATGACAGGGCCCGTCAGGGCATCGAGGCCAGCACCCGGATCTGCTCGGCCCAGCCATAGGGCCACGGGCGCCCCAGCAGTCGCTCGACGGGGAGTTCGGGGGTGGCGGCGAGGCGCTCCACCAACTCGGGGGCCAGCAGGGTCAGCCGCATAAGGCGATGGACCTGCGAGACGTCCATCCCCTCGGCTTTGGCGATCTCGGCCGCCGAGGCAACCCTTCCCTCGGTGAGCAGCCGCTGCCAGTGGTGCGCCAGCCCAAGCGCTCGCAGGAGAGCGGTGTCCGGGATCTCGGTGCGCACGGGAGCGGCCCAGGTCGAGTGCGCCTCGACGGCCGTCCGGACCCCAGGTGGTGGGATCACCGCGCGCCGGGTGCCACGCTGGACGAGCCGCCAGGGCACGAAGGTTTCCAGTTTCACGCCGCCCGCCGGCGTCGGCAGTTTCTGGGTGACCGGCGCTCCCTCGATGCGTCCCCGGTGCTTCGTGCTCACGCTTTCTCCTCGAAGCGCCGCACGATCTCGCGCTGGGCCGCCCAGTCCACCGGCAGCGGGTGGCGCTGGAACCAGATCAGGCTCATCCGGCGTGGCTGCCGCCCGGCCATCAGCATCTCGACGATGTCGGGCGCGAGCAGCGTCAGGCGCAGCAGCTCGTTGACCACCGAGTGGTGCAGCCCTTCGGCACGCGCGATGGCCGAGCCGCTGGGCATCGCGCCGCTGTCCAGCAGCCGTTGCCAGTGGAAGGCCCGCGCCATCCCTTCGATGAGCGTGCTGTCGTGCGCGTCCCGGTCCTCGGCCTGGTGCTGAACCAGCCGGCGCACGCCGCGCCGCCGCAGGGTCAGCGGCACGAAGGTCTCGAGCGTCCCGTCCTTCATGCCTCGACCTCCAGCAGCTCGGCGCCGATGCTCCTGGGCGCGAACTCGCCGATCAAGGCGTCCCAGCCCAGTTCGCGCCACTTCACCCGGATGCCCTGCATCTCGGCGGTGTGGACGAGATCGATGCGCTCGATCATCAGGTTGGCGATGCGGTGCTGCTCAACCGGGAAGAGCTGATCCCACACGTCGTTGAGGCGGCCCATCGCCATCACGACCGTGGCCTCGTCGATCGGTGCGCCCTGGCGTTGGACGTGACGCACGACCGCTGCAATGGATTCGGGGCTGGTCAGCACGGTGCGGATCTGGGCTACGACTGCCGCCTCAATCTCCCCGGCGGGCAGGCGCTCGTAACTCTTGCCCGGCGCGCCGAAGCGACTCTCGGACTTGGAGACGTAGTAGTGATACTTGCGTCCGTTTTTGCGCGAGTAGGTCGGGTACATGCGTTCGCCCGAAGGGGCATAGAGCAGTCCCCGTAGCAAGGCGTCGGTGCGTGACCGGATCTTGGTCTCCACAGAGCGCGCGTGGCTGTCGCGGGCCAGCACCGCGTGAACCTGGTCCCACAGCTGGCGTTCGATGATCGGCTCGTGCACGCCGGGGTACCACTGGCCCCGGCTCGACAGCTCCCCGAGGTAGATGCGGTTGCGCAGCACCTTGTGGATGTACTTCTTGTCGATACGTGTGCCGGTGCGAACCCGCCCGTCCTGCGTCGTCCACGCCTTGGTCGTGATGCCCTCGGCAGTCAGTCGAGCAGCGATCTGGGTCGGCGAACCGATTGAGAGCATCTCCTCGAAGATGCGGCGCACCACGGCCGCCTCGGCTTCGTTGATGACCAGTTGCCGGTTCGCCACGTCGTAGCCCAGTGGCGGCACGCCGCCCATCCACAGCCCCTTCTTCTTGGCCGCGGCGATCTTGTCGCGGATGCGCTCACCGGTGACCTCGCGCTCGAACTGGGCGAAGGACAGCAGGATGTTGAGCGTGAGCCGCCCCATCGAGGTCGTGGTGTTGAATTGCTGGGTCACCGAGACGAAGGACACGCCCTGGCGCTCGAACACCTCGACCATCTTGGAGAAGTCGGCGAGGCTCCTCGTCAGGCGGTCGATCTTGTAGACCACCACGATGTCGATCAGCCCGCGCTGGATATCGGCCATCAGGCGCTTCAAGGCCGGGCGCTCGGTGTTGCCGCCGGAGTAGCCGGGGTCGTCGTAGTCGTCGGCCACCGCAATCCATCCCTCGGCGCGCTGGCTGGCGATGAAGGCGTGCCCGGCTTCCTTTTGCGCATCGATGGAGTTGAACTCCTGGTCGAGCCGCTCGTCCGACGACACCCGGCAGTAGACCGCGCAGCGTTTGCGCGCCTTAGTGGAGGCGATTTCCGTCATCAGGCGCCTCCTTTCAGACCGAAGAACAGCGGGCCGCTCCAATGCTGGCCGGTGATGTGCCGAGCCACCGCCGTCAAGCTCTTGAAGGTGTGGCCCTCGTACTCGAAATGGCCCTCGGCATTGACCGTCACCCGATGCTCGCGCTCGCCCCATTCGCGCAGCAGCACGGTGCCCGGTGCGAAGTCGAACTTGCGCGGGCGCGCGCGCAGTTTGATCTTGGAGTGCTTCGCGCCGATGGCCTCCAGACGCTGGCGCGTTTCGGGGGCCAGTCCGCCGAAAGCTTCTTCCTGCAGCTTATAGGCGATGCGGGATTCGACGTGCGTTCGATTCGGATGTTTGGGCCGGCGTTCGAAGTACCGGTCCCAGATGACCCAGAGCTCGGCCATGGGCAGGTGGCCCAGTTCGGCGATCCGCGCCGCGACGGAAGCTTGTTTCTCGTTCATCACAACTTCTCCTGTTGAGAGGGGGTTGTATGAACGCGCTGGTCGGGCAAGAAGCCAAGGCGAACCGCGCTCTGTTCCAGCCCGGAAGACCCGAGGGTACGGACGATGGCGGCCGCAAGGATGGTGGTGATTTCGCCAGCACGGGCGCTGGCGCTCATCTCTGCCGGAGATGCAAGTTCGAGGTTTGTCATGACGGCTCCAGGGAATCGAAACCGTCACGGATGATGTGCGCAGATTTCCGAAGCGGATCGCAACGCCGATCAATCGGCGCGGCGCGCTGACGCCTCAACGGCGGTCAGACGTCTTCGGTGACTGCTTCGATCGCAGCGCTGCGCGTGTCGCTGTCATCGACGACCACTCGATCGAGTGGGGTCAGCTTCAGCTGCCACGCCCGCGTGCCTGGGACCCTTTCGAGATAGTCGCGCCAGGGCGAGTGCTTGCCGGTGAAGAGGTTGGCCGGAGACGTGCAGCCCGTGCCGGCCATCAGCGCCTTCGTGTTGACGTGGGGCGTTCCTGCGGCCCAGGCCTCCACCAGCCGCTGCAAGACGGCGATCCTTGCTTTGCCCGTGACCCGCCACGGCGCCTTGCCCGGAAGGTACAGCGTCGCCGCGTGACCATCGGGGGCGACCTTGAGCGTCACCGTCGACCCGCCCATGGCCGCCAGTTGCCCGTGGCGATAGGCCACCTTCAGCCGGTCCAGGTCGATGGCGCTGCCGTTGCCCGCATCGGCGAGCACATCCTCGATGGGAATGACGACATTGGTGCCGGCGAATGGCAGCGGCGTCGAGGTCGTCGTCAACACCACGCCCGCCACCGGGCGCGGACGAAGCCTCAGCGCAGCGTCGACTTTCGCGTACGCGCGCTCGTGGGACATCCTGGAGGCGAAGTACAGCGCCACGGCATGGCCGTCGATGTCGATCTCGCCAAGGAACACCGGCTCGTCGTCGAAGTGCCGACTGCGGGGTCCTTTCAAGGCCGATCCCAGCGCCGTGATCAATTCCTCGCGCAACCAGTCCAGCTGCACCTTCCAGCGCCGGGCGAGGCGGGCCGGCATGACCACGTCGTTGCCCGTCAGAGGATCGCGGTAGCGCACGGTGTCGGCATCGGCGCAACGTTCGAGCACCACCTTCATCGGCTCGCCTTCGTCGACGGGGACCGACAGCTCGGCAATGCGCTCGCCTTCGATGAGGATGCCTTCGTCCTGCAGCCGCTCGATGTCGATGCCGAGCTTATGCAGTGCGAAGCCGTCCATCGGGCTGCTGGCGCTCTCCAGAAGCCGGGCCACCTGCGCGATCAGGCTCGGATCGTCCCGCCCGCAGCCCGGGTGCAGCGGTTTGCGCACCCCCAGGGCCTCGAGCAGTTGCATCCCGGCGCGGCGCAGGCGTTGGTCTTTCTCGCCAGCCAGGCTGCAGCGACCGGGCTCGGCCAGCACGATGGCCAGCGGGGTGGCCGCCGTCTCCCCCTCGAACACCAGTTCGGCCACCAGGGTCACACCGAGCAAGGCACCAGGCTGCGCGAAGGGGTGGTTGCCCCAGCGCTCGTCGATCACCTCGTGCAGTTCTGCGCCGCTGTCGATGTGCAGCGTGACGGCGTCCGTGGCATGCCCAAGCAAAGCCTTGGCTTCGGTCAGATACAGCCGCTCGATGCGGCCCCCGTCGATGCGCGGCTTGGTGTCCTTCAGTGGCCGCGCAAAGCGCGACAGATCGTAGCGCGAGCGGTCCAGCGGGCGGTTCGACAAGGGGGCCTTGAAGCCGTGCCGGGACAGCACGTTGGCCAGCGGCGCACGGATGCCCAGTGTCGGGGCAAAGACTTCGACGAGCCCACGATGGGGCGCGTAGATCAGGGTGGCGTCGCGCGCCGGGAAGTAGAAGAAGCTCTTGCGCTGGCGGTTGCGCATCTCCACCGCGGCCACCTGATCGCCGGCGAAACGCACCACGAGGTAGTGCGTCGTCTGGGTCTGGCCTTGCCGGTTCGGCTCCTCCATGGCCACGTGGATGACCTCGCAGGGCTCGGCCAGCCGCATCGCCTCGGTGAGTTGCGCTTCCAGCCGGTCCTTGACCTCATCGTTCCACAGGAAGGGCGGCGCCTCGCCAGGCACGTCGAACGCGTCGTGCAGGCGTTTGAGCCCCTTCAGGTCCTGGGTGTTGACGATGGACTCGGCAGTGTCGAAGAGCTTGATCGAGGCCTCGCTGTGCGTGCGCATCCACACCGCGCGACCGACCTCGCCGCCTTCTTGCGCACGAAACCGTGCGAGCAGGTCCTCGTCGTAGAGCTGCTCGGCGACGGTGGCGAGGATGGCGGCCCCGCGCACGGTGCTCAGGCGCAGCACCCGCAAAGCTTCGCGCTCGGCCGGATCGCGCTGCTCCTTGCGCAGGTGCTTGATGTGCTCGATGAGGGCAGCGCTCAGCCCCTCGTCGGGCTGCGTCCAATCAAACCCGCGCTGCAGTCCCAGGCACTCGGGCAGGCCGGCGAACAGCTTGAGGACTGAGGCCGGCACGCGCTCGACCAGCTCCAGCAGACAGTGTGCGTTGGTCAGGGTCTTCTTGCTCATGCTCCCTCCGATACAGCGCGGTGCCTCACATGGCCATGACCCATGGGCGCATCACCGCCACCGATTGCGTCAGCCCCTGCGCCAGCAGGGTGTCCAGGTAGTCGTCCGCCGACTTGGGCGGGTTCTTCAGATTGCGGCGGTGGCGGGCGACTGCTTCGAGCACGCCGGCCGGGTGCAGATCCAGCAGATCGACGATGAAGTCGTCCGGATGCTGCGCCGCGAGGTTGTAGGGCTTGAGCGCCTCAGCGGGGAAGTCCTTGAGGTTGAAGGTCACGATGAGGCTGGCGCCGGCGTGGATGGCGGCCGCCACCACATGGCGGTCGCTGGGGTCGGGCAACTCGATCGAGGCAATCAGGTACTCGAAGCCGGTGACCAGGCAGTCGCGGACGTGGGCGTTCATCAGCCGCCGCGTGCGCTCGAGTTGCTCGGCAGTCAGATCGGGACGGCTGGCCAGCACGTTGCGCATCCACTCGTCGTGAATCCTGTCGCTCCAGCGCGCCCGGTACAGGTCCGACAGCGCCAGATGCATCAACAGATCGCGCAGGGGCGCGGGATAGAGCACGCAGGCGTCGTAGACGACGGTGAAGTGCGAGCTCATCCGCTCAGTACCCCATGCCGAGTTCCTGGGCCTGCGCGGCCAGTTCGTCGAGGGCCTTGCGGCGCTCGGCATCGATCCGGTGCTTGTAGGCGATCACGTCCTGGTAACGCACCCGACGATGCGTGCCGATCTTGTGGAACGGGATCTCGCCTTTTTCCAGCAACTGCACGAGGAAGGGCCGCGAGACGTTGAGCAGGTCGGCCGCTTCCTGCGTGGTCAGTTCGGCGTGGATGGGGATGACGGTGACGGCATTGCCCTGGCCGATCTCGGTCAGCACGTCCAGCAGCAACCGCAGCGCCGTCGTCGGCAGCGTCACTGAGCGCACGGCGCCCTTGTCGTCGTGGAAGTCGATCTGCTGGGTCTCGGCGCGCGTTTGCAGCACCGTCGAGAGCACGCGCCCGGATTCCCGAGCCAGCGCGACGTCCTCGGCCGAGGGCAGCGCATTGGGGATGGTGGGGGTCGTCATGGGGCTCTCCTGGTCGGATCGGATGCGATAGGGGTCATTGTAAACGAAACAAACGAAATCGCAATAACCGAAAAGACATTGTTCTAACCATACAAATCAAAGACTTAAGGCGCATGCCTGGCTCGCCACCGGTCGGGCCGCGCCCCGTGATCGCCTAAAAAGCACTCGCCCAAGCCCAAAGCGCCGGGCAATTCAATGAGGGCTCCCAAACAGAAGGAGCCCCGCCATGCAGAAACACCCTGCATCTGTTCGATCCACCCGGAACTTCTATCCGGCACCACCCGAAGGCACGACGCCGGTCGCGCTCAACGAGTTCGAACTCGCCGCCCGCTGGCGACTGTCCGTCCACACCCTGCGCCGCTGGCGGCAGGAGCAGCTGGGCCCGGTCTTTTGCAAGCTGGGCGCACGCGTCACCTACCTGATCAGCGACGTCGAGGCCTTCGAGCGGCGCGTCTCGCGCTACTCGACCTTCGCTCGGGCATACCAGTGAGGGGGCGGCCATGAGCGACCTCACCCTCTACCCCGCCGACATCGCCGCGATGTCCGTCGGCCAGCTGGCCGCACTGCCGCCCGCCCAGAAGGCGGAGATCAGCCGCCACCTGGACGAAGCGCTCGCCTGGCTCAAGCAGGCCCGCGCCAAGTTCGACGCTGCGCTGGAGGCCGCCTACGGCGAGCAGGCCCGTGCTGCCCGCCTCGAAGCCGGCAAGGACTTCGGCGTCGTGCACCTGAAGGACGGGCTGCTTCGCGTGACGGTCGATGTCCCGAAGCGCGTGTCCTGGGACCAGGCGCAACTGGCCGCCATCGCCCGGCGCATCGCCGCCGCCGGCGAGAAGGTCGAGGACTACCTGGACGTCGAGTACTCCGTCTCGGAATCGCGCTTCTCCAACTGGCCGCCGGCACTGCGCGCCGGGTTCGAGGCCGCCCGCACCGTCAAGCCCGGCAAGCCCACGTTCCGGCTGGCCCTCGTCTCGGAGGAGTGATCCATGAGCACCGAACTGATCCCGTTTGATTTCGAAGGCCGTCCGGTCCGGGTCGTCACGGATGCCCAAGGCGAACCGTGGTTCGTCGCGGCGGATGTGTGCGCGGTTCTTGAACTGCCGAACACCACCCGCGCCCTGGCGCGACTGGACCCTGACGAGCAAGCCCTGATCTCGATTCAGGGCATCTCGCGCGGCAATGACCAGGTCAACGTCGTCAACGAGCCCGGGCTGTACAGCCTGGTCCTCGGCAGCCGCAAGCGCGAGGCCAAGCGCTTCAAGCGCTGGGTCACCCACGAGGTGCTGCCGGCGATCCGCAAGACGGGCAGCTACACGGCGCCAAGTGCACGCCCGACCCTGCCGGCACCCACCCAGGACCGCGTCGCCGCTCTGCTGCTGATCGGCGAGGCCGTGGCCAAGGTGCCGGGGGTCAAGCCCGGCATCGCGATGGCGGCCACGCTCACCTGCATCCAGGAGAACACGGGCCTGGCGGTCGAGACGCTGCGCCGCGCCCTTCCTGCCCGGGACACTGCGGCGAACGAGGCGATCTGCTCGCTCAACGCCACCCAGCTCGGCAGGCTGCTCGGCCTGTCGGCCAAGGCCATCAACCAGCGCCTGGCCCACCACGGCCTGCAGTTGCGCAACGAACGCGACGAGTGGGAACTGACCGAGGCCGGCGAGGCCTGGGCCGAGGCGATGCCGTACTCCCGCAACGGGCACAGCGGCTACCAGATCCTCTGGAACCCTCTGGTGGTCGAGCGGCTGAAGGAGGTGGCGTGATGGCCCTCCCCATCATCACCGCCGACCAGCGGCTGCGCGAGAAGCAGGGCGTCAAGCTCGTGCTGCTGGGCAAGAGCGGCATCGGCAAGACCAGCCAGTTGAAGACCCTGCCCGAAGCCTCGACCCTGTTCGTCGACCTCGAGGCTGGCGACTTGGCCGTCAAGGACTGGCGCGGCGACTGCGTGCGCCCGAGCACCTGGCCGGAGTTCCGCGATCTCGTGGTGTTCCTCGCCGGCCCGAACCCGGCGCTGCCCGTGGACGCACCGTTCTCCGAGGCGCACTACCGGCATGTGTGCGAGCGCTACGGCGATCCCGGTCAACTCGCCAAGTACGACACCTACTTCGTCGACAGCATCACCGTACTCGCGCGCCTGGCGCTCGTCTGGGCCAAGACCCAGCCGCAGGCCTACAGCGAGCGCACTGGCAAGCCCGACACCCGGGGCGCCTACGGCCTGCTCGGCTCGGAACTCATCGGGGCGCTGACCCACCTGCAGCACGCGCGCGGCAAGCACGTGGTGTTCGTGGCCATCCTCGACGAGCGCCTGGACGACTTCAACCGCAAGGTCTTCGTGCCGCAGATCGAGGGCGCCAAGACCGCAGCCGAGTTGCCCGGCATCGTCGATGAAGTCGTGACGCTGGCCGAGATCAAGGCCGAGGACGGATCGTCCTACCGCGCCTTCGTCTGCCACACGGTGAACCCCTACGGCGTCCCGGCCAAGGACCGCTCCGGCCAGCTCGAGTTGCTGGAGCCGCCGAACCTGCGCGCGCTGATCGACAAGTGCGCCGCCGCCACCCGCCTTCCGCCATCCGCTACCGCCTTCGAGGAGTGAGCCATGACCGATTGGTGCGATTTCAACGACGCGCAGCAGCAGCCCAGTTTCGACCTCATCCCCAAGGGCACGCTCGCCCGCGTGCGCATGACCCTCAAGCCCGGGGGCTTCGATGACCCGGCCCAGGGCTGGACCGGCGGCTACGCCACGCAGAGTTTTGAAACTGGCTCGGTCTATCTGGCGGCCGAGTTCGTCGTGCTGGAGGGCGAGTACGCCCGGCGCAAGCTGTGGTCGAACATCGGCTTGCACAGCGCGAAGGGCCCGGCCTGGGGCCAGATGGGGCGCAGCTTCGTGCGCGCCGTGCTCAATTCCGCCCGCAATGTCCATCCCCAGGACAACGGACCGCAGGCCGCCGCCGCGCGGCGCATCCAGGGCTTCCACGAGCTCGACGGCATCGAGTTTGCGGCCCGCATCGACGTCGAGAAGGACGGCCGCGGCGAGTTGAAGAACGTCATCCGAAACGCCGTCGAGCCCGACCACCCGGACTACGCCCGCCTGATGGGGCTGCCGCCGAAGAACCCCGGCAGTGGTTCCACCGGCGCGCCCGCCGCAGCAACCCCGCCGCGCACGACGCCGCCCGTCAACCCGCACCCCCCCGCCGTGCCGGGCAAGCCCGCCTGGGCGCAGTGAGAGGAGGGGCGATGAAAACGAGCGAAGCGAAGTTTCGCGAAGCCGAAGGCGAGAGCGAATGCAATGAGCGGCAAGTGCTGGGTCTGCAAACGACAGGCGCGCGGCTACGGCCACTCGGACCTCCGGCATCCGGTGGGCGACGCCCGGCGCTATCCGATCGACTGGGTGTTCTGCTCGCGGCGTTGCCAGCAGGTGTTTCATGCGCTCTACGGTCAGTGGCTGCGGGTGCAGGAAGGACGCACGCCCAAGACGGAGGTGGCCATGATCGACCCGTCTGACGTCGAACTGGCCGCGATGAAGAAGTGCCTCAAGGCCTTCGGCGAGGTCGCGGGCGAGATCGGCTTTGCCAAGCCGCTGGGCGACTACTCCGAGGCCGAGGCGCTCCAGGTGATCGACGCCATCGTCACCTGCTACACGGAGGCGATGGTCGAGCACCACGAGGCGACCAAGTATCCGCCGGTGCGGGGCTTGAAAGACCCGGTGTCCGACCCCTTCGCCGACCTCGAGGACGATCTGCCGTGGGAGGAGCCGAAGGCTCAAGCGCAGACGGCACGCACGGCAGCACCCAAGGAGGCGCGGCGATGATGGACTTCAACGCCTCCAAGAGCCTGTCGGGTCAGCTCACGGCGCTGATCGACGCCGGGCTGCAGCAGTCTCGCGCGGCGCAGCCTCGCCGCACGTACCTGGGCGCCTCGCGCCTCGGGGTCGCCTGCGAGCGCGCGCTGCAGTACGAGTTTGCCGACGCCCCGGTCGATCCGGGTCGCGAGACCGACGGCCGCCTGCTGCGCGTCTTCGATCGCGGCCACGTGATCGAGGACTGCATGGTCGGATGGCTGCGTGCCGCGGGCTTCGATCTGCGCACGCGTAACGACGCGGGGGAGCAATTCGGCTTCTCGGCGCTGGACGGGCGCCTGCAGGGCCACGTCGATGGCGTGCTCGTCGCCGGGCCCGATCTGGGGTTCGGTTCCGGCTACCCGGCGCTGTGGGAGAACAAGTGCCTGGGCGCCAAGTCCTGGCGCGAGTTGGAGAAGCGCCGACTCGCGGTCGCCAAGCCCATCTACGCGGCGCAAGTGGCGCTCTACCAGGCCTACCTCGGGCTGCACGCGCACCCGGCGCTCTTCACGGCGGTGAACGCTGACACGATGGAGATCCACGCCGAGCTGGTGCCGTTCGACGCGGCGTTGGCGCAGCGCATGTCGGACCGGGCGGTGAAGGTCATCACGGCCACCGAGGCGGGCGAACTGCTGCCGCGCTCGTTCTCCGATCCCACCCATGTCGAGTGCCGGATGTGCCCGTGGCAGGACCGGTGCTGGAGGGCTGCGGCATGAGGACCCGATCCGTATCGACGACGGGCGCGATTGGCGAGCCCATGATCGACGCCAAGCAAGCCGCGGCCAGCCTGCGTCTGCCGTACTACTGGTTCGCCGATCCAATGATGCGCGCCAAGCACCGCATCCCGCACTACCTTCTGGGTGGGCTGGTGCGCTACCGGCTGTCGGAACTGCAGGTTTGGGCCTCGCACCACGCGAGAGCCATGGCCCGCAGCGCGTCGGATGGCAGCGAGGAGGGCGACGCATGATCGATTTCAACGATCGCCCGGCCCCGTTCGCCGAAGCGGACCCCACCGCGCGCCGCGAGGAGATTCGCGCCGCCCTGCTCGCGAGGCTGGAGTCGGTGCTGATGACGCTGCTGCCCGCCGGCAAGAAGCGCGGGCAGACGTACCGGGTTGGCGATGTGCTGGGCAGCCCGGGCGATAGTCTGGAAGTTTCGCTCAAGGACGACACGGCAGGCCTGTGGCGCGACCACGCCACGGGCGAGGGCGGCGATATCTTCGACCTGATCGCCGCCCACCACGGGCTCGATGCCCAGACCGACTTTGCCCGCGTGCTGGAGGTCGCCGGGCAACTGGTCGGCAGGGCTGCTCGCCTGCCATCCAAACGCAAGAAGGCGGAGCCGCCAACCGATGAGCTAGGGCCGGCCACCGCCAAATGGGACTACCTGGACGCCGATGGTCGCCTGATTGCCGTCGTCTACCGCTACGACCCGCCTGGCCGCAGAAAGGAATTCCGGCCGTGGGACGTCAAGCGGCGCAGAATGGCCCCGCCCGATCCGCGGCCGCTGTACAACCAGCCGGGGATCAAGGCGGCCGATCAGGTCATCCTGGTCGAGGGCGAGAAGTGCTCGCAGGCGCTCATCGACGCGGGCTTCTGCGCCACCACCGCCATGCACGGGGCCAACGCCCCGGTGGACAAGACCGACTGGTCGCCGCTTGCGGGCAAGTCGGTGCTGATCTGGCCGGATCGGGACAAACCGGGATTCGGCTATGCCGAGGCTGCCTCGCAAGCCGTGCTCATGGCCGGCGCCGCCTCCTGCGCCATCTTGCTGCCACCCGACGATAAACCCGAGGGGTGGGATGCGGCCGATGCCGTGGCCGAGGGCTTCGATGTGGCGGGTTTTGTGGTCAATGGCCCGCGCATGACGATACAGCCAGAACAAGAGGATGCGCCCGAGCACACAACGGATGCCGCGCACGGTGGGGCTTCGGTGTTGGGCTCGGAGGATGCGTTGGCGCTGAGTTTTACCCGCCGCTACCAGCGCGATTGGCGCTACGTGGCGGCCTGGGGCAAATGGCTGATGTGGGATGGGCAGCGTTGGCGGGCCGAGGAGACGCTGGCCGCGACCGACCTGATTCGCCACGTCTGTCGCCACGCGGCGGTCCGCGCTGACAACGCTCGGCTCGCGACCAAGCTCGCCGCCAGCAGCACCGTCGGCGGAGTAGAGCGTCTGGCCCGCACCGACCGCCGTCACGCGGCGACCCCCGACGAGTGGGATGCCGATCCGTGGCTGCTCAACACGCAGGGCGGGGTCGTCGACCTGCGCACCGGCCGGATGCGCCCGCACGACCGTGCCGATCGGATGACCAAGATCGCCCCGGCGACCTTGGTGCCGGGCAGCGCCTGCCCGACCTGGATACGGTTTCTCGAGCAGGTCACTGGGGGCGATGCCGAACTGCAGGCCTACCTGCAGCGCATGGTCGGCTACTGCCTGACCGGCTCGACGGCGGAGCACGCGCTGTTTTTCCTCTATGGCACGGGCGCCAATGGCAAGTCGGTGTTCGTCAACACGCTTGCCACGATCTTAGGCGACTACGCCGCCAATGCACCGATGGACACCTTCATGGAGGCGCGCGGCGACCGTCACCCGACCGACCTGGCGGGGTTGCGCGGCGCACGGCTGGTGACGGCGACCGAGACCGAGCAGGGGCGGCGGTGGAACGAGGCCAAGATCAAGGAGATCACCGGCGGCGACCGCATTACGGCGCGATTCATGCGGCAGGACTTCTTCACCTATGTTCCGCAGTTCAAGCTGGTGATCGCGGGCAACCACAAGCCCGCCATCCGCAATGTTGATGAGGCGATGCGCCGGCGGCTGCACCTGATCCCCTTTACCGTGACCATCCCGCCCGAACGACGCGACAAGACACTGCAGCAGAAGCTGCTGGCCGAGCGCGACGGGATTCTCGCCTGGGCGGTGCAAGGGTGTCTTGCCTGGCAGCGCGAGGGGCTGCGCCCGCCGCAGTCGGTGCTAGATGCGACGGACGAGTACTTCGAGGCGGAAGACGCCCTGGGCCGTTGGCTCGAGGAGCGATGCGTGCGCGACCCGAACGCCAAGTCGCTAGTCGCCGAACTCTTCAGCGATTGGAAGCAATGGGCAGAGGCGGCCGGGGAGTTCGTGGGATCGCAAAAGCGCTTCTCTGATCTGCTGCTCACCCGAGGATTGGAGAAGTGGCGCAACGGCATGGGACTGCGGGGGTTTCGGGGAGTGGGTCTGAAAGAGACCCCGAAGGACCGCTTCACGCCCTATGTCGATAGATGACTGAACCACAAATCCGGACCTGACGGGTCTGACGGGTCTGACGGATTTACTTATTTACCCGTACACGCGCGCGCGCGTAGGAAGTTAACCGGCAAACCCGTCAGATCCGTCAGACCGCCTAAAACACAGGAATGACGAGCATGACGACAACGATCCTGGCCCTTGACCTGGGCATCACCACCGGCTGGGCGCTGCTGGGGCGTGACGGCCTCATCAGCGGCGGCAGCGAGTCCTTCAGGCCGCAGCGCTTCGAAGGCGGCGGGATGCGCTTCTTGCGCTTCAAGCGCTGGCTTGCCGACATAAAGCGGTGCGCCGATGGCATCGACTGGGTGGTGTTTGAGGAGGTGCGCAAACACGCCGGCGTGGATGCCGCGCACGCCTACGGCGGCTTTCTGGCGACGCTCACGTCCTGGTGCGAACACCACGGCATCCCTTACCAGGGTGTGCCAGTGGGCACGATCAAGCGTCACGCAACCGGTCGTGGCAACGCCAACAAGGCCGAGATGATCGCGGCCGCCAAGGCGCGCGGCATCACGCCGGTCGATGACAACCACGCCGATGCGCTGGCGCTGCTCAACTGGGCAATGGCCCAAGGGGGCGAGGCATGAACACGCACACCCCATCCATCTACTGCGCCCTGGGCAGAGTGGCACCGCAGTCACCAGCCAGCACGGACGAACTGCGCGCAATGCGCGCGGCGGCCTGGCACAAACAAGGCATCGTGGTCGTGCCGCTCGACGAGATCTACGACGAGTGGGAGCGGGCGTTCCTGTCTGGCATCGCCACCCGGCTCTACGGCGCGCGCAGCCCGAAGACACAGCGCGATCGCTCGTGGCGCGAAATCAGGGAGGGCGAGCGATGAAGCCGAAGAAGACCCGAGCCGTCAACAGCCACGCCGAGCGCAAGCCGCGCATCGGCGATGAGCGCCTGCGGCCGGACGGCAGCCTCATTCGCTACGTGCGGGAAGAGGGGGAAGATGGTTACCCCGTCGAGCACTACCGCACCGTGGACACGCTGGCGCTGATGCTCAGACACGGCAGCATCACGCCCGCGATGCACGATGCGGGGCAGCATTTCGCCCAGGACTTCGCGCGTGCCTTTGCCAGCGGCGTGGCCAGCCCTCGGCTCGATGGCTTGCCAGCGGGCACGGCACGTGTGGAGCACATGGTCGAGCGAAATGCTGGCGCGGCGCGCGCCGTGAAGCAAGCGCTCGATGCCGTCGGCGGCATCAGCAGCCCAGCAGGCACCGCGTTGTGGTTCGTGGCAGGGGTTGGGATGTCGATCATCGATCTGGCCCGCCGGATGTCGTGCAACCGACACGAGGCCAAAGGCTACTTGGTGGCGGCGCTGTCGATTGCTGCCAAGTTTTACGGATACGGGCGTTGACAGCGTGGTACCACGAAGGCATACTATTGCGGTAGTTGTGGTAAGTGCGCCCACCGGGGAGACCTGGGTGGGCGCTGTCGTTTCTGGGCCTGGCGTTCGCCTCTCTGCCCAGCGCTGGAGACTCCCCCATGAAACTTCTCATCACCCGCCCGGTGGTCGTCACCGGCGACGGCGGCACGCGCTCGTTTGTCCCGGGCCTGACGGTCGAGGTCGACGCAGCCACCGCCGAACAGATCCTGGCGCAGCAGGCGGGCATCGCTGCCGAGCCTGTTGCAAACACCGAAGCGCCAGCCACTCCTCGCCGCCGGAAGTCCGCCGATGCTGAAACTTGACGTCACCGCCGATGTGGCCAAAGCGACTGAGCACCTCTCGGAACTGGCCCAGCAGCACGTACCCAATGCTGCCTCCAAGGCCCTGACCCGCACGGCGTTCGACGCCCGCGATGCAGTGCGCGACGGTCTGCCCGAGCGCTTCAATCTGCGCCGCCCATGGATCAGCCGAGGCATTGGCGTGACGCCCGCCAAGCCTCGCACGCTGATGGCCGAGGTCTGGTCGCGGGACCGCTTCATGGCGCTGCAGGAGTCCGGTGGCACCAAGACCGGCAAGCTGGCGATTCCGGTCGGGCCGATGGCACAGACCGCCCAGACCCGCGTCATCCCCAAGAGCCAGTGGCCGGGCCGACTCTTGGCAAAGAAGAACGTGTTCTACCGCGCCGGTGCCGTGTTCGAGCGTCGTGACGAGAAGCGCATCCTGGCCTTGTACCTGCTGCGCCGCCAGCAGAAGGTCGAGCCGCGCTTTGGCATGGCCGACACCGTGCGAAGCGTGGCTCTGCGGGAGTACCAACGGCAGATGGAGCGGGCGCTGCGGGAAGAGCTGACGAAGGGCTGAAGCGTGCGTCGGAACACTGAAAGTCGATAGCCCTAAAAAGCGACAGGAAGCGTTTTGAGCGATTTTGCGATGCGGGCATCTCCGAGCATTGCCAGGGCTGCAATTGCGCCTCTGGCGACGATTAACGGGTCCTCCCGGGCCATCTGAAACGCGGGGGCCGCGCGCAGCGCGACGCTTGCCTAGCGTCAGGGCAAAAAATAGGTTTCCAGTTTCCACCCAGGTTTCCACCCGTATTCATGCCGAGGTGATCCATCCATGACGGTTAACTGACCCGAGCAGCCCGGAGGAATGTGATGGGACTGTCCGTCCGGGCCTATGCCCAACACCGTGGCGTGAGCCACACCGCTGTGGCCAAGGCCATCAAGGCCGGGCGCATCAGCGTCGAGCCCGACGGCACCATTGACCCGGCCAAGGCCGACGCCCAGTGGGCGCGTAACACGCTGCCGTCACAGAGCCTGAACATCGGTGCCAAGAAGCCTGCGGCCAAGGTGGAAACCGGCGGGGTTTCCACCCCGGTTTCCACCCCGCCGTTGGAAACCCGGGCTGCCGCACCTGACTACCAGACCAGCCGCGCCATCCGCGAGGCCTATGCCGCGCGCCTGGCGAAGCTTGAATTCGAAGAACGCACGGGCAAGCTGATCAACGCCGACGAGGTGAAGGTCAAGTACTTCAACCTTGCGCGTCTGCTGCGTGACCGCATCCAGCAGATTCCCCGCAAGGTTGCCCCGCAGATCGTGGCGGCCGTGGTCGCACAACCCGACCAACGCGTGGTGGAGGACCTGCTGATGGAGGCGATCCGCGAAGCCCTGGAGGAACTCTCACGATGACCGTCACCCATGCTATGGCCAGCCGCATCGAGATGTGGCCACTGGATCGGCTCAAGCCCTACCAGAGAAATGCCCGTACTCACTCCGACACACAGGTGGCACAGATCGCCGCCAGCATCGTCGAGTTTGGCTTTACCGCGCCGATCCTGGTGTCGGAGGACGGCGGCATTCTCGCTGGTCATGGTCGCTTGGCGGCTGCGCAGAAACTCGCGCTCGATGTCGTGCCGGTGGTCGTCCTCGACCACCTCACACCCATCCAGCGTCGCGCCTATATCCTGGCGGACAACAAACTGGCGCTGCAGGCCGGGTGGGATGAGGAGTTACTGGCATCCGAGCTGGCCGATCTGTCCGAGGCCGGTTTCGACCTGGCGCTGGCCGGCTTCGATGAGGATGAGCTGGCCGAACTGCTGGCCGACGACGACGCAGACGACGGCACGCCCGGGGCAGAGACAAGCGAAGAGCCCACGCCAGACGCCGACGACATCACGGTGCCGCGCATCGTCATCAGCCGCCCGGGCGACATCTGGCGGCTGGGTGAGCATCGCCTCATCTGCGCCGACTCGGCCGACAGCGCCGCCATCGAGCGCTTGATGGCGGGCGAGCGTGCGGCGCTGCTCTTTACCAGCCCGCCCTATGCCAACCAGCGCAACTACACCACGGGCGGCATTGCGGACTGGGATGCGCTCATGCATGGCGTCTTTGCCGCGGCCATGCCGATCATGCGCGCCGACGGCCAGATGCTGGTCAACCTGGGCCTGGTGCATCGCGACGGTGAATGGCAGCCCTACTGGGACGGCTGGATCGAGTGGATGCGCGCGCAAGGCTGGCGGCGCTTTGGCTGGTACGTGTGGGATCAGGGCGTGACGGTGCCGGGGGATTGGGTAGGACGCCTGGCCCCCCGCCACGAGTTCATCTTCCACTTCAACCGCGAAGCCCGAAAGCCCAACAAGATCGTGCCGTGCAAGTGGGCCGGGCAGGAAACCCACCTGCGCGCCGACGGTTCGTCCACCGCGATGCGCGGCAAGGACGGCAAGGTCGGCGCCTGGTGCCACGCGGGGCTGCCGACGCAGGACTACCGCATCCCCGACTCGGTCATCAGCATCACGCGCCAGCGCGGGCCGATCGACAAAGAACGAGAGATCGACCACCCGGCGGTCTTTCCCATCGGCTTGCCGCAGTTCGTGATGGAGGCTTACACGAACGAGGGCGACGTCGTCTTCGAGCCCTTCTCAGGCTCGGGCACCACGATCTTGGCGGGTGAGGCGTGCGGCCGCCGGGTCAGGGCCTCGGAGCTTGCGCCAGAGTATGTCGACGTGGCCGTGATCCGCTGGATCAAGAACCACCCCGACCAGACGCCGGTGCTGGAGTCCACCGGCCAGACCTGGGACGAGGTCAAGGCTGAACGGGAGCCCGAGGGCGTGACCGCAACCTATGCCGACGCCAAGAAACGCCTGTCGGACGTCTTCAACGACCGCATGGCGAAATTGGCCGACCCGCCGTATTCACCCTGGGGGCGCAATCGCAAATGAACTGGCTCGCCGACAAAATCGAGCGCTGGCCGACCGAGCGCCTGTTGCCCTACATCCGCAACCCGCGCACGCACTCGGATGAGCAGATTGCTCAGATTGCCGCATCGATTGCCGAATTTGGCTTCGTCAACCCGATCCTGGTGGGCAGCGACGGCATCATTGTGGCCGGTCACGGGCGCTTGGCGGCGGCGCGCAAGCTGGGGCTTACCACCGTGCCGGTCGTGGTGCTTGACCACCTCACGCCGACCCAGCGTCGGGCGCTGGTGATCGCCGACAACAAGATCGCCGAGAACGCCGGATGGGACGAGGAACTGCTGCGTCTGGAGCTGGCCGAGTTGCAGGAGGCCGATTTCGACTTGGCGCTCACCGGCTTCGATGCCGACGAGTTGCTGGAGATCATGGCGGGTGAGGAGACCACCACCGAGGGCAACACCGACGAGGATGCTGCTCCCGACGTGCCCGAGGAACCCGTCTCCCGGCTGGGCGACGTCTGGCGACTCGGGCCGCACCGCCTGGTCTGCGGCGACGCAACCACCGCCGAGGCCTATGCGCGCCTGTTTCCGGACGGCGAGCGGGCGGACATGGTGTTCACCGATCCGCCCTACAACGTGAACTACGCCAACAGCGCGAAGGACAAGCTGCGCGGCAAACACCGCCCCATCCTCAACGATGCGCTGGGCGAAGGCTTCTACGATTTCCTCTACGACGCGCTGTCGCTGCTCGTTGCCCACACCCGCGGCGCGATCTACGTCGCCATGTCCTCCAGCGAACTGGATACACTGCAGGCGGCTTTCCGCACCGCCGGCGGCCACTGGTCCACCTTCATCATCTGGGCCAAGAACACCTTCACGCTGGGTCGCTCGGACTACCAGCGCCAGTACGAGCCGATCCTCTACGGCTGGCCGGAGGGTGGCGAGCGTCACTGGTGCGGCGACCGCGACCAGGGCGACGTCTGGCAGATCAAGAAGCCAGCGAAGAACGATCTGCACCCGACCATGAAGCCGGTGGAGCTGGTCGAGCGGGCCATCCGCAACTCCAGCCGCCCCGGCGACGTGGTGCTCGACCCCTTCGGCGGTTCCGGCACCACCATGATCGCCGCCGAGAAGGCCGGGCGCGTGGCGCGGCTGATCGAGCTCGACCCGAAGTATGCGGACGTGATCGTGCGGCGCTGGCAGGACTGGACGGGCCAACAAGCCACCCGCGAGGCGGATGGCGTGGCGTTCGACGACCTGGTCGGCACGGCGGATGCCATCGGCCCGGCAGATGCCGAGGAGGCACTGTGAAGCAGTCGCGCTGGATGTCGCTGGTGGAAGCCGTGACCAATGTGCTGGTCGGCTATGGCGTGGCGGTGGCGACTCAATGGCTGGTGTTTCCCCTGTTTGGTCTGTACGCCACGCTGCAGGAGAACTTGCTGATCGGCCTGATTTTTACCGTCGTCTCTTTGATTCGAAGCTACCTGCTGCGCAGGGTGTTTGAGGCGCTGCGCGTGCGTCAGCTGTCCGCAAACTCGGGGTAAAGGTCGCCGCTGCTGATGTCGGCGCGGTACGTGACGTTGCGAAACTCGTCCGGCGCGTCAGCCAGGATCACGCCGCCGACCGACTGGATGGCGACGCCGTACTTGCGGGTGAGTGCCGTCAGCTCGGCGATGAACTGGTCGTAGTGGGCTTCGAGTTGTGGGGTGGTGGAGATGGCGGCCACGTTGTGCTCCTCACGCCGCCAGGGACTCTTCGACGATCTCGCAGTGGATCACGAAGCCCGTCAGGTAGGGAAGGCCCTTGGGGATGCCGTACTGCTTGCTGGTGCTGCGGCCAATCGTCCAGCCCATCCAACGCTGCGTGGCGGCGTTGATCGCGTCGGCCAGGGTGGCGCCTGTGTAGAGGCCGTTTTGCACATCGTCGGCAAAGTGGCGTCCGTGGCCGCTGTCGAGGAAGGTGCGCACCGATTCGAGGGGCTGGCCGGTGGCCTCGGAGACTGCGGTCATCGCGATCGGCCAGGCGGCGTCGGCGTGTTCGTTCATCGTGCCGTAAAAGCCCCAGGCGTCGTTCTGGGCGGCGGGGATTTGCTTGGTGGTCATTGTTTTCTCCTACGGATTGGTGGTTGCGATACCCGTATGAACGCGCTGTTCGATGGAGAAGCCAAGCGCTTTTTCAATCGAATCGGGCCAGGGCGTGACCCGGATGGTCGTGGGGTCGTAAATCTGCTCGCGCGCACGGGATAGGGCGGCGGAGGCCTTATTGAGAGCTTCTCTCTCCGTCTTTGCCCGGACGTGGAACACGACGCAGTCGTGATGATCGGTGGTGCGGATCGCATTCACTGACCAACGGCGCGATGGGGCAGCTGGCCTGGTCTTTTGTCGGCCTGTCCCGCCGCACTTGAAGCACACGCCGCCCAGCACGTTGGCGTAAATGGCAAGACGACCCTTCCCCTGGCAGCGCGCGCATGGATAGGTCGTGGGCGTCTTCATCGCTTACTCCTGGTTGGCGGCGCGGGCGACTTCGTGCGCGCGGGCCAGTTCCGCCTGGGCGCTGGCAATCAGGTCCAGGCGCAGGTTGGGCAGGATGTTGCTGGCCAGCTCGTTCAGGAGCCAGTTCATCGTTTTTGCTTGGTCGTGAACCGTTTCGGCTCCTTCAAATCGCTCGGCGTAACGGTCGAGTTCGCGCAAGCTGCGCTCCAGGGTGCTGCGTGCCTGGGCGATGGCCTCGCGGGCGTTGCGTTGGGCGGCGTCGATCAGGTAATCGCGTTCGGTTTTCATGGAGGGCTCCTTTCGGTGGGTGGTTGCGACACCCGTATGAACGCGCTGTTCGATCGAGAAGCCAAGCTCAATCTGCATCGTGCTGGGCATCAAGGGCTTCAATCGCCAGCACCAGATCGGCGATGCGGTCGGCCTCGAAGCCAAAGCCCCGGCGGCGCAGAAGGTGCTCAATGCTCGGATGCTTCATCCGGGCGATCTTCCGGCAGGCATCGAGCAAGGCCTGCAGCGGTGCTGCCGGGATCGGGTCGTCGGGCTGCGTGCTCATGCGGTGGCTTCCTCGGCAATGCGGTAAAGGCGCTGCCCTGCACCCGGCGTGCCAGCAGGCCCTTCGATCTTCTCGGAGACGATGGTCAGGCCCAACTTCTTCTTGAGTGCGCCGGCAAAGGTGCCGCGTACCGTGTGCGCCTGCCAGCCCGTCGCCTCACTGATCTGCGCGATGGTCGCGCCCTCGGGGCGCTTCAACATCTCGATCACCAGCGCCTGCTTGCTGTTGCCCGGGCCACGCTTCGGGCCGACATCGGGCCGATCCTGTTGCCAGCTGGCCTCGGCGGCGGTGACTGCGGCCTCCAGTTCCGGGTCGACGGCCAGGGGCGGCGTGGCAACGCGGGTGGCCACCGTCGGCGGCAGGACATCTTCCGGCTGCGCCTCGCCCTTGATGATGGCGATGGCGGCTGGGCTCAGGCGCCACTGGCCGCCTTGCTGCTCGATCAACCCCCGCTGCGCGAGGCTGGCGATCATCTTGAGCTTGGCGCCGCCCTTGAGGGCCAGCAGCGGTTCGATCAATCCGCCGGCGTCGCAATGCGCGCGGGTGATCAGGTCCAGTTGGCGTTCGGTGATCGGGGTGGTTTGTGCGGACATGGTCGTGCTCCTTGTGAGTGATGTGAAGGAAGGTCAGGCGGCTTGTTGTTGGATCGGCCGATCAGTGGCCTTGGCGGCGGCGCTTTGGCCTGCGGTCAGGCCTGCTTGGTAGGCCGCCATCAGGGCGCTTTGGACGGCCCAGACGCTGACGTCGTGGAAGTCCAGGCGGTCCCTGTTGCGGGTTTCCAGGGTCTCGATGAAGAGATGGTCCAGGGCGATCCGGGCGAGCAGCTGGTCCAGTTGCTGGGCGGTCTTGTTGGCAGTTTTTCGCATCATGGTTCTCCTTGGCGTGTGTTGCTGTGGTGTCTGTATGAACGCGCTGTTCAAGCAGAAAGCCAAGCGTTCGGCCTATCTATTTCGCATCGGAGTGGCTTGTGTTCGACACTGCTGAATCGGCTGTTGAATCGGCCTGGAAACGGGGCCTCGCGCCCGACCCCATCCTCACCGTCGATGACTGGGCCAACCGGCACCGGATGCTCTCGTCGGTCGCCTCAGCCGAACCCGGCCGCTGGTCGACCAGCCGCACGCCGTATCTCAAGGAGGTGATGGAGGCGCTGTCGGCCACCTCGCGCATCGAGCGTGTTGTGTTCATGGCCGGAGGGCAGGTGGGTAAAACCGAATGCGGACTCAACTGGGTCGGCTACGTCATCCACCACGCCCCGGGGCCGATGTTGCTGGTGCAGCCCACGGTGGAAGGCGCCAAGCGCGTCTCCAAGCAGCGCGTCGATGCGCTGATCGAAGCCAGCCCTGAACTGGCCAGCCGGGTCAAAGACCCCCGCAGCCGCGATTCGGGCAACACCCAGCTGATGAAGGAATTCCCCGGTGGCGTGCTGATCATGACCGGCGCCAATTCGGCGGTGGGCCTGCGCTCGATGCCGGTGCGTTACCTGTTTCTGGATGAGGTCGACGGCTATCCAGGGGATGCCGATGGCGAGGGCGATCCGGTGGCGCTCGCCGTGCAGCGCGCTGCCACCTTCGTCAATCGCAAGGTCTATCTGTGCTCAACGCCGACGCTCAAAGGCTTCTCGCGCATCGAGGCGGCCTACCTGGAGTCGGACCAGCGGGTGTTCGAGGTGCCCTGCGATCACTGTGGGGCGCACAGCCAGATCCAATGGCGGGACATCAAGTGGCCGACCGGCAAGATGGCGGACGCCGCCTGGCACTGCCCGGCCTGCGACGGCATTCATCCCGAGTACCGCAAGCCGGCACTGCTGGCCAACGGTCGTTGGACGGCTAAGGCCGAGGGCGATGGCAAAACGGTGGGATTTCATCTGTCGAGCCTGTACAGCCCGTGGCTGACCTGGGGTGAGATCGCCCAGGAGCACCACGCTGCCAAGGACGACCCGGTGCGGCTCAAGGTCTGGGTCAACACCAAACTGGCCGAGACCTGGGAAGACCGGGAGGGAGAGACCTTGGATGCGGAGGGCCTGATGGAACGTCGTGAAGCCTACGGGCCTGCGATTCCGGCTGAGGTGGCACTGCTCACCTGCGGTATCGACGTGCAGGACGACCGACTGGAACTGGAAGTGGTCGGCTGGGGCCGAGACGAGGAGTCCTGGTCCATCGACTACAAGGTGCTGTGGGGCGACCCGTCGGCACCGGACACCTGGTCGCAACTGGATGCTTACCTCGGCAATCGTTTCGAGCACGAGACCCTGGCCAACGGCCTGACCATCGAAGCTGCTTGCCTCGACACTGGTGGTCACCACACCCTGGCGGCCTACGCATTCTGCAAGGGCCGCGAGAGGAAACGCATCTGGGCGATCAAGGGCGGTTCAGGCAAACGGCCGATCTGGCCCAAGCGACCGAGCAAGGCCAACAAGGGCAAAGTCAATCTGTTCACGGTCGGCGTCGATGCCGCCAAGGAAGCGATCTACGCCCGGTTGAAGAAGACAGGCTCAGGCCCAGGGGCGATGCACTTTCCGATGGATCGGGATGCGCAGTATTTCGAGCAGCTGACCGCTGAGCGGATTCGCACCCGGTATGTGAAGGGCTTCCCGCAACGCTTCTGGTGGAAGCCCGATGGTCGCAGGAATGAAGCGCTGGACTGCCGGGTGTACGCCTATGCCGCGCTGCACGGCCTGCTGTCGATGGGCCTGAACCTGAACAAGCGGGTCGAGGCGCTGCCTCCCGCGCCCGTCAATCGCAAGTCTGCCAGCAACGCCACACCGGTGACTGTGCCCATGACCGCCAGCCCGCGCCGTCGGCGCATGGCGATTTCGTCGGGTTATGTGAGATGACCATAGAAGAGCTCAAGGCACAGCTTGATGCGCTGCGAGCAGCGCGCTACAGCGGGATGCTGACCGTCAAAGCCGGCGACAAGTGGCTGACCTACAAGTCGGACGCCGAGCTGCAGGCGGCGCTCCAAGATTTGGAGCGCGAGGTCGCCAACGCCGAAGGCCGCCGCCCGGCGCGGCGTATCCGCGTCTACGCGAGCAAGGGGTTGTGATGGGCGTGTGGCAACAGTGGCGTCAGCGGCTGGGGCGGCAGGTGTTGCGCGTCGGCGCGATGGTCGGCGGCTTCGAGGGCGGCTTGTCGTCGCGCCGCCTGAAGATGTTTCAGGCCAGCCGCGCGCACGTCAACACCCTGATCCAGTCCTCCGGCGCGGACATGACCGCGCGCGCGCGCTACCTGATCCGCAACAACGGCTACGCGGCCAATGCGGTGGAGTCGTGGGCGAGCAATGCCGTGGGCACCGGCATCAAGCCCTCGTCGGCCATCGCCGATGCCGCGCTCAAGGATCGGGTGCAGCGCCTGTGGCTGCGCTGGACGGACGAGTCGGATGCCGAATGGCTGACCGACTTCTACGGCCAGCAGCGCCGTGCTGCGCGCGAGCTGTTTATCGCTGGCGAAGTGTTTTTCCGGCTACGGCAGCGCCGGCCCGAAGATGGCCTGAGCGTGCCGCTGCAGCTGCAGATGCTGCCATCCGAGATGCTGCCGCTGACCGACAACCGCGTGCTCGACAACGGCCACGTGGTGCGGCAGGGCATCGAGTTCGACCGCATCGGCCGTCGCGTGGCGTATCACTTTCTGCGCCGCCACCCTGGAGACATCACCGATCCAGGCTTGGCCGGCGAGACGGTGCGCGTGCCCGCCGAGATGGTGCTGCACATCATCGACCCGGTGGACGCCGGGCAGCTGCGCGGGGTCTCGCGCTTCGCGCCGGCTTTGGTCAAGCTGTTTTTGCTCGACCAGTACGACGACGCCGAGCTTGACCGCAAGAAGGTCGCGGCGATGTTCGTGGGCTTCGTGCGCCGACCCGAGCGGGACTTTGACAACAGCGGCGAGCGCGACGCGCAAGACGAGCCGCTGTTGCCGCTGGAGCCGGGCCAATTGCAAATCCTGGATGAGGGCGAAGACATCACCTTTTCCAACCCGGCTGATGTGGGCGGCAACTACGAGGCATTCCAATACCGAACGCTCTTGCAGGTGGCCGCCGCCTTGGGGCTGCCCTACGCCAACCTGTCGGCGGACATGCTCAAGGCCAACTACTCCAACACCCGAGCGGCGCTGCTGGAGTTTCGCCGCCGCATCGAGGCCTTCCAGCACTCGGTGCTGGTGTACCAGCTGTGCCGCGCGGTGTGGGCGCGCTGGATGGACACGGCGGTGCTGTCTGGCGCGCTGACGCTGCCGGACTACGAGCGCCGGCGCGCCGAGTATCTGGCGTGCAACTGGCTGCCGCCGCGCTGGGACTGGGTCGATCCGCTCAAAGACATCCGCGCCGAGATCGAGGCCATCGAGGCTGGGCTCAAGTCCCGCACGCAGGCGATTGCCGAGCGCGGCTATGACGCCTCGCAGGTCGACGCCGAGATCGCCGCCGATCGGCAGCGCGAGCGCGACCTTGGACTGTGGTTTCAGCGTCGGGCTGCGCCAGTCCCTGTCGATCAACCCGAGCCTGACTGACCATGACCGATCTGCCCCACCTGGCGTCCCGCCTGTACGGGACGCCGCTTCTGATCGCGCGCCCCAAGCTCGATGTGATCCTGGGCGTGATGGCGCGCAAGCTCGCCGGGCAGCCGCTGGCGATGCCGACGACCGAGTCGGCGCAGCCGAGACCACCCGCGCTGCAAATCGTCGACGGTATCGCCATCGTGCCGGTGCTGGGGACGCTGGTGCGGCGCTCGGCGTACCTGGACGCGACCAGTGGCCTGATGAGCTACCACGCGATCCAGGCGATGGCCGAAGACGCCTTTGCCGACCCGCAGGTGCGCGCGGTGCTGCTGGAGGTGGACTCCAGCGGCGGCGAGGCGGGCGGCGTTTTCGACCTGGCGCTGCGTCTGCGTGCCTTGTCCAAAGCGTCCGGCAAGCCGCTGTGGGCCATCGCCGACGAGGCAGCGCTCTCAGCAGCCTACGCCATCGCGTCTGCCGCTGAGCAGCTGTGGCTGACCCGCACCGCCGAGGCGGGCTCCATCGGCGTGGTGGCGGCGCACGTGGACCAGTCGGGCGCGGACGCCCAGGCCGGGCTGTCGTACACCCTGCTGCACGCAGGCGAGCACAAGATCGACGGCCACCCGCACGCGCCGCTGCCCGCAGAGGTGGCAGCCGACATCCAAGCCGACATCGACCGCCTCTACGACCAGTTTGTCGAGCTGGTGGCATCACACCGGCGGCTCGATGCGCAGGCGGTGCGCGCCACGCAAGCGCGCATCTACCGAGGCCAAGCCGCCCTGCAGGCGGGGCTGGCCGACCGCATCGGCACGCTCGATGACGCGCTGGCGGCGCTGCAGCAGCGCCTGGCGCGGCGCGCGAGCGCCGATCGCTCTGCGCCCCGACTTTCCCACTCTTGCAAGGAGATGACCATGCACGATGACGCCCCCGATGCGCTGGCCGCCGAGGTCAGCGTTGACGCAAACGCTGCGGCCGCGCAGGCGGCCGCGCCCGATACAGCTGCGCTGGCTGCGCAGATCGAGCAGCGGCTGCGCGCCGAACTGGCCGAACTGAACGAGATCGCCGCCCAGGCCAAGCGCCTTGGCGTGACGGTCGATCCGGCGCAGGCGCTGGCCCAAGGTATCAAGCCCGATGCGCTGCGCCGCACGGTGCTGGAGCAGGCGGCCGCGCGCGATGCGGCAGCCGACATCGTCGCCGTCGCCCTCGCGTCGGCATCGTCCCCATCCGTCGCCGACAGCCCACTGGTCAAGGCGGCCAAAGCTTACGGAGGTAATCAATGAGCACGCTGACATCTGAGCCGACGCTGGGCGATGTGCTCAAGCGCGAGTACGACCCGGACTACACCCGCGAGACGGTGACCCTGAAGGCGGGTGCCGCCTATCCGTTGGGTGCCGTGCTCGGTCGCATCACCGCCACCGGCGTCTATGCCTTCTCGCCCGCGGCATCGACCACCGGCCTTGAAGGCGCGGAGATCGCCTGCGCCGTGCTGCTGGAGCCGGTCGCTGAGAGCACGACGGACACCAAGGCCTTGGCCCTGGTGCGCGGCCCAGCCATCGTGGCCGATCAAGCCCTGGTCTTTGATGCGTCGGTGGACACCGATGCGCAGCGCGCCGCCAAGCGCGAGCAGCTGGCTGCCTACGGCATCGTGGTGCGTACAGCCGTTTGAGAGGAGATTTTCCATGACTGTGATCGTCAATCCGTTTGCTGGGAGCGGCTTTACCCTGGCCGAGATGACGGCGGCCATCCAGCAGCTGCCCAATCGCTACGGCCGCGTGGGCGAGCTGGGTTTGTTTGCGTCCGAGCCAATCTCGCAGCGCACCGTGGTCATCGAGTCGGTCGACGGCGAGCTTCGCTTGCTGCCGTCTGTGCAGCCCGGCGCGCCGGCCACCGTGGGCACGAGCGAGCAGCGCACGCTGCGTTCGTTTGTCGTACCGCACATCCCGCACAACGACGTGATTCTTCCGGCGGAAGTGCAAGGCGTGCGCGGCTTTGGCGCGGCAGCCAATGAAGACCCGCTGGTGACCGTGATGACGCGCAAGCTCGCGCGCATGCGCGCCAAGCACGCGCAGACGCTGGAGTACATGCGCGTCAACGCGCTGCTGGGCGTGACCAAGGACGGCGCGGGCCAGACGATCTACGACTGGCACGCCGAGTTCGGCATCGCGCGCGCGCAGTTCGACTTCACCTTTGGCGGCAACGAAGACATCATCACCCGCTGCACCCAGGTGGCGCGCCACATCGAAGAGCATCTCAAAGGCGAGACCATGAGCGGCATCCATGCGCTTGTGAGCCCCGAGTTCTTCGACGCCTTGGTCAAGCACAAGAGCGTCAAGGATGCCTACGCCTTCCACCAGGGCACGGCCGGCGCCAACCCGCTCAGAGACGATGTGCGCCGGGGCTTTCGCTTTGGCTCCATCGTCTTCGAGGAGTACTTCGGCACCGTGACGCTGGCCAACGGCACGACCGAGCGCCTGATCCCGGCGCGCGAGGGCGTGGCGTTCCCGCTCGGCACGCTGGACACCTTCCGCACCTACTTCGCGCCGGCCAACCTGATGGAAGCCGTGGGCACCTACGGTCAGGAGCTTTATGCGTACCAGGTGCCGCGGCAGGACGGCAGCGGCATCGACATCTACACCCAGTCCAACCCGCTGCCGATCGTCAAGCGCCCGGCCTTGACCGTGCGGCTCTTCTCCAGCAACGGATGGTGATGACGCCGTTTGCGCGCGCGCAGCGGCTGGTCGCCGACGCCGTGCGGTCGACATTTGCCGAGCCGGTGCTGCTGCACCGCGAAACCGGCGATCCGCAGCCGCTGCGCGGCATTTTCAGCGCCGCGCACGAGGCGGTGGATGTCAGCAGCGGGCAGCCGGTGTCGATGGTGCAGCCGCTGCTGGAGGTCTGGAAGGACGACTGCACGCCGCCGCCGGTCGAGGGCGATGCGGTGACGGTGCGCGGGCAGCGCTATCTGATCGTCGATGTGCGCCCGGACGGGTGCGGCTTTTTGCGGCTGCTGCTGCATCTTGACGGGGCGTCGCCGTGAGCAAGCCACCACGCACTGTGATCCGCGAAGCGGTGGCGCAGCGCCTGGCAGCGCATTTGCCGGCGGTCGATGCGCGCATCACGCCGCAGCGCATCCACGTGCATCGCGCCACGCCGCTGGCATCTGGCCGCTTGCCGGCGATCCTCATCTACGCGCAGCAGGAGCGCATCGAAGAGCAGCCGCACGCTGATCCGGGCTTGCGCTACCGCAAGTTGGACGTGGCGGTCGACATCGTCGCCGGTGGCGCGACCGCCGCCGACGATGTGGACACGCTGGCGCAGGCGGTCGAAGCGATCCTCGATCAGGACGAGACGCTGGGCCGCCTGGTCGAAGGCACGCGGCTGTTGCGCATCGAGATCGACCAAGACGGCGAAGGCGAAACACCGGTGCTGGCGGCGCGCCTGACCTTTGAGGTCAGCTACTGGACCAAGCCCATCGAAGAAGAAGGCCGCCTGCCGCTGCACGTGCTCTACAGCTGGGTGCCCAAGATCGGCATCCCGCATGAGCCGGACTATGTGCCGCTGACCGATCCGCCGCCGACGCCATGAGCGAACGCCATCTGCATCACGACCTCACCGAAGACGAGCGACGGCTGAGCAATGTCGTGCTTATCGGGCAGGTGGCCGAGCTCGATGCGAAGAAGGCCCGGGTGCGGGTGCGCGCCGGGCCGATCCTGACCGGCTGGCTGCCGTTTGCCACGGTGCGCGCCGGGCCTGACCGCACCTGGCACGCGCCCGAGCCGGGCGAGCAGGTGGTGCTGGTCGCGCCCGGCGGCGACCTCAACCAGGCGGTGGTGGTGGGGTCGATCTACCGCGACGCCTATCCGCCGCCGGCGGACGACCCCGACATCAGCTGCACGGTGTGGAACGACGGCGCGTTCGTGCGGTACGACCGCCGCCAGCACCACTGGCACCTGTCGGTGCCATCCGGCGGGCGCATCGTCATCGAGGTTGGCCCCAGCAAGATCGAGATGGATGACGCTGGCATCCGCATCACGGCGTCGCGCATCGATCTCAACTGATGGAGTGCGACATGCCTGCCGTGACGCGATTGGGGGATCTGTGCACGGGGCACGGCTGCTATCCGCCGCGGCCGAACATCACGGCGGCATCGACGGTGTTCGTCAACGGCATCCCGGTGCATCGGGAAAAGGACGAGTGGGATTTGCACGGCTGCGCAGTGTGTCCGCCGCATGGCGGCCGCTTGGCCGCCGGCAGCCCAAGCGTTTATGCCGAGGGCAAGGCTGTGGGCCGCATCGGCGATCCGGTGGACTGCGGATCAGCAGTGGCGCAGGGATCTCCAAACGTCTTTTGTGGTGACCTCACATGATCGGAGTGGATGCATCCACAGGTAAGCCGCTTTCTGATCTTGACCATCTTCGCCAAAGCCTCCGCGACATCCTGACCACCCGCATCGGCACGCGCGTGATGCGCCGTGACTACGGCTCTCGCATCCCAGACCTGATCGACCGCCCGATCACGCCGCGGCTCGCTGTGGAACTGTATGCGGCGGTGGCGGAAGCGCTGGCGCGCTGGGAGCCGCGCTTTCGGCTGACGCGCGTGCGCATGACGGATGCGCGCGCAGGGTGGGTCGAGCTCACGCTGGAGGGCGAAGTGCGGCCGCAGGGCTTCGCCGACCGCCTGGTCACCTTGTCTGGCATCGGCATCGCAGGAGATCGGTCGTGAGCGCGTATCCCGTCACTGTCGCCGACTTGGCGAGCCTGCCGCCGCCGCAGTCCATCGAGGAGTTGAGCTTTGAGCGCATCTTTGCCGAGATGCTGCAGGACTTTCGGGCGCGCTATCCGCAGTACAGCGCGCTGCTGGCCTCCGACCCGGCGATCAAGCTGATCGAGGTGGCGGCCTACCGCGAGTTGCTGCTGCGTGCCCGCATCAACGAAGCGGCACGGGCCAACCTGCTGGCCTTTGCCGTCGGCAACGACCTGGAGCACCTCGGGGCCTTCTATGGTGTTTCCCGTCTGCCGCAGGAACAGGACGAGCCGCTGCGTCGGCGCATCCGCGCCCGCATCATGGGCTTTGCCAACGCAGGCGGTGCGGCCCACTACCGCTACTGGGCCTTGTCGGCCTCGCCGGAAGTCGCCGATGTGGCGGTCGATAGCCCCGGGCCGGGTCGGGTGCGCATCAGCGTACTGCCCACCGGTCACAGCGACACCGTGCCGGAAGCGCTGCTGGACACGGTGCGCGCCACGGTACTGCGCGACGACGTGCGGGTGCTGACCGATACCGTGGAAGTGGTGCCAGTCAGCCTGGTGCCGGTGACGGTCTCGGCGCAAATCTGGCTCTACCCCGACACCCCGATGGCGGTGTTCGACGGGTTGGCCTCGCGTCTGACCCGCGAGCTCGCCCAGGCCGCCGTGCTCGGCTGGGACCTGACCCGCTCCTGGCTGATCGGGCAGTTGCAGCAAGCCGGTATCCACAAGGTCGCGCTGCTCAGTCCGGACGCGGACATTCGTATCCACAGCACCCAGGCGGTGCGCCTGACCGATGTTCAGCTGACCTTCGCGGGCAGAGACCGGTAAGCGCGCCGCCCTGGGGTTTCTCTACCCAGGAGGGCGCATGACATCGGATCACCTGCTGCCGCCCAATGCCACGGCGCTGGAGCGTTCGCTGTCGCTCTCGACCGACCTGTTGACCCGACTGGGCGGCGAGACCGAGCCCCTCAAGGGCTTCAAGACCGACCCCAGCGACAGTCTTTTGCCCTGGTTGATCTGGGAGTACGGACTGGGCGAACTGCTGCCCTACCTGCCCGATCCTCGCCGGGCGATTGCCGAAGGCATCCGCTGGCAACGCTTGCGCGGTACCCCGGCAGCGCTCACGACCGCCTTGTCGTGGATCGGTGCGACCGCCACGGTCGAGCAGGAAACGCCCGGCATTCACTTTGCGGAGTTCCAGTTCGATCCGGGTCAGGTGCTGGATGACGATGGGGCCATCGCTAACCTGATCGCCATCGCCCGGTTGTCGGCACCGGCCAGAAGCCGCCTGTCACGCATCTACCACGGCTGGGATCTGCGCCGTCTGGTGCTCGATGAGAGTCGGCTGGGCGAGGCGCTGCTGTCGGACCACAGCGGCGTGTTCTGGCGGGATGGGCAGACCAAGCTGTCGTTTGGCCGGGTCCGCCAATTGGCGAACCCGCCGCCCGACATCGTGCTGGCGCCCGCGCGGGAAGCCGTGCGCTTTGCGATCGCGCGCCTGATGGATCGCTACTTGTTGAGCTTCTCGGCCCTTGGTGATCCGGGCCATACGCCCAACGAGGAGATTCTGCATTCGCACCTGTTCACGCTGGCCAATGCGCAGGGAGTGCCCGACCCCGTCGGCGTGCGACCCGAGCGCAGGTTTTGCAAAGCGATGGTGGTGCTCTCGGACAGCACGCCCTTGGGCGACATCAACGCCAACCTGCCGAGGTTTGTCTGGCAGGAACACGGCGAACAATTCGGACTCGGTAAGGGCACCTTGTCCGAATCGGATCATCGCCTGCGCCGAGTGGAAGTGCTGGAGCGCTTTTATGCCCAGCATCCGACGGCGCTGGCGGTCCCGGTCGTTGAAGTCACGCCGGGCCGATCACCAACAACCACCGCCACCGTGCGCGCCCGCGCCGATACGGCGCTGGGCGTACTGCGCCTGGGCGATGTCATGCCGGCCCGGGATGTCCTGTCCCTGACACGGCTGTACAGCCTGATCCAGGCGCCGCTGCCTGACCCCGCGAGTTTGCGCCCACGTCTGTACCAACGGGCGCAAGTAGTGCTCTCCGAGGTGACGCTGGGCGATGTGAACAGCCGCACCCCACGTCGGGCCATCTATCGCACCCGGCCTGTTGCCCGACTGGGTGATCTCACTTTGGGTGAGGCCGCTGAGATCGAATGGCGGCCACTCACCGAGATGCAAATTTGCACATCGGTACTGACGCCGCCACTGCCCTATGACTTTGAAGACGCTGCGGCAAGGATGCTGCGCCTGCTGTCTCAGGCCACTGAGCCCTATGTCTCGGCGGTGCTGCAGCCGGCACGGATCTCGACGGCCAGTACCCGCGCTGCCTGGCGCGGCCAGACCTGGACCGGCGTGCGCTGGCCACGTTCAACCTGGACCGATACCCGCGAGCTGATCGGCAGCGCCCATAGCACGCGGTCCTGATTTTCTGACCCCATTCATTTCCTGGAGCACCCGATGGCCATCCTGACTGCCAGCGGTCGCGCGGCCCTTGCCGCCGCGATCAAACAACAGACCCTGCACCTCGCCTTGGGCGAGGGCGACCCCTTGTGGGACACCACCAACGCGATCAGCCCCCCGTTTGATGAGGCTGGGGTGATTGAGCTGGGTTTCCAGCATCTGGCCGACATCCGCGTCACCTCACTCGATGACCAGACCGAATACGCGCTCGACATCGACTACAGCGCCAATGCCCGTGAGGGCGTGATCCGGCGTCTGCCTGACAGCACCATCCCGGAAGGCGGTGACGTCACCGTCCACTTCAAGGTCACGCACCCGCCCGAGTCGATTGGCCAGACGGCGCTGCTGCGCGAAGTGGGCCGCCGGGTGGTGGACGAGGTGCATTTCGTCACGGCCGACCCCGAAGGCGAGATCGTCGTGCCGACTGGGCGCTACCGGCTGGTCACCGAGCCCACGAACCACCTGTTCATCCGCGTGCGTTTCGACTTCGAGGATGCCGCCACCAGCGTGGTGCGCGAGCAAGGCCTCTTCGTCGGCACCCAGACCGATCCCGCTTTGCCTATCGGGCAGAAGTTTTTCATCCCCGCCCAGATCACCGATCCGGGCATTTTGCTCGTGCTGCAGAACTCGGTGCCCATCGTGCGCCAGCCTTCGACGCGCGAGACCTTCGAATTCGTCGTCACGTTCTAAGCGAGGCCATCCATGATCGAGCGTTACTACAACCTGTTTGACCCGGCCAAGCATTACAGCCAGCTCTTGTTCCGCGCCGGCGATGGCCTGCAGTCCCGAGAACTCAACGAGATCCAGACGACCCTGATCCACCGCCTGCAAGGCGTGGCCGATGCCTTACTCAAGGATGGCGACATCGTGTCCGGCTGCAATCTGCAGGTCAATCCCGATACCGGCGCAGTAACGCTGGAGGCGGGTCGCGTCTATCTGCGCGGCGCGGTGCGCGATGTGCCGGCCGCCACTTTCACAGTGCCTGTTGATGGTCGCGTGGCCGTCGGTGTGCGCTTCACCACCCGCATCGTCACCGAACTCGAAGACCCCAACCTACGCGAGCCCGCCGTCGGCGTGCGCAACTACCAGGAGCCGGGGGCCGGTCGTCTGCAGGAGACCATCGCCTGGGGCTGGGAAGGCGCGGGCACCAGTGACGGTCAGCCCGGTGACTTCCACGCCGTCTATGCGCTGGACAATGGCATCCTCGAGAACCGCCGCCAGCCGCCCGTGCTCGATGGCGTGATCGCGAGCCTGGCGCGCTACGACTATGACGCCAACGGCCACTACGTCACCGAAGGGCTGGGCGTCCGATTCCTCAGTACCGATGCCCAAGAGCACATCTTCTCGGTCGCCGAAGGCCGGGCCAACATCGACGGTTTCAAAGTCGAGCGCAGCCAATCGCAGCGCCTGCGGCTGCCCATCGATCCGGATTTGCAGCGGGTGTCCTCGGAACCGCAGGTCTTCAATGATTCGGGCGATGGATCGATGGTCGTCACCATCAACCGGCCACCGCTAGCCCAGGTGCTCGACATCAAGGTCACCCAACAAAAGACCGAAACGGTGGCGCACGGTGCCTTCACCGGTAGCCGCGATGTGCTGACCGAACCGACGGTGGTCGCGGTGCTGGAGATCAAACAGGGTGGAACGACCTACGTGCAAGGCACTGATTACAAGGTGGTGGGCGATGAGATCGACTGGAGCCCGGGGGGTGCCGAGCCGGCTCCCGGATCGAGCTACCAGGTCACCTACCAGTACATCGCCAGCATCACGCCGACCGAATTGACCGACACCGGCTTCAAAGTGGCTGGCGTCGTACAGGGCTCGACGATGTACATCGACTACCAGTGGAAGCTGCCGCGCGTGGATGTGCTGGCGCTCACCGCCGATGGCCAGGTCGAGCGCATCAAGGGCATCAGCCAAGTGCGCAATCCCGTCGCACCCACCGTCCCGGCCTCGCGCCTGGCGCTGGCGGAGATTGCCTACGACTGGCGCAGTGGTTCGCAGCCGGTCGTGCGCAATGTGGCGATTCGCACCATCAAGGTCGCGGAACTGACCGCGATGCAGCGCCAGATCGCGGACCTCTACGATCTGATGGCGCTCGAACGGCTGCGGGTCGACGCCAATATCCGTGAGCCCGCCGTCAAGAAGGGGCTGTTCGTCGACAACTTCCTCGACGATGACCTGCGCGACCATGGTGCAGCGCAAACCGGGGCCATTGTGGCCGGGGTGCTGACGCTGCCGATCACTGCTTCGGCGCAGCACGCCAAGGAGAACGGTAATGCGCTGCTGACGTTGGACTACACCCTGACCCCGGTGATCGAGCAGCTGGCCCGTACCGGGTCGATGAAGATCAACCCCTACCAGGCCTTCGAGCCGGTGCCGGCCCGGGTGACGTTGAATCCGGCGGTGGACCAGTTCACGGTGACGAATACCACCTGGGCCTCGGACGTCACCGAGCGGCTCATCACCGGCAGCGGCTTGCTCGAGCAGGTCGTCGAGGTTCGCCGTTCGGAGCAGGTGCTGGCCTCCTCGAGTGAGGAGGCACGGTTTCTGCGCAGCATCGATGTGGCCTACACCGTCATGGGCTTTGGGCCGAACGAGGCGCTGGCGCAACTGCGCTTCGACGGCCTCGTGATCGGCCAGCCCTCCGGCAAGGCGGCCGATGCTGCCGGTCTGCTCACAGGCAGCTTCCGCATCCCGCAGGCCATCCCCGCCGGTGCGAAGCTGGTGGAATTCCTGGGTGCCGGCGGCAGCTACGGCTCCGCCACCTACGTCGGTCGGGGTCAGATCGTGACGGAGACCCGTCGTCGCATCCTGACCACGGTAGTGCGTCGCTGGGACCCACTGGCGCAGACCTTCACGTTGCCCGAGCGCCGCACCATCGGTGGCTTGGAGTTGTGGTTCACCACCAAGGGCGGCGCTGCGCCAGTGATCGTGCAGATCCGTGAAACCCAAGTGGGCCTCCCGACCACGACCGTGCTGACTGAAGGTCGCCTGGCGGCTGCTGACATCAAGACCGATGGCAACCCGACCCGGATCACCCTCGATCCGGTGGCACTTGAGGCCAACCGCGAGTACGCCATCGTGGTGCTCACCGACGATGCGAACCACGCCGTGTCGGTGGCCGAGCTCGGCAAATACGACCCGCGCACCGGCTGGGTCACGGCGCAGCCCTACCAGATCGGGGTACTGCTCTCGTCCTCCAACGGCATCACCTGGACGCCGCACCAGACGCAGGACCTGACGTTTCGACTCTTGGGTTGCCGCTTCACGCAGCAGTCCAAGACGATCAGTTTGGGCCAGTACACGGTGACCAATCTGTCGGATCTGATGGCACTTGCCGGCGTTGAACGCCCTGCGGCCGGCACCGATGTGCAGTTCCTGGCGACCGACCCCCAGGGGCGGATCTACACCCTGTCGGAAGACCAGGGACTGGCGCTCACCGAGAAGCTCTCCGGCAACCTGGCGGTGTCGGCCAAGCTGACGGGTTCGGAGACGGCCAGTCCGATCTTGTATCCGGGCACCCAGCTGGTGTTCGGCACGCTCGAAGCCGCAGGCGACTACCTGTCGCGCGCCATTCCCGCTGCTGCCACCTTCAATGTGTCCGTCACCTTCGATGCGCTCACCCCCGGCACGTCCAGTGTCACGGTGCAGGCCGAGTCCGGCACGCCAGGCAGTTTTACAGACCTGGCGCTGGACAAGGGCGTGGAAGTGGGCAACGGCTGGGTCGAGCGCACCTACAAGGCCAGCAGCCTCGTTGGCGTCGGTGCCGACCGCACCACGCGCGTGAAGCTGGCGTTGTCCGGCAATCCCCAGCACCGGCCCTTCGTGCGCAACCTGCGCGTCATCGTCACCTGATGGGGGTGAGCGATGACCCAGGAGCGCACACCGCGCGGCTATCCACTGCCGCACCCGACACATCTTCTGTCGGACGACGTGCATCGACTGCGCGAGGCGATCACCCGCATCGACGCCGACATCACCGAGGCGGCGCAGCAGCACTCGAGTGTGAGCACCTTTTTGTCTGGTGCGATCGATGGCCTGGCGGCCGAGCAGTCGGCCACCGACCGCTACGTGCATCGGCTGCGTCTGCGCGCTTTGCACGGGTATGACTTTTGAGCGAGGAGCCACACATGGCACGTGATCCCCTGTTGCGCGACGCAGTGCGCGCGATCAAGACCAAGATCGGAGTGGCGGCGGAGACCGCCACACCGGAGGAGCTGGCCTATCTCGGTACCGCGATTGACCGCATTGGCGGGCGCGCGACCGTCCTCGAAGTCGAGGAGATGGGTGACATCAAGATCGCCGAGATCACCGAGCACGCGGCATCGGTCGAGTCGCAGACGATTGCCAGCATCACCGCCACCAAGGAGGCAGCCGAGGCGTCGGTGACCGCCACCAAGGAGGCGGCGGAGGGCTACATCGTGGCGACGCGCAATGCCGCGCAGGCCGAGATCGACGCCACCAAGGTCAGCGCCGTCAACACGGTCAATGCCGCGCGCGACGCAGCGGTCAATACCGCCAACGCCAACCGTGATGCCGTCATCGCCGAGGTCAATGCCTTCAAGGCGGCTGCCTTGGCCGACGTGGCGGCCGCTGCTGGCAGCGTGACGCAGCAGCTTGTGTTTGGCGCGCGGGCGTTTTTCTACGCGCAGATGTAACCCTCTTGAAGGAGTCAACCCATGGGCTTGTTAGCAACCCTCAAATCCGCTGCCGGTACGGCGGCTGTGCTCTACACCGTACCGACCGGGCGGTCGGCTACGGTCAATCTGTCTGCTTGCAATGCGGGGCAGGCGGACGCGCGTGTGCGCGTGGCTGTCGGCACCGGCGATGCACCGCCTGGGAGCGGCTGGATCGAGTTTGATGCGACGCTGGCGTCGTCGAGTGTGCTCGAGCGCACGGCGATTGCGCTGGCCGCTGGTGAGCGTTTGTTCGTGCAGGCGAGCACGGCGGATGTTTGTTTCAACGCCTGGGGCATCGAGGAGGTCGCGTAATGGGACGGTATCTATCCAATCCGCTCGGCCGCAGTGACGGCCCCGTGAGCGATGTGCGTTACGCCGTGTGCAACTTCGGGGGCAGCGGGGGCAGTTACTACCGGCTGCTTGATGGCGACTTCAAGCCGGCGCGACAGATCCCGAATCTTGCGCCCGCGATGACGCCCATCTCGGTCAGTGCCTATGCCTCTTACGGCACCGTCCAGCCCTCCGGGTTGGGGATTTCGCTGGACCCGGTGTTTGCGCTGGGCGGGGCTTGGTCGGGACCGGCCAACACCAGTGGAACCTCGACCTACTACGACGGTGCGCTGCAACAGGCCATCAACTTCGGCGGAGCCACTGCCGCGCCGAGCACCAGCAACAGCAATTACGACCACTACACCGGCCGCTGCGGCGAGTTCGGCCACGACCGCTGGAACCTCGACAACCGTGGCGCGATCCTGCTGCCCCAGCGCAGCCCGACCTTCGGGGTGGAGACCAAGACCGAAGCGAACGATGCCTTCGTCAATGGCGATCTGGCCGACGGGAGCCTCACGCTGCTGCTTTGGAATGGACGCCTGTATCTCACCCGCCGCGCTGAGGTGGAAACGGTGGTGGTTTCCAACGGCGTCCGGGGCTGGATCAGCCGCTTCACCGTCCCAGGGTTGCCCAACGGCTACTTTGGCACGGCGTCCTACAACCGCACCCGCAACGAGATCGTCATCCTGGGCGGCAGTTCCGCCACGTCCAGCAGCGGGATGTGGCTGCGGCTGTACCGCAATCTGCCGGTGCTCGACGAGACCAGCAACCTGGAGACCATCCTGTCGGCCATCACGCCGCTCGAGGTGGCGATCACCTGGTCGGGCTGGACGCCGGCAGCCAATGCCGAAGCGGTCGGTGGGGCCACGCCGGTGCTCACCGATAACGGCGATGTCTACATCGGCTTCTTCAACGCCGGTACTGCGCTTTATGTGGTGCGCTTGCCGCGTACTGGGGACACCACCTTCGGTGCCCTGGTCAATGCCATTTCCTTTGGCGTGACAACCAGCTATGGCCGGCACAACGCCCGGGGTTCCGGGATGCAGGTGATGCAGACCCGCGATGGCAGCACCGTGGCCTTCTACAGCCAGTACTACTACTACGGCGCGGGCCTGGGGGTCATCACCGTCAACAAGCGCTCGAGCAGCGCCCGGGTGATGTACGCCGACAACCAGACCTCGGACGGTCGCAGTCTGCTGCACTGGGGTGCGTCGGGTTTTGCGGTGGCGTTCAATGCGTCGAGCAGCTACAGCGCGGGCAGCAGCGGTGCGGTGTACGGCTACGACTGTGCGGTGCAAACCGCCACCGTGTCCCCGGCGCAAATCGTGCTGCCCATTCCCAACGGCTACAACACCGGCGGCACCTATCCCTTCTACGTGGAGGTCAGTGTATGAGTGTCTATTTCGATATCCGCAACGACGCGGTGGCGGTGATTGAGACCGACACACCCGAGACCGGCTGGATCAAATTGACCACCAAACAGTCGCGGCTGGCGGCCCGCTACCGAGTCGAGGCGGGCAAGGTGGTGGACGCCTATCCCGGCAAGACGGACGAGGAGGTGCTGGCCGCGATTGCCGAGCAGCAGGCGGCGCAGGAGCAACCAACCAAGCCGTCGTCTCCGCGTGTCTTGACCAAGTTGCAATTCCTCAACCGCTTCACGAACGAGGAACTGGCCGCTGTGTACACGGCGGCCAAGACCAACGTGCTGATTGAGGTTTTCCTGGACAAGCTAAAGCTCGCGCAGGAAATCAACCTGGACGACCCGCAGACCGTGGGCGGCTTGCAAGCGCTGGCGGCGGTTGGATTGCTGTCGGAGGCCCGCGTGCAGGAGGTGCTGGCGTGATGCGGACGCTGCAGCGCGCCATCGGACAGCGTCTGTCGCTGTTGGCGATCTGGCTGCTGTGTCAGGTCGCCGCAGCGGTGGCATCCGCGTGGATGCTGCTGGCCATCGTCACCGGTTCCCGCCGCGCCTGGACGCTGGCGGTGTCCTACGACCAGCTCGCCAACGCTGCGTTTGGCGGGCACGAGGACGAGACGATCTCCAGCCGCGCCGGTAAAGCCGCACGCCGAGGCAAGCGCTGGGCCTGCGTGCTGTGCCGGCTGCTGGATCGGCTTGACCCCGGGCACTGCGAGAAGGCCATCGAGCCGGATCGGGGCACGGCGCTGCGCTGAGCGCTCAATCTCAGCGCATCCAACTCCTTTTCAACCCCCCCGTAATCCGCCAATTGGCGGATTTTTTGTCTGGAGACACGCATGACAGACCGTTTTCTGCACGGCATCGAGATCGTCGAGATCAACGAAGGCGCGCGCAGCGTGCGCACCGTCAAATCCTCCGTCATCGGGCTGGTCGGCACAGCGCCCGACGCCGCCGGCGCGCAGCGCGCCGAACTGACGGTCGGCAGCGGCAACGCGGCGCTGCGCGTCGTCGCCAAACAGGCTGGTGTCGTCGGCAACGCGCTGCGCCTTGAGTTGTGTGCAGCCGCCGAGCCCAACCAGCCGTTGGCCATCGCGGTCGATGGGCGTGCGCCCGGCCTGATCCTGATTTTGGTCACGCTGGCCAGCGATGCCGATGGCCAGCGCATCAGCACGGCAAGCGATGTCGCCGCCGCGTTGAATGCGGACGATGACACCAAGGCCCTTATCGAGGCCGCCGCTTTGGGCGACGGAGCCGGCATCATGCAGTCGACGCTGGGCCCGAAAGCGCTGGATGGCGGCATGGACGAGCCGTTCCCGCTCAATGTCCCGGTGCTGATCACGAATCGTCGCCTGATCCCGCATCTGGGCCAGTCCGGCACGCTGCCGTGGGCCATCGCCGGCATCTACGACCAGTCCGCGCCCATGATCTACGTCGTGCGCGTTGCCGAAGGCAGCACGATGAGCGAGACGATCAGCCACGTCATCGGCGGCCGCGACGCCGCCGGGCAGCTCACGGGCATCAATGCTTTGCTGACGACCCGCGCAGAGATCAAGCCGCGCATCCTGATCGCGCCGGGGTTTTCGCACAACAAGCCGGTGGCGGACGCACTGATATCGGTGGCGCACAAGCTGCGCGCCATCGCCGTCATCGACGGGCCCAATACCAGCGACGAAGCTGCCATCGACTATCGAGCGCAGTTTGGCTCGGAGCGGGCCTATCTTGTCGATCCGTGGCTGATGGTGCGTCGCCCGGACGGCTCGCAAGCGCCCGAGCCGGCGTCGGCGCGCGTCGCCGGGCTGATCGCGCTGTCCGATGAGATCAACGGCTTTTGGGCGAGCCCCTCCAACCAGGTCATCCGCGGTGTGCTGCGCCCGGCGCGCTCGCTGTCGTGGGCGATCGACGACCCCAACACGCAGGCAAACTACCTCAACGAGTTTGGCGTGGCGACCTTCATCGTGCACGACGGAGTGCGTCTGTGGGGCAACCGCAGCTGCGCCACCGATCCGCGCTGGAGCTTTCTCTGTGTGCGCCGCACCGCCGACATGATCAACGAAAGCCTGCTGTACGCGCATCTGTGGGCGGTGGACCGCAACATCACCAAGACCTACGTCGACGAGGTCACCGAGGGCGTCAATGCATATCTGCGCCAGCTCAAGGCCAAGGGCGCGATTCTGGGCGGCAAATGCTGGGCCGACCCCGACCTCAACACACCCGAAGCCATTGCCGATGGGCGCGTGTACTTCGACTTCGACTTCACGCCGACATACCCGGCCGAGCACATCACCTTCCGCTCGCGCATGGTCGGCGACTACCTCGAGGAAATCTTCAAGTAAGGAGCAAGGCCATGCCCATTCAACTGCCCCGCGTGCTCAAGAATATGAACCTCTTTGTCGATGGCCGCGGCTACGCCGGGCGCATCGACGAAATCCAGCTGCCCAAGCTCACGCTCAAGACCGAGGAGCACCGCGCTGGCGGCATGGATGTGCCGGTCGAAATTGACCTCGGCATGGACAAGCTCGAAGCCGAGCTGACCATCTCGGACTACGATCCCGAGGTGTACAAGCTGTTTGGCCTGCTTGACCTCAAGCCGGTGCAGATCACAATCCGCGGCGCGATCCAGGCGCAGGGCGAGGATGCCAAGCCGGTGGTCGTCAACCTGCGCGGTGGCTGGCGCGAGATCGACGCTGGCACCTGGAAGCCCGGCGACAAGAGCACGCTAAAGGTCTCGGTGGCTGCGAGCTACTACAAGCTCACCATCGACGGCCAAGAAGTGGTGGAGGTGGACGCCATCAACCTGGTACGCAAGGTCGGCGGCGTCGATCAGATAAACGCCATCCGGGCTGCGATCGGGCTGTAACTGGGGGTCGCTATGGGTCACGTCGAACGCATCAAACTCAACTTTCCCATCGAGCACGACGGTCTGCCGATCCAAGAGATCGCCCTGCGCCGCCCCACCGTCGGCGACCACCTGGCCGCGCAGAAGGCGGCTGGTACCGACGCCGAGCGCGAGATCCGGCTCATCGCCAACCTGGCCGAGTTGCCGACTGACGCCATCCTCAAGCTCGACATGAAGGACTACGCCCAGTTGCAGAAGGTGCTGGGCGGTTTTTTGCAGTGAATCCGGGTGAGCTCTCCGCCCTCGTGGTGGAGCTTGCCCTCTACACCCATTGGCCTCGATCCGAGTTGCTCGCCCTGGAGGTGAGTGAGTTGGTCGAGGCCTTGTCATTGGCGCGGCGCTTGTCGGCCACGCCGTCTTCCTGAGGTTTCCCAATGGCCACCGCACATCCTGTTCAGATCAGTATCGGTGCCACGCTGGCGGCATCCCTTGGTTCGGCGGTGCGCGGTGCCCAGGCGCAGCTGAACCAGCTGGGCTCCACGATGGCCGAGCTGGGTAACAAGCAGTCCGGCATCAAGCAGCTGGAGACCCTGCGCGCCCAGGCCAAGGATGCCGCACTGGCGATGCGTGCTGCCCAGCAGAAGGTTTCCGGGCTGGAAGCGAACATTGCCAACCAGGGCGGTGAGCCTTCGGCCAAGCAGGCCCGCGAGCTGGAGCGTGCCCGTGCCGCAGCGGCTCGGGCGGAGGCAGCCTACCGTCGCCAGCGGGCAGCGGTGGATGAACTGAGCACCTCTTTGCAGCGTGCGGGCGTCAACACCCGCGCCATGGGCAGCGAGTCTGCGCGGCTCGGCAGCCAGCTGGAAACGCTCCGATCCCGTACCGAAGCCCTGACCCGTGCCCAACAGGCACAGGCCCGCAACCTGGAGAGCCGCAGCGCCTACCGCGCCCAGATGATGGATGCGGTGGCCCTGGGCGGCGCCCTCTATGGTTTGGTGCAACCGGCGGTCCAGTTCGAGTCGGTGATGGCCGACGTCAAGAAGGTGGTGAACTTCGACACGCCGGATCAGTTCGGGCAGATGAGCAAGGATGTGCTCTTGCTGTCGACGCGCATTCCGATGGCCGCTGACGGCATTGGCGCCATCGTCGCGGCCGCCGGTCAGGCCGGCATCGCCCGCGAGGAGTTGCTGCGCTTTGCCGAGGACGCCGCCAAGATGGGGGTGGCATTTGACCTAACCGGTGAGCAGGCCGGAGCCGCGATGACCGGCCTGCGCTCGATCTTCGGATTGACCCAGGACGAGGTGGTGAAGTTGGGGGATGCCATCAACCACCTGTCCAACAACATGGATGCCAAGGCATCCGATCTTCTGAACATCGCCAACCGGGCGGGATCGACGGCGAAGCTGTTCGGCCTGTCCGGGGCACAATTGAATGCCCTCGGGGCGACCTTCCTCGCCTTGAAGACGCCGCCCGAGGTGGCCGCCACCGGCATCAACGCCTTGCTGATGAAGCTGGCAACCGCCGACAAACAGAACGAGAAGTTCCAGCAAGGCCTGCAGGACATCGGGCTGTCGGCCGAGGTCATGAAGAAGATGATCCAGCGCGATGCCCAAGGCGCGCTGACCACCTTCCTGCAGCAGGTGAAGAACGCGCCCGATCTGATGGGCACCCTGTCTGATCTCTTCGGCATGGAGTACGCCGACGACATCGCCAAGCTGGTGGGCTCGATGGAGACCTACGAGAAGGCGGTGGGCCTGGTAGCCGACCAGACAGCCTATGCAGGCTCGATGCAGAAGGAGTACGAAGCACGCTCGGCCACCACCGCCAACAATCTGCAGCTCCTCAAAAACCAGATGAGCCGGCTCGGCATCACGGTGGGCAATGCGCTGCTGCCGGCCTTGAACAACTTGGTGGGCGCGCTGATGGCGCCCATCGACAGCCTGGCCAATCTGGCCGAACGGTTTCCTATCGTCACCCAGGTGGTGGTGGGGACTGTCGGTGCCGTGCTGGGGCTGAAGGTGGCGACGATTGCGCTGGGTTACGCCTGGACCTTTGTGAAGGGGCCGATCTTGGGGGCGCGGGTAGCGTTTCAGTCGGCACGCGCTGGTCTTGCGTTACTGCAAGTTCAAGCGGCGGCCACCGGAGCTAGTGCCGGAATTTTGTCCATCGCCTGGAGCCGCATCCAGACAGGTGCCCTTGGGCTGATCGCGCCGATCAAGTCGGCGGCACTGGCTTTCTGGTCGATGTTGCCGGCGATTGGTGCGACCACGGTGGCGCTCTTGGCCAACCCGATCACCTGGATCGTTGCCGGCATTGGGGTGGCGGTTGCCGGACTGGCCTTGGTGATCCGCAAATACTGGGACCCGATTGCCGCTTACGTCGGCGGTGTGTTCGAGGGCATTCGTTCGGCCATGCAGCCGGCCATCACCAGCTTGACCACGGCCCTGGCCCCGCTGGCACCGATTGGCCAAGTGGTGGCGTCGGTCTTCGGGGTTGTCGCCGATGCAGTCAGCGGCCTGGTCGGCTGGGTGAGCGAGTTGCTCGCGCCGGTGACGCTCTCCAAGGATGAATTCGACAGCCTCTCGGCATCGGGCCAGTCCCTCGGGACGGTGATCGGCAGCGTATTGAGCGCGGCGTTTACGGTGCTGACATTCCCGATTCGGGCAGTCGGTACGTTGGTGGGCTGGGTGATGGAGGGCTTTCGGTGGCTGGTGTCGTTCTCGCCGCTGGCTGCGCTGCAAGCCGCCTGGCAACCGCTCTCGGGCTTCTTCGGTAGCCTGTGGGCCGGCGTGGTCAGCGGGGCACAGTCGGCCTGGCAGCAACTGACCGCTGTGCTGAGTTCGCCCAACCCGCTGCAGGCATTGCAGTCGGTGATGGGGTCGATGCTGAGTGCGCTCGGCAGCCTGCCCGGCCAGTTCATGAGTCTCGGCAGCGCGATGCTGCAAGGCCTCGCCCAAGGCGTGCGCAATGCCGCAGAGCAGGCCGTCGCAGCCGTGGGTGAAGTAGCCGCAGGGGTGCGTGACCGCTTCAAGGCGATGCTGGGCATCCACAGCCCGTCGCGGGTGTTCGCCACGCTGGGCAGCGCGCTGTCGCTCGGCCTGGCGCAAGGGGTGGCGGCAGCGGGGCCGGCGGTAGTGAATGAAGTCGGGCAACTCGCGCAGTCACTGCAGGCGGTGCCGTTGGTACTGGCCACACCCGAGGTGTCGTCACCCGGGCTGCGCCTGCCCTCACCGGATCGGCCTTCTATGGGCTTGGCCGTGCCGTCGGACTGGGGCGTGTCGATCCGTCGTGATGGGGTCAATCGGGGTGACGAGCCTGTTCTCCCTCGTTCAATGCGTGCGGTGCCGTCTGGTCAGATCTCCACGCCCGGTGCGCCCTCGATCCACTTCGCCCCGCAGATCACCATCCACGCGCCCCCGGGCAGCGACCCACAGGCCCTGGCCGATCTGCTCGACAGTCGGCTGCGCAGCCTGATCCGCGAAGTCTTGCGTGGCTCCAGCGCGGCACTGCACGACTGATCCTTCTATTCCTTGTTGCGGAGGTTCGCTATGGCCGAACGCGTGATGTTGGCCCTGGGGCCGTTTCGTTTCGAGATGGGGCACGCCACCTACCAGAGCCTGGCCATGAGCCAGTCCTGGCGCTGGCCGGAACAGGCCCGTATCGGGCGAGAACCTGCGCTGCAGTTCACTGGCCGTGAGCCAGCGGAGATTCGGCTGCAGGGTGTGCTGTTTCCGGGGTTCGATGCCGGTTTGGCACAAGTCGAGGAAATGCGCGAACTGGCTGATCGGGGCGAGCCGCTGCAACTGGTCGACGGCCTGGGGCGGGTGTGGGGCGCGTGGGTGATCGTCGAAGTGGGCGACACCCGCAGCGTGCTGATGGACGATGGCCAGCCGCGCCGAATTGCGTTCGAACTCAAGCTCAAGTCGTACGGCGAAGACAACATCGTCACCGATATCAGCGGCGGCTGGAGCCCGTTTGCCGTGCTGCTGCCGATCATCGATGAGGTGGCGACCGACCCGCTGGGCGCGCTCAATACCGTGGTCGGCGATGTGGTGCAACGAATTGCGGGGTCGATGGGCGGCAGCGTCATACAGCGCGCATCCGTGCTGCAGGACGCCGTGCGCGACGTGATGCAGCCGTTGCGCACCGCGCTCAACGGCGCAGTCAGCCGACTGCGCGAGGCAGGCGTGACGCTGCCGGCCATCGATGCGCTGCTCACGAGCGTGGCGCGCGCCAGCGCCGCGCCGCTGTCGTCGTATGACGTGATGGCCGCGCAGATCGCGGCGCTGCGCGACGACATCGAGCGCGCCCGCCGCGAAGCCGAGCGCCACCCGCAGGCCGCCGAACTCCAAGAGGTGCTGGGCAGCGCCGAGCGCGCCTTGCAAGGTCTGGTGCCCGCCGAGCAGGAGACTGCCTGATGCTGACGCAAGACGACATCGTGGTCATGGCCCGCGAAGGGGACATGATCGACTACCTTGTGTGGCGGCACTACGGGCGACTGGACGTGCTGCCGCTGGTGCTGCAGCACAACCGGGCGCTGGCGCGCCTGAGTGCGCGCGACATGCTGCGCTTGCCGCAAGGCACGCCCGTGCGCATGCCCGTGCTGGCCGATGCGCCGCAGCTGCCTGTCGTGCGCCTGTGGTCGTAAGCCATGCAGCCGCGCTTTCGAATCATCGCCGACCGGAACGACGTCACGCGCGCCGTCGCCGATCGGCTCATCGAGCTCATCATCACCGACGAGGCGGGGCTGGCGTCCGACGTGGTGCGCTTGACGCTCGATGACCGCCGTCGCGCCGACGGCGCAATCGCGCAGCTGCCGCGCATTGGCACGCAGCTCGAGGTTGCCTTGTCATACGCCGGCGGCGCGTGGGTACCGATGGGTCGCTACATCATCGATGAGGTCGAAATCAGCGCGCCGCCGGCCACGCTGACGGTCTCGGGCAAGGCCGCCGACATGGTCGGGCCATTTCGCAGCCCCAAGACGCGATCGTGGCACGACACGACGCTGGCACGCATCGTCGAAGCCATCGCCGCCGAGCACGGCTACACGCCCAAGATCGACCCCGAACTGGGCGCAATCGCCATCCCGCACGTCGACCAGACCGAGGAGTCTGACATGGCGCTGCTCACCCGGCTGGCGTCCAAGCACGATGCCGTATCCAAGCCGGTGGCCGGCCACCTGGTGCTGGCCAAGCGCGGGGCGGCCAAGAGCGTCACCGGCCAAGCGCTGCCGACGATCACGCTGCGGCCGGATCAGATCAGCGAGTGGCGCTATCAGTACAGCGCCCGCCGGATAGCGGGCAAAGGCGGCCCCGGTCTCGCCGACAACAGTGACGAGAGCCACGGCGGAGTCAAGGCCTACTGGTGGGACTACCAAAAGGGCGAGCGGCGCGAAGTCGTCGTCGGAAACCCGCCTTATGAGGAACTGCGCTACGTGCACGCCACCGAAGCCGAGGCCCGAGCCGCTGCCGCCACCCGCAAAAACCGCGGCGAGCGCTCGCGGGCCGAGCTGAGCTTTCGGATGCCCGGAGACCCGCGCCTGGCCGCCGAGGCGCGGCTATCCATTGCACTGCGACCGGTCATCCCGACTCGGTGGCGCATCACGCGCGTCGAGCACCGCTTGAGCGCGCAGGGGTACAGCACCAGCGTCGAGTGCGAACGCGACGTCACCGATCCGATATCGATCACGCAAAGCGAGGTGAACGATGACACCCCATGACACCCAGCCGATCACGATCACAGCCAACGAGCTCAAGGCGATGCTGGAGCAGGCTGCCGAGCGCGGCGCTGAGCAATGCCTGGCCCGCCTCGGCCTTGAAAACGGCCACGCCGCGCGCGACATCCGCGAGCTGCGCGACCTGCTGGCCGCTTGGCGCGAGGCGCGCCGCGCCGCCTGGCAGACCATCGTCAAAGTCACCACGACTGGCATCCTGGCTGCGCTGCTGGTCGGCATTGCAGTCAAGCTCAAACTGACAGGAGGCGGCTCATGATCGAAACCCTGTTGGGCGGATTGCTGGGCGGCGCTTTCCGGCTCGCGCCCGAAATCCTCAAGTGGCTCGACCGCAAGGGCGAGCGCAGCCATGAACTGGCGATGCAGGACAAGGCGCTGGAGTTCGAGAAGCTGCGCGGCGCGCAGCGGATGGCCGAGATCGGTGCCGGGGCCGATGCAGCGTGGAACGTCGGCGCCATTGAGACGCTGCGCGAGGCGGTCGCTGCGCAAGGGCAACGATCCGGCGTGCGCTGGGCCGATGCCTTGTCGGCCAGCGTGCGGCCGGTGATCACCTACTGGTTCATGGCGTTGTACTGCTCGGCCAAGACGGCGGCGTTCGCGGCCGCAGTGACTGCCGGTGCGGGCTGGGGCGCGGCCATCCTGCACGCCTGGACAGACGCCGATCAGGCGCTGTGGGCCGGGGTGCTGAACTTCTGGTTCCTTGGGCGGGTATTCGAACGGGTGTGGCCGTGATCACGGTTCCGCAGGCGGCCATCGACCTGGCCAAGCGCTTCGAGGGCTTCCACCGCGTGGCGAAGAACGATCCCGGCCGCGCCCATCCCTACGTCTGCCCGGCTGGGTACTGGACCATCGGCTATGGGCATCTCTGCGATCCCAAGCACCCGCCGATCACCGAAGCCGAGGCCGAAGCCTACCTCGCCCAGGACTTGAAGGCAGCGCTCGCTGCCACGCTGCGCTACTGCCCAGTGTTAGCCACCGAGCCGGAAGGGCGGCTTGCCGCCATCGTGGACTTCACGTTCAACCTCGGCGCGGGAAGGTTGCAGACGTCGACGCTGCGGCGGCGGGTCAATCAGCGGGACTGGCGCGGTGCAACGCAAGAGCTACGCCGCTGGGTATACGGCGGAGGCCGGATCTTGCCAGGTTTGGCTTTGAGGCGAGAGGCAGAGGTTGCGCACCTTGACGTCGATCCACTGAAAAGTGGAGCTGCGTGACTTCGTAGGCGCTTGATTGCGCACAAGTACGCATTTGTCTTGCTTTGTGAGGATTTTGGTGGTCTAATATGAGGTATACCCTGTACAAGGAGCCACCGTGGCTGTGCCAACGAAGATCTCAGTACTTGTCCCCGATGACGAAGCTCGTCGCTTTGAAGCCTTCTGCAACGAACGTGGGTACAAGAAATCGACGCTGATTGTTCGACTGATCAAGGAGCACTTGGATAGAGAGCAGTACCCGTTCCAGGGGTCATTGCTCACCCCAGCCTCCAGCAAGGAACGGGATTCCGTAAGTGCAAAGAAGAGCCGATAGAACGGGAACCAAGAAGTGACAACACCAAATAAGCCAAGACTTTCCTGCATCGACCTCTTCGCGGGATGTGGTGGCCTGAGTCTCGGGCTTAAGGAAGCGGGCTGGAGCGGGCTCTTCGCAATCGAGCGCGACCCAATGGCGTTCGAAACCCTGTCTCAGAACTTCCTGGTTCCGGGGGCGCCATACGCGAGTTTTGCAGACTGGCCTGCATGGCTGCCAAAGACAAACCATGACATCGTGGCCCTCCTGAAGAACGAATCAGTGCGGAAGCACCTTCGATCTTTGCGTGGTGCGGTGACGATGATAGCGGGAGGGCCGCCATGTCAAGGATTCAGCGTCGGAGGGCGCCGCGATGGTGCAGACGAAAGGAACAGCCTCGTTTACCAAATGCTTGACATGGTTGAGCTGGTTCGCCCGCGAGTCGTGCTGATTGAGAATGTTGAGGGGATTGCACGCCGGTTCGTTGCACGCCCAGGCGAGGCGAGCACCTCTGTTGCTGAATCGGTAATCGAACGGCTCTCAGATCTTGGCTATACGAGCATCTTTGATGTGCTCGATGCCAGTCTATTCGGAGTTCCCCAATCCAGGCGCCGCGTGGTCATTGTGGGCATTCAAGACTGTCCGATGTCTCCTGCAGACCTTAAGGCGACCTTTAACGAGATGCTGAGTAAATCAGCAGTCGCAGTACGCCAACATTGGGGTCTACATCAAACCAAGAACGTCACTGCGAAGGAAGCCATAGCCGACCTCACAGGCGGCGCCCGGGTGGTGTGCCCCGATTCAACAGAGTTTGAGTCGGCCGTATACACCAAGGCCACCTCCGCATATGCACGCGCGATGAGGAGGGGGCAAAAGACGGGGAGCATTCCGGACTCCCACCGTTTCTCGAAACATGGCGAGCGAATCCAGGCACTGTACAACCTGGCTCATCAGACCCAACCCCCTGGGCGACTGTCGAAAGCGTTCTTGCTTGAAAACGGCACAAAGAAGGACAAGAAAGTTCTCATCGATGCGTCAGCGGTAGTGTCGACGATCACGACTCACCCGGATGAATTTATTCATTATGCTGAGCCGCGGAATATTACTGTCCGCGAAATGGCAAGACTTCAATCATTTCCTGACAACTTTCACTTTTACGGCCGATATACGATCAACGGACCGCGCCGAAAACACGACGTAGCAAGGTGCTCGCAAGTGGGCAATGCAGTGCCGCCGCTGATGGCTGAAGGTCTTGGTCTAGCGTTGCGCAACCTTCTTGACTTGCTGAATGCGCAATCTGCCGCTGCATCCCCCGCGCTGCCAGCAAGACAGCGCCCCAAGGTTTCAGCGCAGGAAAAGATCTTCTCGGGGATTGTTGCCGACTGAGCAGCGAATAAGATTGTATTCACAGGGGCAAGTCGCCCCTTTTCTTCTTCCAGGATAAATATGGCTCTTCTCGACCTTCTACGATCAAACAGCAAGCCGACCTGCGAAGCTGAGCGCACAAGCGCCCTCGCTGAGATAGGCGGGCTATTCCCGGACACAGAGTGGGGGGTGGACGCCGACTTCAACTATTACACACAAGCCAACATTGACAACCTTTGGACCAATGAGCTTCGCCGGGGCATCAAGAACAAGCTCGAGACTGCCGGCCTTGGTGAAGCGGATTACGGGACTTGGCTTGGGGACGTCCATTTCCTGAACATCGGGATTTACCGCAAAAGCCTCTTTGAGCGCTACAGAAGTAACGCGGGCTGGCGCCTAGTTCTCATGGCCTTGCCACGGGCAGGCGCGATCTTGGTAGGTTTGGCGTCCCATTATCAAAACGCCCAGAATCACAACAGGCTCGGCGAAGTATCGAATCTTCTCTTCGACATCGCCTCGGAAGCATTGGTGAACGATGGGCAAGGGCCAATGTACGGCCGCAAGATCTCAAGCGCCGACTGGGACCAGAACGGCTTATTTCCGACTCCGCTAGCGTCCATCGCAGGCATCTCCGTTGCCCCAGACGTTGTCTTTCTGAAAGACATTCGAACAACAACGCTCAAGAAGATATTGGCATCCTTTGTCGCGGTCAAAGTTCTGCCCAACTCGGTTGCCCAGGCCGACCTGCATCGCGAGCTCATGGAATTGGCAGTTTCCGCGAAATACCTCTCCGCAAAGGTCTACCCATTCAGGAGCCTCGAGGAATTTGAGGCTCTCCGGGCCCTTGCGCTGCAGGACCTGGCCGCAGCCGGTACGCGGTTGCTATTACGGAAGAAGAGCTCAACCCGATCTATCGTTCGCGTCTATTATGGCCCACCCGGCACCGGTAAGACCCTAGCAGCCGTCCGCGAAGCGGTGAAACTTGTCGAGCCAGGCTTCGACGACAAGGGAAACCCGACGACGTCTTTCGAAAAATTCAACGACTATCGAGATCAGTGCGCTTTCATCACTTTTCATCCTTCGCTTCAGTACGAGGACCTTGTCGAATCGATTCGGCCGGTGATATCCGATGACAATGACGCCCCTGGCGATGAAGGCGATACGCCTGACGAAGCCTCACCAAAAGGTCAGCTTCGTTACAGAGTGCACGAGGGTTTGCTACTCCGCATGATCCGGCGAGCGCTTCAGACGCCTGGGAAGGAGTTTGTGATTGTCGTAGATGAGATAAATCGAGGTGATGTCAGCCGAATCCTGGGTCCGTTGATATCAACCTTGGATTCTGACAAGAGAGTTGGAGCTGAATTCCCGATTGGAATAGAGCTTCAATACCCCCGCGCAGAAGAGTTGGAATCCCGGCTTTTTATGCCGTCAAACCTACATTTGATTGGGACAATGAACTCGTCCGATCGGAATATCGCGCTCGTTGATCATGCGCTTCGACGCAGGTTTGAGTTCATTCAAATTCCGCCAGAGCCTTCCCTGCTGCGAAGCACGACAGATGCGCAATCGATAGATTGCGGGCTGCTTCTGCGAACGATCAATGCCAGGATCGAGCATCTGCTAGATGCAGATCATTGCATCGGTCATGGCTACTTTATCGGCTGCGATACCAACGCAAAAGTGATCGAGCGACTAGCGACTAAGGTCATTCCGTTGCTGCGAGAGTATTTCTATGGCAACGAGGGCTTGATGTTGATGGTCCTTGGGGACTCTGCCTCGCAGACTGCGAACTTCTTCAAGCTCAATCCCCCTGAGAAGCAGTTCGAGACGCTATTTGGAATAGATCAGGATACGGCGTCCGCCTACGGCTACCGCCCTCACAAGACTCCCAAGAGCCTTGAGCTGGACTCCCGATTTTGGAATCCGACAAGGCTTATTCCCGGGCCTGATGACGAAGCTTATGCAGTTAGCTGTCTACTGAAGCTTTGTCAATCAGGATCGCCAGTTCCTCCGAACTCTGGTGACGTCGAGGGGGAAGTGAATGAAGCGCCTGCTGCGGTGTGAGGAATGGTCAAAGCTGCGCGTAGGTCCCGGACTTGAGCTGGAGTCCTTAGAAGAACTTACCTCGATTGTTGCCGGCTGGAAGTATAGTACCGGCGAAGATCCCGACGCGTACTTCGACATTTTGCCAGGAGCGCTAGTGCCCAAATTCTGGACGGGCACGCTGGAAACCGAGCTTTTAGTCCTTGAGGTTGCGCCGATTGGGGCGAAGCAACTCGAACCAGAACTACGGTCCAACCTGGATGGCAGCTTGTCGGCGATGCTGGCAACCGCCTTGTCGGCCCAGTCAATGACAGCGGGACTGGCATCCATAAGCGCAGATGGCAGTAGGCATGACGCTCTTATGGAGATGTTCTGCGATGAACTGCAACTCGCGCGTCGCCGCCAAGTAATCCGAAGATACGCATCGACCTCCGATAGCCTGCCCTCGCCCAGAGGCCGAATATCGTTTCCGGGCCAGTGCTATGAGAGCATTCGGAGACCAGGCCGCTTCGCGTCTGCGTGGGTGGCACTCACCGAAGACGTCCCTGAAAACAGGATATTCAAGGAAGTCTTACTCCGCTACCGGCCGCGATGCTCTGCACGAATCCGCGGCCGCATTGATCTATGTCTATCCGAACTCGACTCCGTTGATGCTTCCGGAGATCACCGCTTGGAGTGGGCAAAGGTGCGCGCGGACCGGCTTCCACCCATTTATCACTCCTTGCTTCGGCAAAGCAAGGCCCTCTTGGATGAAGAGGGTGCCGGAGTTTTTGCTGGAGACAAGCTTGCCACGGCAGAGATTGTCTTTACGTCACGCCTTTTTGAGCAATTTGTGGCCAAGGAACTGTCTTGGATCTCGCCGGCAGCCGGCTTGGTCTCCAAAGCGCAGGATCGAGGGACATTTACATGCTCACGAGGCGACGGAAAAGGTGTTTTTGAGTTGATTCCGGATGTGAGATTGATTGACGACCGTGGAAAGACTGCGCTGATAGTGGACACCAAGTGGAAGTCCCTTGACATGCGCAAGCGTCATCTTGGCATTTCGCGCGAAGACATCTATCAAGTCTTGACTTATGGGTCGCGCTTCAATTGCGCCGACGTTGTCCTCCTATACCCCGACGTGACAAACGAGACAGGCAAGACCGGTTACTACCAAAAATTCGAGTCCATCTTAGGTGCTCGAAAGTATTCGGTCCATGTCCTGAAGATACCGCTGCTTGCACCCACGCTCATGGTTGCAAGGGACTTGCTTAGGAAGCTAATTACAGAGAAGGGCCTGCCGGTTACGAATTCTATAGCCCAGGCTTCTGCCTTGATTACATAGGAATGGTAGGCTTGGCTTGGCGCGGGTAAAAGATGAGTCCCGATCAAAAATCATGGCCTCAATCAAGAGGCGTGATACGAAGCCTGAACTTCTGCTCCGCAAGGAGCTCTGGCGGCGAGGGCTTCGTGGATATCGACTAGACGTCCAACTCCCGGGGCGGCCCGACATATTTTTCCCGAAGCACAAACTTTGCATATTTGTGGACGGGTGCTTCTGGCACGGATTGCCCAATCCACTACAAAGGCGTTGCAAGAAATACAGAGTACTGGGATGCAAAAATTCAACGCAACATTGCGCGGGACCAGGCAATCACGAAGAGCCTCATCGCAATGGGTTTTGCCGTTATGCAGGGCAGCATCCGGTCGCGGCGGGTCATCGAAGTGCTGGCGAAGCTGGTCAGCGAACATGGCGCACCGCGCTATCTTCGTTCCGACAACGGCCCGGAGTTCGTCAGCCGGGCCATCCTGCGCTGGCTGCACGGCGAAGGCATCGAGACCGCCTTCATCGAACCGGGCAAGCCTTGGCAGAATGGCACCGCCGAGAGCCTCAACGGCAAGTTCCGTGATGAGTGCCTGAGCATGGAGTGGTTCCGGAATCGGTTCGAGGCCAAGGTGCTGATCGAGACCTGGCGGCGGCACTACAACGAAGACCGGCCGCATTCGAGCCTCGGCTACCGCACACCGAAGCAGTTCAAGGCAGAGCAGAAGCAACAAGACGAATCATCAACCACCCCGGCCATCCTCAACTGATCGGTGGTCCTAAGAAATCCGGCAGGTCACCACCCGCTGGCGGTACTGGCCACGCGCATGCCGTGGGACGAGATCGAGAAGTCGCTGGCTCCAGCGTTCGCACACAAGGACCGCGCTGGTCGCGCTGTGGAGGAGGCGGACCTGTTCGGCACGACGCTGCAATTGGTCGGCGGTGGTGTGAGCAACCGCGGCCGGCCGCGCCTGCCGATCCGGCTGATGGTGGCGCTGCTGTACCTGAAGCACGCGTTTGACCTCAGCGACGAGGAACTCGTCCTACGCTGGAGCGAGAACGTGGTGTGGCAGTTCTTCAGCGGCATGGCGTACTACACGCCCAAGCTGCCGTGCGACGCCACGCAGATCGGGCGCTTTCGGCGCGTGCTGGGCGAGGCCGGGGTGGAGCAACTGCTGAAGTCCACGATCGAGGCGGCGGTGGCGATGAAGGCCGTGGACAAGCGCGAGTTCGAGCGCGTCATCGTGGACTCCACGGTGCAGGAGAAGGCCATTGCGCACCCGACCGACAGCCGGCTGCTGGAGGTGGCGCGCGAGAAGATCGCTCGTCTGGCCAAGCGTGCCGGCATCCAGCTCAAGCTCACGCACGCGCGCGAGGGCAAGACGCTGCGCCGCCGGGCCGCGGGCTACGCCCACGCCAAGCAGTTCAAGCGCCTCAAGCGCGTGCTGCGCCGCCAGCGCACCATCCTGGGCAGTCTGCTGCGCGAGGTGCGACGCAAGATGACGGCGTTGCCACAGGCGGCGCAGGACGGCCTGACGGTCTGGCTGGAGCGCGCCGAGCGGCTGCATGCCCAGAAGCCGCACGACAAGGGCAAGCTGTACGCGCTGCACGCCCCGGAGGTCGAGTGCATCGGCAAAGGCAAGGCCCGCCAGCCCTACGAGTTCGGCGTCAAGGTCTGCGGATTCCGACCCAACGTGACCGCTGATTCCGAAATAGTGTGACCGGCGATTCCGCGATCGTGACCGCGGATTCCGATTTGATCGTGACCGATTTCGGCCGGTTGTCGGAATGAGCGGTCACGTTGTCGGAATGACCGGTCACGATCAAATCGGAACGGGGTTTGTGCAGTCAGGCGTGGCAACGTCGTTTGTCAGGCCGGTTACCCTCGCGCGCTTTGCGCGGAGACGGGGATGCCGGCGGAGCCGATTGCCATGCACAAGATCAAGGAGCTGTTACGGCTCAAGTACGACTGCGCGCTCTCGCACGAACAGATCGCCCGCGCGCTGTCGATTTCGAAAGGGGTGGTCGCCAAGTATGTGAAGGCGGCCGAAGTCAGCGGCCGACCGTGGGCGGAGCTGTCCGCTACCGACGAGGCCGAGCTGCGCCGTCTGCTGAGCGTCGGCTCGCGCGGCCGCGGGGCGAGTCTCGGCTACGCGACGCCGGACCTGGCGGCGGTGCATCAGGGCCTCAAGCAGAAGAACGTCACGCTGGCGCTGCTGTGGGAGGAGTACGTGCAGGCGGCCGACGGGCCAGCCTACCAGTACTCGCGCTTTTGCGACCTGTACCGCGAGTTCGCCCGGCGCCTGAAACGCTCGATGCGCCAGGTGCATCGCGCCGGCGAGAAACTCTTCATCGACTACGCTGGCGACACGGTACCGATCGTCGATGCCGCGACCGGCGAGATCTCGCGGGCGCAGATCTTCGTCGCGGTGCTGGGCGCATCGAGCTACACCTTCGCCTGCGCCACGGCGACACAGTCGCAGGCCGACTGGCTGGGAGCGACGGCAAAGGCGCTCGCCTTTATCGGCGGGGTGCCCGAGTTGATCGTCCCGGACAATACGCGCTCGCTCGTCGGCCAGGCCGACCGCTACGAGCCGCAATTGCAACGCACGACTGCCGAATTCGCCGCGCATTACGGCGTGGCGATCCTGCCGGCGCGCCCCTACAAGCCGCAGGACAAGGCCAAGGTCGAAGTTGGCGTGCAGGTCGTGCAACGCTGGATTCTCGCGCGGCTGCGCCATCGGCGCTTCTTCTCGTTGATGGAGCTCAACGAGGCCATCGCCGCCCTCATCGAACCGCTGAACGCACGCGCCTTCCGGCGCCTGCCGGGGTCGCGTCGTAGCGCCTTCGAGACGCTCGACCGGCCGGCGCTGCACCCGCTGCCGGCGACCGCGTTCCAGTTCGCGACGTGGAAGCGGGCCAAACCCAACATCGACTACCACGTCGAGTTCGACGGCCACTACTACAGCGTGCCGTATGCGTTGGCCGGTCAGGCGGTGGAGCTGCGCATCACCGCGAGCAGCATCGAGTGCTTCGCCGCCGGCAAACGTGTCGCGGTGCATGCGCGCAGTCACCGCCGCGGCGCCTTCACTACACTGGACGAGCACATGCCCGCCTCGCATCAGGCGCACCGTCAATGGACGCCGGGCAAGCTCATCAGCTGGGGCACCGCGATTGGTCCGCATCTGGGGGAGGTGGTGCGCTACCAGCTCGAACGCATGCCCCATCCGGAACAGGGCTACCGCGCCTGCCTCGGCCTGATGCGGCTCGCCCGCCAGTACGGCAAGGAGCGCCTGGAGGCCGCCGCGACCCGCGCCGTCACACTCGGCGCGATGCGTTACCGCAGCGTCGCTTCCATCCTCAAGAGCGGCCTCGACCGCGCCCCCTTGCCCCCGACCGCCCCGCAGCAGGCCGAACTCGCGTTGCCCACCGCCCACGAGAACCTGCGCGGCGCGCACTACTACCACTGATTTCTACCACCGGAGCCACACAATGCTGATGCACCACAGTCTGGAACAACTGCGCGCCCTGCGTCTGGAAGGCATGGCGCGCGCCTTCGAGGAACAGCTCGCGCAGCCGGCAATCGCCGCCCTCAGCTTCGAGGAGCGCTTCGCGCAACTCATCGACCGTGAGGTGCTCGCGCGCGATGGCAAGCGTATCGACCGCCTGCTCAAGGCCGCCCGCATCAAGGTCGGCGGCGCTTGCCTCGAGGACGTCGATTACCGCGCCGGGCGCGGCCTCGACCGCAGTCAAATCGCCGCACTCGCAACGGGCCACTGGATTCGCCAGCACCAGAACTGCCTCATCACCGGCCCGACCGGCAGCGGCAAGACCCGGCTCGCCTGCGCGCTCGCCAACGCCGCCTGCCGCCAGGGGCTCTCCGCGTACTACGTGCGCCTGCCACGCCTCTTCGAGGAGCTGCGTATCGCGCACGCCGACGGCAGCTTCAGCCGGCGGCTGATGCAGCTCGCCCGCCTCGATCTGATCGTCATCGACGATTGGGGGCTGGCCGCGCCCTCGGCGCAGGAGCGCTCCGACTTGCTGGAGCTGCTCGACGACCGGGTCGGATCGCGCGCGACGCTCATCACCAGCCAGCTGCCGATCGAGCACTGGCATACCTACCTGGGCGATCCGACCTTCGCCGACGCGATCCTCGACCGCGTCGTGCACGCCGCCCACAAGCTCGCCCTCACGGGCGAGTCGATGAGAAGAAAGGAGAAGGCATGAGGCCGTGCAGGCGAGACGGCTTACCCACAGGCGCCCGCCCGCCAGCGTATGAGGCGCGCTGGCGTTCGCCTGTGGATAAGCCTGCGCCCACGCCCGAATTGACCGTGATCGTGACCGACGCGGTTAGAATCTGAACCCCACGCTTGCGCGCAAACCCACCCGGTCACGATCCTCGGTGCAGGCGGTCACGTTCGTCGGAATGCGCACAAGGTCAGCGTGGCGGTGACCCACCGGCATGGACTGATGGTCGGCGCGCGCAGCTTCCCCGGCAACCCGTACGACGGTCACACGCTGGCCGCGCAGTTGGAGCAGACGACCACGCTGCTGCAGGACATCGGCGTGAAGCCGACCACGGCCGTCGTGGACCTGGGCTACCGCGGCGTCGATGCCCAGATTGCGCCGGTGCAACTCGTCCATCGGGGCAGGAGCAAGACGCTAAGCGCCGCGCAACGCGCCTGGCTGCGCCGACGCCAGGCCGTGGAGCCGGCCATCGGGCACCTGAAGGCCGATCACCGGATGGACCGCTGCTGGCTGAAGGGAGCAGAAGGCGACGCGCTGCACGCGGTGCTGTGCGCGGCAGGCTTCAACATCCGCTGGCTGCTGCGGGCCATCGACCGCCTGGGCCTGGCGGGCCTTTTCTTCGCCGTAACCTTCGCCCTGACGCCGCTGGCACGCATCGGCCAACAGGCCATGACCACCCTGGCGCCCCGTCGGGGCGCGCTCCGCTCATCGATGGCGCGTCAGCGTTTGGTCCATCGCCCAGTGGGTGGGTGAATTTCGCAGGACCGACTAATTGCCCAAATCATCGAATCCGCACCCTCAAGGCCGAGGTGTTACTATCTGGCTCAGAAAACGGACGCGGGTTCGGTTCCGTGTTCCGCCACCATTTAGAAAAGACAAACCCGTCTCTCTGGGGTCATTCTCCGGGGTGACGGGTTTTCTTTTTTTTCCTTGTTTCTAAAGGGTTTGCGCCCGTTTCACATCTTTCCAAAGCACCTCTCCGCACCATCGATTCTCCCCATCTTCCCGCCTTTCTTTCTCTGTTTGGCCCCTGATTCTCTGTTTTCTCCGGACCAAGTCCGAAGCGCGTCCGGAAAGCTACATCCATGATTGATATGGGTTTGCGGCTTGTTGCCGTTTTTGGCGGTTGTCTTAGGTCATCGCTCGATGTCGCAACCGGACGTTTTTTTCGAAATCGCCCGCCTCGGCCATGAAAAGAAGCGCGGTCAACTCCGCTTTCCTACCCCCCAAAATAGAAAAGCCGACGCTGATGGTCGGCTCTCTGGGGTGGTCTCCGGTCCAGTCGTCACTCGGTGGCGAAGCCGAACTGGCGGCGCTGCTCGGTCCAGTCCTCGGGAAAGGTCTGGGTCAGCTTCGCCAGCGAGAGCCCGTTGGGTTCCTCACCGTTGATCAGGGCTTCGACGATGTCGGGGGCCAGGGTCGTCAGTTTGAGGATGCGGGCCACATACGAGCCATCGACGTCAAGGGTACGGGCAAGCTCGCTGATGGACTTGATCTGGCCGGATTCGAGGATGTTGGTCCAGGAAAAGGCTCTTCCCAGCGCCTGGAGTGTTAATCAGCGAGCAGCCAGTTGTTTTTGATTGAGATGAGCGACTTCCATCTTGGTCTCCTTCCGAACGAGTTGGCAGGATTCCATGAAGGCGCTGTTCGGCCGACGAGCCAAGGCAATTCCAGGAAGCGCCGCTACTCCGGCAGATCGTTCAGCTCGTAGGTGGTGCTACGTCCGCCCGCATCCGATTTCCGCAATACACCCCGAGTGAGCAGGTCATTGATGTCGCGCAGCGCCGTGTCCGGCGAGCATTTGGCGATGGCCGCCCACTTGCTGCTGGTGAGTTTGCCTTCGAAACCGTCGAGCAGCTTGTTCAGCAACTTCACCTGTCGCTCATTCAAGGGTGTGGTCGCCCAGCGCTGCCAGAAACGGGCTTTCGTCAGGACGGCGTCCAGCGTGTGCTGGGCCTCGTCGACGGCACGATGAAGGGTGTCGAGGAACCACGCGAGCCACTCGGTGACATCCAGCGACCGTTTCTGGGTCCGCTCCAGGATGTCGTAGTAAGCCTTGCGTTCGCGCTGGATCTGCGCCGACAAACTGTAGAAGCGTTGCGGGCTGCCGTCGGCGCGTGCCAGCAGCAGATCGCCAATGGCCCGCGCGATACGGCCATTGCCATCGTCGAACGGATGCAGCGTGACGAACCACAGATGGCCGAGCCCCGCTTTGATCAGTGGTGGCTCGTTTGACGCACCATTGAGCCAGTCAAGGAAGCGGCCGGTTTCGGCCTCGAGGCGATCAGCCGGCGGTGCTTCGAAATGCACCCGCTGGCGGCCGATGGGTCCGGACACCACTTGCATGGGGCCACTGGCGTCATCGCGCCAGCTACCGACCTTGATCTTGGCAAGACCGGAGTAGCCGGTAGGAAACAGCGCGGCATGCCAGCCGAACAGACGCTCCCGCGTTACCGGTGCCTGGCAGTTGGCCGTGGCGTCCAGCACCATCTCGACCACGCCCTCGACGTGCCGATCGACCGGGGCCAAGGCGCCGATGTCCACGCCCAGCCTGCGGGCGATGGAAGAGCGCACGGATTCGACATTGAGCTGCTCGCCCTCGATCTCGCTGGTCTTGACCACGTCTTCGGTCAGTGCCGCCAGGCTCGCCTGATCGCGCAGGGCCATGCCCACGTCGGCCAGACGGCCCATCAACAGCCCCTGGGCGCGGCTGACCTCAACCATAGGCCCAGCCAGTGCTGCCAGGTCGAAGTGCCAGTTCGGCCAGTCTTTCGACTGCCAGATGTACTTGTAATCGCCGCTATTCATGCGGAGATTATGGGGCGCATTCTCCGCACACGCAAGTCTTTCCCCGCATACGGCGCGGTGAATAGGAGCGCCATTCGCCGCATGGAGGGCTGCCTTGCCCCGGAATGGGTGTAAATGGGTGTGCTTTTGGTCAGGATGACGGACGCGGGTTCAATTCCGCGTGTGGGAACTGAACTGACCTTGGAAAGCAGACGAGGTTGAACGCCATTTTCGGTGACCAATCAGGCCAATAAAACTGCTTGATTGTCCGCAGATTAGCCTGTCAACCCCCGCTTTTCGCTCTGGTACGCAGGGCTTCGCAACTTGCCAGAACGCCGGTATCGCGTACTTTCAATAGTCGTTTGATGCGGGATACCACCCCACCACCAATTACTCCGTTTCGCCCGGACCCGCGCGGCGATCGAAGAAGCGGGCGCCGCTACCCAAGGCGAGCAACCGTCACGGTTAGCCGGTGCCAAAGGCACCTTGGGAGGCCTGAGTAGGCAACGCCCGCGGTCCCCATGCAAGGCAGCCCTGGCATCGCGATAGTCGATAAAGATCCGTTCATGTACACTTTTTACGATCTAGATCGAGTGTGACGCAAACCAATGGATGGCCAACGCCATGAATGCCGAACCGTTGGTCACTACCATCGATGTCGCTCGTCACTTGGGCGTGGTGAAAGACACCAACTACCGCTGGCATGGGCGCTAAGGGTCGCCAGTGCACCGCGTGGGGCGCTTGTGTGCGACGTTCAAAATGTCCGAGGTGGCAGAATGATGGACAACGGCAGTAGGAAAAACACGGACATCGGTGCCAAGCTGGACTGACTGGTGACCCTCGACTACGCCACCCTAGACGCCCTGCGCACCCACCATCCCGCCTGGCGACTGTTGCGCTCGGACCATGCGCCGCTGGTAGCGGCCTTTCTGCACCGCATATTCGTGGTGCCCAACGTGCGGATGATGGCTGCCGCCGACTTGTCCGAGGCGCTGGAAGACGAGTTGTACGCCTTGCGTCTGCAGCTCGGCGAAGCGGCGTTTCCCAAGCCCGCTCTCGACTATCTGAACGATTGGGCGTCGCCGGATAAGGGCTGGCTGCGCAAGTTTTACAAGCCCGGCACCGACGAGGCGCAATTCGATCTCACACCCGCGACCGAGAAGGCCATCGCCTGGCTGGCGCAGCTTTCCGAGCGGCAGTTCGTTGGGACGGAATCGCGCCTGCTCACCCTGTTCGATCTGCTCAAACAGATGAGCGAAGGCAGTGAGGCCGACCCGGCCAAGCGCATCGCCGAGCTGCACAAAAAACGTGATGACATCGATGCCGAAATTGCCCGGGTGTTGTCGGGCGACGTGCCGCTGCTGGATGACACAGCGCTGAAGGATCGGTTTTTGCAGTTCATCCAGGGGGCGCGCGAGTTGCTCACCGACTTTCGCGAGGTAGAGCACAACTTCCGTCAGTTGGACCGGCGCGTGCGTGAGCGCATCGCGCTGTGGGAAGGCGGCAAGGGCGACCTGTTGGACGATATCATGGGCGAGCGTGACGCCATCGCCAATTCCGATCAGGGCAAGAGCTTCCGCGCCTTCTGGGACTTTTTGCTATCCAGCCGTCGTCAGGAAGAATTGACCAAGCTATTGGATCGCGTGCTCGCGTTGCCCGCGGTGGCGGACCTGAATCCAGACACCCGGACCCGCCGCGTGCATTACGACTGGCTGGAGGCCGGCGAACATACCCAACGCACGGTGGCGGCTTTGTCGCAACAACTCCGCCGCTTTCTCGACGACCAAGCCTGGTTGGAGAACCGCCGCATCATGGATATCCTGCACGGCATCGAGAGCAAGGCCCTGGCGTTGCGGGAAGCGCCGCCAACGGGAACGGTGATGGAGGTGGCTGAGGCCTGCGCCGATATCGCACTGGCGATGGAGCGGCCCCTGTTCACGCCGGCGATCAAACCAGTCATTGCCAGCCTGACGCTGCTAGCGGGGGACGAGGATATCGACCCCTCCGCCCTGTTCGAACAGGTGGTGGTGGACAAAGCGAGGCTCACCCGTTATATCCGCCATACCTTGCAGGATAGGGCGCAGATCACCTTGCGCGAACTGGTGACCTCCCAGCCCCTGCGGCAGGGCTTGGCGGAACTGGTGGCCTACCTGCAACTGGGCAGTGACGCCTTCAACACGGTGGTGGATGAGGACACGCCGGAAGCCATTCACTGGCAGGCTGAGGATGATCGTGGCGAAACTGTGCATCGCACGGCCCGCTTGCCTCGAGTGATTTTTACGCGCTGAATACAAGACGAAAAGGGCAATGCAACAGGGATGGAACAAGATAGCACCGGCGCAATGACCACTGCTGCAGCCGAGCCGGATCTGTCGTCGTTACTGATCGGGCTGCTCAAGGGGGTGCAGTACCGGGAGCAGAGCTATGCTCGAATCTGGTGTACGGGAGGTCTACAACTAGCTTGAGGAGGGTGGCGCACTGTTGCTAGAAAAGGGTTTCTGGATCCGATTCGCAACGAATGAGGAGTGCGCCATGCAAGAGAGTACTGGTTTCGACGGAGGAATGGGAGAGTTGGGCCTGAACATCGAGGGCTTATTGCGGCGGTCCGCGCGCCAGCTGATCCAACAGGCCATCGAGGGCGAGGTGCAGGTGCTGCTGGAGGAGTATGCCGCGGTACGCATGGTCGATGGTCGCCGGGCCGTCGTGCGGAATGGATATCTGCCGGAGCGGGAGATCCTGACAGCGGTCGGCCCCGTGCCTGTACAGGTCCCCAAGGTGCGAGACCGCTCCGGTTCGGGCGTGGTCTTCCGTTCTTCCCTGGTACCGCCCTACGTGCGCAAGTCGCGGACCGTGGCCGCAGCGCTCCCCTGGTTGTACCTGCACGGGGTATCGTCGGGACGGATGCACGAGGCGCTGTCTGTTCTCCTGGGCGAGGAGGCCAAGGGGCTTTCTCCGGCCGTGCTGGGACGCTTGAAAGTCGAATGGGCGCAAGAGCATGCCCAATGGCAGCGCCGGTCTCTACAGGGAAAACGCTACGCCTATTGGTGGGCCGACGGGGTCTATACCCAGCTGCGGGCGGAGGACGATCCCCGGATGTGTCTCTTGGTCATTATTGGCGTGACGGCCGAGGGCAAGAAGGAGGTCGTGGCGGTCACCGACGGTTTACGGGAGTCCAAAGCCTCCTGGCTAGAGATCCTGCGGGACTTGCGCGACCGCGGGCTGCAGGAGGCGCCACTACTGGCCATAGGAGATGGGGCGATGGGTTTCTGGGCCGCCCTGGACGAGATTTACCCACAAACCCGTCATCAGCGCTGTTGGGTGCACAAGACGGCCAACATCCTCAACGAGCTACCGAAGCGCCTTCAGGGGAAAGCCAAGGCCGCCCTGCAGGCGATCTGGATGGCCGACACCCGTGAAGCTGCGGAGAAAGCCTGGCAAGCCTTCGTGCGGGACTACCAGGCCAAATATCCCAGAGCGGTCGCAAAGCTCGAGAAGGACCGGGACGTGCTGCTGACCTTCTTCGACTTCCCGGCAGAGCACTGGCGGCATATCCGCAGCAGCAACGCCATCGAATCGACCTTCGCCACCGTACGGCAACGCAGCAGCCGCACTAAAAACTGTGTCTCTCGAGCCACTTTCCTTGGCCTGAGCTACAAGCTCATCCAGCAGGCAGAGAGACACTGGCGCGGGATTCAGCATCCGGAAAGACTGCGCGAGCTCTTTGCCGGGGTGACATTTGTCGATGGGATGCCTGCCAACGAAACCCGGCTGGATCCTCAACAGGACGCCGCCTGAATCGTGTTAGCAAATGCTCATACACCAATCTTGACCATAGCTCCCGGGAGCAGGACGAGCGCCAGTGGGCGGCATTGCTAAACCTGCAGGCCCGCGTGCGGGACTACGTGGCGGTACTCAATCTGGAACTGGTGCTGGATGAGGCGGAAGGGTATGCCTTCCTGAAAAGCCGCCCGGAACCTGCTGAGGATGATCCGTCGCCACGCTTGCCCCGTCTGGTTGCACGCCGCCCCCTGTCGTTTCCGGTGAGTCTGTTACTGGCCTTGCTGCGCAAGAAACTGGCCGAATTCGATGCTGGCGGTGGCGACACGCGTCTGGTGCTATCGCGAGACGAGATCGTCGAACTGGTCCGGGTTTTCCTGCCGGACGGGCCCAACGAGGCCAAACTGATCGACCAGATTGAAACCACCATCAACAAGGTGGTGGAACTGGGCTTTCTACACAAGCTCAAGCCTGCGAGTGGTAGCTTGGCAGGGCAGGCCAATTTCGAGGTTCGGCGCATCCTTAAGGCCTTTGTCGACGCGCAGTGGCTGGCCGAGCTTGATGCCCGCCTGGCGGCCTACCAATCCGCCCTGTCTGGCGCGGCGTCGAGCAAGGAGGCGCGCGATGAGTGAGGCGCAGTCCCTGGGGCTGGATTTCGTGGCGGACGATGCCTTGTCGGGTTTTCGTCTCATGCGGCTTTCGGTTTTCAATTGGGGCACCTTCGACGGCCGGGTCTGGACGCTGCAACTGGACGGCAAGAATGGGCTACTCACTGGTGACATCGGTTCCGGCAAGTCCACGCTGGTGGATGCCATTACCACGCTGCTGGTGCCAGCCCATCGCATCGCCTATAACAAGGCCGCCGGAGCGGACAGCAGGGAACGGACCTTGCGTTCCTACGTGTTGGGGCACTATAAATCCGAACGCAACGAGGTCACGGGGGTGGCTAAGCCGGTATCCCTGCGCGACGAGCACAGCTATTCCGTCATCCTGGGCGTGTTTTACAACGCGGGGTACGACCAGATGGTGAGCCTGGCGCAAGTGTTCTGGATGAAGGAGGCGCAGGGGCAGCCCGCCCGCTTCTTCCTCGGGGCCGAGCGCAGCCTGTCGATCGCCGAGGACTTCGCAAACTTCGGCACCGACATCGCTGCCCTGCGCCGCCGGCTGCGCGGAACCGGCGCCGATCTCTTTGACAGCTTTCCGCCCTATGCGGCGTGGTTCAGGCGCCGCTTCGGCATCGAGAACGATCAGGCGCTGGAGCTCTTTCACCAGACGGTGTCGATGAAATCGGTGGGCAATCTCACCGACTTCGTGCGCAACCATATGCTGGAGCCGTTCGAGGTGGCATCGCGCATCCAGGCACTGATCGGCCATTTCGACGATCTCAACCGCGCCCATCAAGCCGTGCTCAAGGCCCAGCAACAGGTGGAGTTGCTGACGCCCTTGGTGGCCGACTGCAAGCGGCACAGCGAACTGGTGAAGGAGGTGAATCATCTGCGGCAATGTCGCGACGGCCTGCGGGCGCACTTTGCCAGCCTCAAATTGGGATTGCTGGACAAGCGCCTAGATCTGCTCGATGAAGAGTGGAACAAGATCGATGGGCAGGTTCGACGCCTGGACGGTATGCGCGAGGAGCAAGGCCGACAGGTCGATGAGCTGAAACAGGCCATCAACGACAACGGCGGCGACCGTCTGGAGCGGCTCGCCGCCGAGATCCACAGGAAAGAGCAACTGCGCGATGCGCGCAAGGCCAAGGATGCGCGTTACCGTGAACTGGTGGCCGTTTTGGGTGAGTCCGTGCCCCGCGACGATGCCGGCTTTACCGCGCAGCGGGCGCAATTCAAGGCGTGGCGGGAAGATATCCAAAACCGCGATGCCGACCTCCAAAATACGCTGACCGAGCATGGCGTGAGCTTGCGCCAGGGAAAGCTCGAGCACGAACGGTTGACCGCGGAAATCGAGAGTCTCAAACGCCGTCGCAGCAACATCGACGACCAGCAGATTCAGATACGCGCCGCCCTCTGCGCCGCGCTGGGCCTGGAGGTGGATGATATGCCCTTCGCGGGCGAGTTGATCCAAGTACGCGATGAGGAGCGCGACTGGGAAGGTGCGGCCGAAAGACTGCTGCGCGGCTTCGGTCTGGCCCTGCTGGTGCCGGATGCCCACTACAAGGCGGTGGCCGAGTGGGTGGACAGTAGCCATCTGCGCGGGCGCTTGGTCTATTTCCACGTGCGACCGCGCAAAACATCCGATCTGCCGGAACTGCACCATGACTCCTTGGTGAGGAAACTCGTCATCAAGCCCGATTCACCCCACTACGACTGGCTGGAGCGGGAGCTCGCCCATCGTTTTGACGTGGCCTGTTGTGCCACGCAAGAGCAGTTCCGCCGGGAAACGCGGGCGATCACCCGCGCCGGCCAGATCAAAGACCCGACTGGCCGGCACGAGAAGGACGACCGGCACGCCATCTCCGACCGCAGCCGCTACGTGCTTGGCTGGAGCAACAGCGCCAAGATTGCCGCGCTGGAAGCCAAGCGCCGCCAGCTCGAAAGCCATCTCGGCGAGCTGGGCAGCCAGATCGGCAAGATCGACGGCGAGCGGAAGGAACTGCTATCCAAACTGGATGCATTGACCCGCCTGGAAGAGTTTACGAGCTTCGAAGAAATCGATTGGGCCAGCGTGGCAACGGACATCGCAGCTCTGGAAGACGAGCGCCAAAAGCTTGCGCAGGCATCGGATGTCCTCAGCCAATTGAACGAACGCTTGCAGGAACTGCAGCAGGCGCTCAAGGGCACCGAAGAAGAATTGCAATCCGTGCGCGACCGCCGCGCCAAGGTGGAGCAGCGTCGCTCGGATGCACAGGAACTACGCCAGCAGACGGCTTTACTGGTCCAGGACGCCGCTATCGATGCGACGCTGTCGACCACCTTGGAGGCGATGCGGGCCGAGGCCCTGGGAGAACACCAATTGACCGTAGAATCCTGCGACAACCGCGAGCAGGACGTACGCGCCTGGCTACAAGCTCGGATCGATGCCGAAGATCGGAAACTTCGACATCTCACAGAAAAAATTATCAAGACGATGGTCTCATTCAAGGAAGCCTTCAAGCTTGAGACCGCCGAGATGGATGCCAGCCTGGAAGCCGCCTTCGAATACGAAAACCTGCTCATACAGCTCAATCGCGATGATCTACCGCGTTTTGTTGCGCGGTTCAAAGAACTGCTCAACGTCAACACCATTAACGAAATCGCCAACTTCAATGCCCAACTGGCTCGCGAGCGTGAAACCATCAAGGAGCGTATCGCCCACATCAACAAATCGCTGGGTGAGATTGACTACAACCCCGGGCGCTATATCGTGCTCGAATCGCAGGCCAGCCCCGATGCCGAAATTCGCGATTTCCAGCAGGATCTACGCTCCTGCACCGAGGGTGCGATGACTGGCTCAGATGATACCCAGTATTCCGAAGCTAAGTTCCTCCAGGTCAAGGCCATCATCGACCGGTTCCGTGGCCGTGATGGCTTGTCGGAACAGGACCGCCGCTGGACCGCGAAAGTCACCGACGTGCGCAACTGGTTCGTGTTCGCCGCCAGCGAACGCTGGCGCGAGGACAATAGCGAACACGAGCACTACTCCGATTCTGGCGGCAAGTCGGGCGGGCAAAAAGAGAAATTGGCCTACACGATTCTCGCCGCCAGTCTGGCCTACCAATTCGGCCTGGAATGGGGGGCGGTGCGCTCGCGCTCCTTCCGCTTCGTGGTCATTGATGAGGCGTTTGGGCGCGGCTCGGATGAATCTGCCCAATACGGCCTAAAATTGTTTCGACAACTCAACCTGCAATTGTTGATCGTGACGCCGCTACAGAAAATCCACATCATCGAGCCCTTTGTATCCAGCGTAGGGTTCGTGCACAACGAAGGCGGTCGAGCCTCCAAATTGCGTAACCTGTCCATCGAAGCGTACCGGGCGCAGAAGGCCTCGATGCCAAGCAAATCGCAGCAGGCGCCTACGCCGTGACTTGGACTGGCCCAAAAGAATTGAAAGCGCAGTTGGTGCGGCTTTGGGAGCGCGGTGAACTGCTGCGAGATACTGTGACAGGCCAGACGCGTTTTCCTTTGCGCATGTCTCTCAGGTCCCCAACCTCTGCGGACATTACAAATCGTTTTGATGAAGTTCGCCAATGGGCCGCCGAATTGGACGCGACGAATGCAGTGCGCGTGGAGTGGCAGGAGCGCAAGCACCGCGTCCAGGGCGCGCAAAAGCTGCCAACTTGCGTGTGGGTCGAGACGATTGAGGATGCGTTGACCTGGTTAGGCAAACGCAAAGATTGGGAACGCTTTTCCGCCCTGATTTCCGCCACCCGACAAACGCACCCAGTCTTGCTGCCCTGGCTAGAGAAGCACCCACTGCAGGCATTGGCGCTATCCGAAGAATGGTCACGATTACTTGCTGTAGTAACATGGCTTGCCGAGCATCCGCGTCCCGGCATTTACTTGCGGCAAGTGGATTTGCCAGGCATTCACAGCAAATTCATCGAAACCCATCGCGGTGTACTGACCGAATTACTGGATCTGGCCTTGCCTGTCGCTGCGGTGGAGACCAGCAAATCCGGTCTGCGTCAGTTTCCAGCCCGTTACGGATTTTTGGAAAAACCGATCCGTATTCGCTTCCGCGTACTTGATCCGTCGATTCATGTCGTACCCGGCTCAGCATCCCCCGACATAACTCTGGATGCCGATAGCTTCAGTCGCTTGGCGCTCGACGTGCAGCGTGTATTCATCACCGAGAACGAAACCAACTTCCTGGCCTTTCCGCAGGTAGCGAATGCCATCGTGATTTTTGGTGCTGGTTATGGTTGGGATGCACTTGCCCGCAGTCATTGGCTCAAAAGCAGTGCCATGTATTATTGGGGTGATATCGATACGCACGGTTTTGGCATTCTGGATCAGCTTCGCGGCCACTTTGACCACGTGGTTTCGTTCTTGATGGATAGAGCCACGCTCCATGCGCACGCGGTTTTTTGGGGCAGTGAGGACAAACCCCTCCGAGTGGACTTGCACCGACTCACGATCGAGGAGAGAGCCCTCTACGACGACCTGCGCAATAACCGCATTCGCCCCGGACTACGGCTCGAGCAAGAGCACATCGGCTTTCACTGGCTCGCCCACCGCCTTCATGTCCCTGATAGCACGTGCACATCCAATTGAGCTGCCTTGCCGTAAGACCAAAATAAGACTATATTTGATCTCATCGAGTCGGGAGCACAGCTATGCGCTACTCATCACAAGTCAAGCCGATCAGCTATCTCAAAGCCAACGCAGCCGAGGTGCTGACGCGCCTCGCGGAGCAGCGTGAACCGATGGTCATCACCCAAAACGGCGAAGCCAAGGCGGTACTGCAGGACATCGCTTCGTTCGAGGAGACGCAAGAAACACTGGCCTTGCTAAAGATTCTCGCGTTGGGCAATCGGGATTTGGCCGCTGGCAAGGTCAAGCCTGTCTCTGACGTCGTTGCCCGCTTGCGGGCCAAGTGAACTCCACTCCGATGGCAGGCACGCCTGCCAAGTTTGAGGTCTTGCTCACCGAGGGTACGGAGCAGGACTTGGAGGCCATCCACGATTACCTCTGCGAATTCGACTGCATCGCCAACGCCACCCATGTGTTGGATGAGTTGATGTCCGTTGGGGAGAGTCTGTCGAAATTCCCGGAACGCGGTAGCTATCCGAAGGAACTGGTCGGCCTTGGGATCAAAGAATACCGCCAGATCTTCCTTAAACCCTATCGCGTGATCTACCGTGTCACAGGCAGCCAAGTCATTATTTACCTGATTGCGGACGGACGCCGCGACCTGCAATCCATACTCGCTCGTCGCCTGTTAGGTGCTTGACGTGCAGCAACCCGCGCCAGCGCTCATCAGCTCGGGAGGCCGGCGGGACGCGCGCCTGCGCGCCAGACCCCGTCTGTATTGGGCGATGGCCCTAGCGAGCGCCGCCGAATTGGCCGGATCGCTGGTCAGCTGCAGAGTTACCATGATGCAGTCGCCGCTCTGAGCGACATGACGACCACATCGCCCTTGGCAGCGCGGCGGCTGATGATTGTAAAAACTGCCTCGCCCGCACGAGTTGCGCTGCTCGTATCGAACCTACCTACTTTTCGCCGATCTCTACCCCATCACGAGGACGCCGCCGCACACACTCTATTGACAGCACCGGCGCTTGGGGCTTAAATGGCAACCCTCACGGCGCTTTAGCTCAGTCGGTTAGAGCAGCGGAATCATAATCCGCGTGTCCGGGGTTCGAGTCCCTGAAGCGCCACCAATAAAAACAAAAAGTTAAGAACTTTTTCCCACCCATCCAAATCGACTTCCGTGCAATTTGTGTGCAAATCGGCTCGAAAGGCACCTGCTTTCCCGCAGACCCGTGAAGCCCGATTTGCACAGCGGTTGCTCACGACAGGGCCCTGCCCAAGGCATCCAGCAGGGTGTCCCGATCCAGATCCAGAGGGCGGGCCAGGCCCGCTTTCTCAAAGATCAAGGCGATCAGCTCGCCTGGTAGCTCGATCGTGATGGAGTCACTCCGACCGCGACTGGCCTGTTCCACTGCCGTGTAGGGGCTGGCTACGGGATCCGAAGCATCCTGCCGCTCAAATCTGGGTTGATCGATCTCTGGCTCCAACCGATCCGTCTCCGGGTTCCAGTGCTCCGGAGCGTCCTCAAAGCCTCCGGCGTTGCCGGAATCTTCCACTGCATTCTGCTCGTGGTTCCGGAAACTGGTCGGAGTTTCGGTTTCTGCTTGGGGCTCTTTTTTCCGCTCGTCAGTGCCTGAACGGTCCACGGTGCTCGCCAGGGCATCGGCAAGGCTCATGCCGCCCTGCACCCGTGCCAGTGCCGCCGCCTTTTCGGGATCGGCTTGCCAGGACTGGAGTATCCGCAGATCGTCCAGAGAGAGCCCCCGCCTCTGGAGACCCAGACCGGACTCCAGATCGTAACGGCTGGCTTCTTCGTCCACCAATGAACGCGAATAAGGCTCGCCTTGGGCAATCCGCACGCGCACCGCCTCCAGGATGGCTTGCCGCCCATCGGCAAGCCAAGGCTTCATGCGCATCAAGTCGGCTTGCCCAATCTCTTCCAGGGGTACACCGATTCGATTGGAGACTTCCTGAGCCTCTGGGCTGGCAACATTCAGTATTTGGAGAACCCATGTCCGCGATTTTCCCAAGCGCCGAGCTAGTTCACTCACGGAAATCTTCGTCTCGTCCAGTAGCTTTTGCAGTGCCCTGGCCGTATCCAGGGGGGTCATATCTGCCCGCGCCAGATTCTCCACCATCTGCATTTCCAGCCGGTCGTGTTCCGACTCGGGAGTCACCAGCACTGCCGGAATCCGTGCCAGGTCATACCCTTTGCGCCGACAGGGCTCCCCCGTTTGCAGGGCGATTTTTGCGGCACGCCAACGCCGCTCGCCGCTGACTATGCGGTAACGGCCACCGCCCAGAGAGCGCACGGTAATGGGCTGGATAATGCCGTGCGCCAAGATGCTGCCCGCCAATTCTTCCAGCCCGTGCGGGTCATCACCGTCCGACATACCGGAGATGCGCCGGGGCTGATCCGGGTCCGGTTCGATGGCATCCAGCGGCAAAAATTGGTAGGCCGATTGGGGTGTGTCCGCAGGCTTTTTGGCGACGGCGGCCTCCAGATCCTGGAATGCCCGCCTGGTGACATTGTTCTGAATCGCCTTGCTGATATCCACCTTAGCCATATGCCTCCTCCTGAGTTTCTATATCGTCCACCACCAAAACCTGCTCGATGAGTTTCTTGCAGACCGATGCCCACACCGCCACGGCCGGGTCGTTCCGGTCGTAATCCCAGACGGGCTTCCCGTCTTTCAGCGCGTTGGGAACGAGGGTTCGGGAAGTCAACTCCTCCGGCAGCATGTGCGGTCCAGCCGCAGCAGAGCGACGGAGCGTGTCAAGAATCGCTTCCTGATGCGTGGAGTTCTTGATGCGCTTGTTGACCACCAGCCGCAGGTCCAGACGAATCTCCTGGGCAATGTCCGTCCAGATTTGCAGCAGCCCGGCGAGCCCCTGGATCGCCTGAATCTCCGGCTCCAGAGGAACCACCAGCAATCCGCCCTGTTGCATGGGAACCACCTGCCGCGCCCCCACAGCAGGCGGCGTGTCGAATACCACCAGGTCGTAATCGAGGGAGTGCAGCCGGTGTAGCGCCCTCTGCGTCTCTTCCTCGGGCTGCTTGTCGACCTCGGCGGCATACTCGTTGCCAGGCAGCACGTCAAAGGACATGCGCGACGCCACGGGCCTTGGAACCGGCAACTCGTCATCCCACAGATCAAGCACCGTACCTGCTTCGTGCCGCGCTCTCCCGGTAGCCAGAAAGGTCGCGTTTCTTTGGCCGTCCAGATCGACCAGCAGAGTCCGTGCGCCCTTGGCCCGCGCCGCGTATTCGGCGATGTGCAGGGACAGGGCGGTTTTTCCAACTCCGCCCTTCTGGTTCGTTACCGTAATGAACTTCATGAGGAATCTCCCTTGTTCGCAAGAGCTTTCGCTCGCCGTTCCCGTTCGTAGGCGGGTGGGTACTGGTACCAGGCCCACCAGTAGAGCATCGTGTAGTAGAGGCTCGACACGCTGATCTTCTCTTTCGCCGCCAAGGCCTCCAGCCGTATGGCGGTCTCGTACCGGACGCGCACGTTGACCTGCGTCCAGCCGGTGACGGTTTTGCTGCCCACCTCCGAAAGCCGGGTGGTCAGGCCCCTGGTAGGCCGCCAGCGCAGGCCATATTTCCACGGCGCTTCGGTGAGGAACCGCTCCGCGCAGTCCTGATACATGGACTTGAGCGTCTTTCCCAGGGCGAAGGCCAGCGCCTTGGTGTACAGGTGCATCTTCACGGGCAGGCGGGTGGAGACTTCGGCGTATCGGCTGCCCCTTTCCTGTAAGACACGCATGGGCTTCGACTCCATTGTTGTTGACGTTCCTAGGGTAGGGCCAAAGCCCGATTGCTCAGCCGGATGCCCCCGCAGGTTTTGGGAAAGCCGCATCAATCCCCCTTCCGAAGCCAGTATTGGCTACCGGGGAGGATCCAGTACGGATGTGCCGCTTGCAGGATATGCCCTTGAGACGCCGGCCCGTAATAGCTGGAGTCAAAGGCGTAGTTCCCCGGTGCGTAGAGCCAGACCTGGCCGTTTTTGAGGTGGTAGGTGCCGAAGGGGTAATGCAGGATCGCATCCCGCCCGCCTGGGGTGCGCCGGTCCACGTGCGAGTTCGGCAGGTAGCGGCCATCCACCCAGACCCCCTGACGGGAGAGCGTGACCGTCTGGCCGGGTAGTGCCCCGACCTGCTTGATCCAAGGCTGATTCTCGGGAAACCAATGGTCCCGGAGGCCTTCGGCAACCGCAGGGTGGGTGATGGGATCGGGAAGCTCCACTTCCACCAGCTCTCCATCGTGCAGCGGATAGGGGTTGCCGATGAGTTGGTAGAGACCCAACGGCTCGCAGGTCGACAGGTTCAGGACCAGATGCTCCCGTTGCATCCAGATCCCCACGCCAGCGAGCAGGCACAGCAGACCAACGATTGCCCAGAACAGCCACCAAAGCAGTCGCTTTGCCCAGACGTACCAGCACTTCACTGGTTGCTCCAGTGTCGGTTGCAGGGACGAAGGCTACGGGCCGAAATGCAGGCGTTGGCGGCATGCTGCGCCCGATATTTCGAGAGCATCCGCTCCGAGCGTTCGCTCAAATAATCCGGCCCACGCTCTGCGATGACGGCGCGTTCCACGGCGGCTGCTGGGATGCCAAAGCGCAACAATGCCCGTTTCAGGACTTTTCGCTTGGGCATGTCGGTGCGGTCGAGTACCCAACAGGCCCAACGCACCGCTTCCTGTATGGCCGTGGTTTCTGTGCGGTTCATGTTCATTTACTGCAGCGTAATTGCTATACAGTTGTCTGGGTTGCCATCATCAACCCAAATAAAATCCGTTTTGACCGATTCAACATCATCTACCGCGCCCATTTCCTTCAAAGTAAAAAGCGCTTTTCGTGAGAGACGATGCCATTCAATAAGATCGGGTAACATCCTCTGCAAGGTCTCTTCATCCAGTCGTAAAAAGTCTCTTACCTCATTGAAACATTGTTCTTTCATGAATAATTTCCCTTGTCTCGTAGACGGTCACGGATCTCCCGCATCTTTCTGCCATGGCGATCCAGAATCCAGGCCATGGGAACAAAGAACAGCCGGAACGGGAGAAAAAACAGGATTTCGAGATGCGTGGCGGCCCAGAGCAGTCCCTCCGCCATCTTGCGGGGGGCGGGACGCTCGAAGTACCGAATCAGTGCAGCATCCCACTTTCGGAATAGCGCTTTAGCTTTCATGCACAGGGTATAGACCGAGCGGGCCCGAGATAGCGCAGCCATCACTGGTTCACCGCGAAGAGCACCGGAACCCCGAGAAAAGTCCCCCAGGCCTTGGCGGAAGCTCGCTGAATCGCAGGGATGTCAGTGCCCCTGGCCCACCAGTCGTTCGCCGGAGCCAGCAGAACCTGTGGGCGGTGGAGTGCCAGATTCAGCGCAGGCCACATCAGCAGTTGTTCGTAACAGATCAGATACCCTACCCGCAGGCTCCCAACCCGGGTCATTTCCGGCCTCTGGGAAAAGGGGGCCATGCGAAAACTTCCTACGGGTGTCCAGGGGTGCCACATGGAGAATGGGACGGGAATAGTATCGGGAAGCACCCGAGTCCGCCCGTCGTGGATCTGCACGAGCGCGTCCACGTAGCCGCGACCATGGGGGACGAAGGTACCGACAAATACCGTCTGGCATGGATGATCGGCGGTCCAGTGCACCACCGGCCTCCAGATGTCCTCCGTCCCGACCAGCCAGAGTCCAGCTACGGTCTCCGGCAGCAGAACTATATGGACACCCTTGTGCAGCAATGCCATGGTGCTTCGCTCCAGTCGCATCGAAGCCTCGACGTAGGACAGCGGCGAATCGAGATGCCCCAGGCGGGTATTCACCCCAACCCAACTGGCAGGAGCAGGATGGCGCGCGGCCAGCACAAGCGATCCCGCCCCCAAGGCGGCGGCCGTGCCGACACCAATCACCAGCCCGGCCAATGCCGCTTTTCTGCCCAAGGCTGCCAATGCGATACCGAGCAACACCAGCATCACGCCCGTCCATCCCTCCGAGATGGCCCCCAGCCAGGGAGAGGTCCATCCAATGATCCCCAGTGGGGGAAGGATGGTGGAGATGGCCGACAGCAAAGCCGTGGTCACCACTCCGGCGCAGGGTGCCCCGATCAGTGATCGGGACTTACGAAAGATTGGGCTGTAGAAGAAATAGGGGAGAGCAAAGATCAGCGACGATCCGGTCCAGAAGGCCAAGCCCAGAAGCAAACCGGCAGACGGAAAGAATACCGCCGTTCCGTGAATGAGCCCCCAGGTGGTTGCCAGGTGATAACCGAGCATTAGCAGGAACGGTCCCGCCCAGCCACGGAAGGCAACGGATGGGATTGCCACCAAGGCCGCAGGAGCAAGCCAAATGGCGTGAGGCCAGGAGAGCCAGCCGATGGCCGCGCCGATCAGAAATGGAGTCAGGAGATGGATTGCTTGCTTCATGTCGGGGTGTTACGTCCCGCGATAATTTCGGCGTAACGTCCCGCGCTATTTGAGGGCGAACAAGCGGGTGCGTCCCACGCGGGTTTAGAAGATACGCGCACCCAGAAGAGCACGGGACGGCGTCATCCCGTGCGATGGGTTCAGAACGGTGGATGGGATTCTGCGGACCGGATCCGATGAGCCCTGGCCTGGGCGCCGTAGCGGCTCTCCAGCAGACTCCCCAAGGCGTCGACGAAGTGCAGCAGCGCCGCTGCGGCCTCATCGGACAGCCCTGCCGGGAACAGCCGGTCCCAATCCTCCAGCAGGGCATCGGCCTCGTCGATTGGCGGAGCCTTCATCGTAACGCCTCGATGGCGGTCTGGATCAGGTCGTCGGGCAGATGGTTCAGCCCCTTGGGCACGGCCAGGCGCAGGGCCGTGTGGAGGACGTTGCCGGCCTGCCGTGGGCAACCCTTGGATGCCTGGTGGAGCAGCTCCAGGCCGGAGTCGGACAGCAGGGTGTGCGAACAGCCGGCGGAGCGGAAGGCATGGGTGATCAGGGCGGCGAAGCGCTCTCGCTCCAGGACCGGGCGCAGGTGATAGCGGACCCGGATGCGACTGGCCAGGGCGGCATAGGGAACCCGATCCAGGGTTTGTGCGAGGCTCGGGTGGCCCACCAGCCAGACGGTCAGCAGATCCCGAGAGTCGAAGGCGAAGTTGAGGAAGGCCGGGAAATCGCGGAAGAAGTCCGGGGGGAGGTTCTGGGCTTCGTCCAGGATCCAGACGGGTAGGACCTGCTTGTTCTCGACCAAGTCCTGGATGCGTTCCTTGAGGTCTTTCCATAAATGGGCGCGGCGGTAGTGGGGTTCGACGCCCAAGGCGCGGCCCAGAGCGCGGTAGATATCGACCCGGCCGAAGTCCGTGTCGGACTGGTAGACGACGCGGTAGCGATGGGGATTGAGTGGCTCGGTGAGCAGGCGCAGGGTGGCGGTCTTGCCCACCCCGGGGTCGCCGGTAAGCAGCCCGAGGCCGGGAGTGTGCAAGAGCCATTGGAAGGACTCACGCAGACTGGCAAGGCTGCCGTCGTCCCAGAGTTCCGGGGACTCTTTGCTCAGAGGTAGATGTTTCAGACCGAAGTGTTGGAGAAGCATGGTCAACCCTCCTTCTTGCCGTAATACTGCCGATGGGCGATCTCGACCAGGCTGCTGCCGGTTTTTTCGGGGGCATCTGGGGCCGGACTGGGCTTGTGGCGGCGACGTTGGGCGTTGGCTTCCAGATCCAAGGGGGTAGCCGGTCCCAGATCCTCGCCGGTTTCCTTCTCTACGCGAAGGACGCGCTTGCCGTGGGGATCCACGACCAGGGTGACGGCTTTGCCGGCAAGTTCGTAGGGGACTTCGAAGCGCCGCCCTTCCCAGGAGACGGTGCCATCCTTGCGCACCTTCCGGGGGAGCCGGTGATAGAAGAGATCATCGATCCGGGGAGCCTGGATGCCGAGGCTGCGGATATGGGGCAAATCCTGCTGGTAGCGCTGCAGCGGTGTGAGCCCGGCCAACCCGCCATGGGGCCGCTGGTGATAGACCTGCTCCAGCCAGGCCCAGAGGCGGGCGTTGAGGTCGTCGAGACCGCGAATGGCCCGTAAATCCAGTTCGCTGAGGAACTGATCGCGGAAGGTGCGGTGCCAGCGCTCCAGCTTGCCCTTCCCCTCGGGGGCATAGGGGCGGCAGTAGATCAGCGCGATGCCCAGGTGGACGCAGATACCTTGCAAAGAGGCCGAGCGGTAGGCGGCGCCGTTATCCACCACCAGTTTCCGGGGCACGCCCCGCTTGAGCAAAGCCTGTTTGAGGACGCCCTCGATATCGAGGGCCGTCTCTCCGAGACAGAAGGCGCTGTGGGTGAGGAGCCGGGAGGCGTCGTCCATCAGGGAGACGAGATAGACCTTGCGCGGTTTCCCATGGAGGGAGATCCGGGGGCCATGCAGCACATCGCCATACCAGACATCCCCGGCATGGGCGGCGACGAAGCTGCGTTTTTCCTCTGGCGCCCGTTCCTCGGGCCGGGACAGGCCATGATGTTGCAATAGGCGGTGGATGGCCGAGCGCGACACGCTCCCCAAGGGGACTTGGCCGCTGCTTTCCAAGAGCAGCACGATCTGCCCCAAAGAGCGGCGGGGATTCTCCCGCTTGAGCACCAGGATCTGTTCCTGAACCTCGGCGGCGATCTGGGACCGGCCGCGGTCCCGACGGGGACGGGGCGCGAGGCCATCGATCCCATGATCCCGATAGGCGTAATACCAAGCGGCGATGGTCTTGGGGCTGAGCAGGGTCCGGCGGGAACCGGGGACCTCGTAGTGGCGCTCGGCCAACTCCCGGACCAGGCGCTGGAACTCTCCCCGGTTCAAGGAGCGGTGCAACAAGGGGCCGAGTACCGACAAGCGGAACAAGGCCACTGGATCGATCGGTTTGGTCATGGCAATTCCTCATGGGGCAAAAACGCAGCCCCATGCCACCAGAACCGCCCCCATCGTGGGGAGAGGGTAAAGTGTGTGGGGTCAATCTGTGGGTGGGTTTTCCTCCGTCTCGCCAGGATCAGCGTGCCAAAGATCAGGGGACGGTGGCATCGTGGCTATCGAGCCAAGCAACCAGTTCAGAGAGCGGTTGCCGATCCAGGACCTCGACCCAAAACTCCGGCCAGCCGGGTGTGCGCCCCCAATGGGGATGATCGGTACACAGATGGAATTGCCAGAGGGGATGCCGGCCTTGGAGCCAGCGCAACCAGCGGCGGCAAGTATCTCGGCTGGGTCCAAAGCGCAGGCTGGTGAACGACAAGGAGAAACTCAGCCACAGGTACAGCAAGACGCACTGCTGGATGGCCCAGCCATACCAGCGTCGTGGGGCTACACAGGAAGGCAGTCGGGAACACGTGTGGCGGCAGCGTCGGCAATAAAAGCGAGGGATCCAGACGGGGTTTTCCGGCCCCCGAGGCGAACGGTCCGCCTTGCGCTCATAGTGGCCATGGTGCCAGGGGTGACCAGACCCACAATGGGGGCAATGCGCTGGACGATAGCGTTCTTGATACTGGGCAAGGGTTTCCCGGTGTTGTTGTAAGGACAGAATACCAGCTACGATGCGCTTCAAGGGCAGATCCTCCAGGTTGAGCAGGTTGGAACGTCTCGAAAGCTTCCTACCATACCCAAGGGGAGTCTGCCCTTCCTACCCTCCTAGCTGTCCCAGTTTATCCAGGAACTGTTTCCCATAATCCCTCCAACGGAAAGCGGGATAACTCGCTTCGCTGATTCTGAAATAACGAAAGACGTAACACGGGGTATAGACCGACAGAAGCAGAGATAGCGATGCGGGTGTTTTCGGAACCCCCGCATGGAGACGACCCGGCACCGGCAGGTGTTTTCGGAAAACACCCCAAGATCGGGGAGGGCGCAGGCACGAGCCAAGGCCAGCGACACAGCACAGGTGATTTAAAGCGGCATTCTCTCCCCCCGCGCCCCCTCACCCGATTCGTGTCGGACTTCCTGACCGTACCTACGTTCGTTTCCGATGGGGGCGGCCACACGCTTTCCACCGGGCTGCGGAAGAAGAAATACGCCGAACTCAGCGACAAGGAGCTATTCCCTATCGCCTGGCAGAAGTACCGCAACCGCCTCAGCGGCAGGCCGAAAAAAAAACGCCCCAGGAATGACCTGGGACGCCCTCTTCACTGGTCCTCTGGCTTACCTACGCCGGTTCATCCAGTAGTATCCGGCAATCGCCCGCCACTTGGCGGCCTCGTCCTCTGCACTCTCTGGTTCGCTTGGCGTACCGTCGGCTTCCTCCATGCAAGCGGCCTTGTACTCCAGCCAACACCACACGATTGGGAACAGAAAATACCAGCTCAATATAAAGACCAACGCTACAGTGAAGTCATCCACTGGCAACCCACGGGCGAAACCGTAGCCGATCAGTGCCATGATAATGGCCCAAGCAGTGCCGTGGACCTGAACATAGTCCTTGAGAACCTTCTTCGCGTAATCCTTTCGAGACAATTTTTTCATCTCTAACCTCTTTGCGGAATCGTTTCCTCACACCTTGCCACCCATATAGTATTTTTTGGGGCGCGTCGCAAGTTTTTGCCAGAAATCTTGTAAAGAATCTCCTTTGGATATTTCATCACCATGTTATCGCCTATTACATGAGGGTCAGAGGGGCCGGATCGCCGTCCAGCTGGTCCACCGCGCCCCGCACGTCCTCCAGCATCACCCGCCTCGACGGCACCTCCGCATGCATGGTCGCATCCCCTATCCTAAACGGTTACATTGTAAACGTAATTACCGTAAGTTTTAAGAGGATTAGAGTAATCCGTCTGCCCAATCGGTGGGGTGCGTGCCTGGCCCGCCGCGCCACCCCAACCCAAAGTCGGAGGTGGACACGGGTATCCACCCTAAGGTCGGAGAGCGCGCAGGCATCAGCCAACTACCGGCGAGTGGAATCCCGGATTCCATCCAGAGCCCAGATGAACTCCCGGAGTTCACCCCAATACGGGGGAGACACGGGCTAGTGAATGCCGGGCGTTCACCCCAGAGCCGATGACGCGGCAGGTGTTTTCGGAAAACACCCCATCTCGCTGGGAGGGCGGAACCGCTCTAGGCGAAACGTGGGCTGCGTCACGGCTCCAAGGAACCGACAAGCGCGTCCCTATTTTCCCTTTATCTTGCGTTCCAATCTCATGGAGTAATAACTCCAGACGCTTCACTTTGTAGGGAATGTTCAGGAAAAATGGTTTGGCTCGACGGCAGGTGGTTTCCCGGAAATCATCCACCTATCGCCGAGAAGGCAATCTGCGAAAGCCAGCCTTTCGCCTTGGTGACCAGGTCACCGCCAGTGGATCGTCTACCTACCCGCACTCAATCCTGGTCTAATTACGCTTGCGTTCCACTTTCAAGGGGTAACAGCCCACATGTCCGCGTTTTACCGAGCATGACCGCTTGCCAGATAGCTTCCGCAGGCAGCCACCACCTGCCCTCTGAGCGTTACCAAGCCCGCTCTTACGGGTTAACCTTCCACTGAGGTATGACGGCTTGAGACTGGAAGCGGTCATTGGGAACATATGCCACAAGCGGTAGAGTACGGGGCGTGGGCGCTCTCACATCGCCGCCGTGGTCCGCGCACGCTACTCGTCGGCAGTGCTCTGGCGGAGCTTGTATAGCGCCAAATTGTCTAGCACGCTTGGTCACCGGAGCAGATTGCCGGGAGATTGCGTATGGAGCACCCGGAAGACCCCAGTCAGCGGGTTTCACTCGAGGCTATATATCAAGCGCTGTGAAAGACCCTGACCTACGACTAAGAAGCTGCTGAAAAAGTCGGTGGTATACTGGGCAAAATGGTGCAGCGGGGGGTGGAAAGATGCGTGGAGCCAAGGTAGAGACTCAAGGGTTATTCAGCTACGTTTCCCCGGAGCAACGGGTGCCCCAGGACCATCCGCTGAGAGCGATCCGGGCTATCGTGGAGCGGTCCCTAGCGGAGATGGATAGCCACTTCAGCACGATGTACTCGAGCTACGGTCGCCCCTCCATTCCCCCGGAGTTTCTCCTGCGCGCACTGCTCCTGCAGGTCTTCTACAGCATCCGCTCGGAACGGCAGCTGATGGAGCAACTCAACTACAACCTGCTGTTCCGCTGGTTTGTCGGTTTGGGAATGGACGACGAGGTCTGGGTGCCCACGGTCTTTACTAAGAATCGCGATCGGTTGCTGGATCACGGGACGGTACGGGAATGCTTCCGATCCGTACTGGAACAGGCTCGCGGCCAGAATCTGCTCTCCGAAGAGCATTTCTCCGTCGATGGTACGCTGTTGGAGGCCTGGGCCTCGCAGAAATCCTTTCAGCCCAAGGATCCCGAAGATCGTAGCGGTGATGGCTCCGACTTCCGGGGCCAGGAGCGCAGCAATGAGACCCACGCATCGGTGACGGACCCCGATGCCCGGCTGTACAAGAAGGCTCCCGGAGAGGCGTCCCGTCTGGCCTACCTGGGTCATGTGCTAATGGATAATCGGCATGGATTGATTGCCGGGGAACAGGTGACCACCGCCGATGGCACGGCAGAAGTGGATGCCGCTACCCAATTGGTGGATGATCTGGGCGGGAACCAGCGCATCACCCTCGGTGCCGACAAGGGCTATGACCGTCACGGCTTTGTTCAGGATCTCCGGGACCGGAATGTGACCCCTCATGTAGCCCGCAAGCGGAAAGGCTCGGCCATCGATGCCCGGACTACTCGCCACCGGGGCTATGCCATGAGCATCCACGTCCGGCGGCGGATAGAATCCATCTTCGGCTGGATGAAGACTGTGGGAGGGATGCGGAAAACCCGATTCCGTGGTTTGGAACGGGTCGGTCTGCACTTCTCCTTGGCGGCCACCGCGTACAACCTCGTGCGGATGGCGCGACTGGCAGTGGCTTGATGGGATTCGTGCGTCCGGAATCCGTCCAAGGGCTACCAAAAGCTCAGAAAAACAACAAAACAGCTGCGCCCGCGCCTGTTTCCCGGGGTTTTGTGACCGAATATCCCAATCAAAAGAGATTTTTCAATATTTTTTCAGCGACCTCCTAAGGTAAGAAAATGCCGCGACACGAAGAGCTGTAGAAGCATATCCTGCTGCGTGAGTATTTTGCTGACCCACATAGCCCCTGGCAGCGGCCCACTTACCTAATTGCCAATGGGCGTGCTGCGTCAGCACTGCCCGAAGGGTACGGATTTGGCGCTACACTCCCAGTAATACTTGACTATTGAAAATCTCTGGTTTCCTAACGCCAGCTAAAGTCTTGCCTAGAAATCAGCTCGTTAAATAGGCGTGTTGCGGCAAATTGAAATCGACTTTCAATGCTCATATGCTCCCTGCCATCAGCCAATTTGGCTAGGGTTTTACGTAGTCAAATCCATGGCTCTCTAATTGCATAATTCTGACTATGCCAGCAGGGACAATAACCGCAGAAGGAACCAACTTTGGCATATGCCCTAACTTCTTTTTAAACTGGAGCATGGTGTTGTGGCATGCATCAAATTCAACGCCTTCTGCATTCAATGCCGCTATTCTTTGTTTCATCGGGCTGTTCGCCAGCAAGAATTTCAGACCGGGCCCGAATGCGACTATCACTACTTGGACTTTTTCTTGCCCGAAATAGTTTAAAATATTCTGGCTGGTATTCAGAGCCAAGTTCCATCGCGCCGGGTTATCCTGACTGATTTGTACCACTAGCTTTCTGTTCGCAAACGGGTGATCGTGAACGAAAGCGGGATGATCGAAATGAAAATCATGTAGCATTGAAACATTGGCTACCGCCAATGTTGTTCCGAAGATAATGAACAACATCCCCAGAAACAGTTTATTCACTGCGTGTTTTAGAAACATCATTAGGAGGTCGCTGAAAAAATATTGAAAAATCTCTTTTGATTGGGATATTCGGTCACAAAACCCCGGGAAACAGGCGCGGGCGCAGCTGTTTTGTTGTTTTTCTGAGCTTTTGGTAGCCCTTGGACGGATTCCGGACGCACGAATCCCATCAAGCCACTGCCAGTCGCGCCATCCGCACGAGGTTGTACGCGGTGGCCGCCAAGGAGAAGTGCAGACCGACCCGTTCCAAACCACGGAATCGGGTTTTCCGCATCCCTCCCACAGTCTTCATCCAGCCGAAGATGGATTCTATCCGCCGCCGGACGTGGATGCTCATGGCATAGCCCCGGTGGCGAGTAGTCCGGGCATCGATGGCCGAGCCTTTCCGCTTGCGGGCTACATGAGGGGTCACATTCCGGTCCCGGAGATCCTGAACAAAGCCGTGACGGTCATAGCCCTTGTCGGCACCGAGGGTGATGCGCTGGTTCCCGCCCAGATCATCCACCAATTGGGTAGCGGCATCCACTTCTGCCGTGCCATCGGCGGTGGTCACCTGTTCCCCGGCAATCAATCCATGCCGATTATCCATGAGCACATGACCCAGGTAGGCCAGACGGGACGCCTCTCCGGGAGCCTTCTTGTACAGCCGGGCATCGGGGTCCGTCACCGATGCGTGGGTCTCATTGCTGCGCTCCTGGCCCCGGAAGTCGGAGCCATCACCGCTACGATCTTCGGGATCCTTGGGCTGAAAGGATTTCTGCGAGGCCCAGGCCTCCAACAGCGTACCATCGACGGAGAAATGCTCTTCGGAGAGCAGATTCTGGCCGCGAGCCTGTTCCAGTACGGATCGGAAGAATTCCCGTACCGTCCCGTGATCCAGCAACCGATCGCGATTCTTAGTAAAGACCGTGGGCACCCAGACCTCGTCGTCCATTCCCAAACCGACAAACCAGCGGAACAGCAGGTTGTAGTTGAGTTGCTCCATCAGCTGCCGTTCCGAGCGGATGCTGTAGAAGACCTGCAGGAGCAGTGCGCGCAGGAGAAACTCCGGGGGAATGGAGGGGCGACCGTAGCTCGAGTACATCGTGCTGAAGTGGCTATCCATCTCCGCTAGGGACCGCTCCACGATAGCCCGGATCGCTCTCAGCGGATGGTCCTGGGGCACCCGTTGCTCCGGGGAAACGTAGCTGAATAACCCTTGAGTCTCTACCTTGGCTCCACGCATCTTTCCACCCCCCGCTGCACCATTTTGCCCAGTATACCACCGACTTTTTCAGCAGCTTCTTAGGTTGGCCTCCTCGCCTCAAAAACTGATCATCGCCTGCATGGCAAACTCATTGTCGGTTGCAGCGCTAACGGCTGCGCCGGGGCTGTTTGGTGCCACCCCTGGGGCCTTGAGCGTGCGAAAATAGTATCCCGCCATCAATTTTGTGAACGGTGTGAAGTGGTACTGCAGGGCAAGAGCCCAGGTCTTGAATATTCGCTCCTGACCCGCTGCCTCTAAGTTGGGGAGACGATTGTAATAGTCATAGCGAACGTCCGCCTCAATCCGTTTGGTGAGGAAAAGCCCTCCCTCGATATAATATCCGTTGGCAGTGTTGTTAATGTTCGTATACAACTGATCATTGTACAGTGCTGGCTGCAAGCCGAGTGCTTGACTGAAAGCGGCAGGCGCAGAGATCCATCCATTACCTCGCATATACTCGAATTTCAGCCTGCGACCCCACTGGTGCATGTAGCCTTGCAGGTACTGAAATCCAGCCCCCTCCCGCTGCATGGTATATGCGTGGCCAAGATAGTCCGGCTGTGCGTTCTGGTACCAAACCCAAGCGGTGACATCACTGCGGAACGGGCCGTGCCCACCGAAGATATATGATCCCTGAAGTCGGGCTGCATACAGGGGACTATTGGAGAGATTCCCCGCCGCTACGCTTCCATACATGCCAACCATGGCCCCGTAAGCGACCTGCCAGTGTCCCCATGTCTTCCAGTCAAAAAGCTGAATACCTGGGTACCGGAACGCGTTGACTCCGAGGGCTTCAGAAGAGGGGACAAGCACAGATCCACTGGGACCCGTTGCATAGGGCGATGACGGACTCGCCTCATAAAATGGTTGCAGCATTAGCTGATTGATGACCGTAGGGAAAACCACATAGTTGTAGCTCATGTACCCATTCATGGCATCTTCCGCACTCGGTGCGCGGATTATTCCTGCTTCAATGCGCACCCCGGGAACGTAGCCACTGAACGTGAAACGACCATCTTGCAGTTGTGGAGTATACTGCCCCCTGACCATAGTAGCGGCATTATTCCCAAATTCACCCGCAAAAAAGTAAGAAATATGTGGATTGATCCACCCTCGGATCATTAAACGAGCACGCTGGATAATACCCGTAGTGCTATTTGAAAAATTCGGCCCCACCAAATTGTCATGGGGTACAGCGGAAATATATCGTTTCAGAGCTGGATTATAGATCTCTGCCGGCGTTCCCGCCATCGCGAAAACATCTGGTTCGATAAACCCAGAAATCAGAGGAACATTCTTGGCGTTGGTATCCTGAATTTTAAACCAGTTTGCTGCCGACGCTGTTGTGAAGCATATGCCAATCGAACTTACCGCCAGAGCGATAGCGAGTCGACGTTTTGCCGCGACGGGACCATTCATTGTTCCACTCCTTTGGACTTGTGTTAATTGGTTATTCGTGTAAGCATTATTCGTGCCGCTTTGAAAATATTGACAACCATCCTCAGAGTGGCGCGAAATGGCGCAGCTAGGCCTTGTACTAATGTCCGACAAGGAACAGCGCAATCTGTTTTTATTATGATTTACTTATTTTTAGGAGATGTGAAATGAGAAGCTCTGTAACAATTCTTGCAGGTATCACAGCCGCCATATTCATGACGTCTGTAGCCGGCGCGACCGACCTGTATGTTGAGACCATTTCGGCACCAATCAATCAAGTCGCCCCAGAGCTGGCGCACGCCTTGGCTGCACACCACTTCAAGGTCGTGATGCATCTGGACATATTGAAGCGAATCGAAGCGAAAGAAATGCAGTTGCATATCCCTCACCTGAATAGGGGTCAGTTCACCGATGTACAGGCTTTTGTATTTTGCAACCCAATGTTTTTTAGTCAGTTACTCAACAGTGACTGGAAGTCCGCTTCGCTCTGCCCCTTGAATCTAACAGTGTACGGAAAGGGTATGTCTACCACGATCGTGTATCCTGAGCGCATCGCGTATGTTCAGAAGACTCCCGCCAATCGGACAGCACAGCGTATCGACTCCGCAGTTATCGCAGCTCTGAAAAGTATTCCCAAAGTAAACTGATCCTCACAACGAAACGCTTTTACTCTTGGCGCTAGGGTTGACATCAGGGCGCCAGGATGATGAGCGTTAGGCACAGCGTGGCATATTGAGCCATCAATACACGGGAACCAAGGCGTATCCTCGCTGCTGGTAAGCAATCACCGAGATGAAGCCACTCTCGACAGGCTGTACAGTTGGTATCAACGCAGAGGGATGAACATCCATGCCATGGAGAGCAACACCGCAGGCCTGGAAGCGGATACCTTCCTTGGTGAGCATACCAATCTCATGCTCGATAGTTGCAACAGCTCGTTCCTCGGTATACGGGATTCCCCTACGGTTTTTTGTCAAGAAGGCAACGTCTGGTCCAATAAAGACCACGATGAAATGTGGCGTTACCTTCTGTTGTAGAAGCTGTTTACGGGTTAGGCCGATAACTTTTACCAAGTGGGCAACAGCATTGGGATTTTTGATGTTAACCAGAAACACCGCCTTGGCCGAATGAAGACCAGAAAGTGCCTGTGCATCGGATAGGGTGTTACCTTGACTGATGCAGGAAAAGAGGCCTGACGATATAACCAACATAATTGCTAATATTCTGAAGCTCATGGCGTTTCCTCTCCTAGTCAACGAGTCAGCCTGCTAACCACGAAGCAAAATCAGGCTCTTCGACATTTTGAGTGGGTAAGGCGGTATGATTGCCTAGTGGAGCGGTCAGCAAGCCGAGGGGATTTATGGACCAAGGGAATCAGCTGTTCACGCTGGCATTGGGCCTAGTTCCACCGTGGGCGGTGGACGCGGTTCGGTTTACGGTGGAGGAGAAGCGCCTGGACCTCTATGTGAACTTCTCAAGAGGTAGCCACTTCCCTTGTCCGGTCTGCGGTCAGGATTGTCCCGTCCATGACACGCAGGAGAAGGTCTGGCGCCACCTCGACTTCTTCCAGCATGCGGCCTACCTCCATGCTCGGGTGCCGCGGGTCCAGTGCCCGGAACACGGTGTGCATTTGGTGCCCGTCCCCTGGGCGCGGGAAGGCTCAGGATTCACACTGCTCTTCGAGGCTCTCGTCATGGCCATGGTCCGGGAGATGCCGGTGTTGACGGTTTCCCGATTGGTCCGGGAGACGGACCAGCGACTCTGGCGGGTGATCGACCATTATGTCTCCAAAGCCCGCGAGGCGGTGGACATGTCGGAGGTTCAGGCCATCGGTGTCGACGAAACCAGCAGCCGGCGCGGCCACGACTACATCTCCCTGTTCGTGGACCTGGCGGCCAAGCGCTTACTCTTCGCCACCCCAGGCAAGGATGCTCAGACCTTTGAGAAGTTCTGCGAAGATCTGCAGGCCCATGGTGGTAACTCCGAGGCTATTGCGGAGGTGAGCATGGACCTCTCTCCAGCCTTCCAAAAAGGTGCCGCAGAACACCTACCCAACGCCCAGGTCACCTTCGATCGCTTTCACCTGATGAAGCTCATCAATGAGGCCGTGGACGTCGTGCGCAAGGGAGAGGTGTACTCCCAACCCGACCTAAAGAAGAGCCGCTGGCTTTGGCTCAAGAATCCAGGAAAGCTCTCGGCCAAGCAGAGCGCCAAGCTCCAGGAGCTCCTCAAGAACCAGAACCTCAAGACGGCCCAGGCCTACCAGTTCCGCCTGACCTTCCAAGAAATCTTCACGATCCAGAATCGCCACCAGGGCGCTGTGCTCCTCAAGGCCTGGATGGAAAACGCCAAGGCCAGCGGACTACCCCCTCTGGTCAAAGTCACCTACACCCTCATGAACCACTGGGATGGCATCCTCCGCTGGTTCGAGAGCCAGATCACCAACGGTATCTTGGAGGGCTTCAACAGCCTCCTGCAGTCTGCCAAGGCCAAGGCCCGTGGCTACCGAACCCACAAGAACTTCATCAATATGGCCTATCTCATCCTGGGTAAGCTCGATCTCCGGCTACCCACATGAAACGTCGAAGAACCCAAAATCAGTACCGACGTCTTTACGCCCCGTAAGAAAGGTGTTTTGGCAGAGTAAGCGCTAAGACTGAACGACAGCTAACGCTGCTATTTTTCCCTGATTACCGGCAGTACATGTAACATGTATCCGCCAAAAAGTCCTACCATAGCCCCAAGCAGAACCTCGCCCATCCGCATGGTAGCATTCAGCCATGGAGGGCTAGTATTCAAATGGGAGAAAATCACGATCAGCAGTAGCGTCGATACGACCTGCCGCCCGCGATCAGCAAACCCTAATATTTGGCTGAGTAGTAAGGATAGACCTATCACCACGGCCAAGGATCCCATGTTTGGCGGAAAGTAAATTAGATAAATCACCGCGGCAAAGGCCCCCAGGATGCCTGAGATCAAGGTGGCCCAAAAACTGGATCGTGTTTCCTGCCAGTGATCCTTGAAGACGGCCAAGACCGTGACCGCTGACCATAATGCGCCAATGACTGCTGCCGTGACATGGGTGGGTACCAGTTCATCAAGGCCATAGCCCATGAAATACGCGATGAGAACCAGGACGGTGATGATCGTACTGCGCAAATACGGATCCCGGCGCTGCAATTGCATTTGCTTTTCTTTTAGTTGCAGAGCACTTCGTGTAAACAATGACATGACAGTGGCAAATCCCCCATTTTCAGTGTCGTCGACTTACCTCGGACCAAGTTCGTCGAGAGTGTAGCCCGTAGGGTAGCTTGGTCGACGTAATCGCGTGCGTAAAACAGGTCTTTGGTGTAGTGGCAAGGCGGCAGCAACTTTTCCTCGCACGCGCAGCGCTTGAGTCAGTGACCATCTCAACCAGGCTGGTTGAGGCGGGATGCCTAAGGCGGATAGCAGGGGTGCATCGAGCAAGGCATGGATGGCGGGGCGGCCCAGCGCAAAAAGAGCGCGGGGCAGATAGAATCCGAGCAGCAGATCGGAGGTCTGCCGGGCAACGTCGCGGTTGGACTGAGCAAGGCGGAATCGTGCGCTTTCATAGGCGATGTTGAACCGCTCGAACTCCCCATAGTCCATAGGGATGTCTTGAATATGCATGCGCTCACCGACGGCATGCCAAAAGTAGAACCAGGCCAGTCGTTCGCTTTCCTGCAGGGCGCGGTACCCATAGCGGTCTATCCAGCGGATCGGTTCGTAGACGAAGGTGGACAGCACATAGAGATAGTCTTCATTCCGAATGGGATAGCGTGCATGTTGGCTATTGATATTGGCGATGGCGGCCTTTCCCCGTGGGCTATTGTAGCCGTGCTCGATGATCTCGCTGAGCAAGAGATCGGTGTCGTCATAGCGTTTTCGGGTCCGTTCTGTGAGCTCACCCGTGCTGCGCAGCAGCGCGGATATCCGTGGAACGGCGTAGGTCCGGAATAATGCCAACTCCAATGAGCGGGCCACATCGAAGGGAAACGCGCAGGTGGCGATCAGGAAGGTCATGCGGCAGTGATCGGCCAGGGGATCGAGCTGCAGGAGTTCCTGGGTATAGGCGGTATCGGGACGGATGAGCCCTCCACAGAGGATGACGGTGAAGGATAGGATGGTGCCCGAAGAGGCCTCCGGGAGCAAACGACGGACTGGGGATTATCGCCGTATCGCGATGCGCAGGTTGCCGGCGTCCGGAATATTCCCCGATGGGTCTCTGAAGAGAGTCCCGCGCAAGATCACGGACTCCGCTGGTAGCGTGAACCCAGTTTGGGCAAGTTGTCGCTAAGCGCGCAAGTTTCTTCGCTACCGAGAGGGATCCAGAATCGGATCCACCGTCTCCGACCATTTGGTGTTGGTTCCCTTGCCAACAATGCTGCCCATGGCTACTCTTAGCCCATGAAGGCCACAAAACTGGCTCAACGCCGAGTCGTTCTTTCGGAGACGCGCTTCGCCGAGATCGTGGTCTGGCATGTTGCTAACCCGGTACCAGGCAGCGCTCACTCGTTCAAATATCGGCTTGCCTATGTGGTCCTTGGTGACTGCGTTCTGCGCTACGACAACGAGGCTGGGAAAGGAGACCATCGGCACGTGGGCGGTACGGAAGAGGTCTACCGATTCTCCAGCCCGCGCCAGTTGATGGCCGATTTCTTTGAGGATATTGCGAGGTGGAATGATGAACACCCTGACGATTGAGGTCCGCCCCCTGCGCGACAGTCTAGCGAACGCCGCGCAGGCTATGGAGGACTTGGTGCCGACCGAGACCTCTATCAGCTTTGATTCTCCCGAGCTGCTCTGGAAGGTTTTGACCGCAAAGCGGTGGGAACTCCTGAAGGTCATGGTGGGCGCCGGTCCGCTGGCGTTACGTGAGATCGCACGGCGGACGGGGCGCGCCGTGAAATCTGTCCATATGGATGTTCATGCACTGTTGGATGCGGGGGTCATCGAGCGCCGGGCGGCGGGTTTTATTTTACCGTACGATGCCGTGCACGTTGATTTTTTTCTCAAAGCTGGATGATGTGCCAACTATGGCAGCTCTGCGGGAACATTGCACCTACGGGGCTTGCGGAGATATTATCGAATGCGGAGAATGGCAAATTCAGACTGAAAGCGGTCATTCAACGTGTTGAATAATTTGCCTATAGATAGCGTTATATCACATCAATTTGAAACAAAATGGCACTCTCCCTATTTCCCAATGTGCAACGAGGGGCGATCCTTCTTCGGCAGATTGTAATAGGCAACAGTTCCCGCACCATTGAGTGCAATGAGAGCCAGACATCCGGAGAGCGGTATCAGCAAGAGAAGCACAATGGTGATTTGAAGTATCCGACGCAACGCGTGAGGGTAAATCATCAGTGTCGTCTCGCTACTGTAGGTATCTGGCTACAGTCAGTCTTCGCATATTGGCCGCCAATTCTGCTGTTCATCGGATAATTGTTGCATCTTTCCTCTTGGCACGAAACATGCTGCTATTCAAGCTGTCTCAACAAGCGGGAGGGTACACCATGTCTTCGTTTGCCAAATCACGAGGTCTAGAGCGGCCTCAGTCTTCCACCTTGCGGATTAGCTTCAATGGTCGCAAGGCTTGCTTTTTCGCACTGTGCCTGACGGCTCTCACGGGTTGCGCGAATATGACGCCCACCCAACAATCTGCTTTGAGTGGCGGGGCGATCGGTGCGGCTGGCGGTGCAGTGATGGGTGCCGTGGTTGGCGGGAGTCCCGCCGTGGGTGCTGCCGTCGGCGGCGCAGCCGGAGCTGCCGCCGGGGCATTGCTGTCACAAAATAGACAATGATGAATCACCCATTCGAGGGTTTACAGCTGGCGGGTCAGGTGCCACGATCCATCAATGATGTCGAAGGCTCGGTGATTACAGAGATGAGCTGTCTGGGAGCTGATCTCCTCTATGTGTATGCCCCTCCGTGTGATGAGTCAGGGAAGGCAGCCCGACCTGCCAACGACTCTCTCGTGATGTTCTGGGATTTTCCTGGGATTTCCCGGACCTTCTTTCACCGGTCAGAGGCGCTGGCGATGTTTCTTCCGGTACGGTGGCTTCTGCGAGAGGGGCCACCGGGAGTCTGGGTATACACCACAATACCCGTGGTGTGGAGTAAAGATCCCGGAGATAGGGCGCTAAATCCTGTCCTTCACAAACTGGCGGCAAATGTACAGTCCGTTTTTGATCGCGTCTGCGGGGAATCAGTCCCCACGAGTCCCTCTTGCGCTCGGGATTGATCACCATGCGCCTGGGCAGACTTCGTCAGCGGGATCGATGGATCCAGGGACTCGTTCTGCTGCCGCTATTCGTTTTTCTCCCCCAATCCTTGCAACCCGCCCCGCCCGGTATCCCTGTTGTGTTGCAATGGAAAGTGATGGTGTCGGAGCGGAATCAAGCCTGGCATCGCTTGGCGGGATCCCTTGTAGCGCCAATCCGGCTGGCATCCCACAAGACGGGTCTTTCGCCAGCTCTTCTGGCCGCTGTGGTCTATGTGGAGAGTCGAGGGCGGGCAGGGGCAGTCAGTGCTGCTGGGGCCATTGGCCCCATGCAGCTGATGCCAGCCACCGCATGGACGGTTTTGCACGTCAACCCCTGGCAAGTGCAACAGAACATTCTGGGTGGGGCGCAGTTTCTGCAAAGCCTCCTCAAGCTCTTTCATGGAAACCTGACCTTGGCATTGGAGGCGTATAACGCCGGCCCCACCCGGGTAGCCTCGGGAGAACCGCCTCCACCATCTGCCGTCACCTACGCGAAAACCGTTGAAACGTTTCTACGGCGGGCAGAGGTTAGAACCGATTCGTCGCCGCAGAAGCGCTTCCTCCATCAGTTGTAGTATCCGGGAGGCGGTGGTGGCGGACCCGGTGGTGGTGGCGGAGGAGCCCCTGGCCCGGGCGGAGGGGGTGGTGGCGGTGGCCCGTAAACTCCTCCGGGACCCGGAGGCGGCGGTGAAACTTCTGCGTAACAACCCGTGAGCCCCAGGCTCAGCCCGAGGAGGGTCAACCAGCCAACTAGCCTCACGCCCTTGCGTTTGCGCCCATCAATGTTCATTCGTGTTCTCCTTCAATACCCATAGATCGAGCGGTCGTACTTGCGCTCTGCTTTGTACATCCTCTTGTAATATTTACGGCGCGCCTTCCAGTAGCGATGTTCCGCCTTACGCTGACGCTTCTCCCAGCGCCGCTCCCAATGCGCCTCTCTCCGATACGCCCGCCAGGAATATGCCGGACCGTAGCCATCGGTATACAGGTCCCCTCCTGCAGGTTGTACCCAGACACTGGCAGAGGGTACTCCCAAAGCCAAACTGAGCGTATCGGCCCGCGCGCTGCTGAGGCTTGTGGCGAAAACGGCCCAGAAGACCAATGGGATTCCCCAAAGAACTATACGGCTGTGAAGCTTGCTATTCATTGCTGCCTCCCTATCGTACTCTGCAAACCCAAGCAGGAAAGATGCCAATCCGTAAAATCCGCTGCCAGGCTGCGAAACTCTCGCATCTTCAACGCTGAGATGCCACTCCCCAGGCCGATCGGGGCTGATCTCGTCTCCTTCAGGCGACAGTTCTGGGGGAAGTGACCAAGGGGTTACACTGTTTGCCGCGGTATCCCCACGAAAAGGAAGGGCGTTTTGCGGTTGGCACGAGGATTGCTGACCTTGCTCACAAGCCGTGAAACAGGAGTGATCCCATGAAAAGAAATCGGTTGTTCGCAGTATTGATTGGCACCGGTCTGCTCGCTGCTACCGCAACGGCAGAGGCCTCTATTTACTCGGTCATGAATCAGGCCGACGTGTCCGGCAATGTCCAGGGCACTACCAACCAGTATGGCAACACTACCGGCGGCCTCGGTGTGCGGGGAAGCCTGTTTTCGAATGGACTTTTCGGTACCGCCAAGTATCGCCATCAATTCGGTACAGCCGATCAAGGAGATACGAGCGGTGACAGCAATACCTTTGGTCTGAAAATCGGTTACCTCTTCCCAGCAAGCCCGATTCTCGCAGTCGGACCGTATCTGGGCTACGAATACAACCGATTCTCGCAGAACGATGCGTATCTGAATTCCCAATCGTCTCAGAGCCTCGACAACCTTGGCGGTGGTTTGTACGCCGCAGCTTCCTTACCTTTTGCGAACGTAACCGGGTATCTGGGATATCTGGGGGGTGTCTCGGAAACCAGCCACGTCACAGGCTTTCCGCCCCTGCGGTATAACCGATCCTCGAATCTGCTGCAGTTGGGGGTGACCGCCTATTATCCTCTAGTTGCCAATCTGAATTTCTTTGTGGGCCTGCACGATGATGACTTCACCCAAGCCGGCGCTCCCAACCTGTTGCGGGGCACGGTCGGAATTGGGGCGGCGTTTTAAGCGTTCCGTGATGGAATAAGGAGTCTTTCATGTTGCCGCCGAAGAAATCCTTGCTCTCGCTGTTGCTCGTATCGAGTCTTGGCTGGGTTGCAGTTGCGCACGCCGACCCGTTGAATTTCAGCCTCGATTTGGGTGGGCCAGGGTACACCATAGGGTTCTCCAACTACCCGCAGTACAGTTTCTGGGCGCCGCCTCCAGTATATGAGGAATATTATCCGCAGCCGCTCTATGCGCAGTATCTCATGTGGTACTACTACCCCCAGTACTACTATGAGTACTACCCAGCGCCGCCACCTCCACCTCCTCCAGGGGCTCCACCGCCCCCGCCACCTCCGGCAGGTGCGCCGCCACCCCCGCCTCCTGGGGCATATTTCGCGGGCTTGGGGATTCCTCCGCCACCGCCACCTCCTCCAGGGGCACCCCCACCGCCACCACCGGGAGGACCACCACCGGGAGGACCACCGCCGGGAGGACCACCGCCGGGAGGACCACCACCGGGAGGACCACCACCGGGAGGACCACCGCCGGGAGGACCACCGCCGGGAGGACCACCACCGGGAGGACCACCGCCGGGAGGACCACCGCCGGGAGGACCACCACCGGGAGGACCACCGCCGGGAGGACCACCGCCGGGAGGACCACCACCGGGAGGACCACCACCGGGAGGACCACCACCGGGAGGACCACCGCCGGGAGGACCACCGCCGGGAGGACCACCACCGGGAGGGCCACCGCCGGGAGGGCCACCGCCGGGAGGGCCACCGCCGGGAGGGCCACCGCCGGGAGGGCCACCGCCGGGAGGGCCACCGCCGGGAGGACCACCACCGGGAGGACCACCACCGGGAGGACCACCACCGGGAGGACCACCACCGGGAGGACCACCACCGGGAGGACCACCACCGGGAGGACCACCACCGGGAGGACCACCACCGGGAGGACCACCACCCAGATAGCCTCGGAAACCGTCCCCGTTTCTCGTATAGATCCGGGGCGTTATCTTTTGGGAAGAATCATTCGCATGGAGAAAGTCTTGACAGAATCTTCCTGGAAATGGCCGCTGGTATTGGCCGCGGTTTTGGGCCTATCCGCTGGAATGGGTAGCACTACGGTATCCGCGCATGTCATCATCTCATCCAGAGGTGCGTGCCATTGGTTGCGCAGGAACGCGGTTCAGCCGTCGCCCGCGACTCGAAGGATCTTTGCGCAGGCGCGCCGTTTATCGGGGACGAAAACCAGCATTTACCTCGATCGTAGCAAAACGATTGCGCACGTCGCGCACATTCCGGATGCACCCTACCTCACGGCGATTGTTGGCAGAGAAGCTCGATGTGTCGCAGTCAGCCCGGTTTGGCTTGATCCGCTCACTACCGCAGAAAGGCTCTGGCTGACCTTGGTTGGAATCGGCGGACTAGAGCATCCTCATACCTACAAAATGATGCTGCATGCTGCAGAAAACCCGCCCTCTGGACTGTTTTCTGGGCTTGCTCGCTGGTGGGGGCGTAGGACCGCGGATCGTGCGATTCTTGCCTCCGAGAAACAAGCCACTCTGTGGCTACGCAAAGACAATCCCAAAGCGGCCTACGCGGCGCTAGAGCGATTGCAGAGACTCCCAGACTTTGCCACGGATCATTGGTTACCCAAAATCTCCGCCCAGAAACGGGCAGTACAGCAAGGATGACGATACATCGTGCAATGGTTGCATCATGAGGCAATGGCATACCTGCAGGAACTTCACGCCACCGTGCAGGCAGGGGCTGGAGTTGTTGGTCAATACGGCGTCTGGATGGTGTTTGGCAGTCTGCTGATCGAGAGTGCAGGAGTAATCTTTGCTCCCGGGGAGACCTTTCTGATCGCTTCTGGTTTTCTGGCCGCGCAAGGAACGCTGAATCCGGGCTTGCTTTTCCTTCTCGCCGTTGCTGGCACCTCCCTGGGTTGGTTTCTCGCGTATTTTCTTGCGGACCGAGTGGGCATCTCCTGGCTACGCAAACACGGGAAATGGATTGGTGTGACACCTGATCGTTTACAGAAAACTCATCGATTCCTCGAGAAATACGGCAGCATTGTGGTCCTCTTTGGGCGTTTTGTGGTGCCACTGCGACAGCTTCAGGGATATATTTCCGGATCTGCAGAAGTTCCATTACGAGACTTCTACCTCTGGAATGTTCTCGGTGCCGTGACCTGGGTCAGCTTTTGGGGCGGTGCAGGGTATTTGTTGGGTTTGCTCTAGGCTCAGAGGCACTAGCTCCCCGCTGTCACGATATGACGACAAGTAGACATGAAGCTAACTGGCGCAGTGCAAGGTGATTGCGCGTGTTGTCCGTCAGATGAATGCACGACCGTCGCCATTTGAGTACATGCGACGAATGCTGTCCCATGATAAACACTTGCGGCCACATCTGGCATAGTTCATGCTTGAATTCCTTGGCGGTAACTCGAACGGAGGACGATCACCCATGAATAAAGCTCTTGCGTCAGCATTTTTTGGAATAGGTCTTGCGATGACTGCAGGTTATGCCGCTGCGGCATTGCCTCCACCACCGCCAGGAGGAACTGCTCCCACCCCTGGAGCCATGCCCCCACCGCCACCTGGGGGTTCGGTGCCCACTCAGCCGGCCGGCACACCAACTCCTATGCCCACGAACCCTCCCTATCCAGCCCGTTCGTATGCAGCCACCCCCGCACAGCCTAATGGTCCCGGAAATCCAGCCACCCCGGCAATGCCTGGGAACCCACAGGCATACAACCAAGTCCAGCAGCATCGGCACGGTTACGTCGATAACGACGGTATGATGCGGGGCAATCACTTTGGACCCGGTGCGATGCATCCGCATGGAATGATGGCTCGTCCCATGATTATGCGTCCTAACATAGAGCGCCCGAATATTCAAAGGCCACACATTCAGGTGCCGCATTTCAGCCACTGACGTGCTCGCTCCAGAGGACATGCCCTCTGGAGCTCCTTCCGTTTTTGAGGATCTCGAATGCGCAAATACAAAACGGGTCTCTGTCTACTGATTGCATCTCCTGCCTTGGCGTGGGGATCCGCGCAGGCCTCCGGTCAGTTTACCATCGGAGATTTGCCAGCCTTCTATCAAGGCTCCTTCGGAACCAATAGCAACCTTAATATTTTCTATAACTCTACCTACTTTCAGTACCAGAATTCCACACTTCGGCTAAAACTTACCGTTCCCGAACTGTCCGTGTCAGGTTTACCTAATGGCGCCACTCTCTCAGGCGGCGGAATCGCCAGTAGGGGTCAAACCAACACAGGAACGCATAGCGCAAGTGGCATAGGGGACATCTGGCTGGCAGCTCACTATACTGCGATCCAAAACCAAGGGCTGGTCCCTTCGGTTGTGCCCTTCGCGAAGGTGAAGCTTGGCACTGCTTCGGCAGCCCAAGGGCTGGGCACGGGACGAAACGACTATGAGTTTGGGGTCGGCTTGAATGACAACATAGGCACGCGCATCTTTCCATTCGCGCACCTGGCCTATCGGATTGTGGGCAATCCTCCCGGCGATAATCTGCAAAACATCTGGACTTACAATCTTGGATCCAGCTTTGAAGTCACCCCGCGAAATATTTTCACGGCGATGTTTTCTGGAGCGCAATCAGAACAGCCCGGCTACAGTGGGCCAGCTGATCTAATCCTAGCCTGGAACTATAATCTCACTTCCGCAGGCTCAGGGATCCAGCTGTTTGTGGATAAAGGCTTAACCAATGGCAGTCCGGATTACGGTATTGGCTTGGGGGTACAATATGTCTTTTCGTGAGACTCTTTGAAAAAGGAGGTTCAACAATGAACAAGAATAAATCGAGAAGTTGGATGGCTCTGATTACAGCAGCATTGTTGCTGCTTAGTGCAAGTGGGGCCTATGCAGATGATGATGACGGAGACGGCTTGGGTTTCACCTTGGGGTTGGGGCTGCCAGGATTGAGTGCGGAGGTAAGCAACCAGGGGGCTTATTATGCCGCACCCGAATACTACGCACCCCCTCCGCCCGTAGTATATGCGCCACCCCCACCGCCTGCCGTCGTGTATGAACCTGCGGCGCCGGTCTACTACGCACCAGCACCGCGGCGAGGGCCGCCACCATGGGCTGGTGTCTGGCGGCACTAAGGATTGAGCCAATTAGCCAAGGAGTCCTGCCTCTGTTTTTTGCAGAGGCTGAACTCCCGAGGAGTTTTGCGATATAAACTCACTCAAGAAATGGCACGTTTTTTCGCAACGTCTAGGGGGTTTACTTTTTCTTCTCTGCGGATCGTTTATGGGGTCTCGCTGCAGGTTATGGATTTGCCCGTCGCACCCAGCGTCTCTCCAGTTTCGGTAAAGAATCCCGGAACTCTGCCCAGAGTGCTGCGGTCCGGGATCACGAATTTCTTATCGACGCCCTTCCATTTTCGGATTAGCGCCATCAGTAAGTTCCTGCCGGAACCCCCGCATGTGTCTCGCAAATACAAAGGATCCGCCATGGACGGGCACACCACTCGTGACGTCGCGTACAGCATCGGCATTCGTGTACGCAAGGGGATCGAATCCATCTTTGGCTGGATGAAGACCGTGGGGGAATGCGTAAAACGTGATTCCGTGGATTGGAACGGGTTCGTCCGCATTGTACCCTGGTGTCCGCCGTCGACAATTTGGCGCGCACGGAACGATTGGGTGTGGTACGATGGGAAGCATTGCGTTCAGAGTTCTGGCAACTGGGGGTTGTTTGAATTAAAAGGCAAGAAAAACACCTCACCTGGGAGGTCTACTCTGGTTTTTCGACAAATCCGGGTACAGCGCCAGTTTTATCTCAGGCATTTTCTGCAGATGTGTAACATCGAAGGATCACAATTTGATAGCCGATCTCATCTAGCGCAACTGACGCGAGTCAAATGACCAATAGCCGACCCGAAGTTTCTCTCGTGGTACCCTGCCACGACGAGGCCGCAAATCTGTCCACTCTCTATGGACGTGTCCGGGCTGTTATGGATGAATCCGGGAAATCTTGGGAAATGGTCTGTATCAACGATGGGAGCAAAGACGATACGCTAGAGCGGCTCCTCACGCTGCACGAGAAAGATCCCCGCATCGTAGTGATCGACCTCTCCCGCAACTTCGGCAAGGAGGCGGCCCTAACGGCAGGACTGGATTACGCGCGGGGCGAATGCGCCATTCCCCTGGATGCGGATCTCCAAGATCCGCCCGAGCTCATCCCCGTGCTCCTAGCCAAGTGGCAGGAGGGGTACGAAGTGGTCAACGCCGTGCGGCTTTCACGGGATGGGGAATCCTGGGCAAAGCGCGCCAGTGCCCACGTCTTCTATCGGATCCTCAATAGGATCAGCGAAGTGGCCATTCCTGAGGACACCGGAGATTTCCGTCTGCTTTCGCGGCCTGTGCTCGAGGCTATCAAAATGCTCCCGGAGCGCCGCCGATTTATGAAGGGTTTGTTTGCCTGGGTCGGGTTTAGGACGACCCAAGTATATTATCGTCGTGAGCCTCGAAATGCCGGTAATACCAAGTGGAATTATCGGCGCCTGTTGAATCTTGCGGTGGAGGGGATTACCTCCTTCAGTCAAGTGCCTTTGCGGCTTGCCGCCCATCTTGGGCTGATGGTATCCATTCTCGCCTTCCTATATGCGATCTACATGGTGATCGGCACACTGGTCTACGGTAATCCTGTGAAGGGCTACCCGTCTCTCATGGTGGTAGTTCTATTCCTAGGTGGAGTGCAATTGTTGGCTTTGGGTATAATTGGGGAATATATTTCCCGCATCTACGAGGAGAGCAAGCAGCGACCTATTTATCTCGTAAAAAATACTTGGCTGCGTGGCACAGATAGAAAGGACGATTAATCAAGGCGCATGAAGAAGCTATCGATCGTAACATACTCCATCATCATATTCCTCGTCTCCTTTTTGTATTTCTCCTGGGCAACAGGCAATACCAGTCTGTGGGACATCGATGAACCCATTTATGCTCAGTCTCTTAAAGAAATGATTGCCCATCACGATTTGGTGGTGCCTACGTTCAACGGTCACATTTTGCCCGATAAGCCGATATTGAATTACTGGTTAATGTGGTGTGGAACGAAGGTTTTTGGCTGGAACTCATTAGGGCTGCGTGTGGGCTCGGCCTTCGTTGGTGCGCTGCTCATTCTGTTGTTATGGATCTATGTCAGCCGGCTATATAACCCTACCATTGCATTACTTGCAGCTTCCATCACGGCCACTCTGCTACATAGTACCGTCATCTTTCGCAGTGCAACACCAGATCCGCTGCTCATCCTTACGGTTTCCGCAGCGCTGATTTTCTTCATCACCGGTTATGTGGAGAGAGACAAGAACCACTATCGGTTCCTGCTTTTCTCTTACGCTGCTATGGCCCTTGCCACGCTGGACAAGGGACCGATAGGCTTTCTTCTGCCCGGTCTCATCATCGTGCTTTTCCTCCTGATCCAGAGAAATCTCCAGTTTCTCTGGAACGAAGGGCGGCTGTATATCGGCATCCCTCTCTTTCTCATCATTGTGCTGCCATGGTACGTGGCTGTTGGCATAGAGACCCATTGGGCCTGGGACCAGGTCTTTCTACTGCAGCAGAACATTGGCCGCTTCGACTCAAGCATGCAGGGTCACCGGGGACCATGGTTTTACTATGTGCTGAGTATTTTCCTGGGAATGCTCCCCTGGTCTATTTTTTTACCCCAGACTCTTGTTTTGGCGATCAGAAAAAGGTACTTTCTGGATGGGGAATTTCATGTTCAGAACTTGTTCTTAGTGATCTGGGCCGCTGTCTGGTCAGTCTTCTTCAGTCTTTCTGCGACGAAGCTACCGAATTATGTCTGGGAAGTGTATCCGCCTCTTGCCATACTGCTCGCCGTGTATTTTGTTCAATTGCTACGAGAGCACGAAACCCGTCCGCCGGTTCTCTACTGGCTATCTGATCTTGTGCTCTTTACGATCGGGGTTACCCTAAGCATTCTTGGCGGGTGGGTCCTGCCTAGAGTGCAGCCAGAACTCCCAAATCTCGCGTTTATCGGCTTGCCCTATGCTATTGCAGCTGCGATGGCCACGATCTTTCTCTGGAAACGAAGACTTCGGGCGGCTCTGAGCAGTCTTGGAGCGGGTGCGATTATACTCAGCGCGTTGCTGGTATTTCAGTACACCCCAGAATTCAACCACCTGAAGCCGTCGCGCGCTATGGGTGAAAGGATCAGGGAGATACAGCAAGGATTGCCCTACCGTCTTGCCTCGTGGCAATGGTTCCAGCCCAATTTTCTGTTCTATGCCGGAGAGGGCGCCATGCGCATACACCGCCTCCCGAACTTAGACAAGGTGCCTTTGCTGGCTCGTCATATGCCACTGTACCTGGTGTGTCCATATTCGCGGGTACGGGATGTGCTTGCTGCGGTAAAGCCGCCCTATTGCACGACGTTGCTGCTCGTGCGCTATGAGATCTACGATCATGAAAAGATTTCGCTCTTGAGGATAGAGAAGGGTTGTTGAATTGTGGCTCTTCGATATTTCGAGTGGGTAGGGCGATATGATGGTAGAGTATGCAACCTCGGCATTCGGGCGGGGAAAGACCCGGACTGAGGAGTCCATGGACGTTTAGGCGCTGGATCGGAAGATCGGCCAGCTGGAGCTAAAAGGCAATTTTTTAGCCTCCGGGGTCTCATGGGCGCCTCGAAAAACCCCATCCTGCCCGAGTTTTTGGTAAAATGGTGGGCAGGTAGATGGCAGCAGGATAGACGGGATGATTGCTCGCAGGACTGCGGTGACGAACGATCTGTTGGCAGATGACGGTTACGTCCAGAAGGCGGATAGCATTGGGGATCCGCTACAGAAGATCAATGCGGTGGTCGATTTCGCTGCTTTAGCGCAAGCGGTAGAGGAGATCGCTCCCCGTCCAGAGCAACCCAAGGGTGGGCGTCCTCCCTATCCTACCGAGGTGATGGTTCGGGTCTTGGTGGTCAAACGTTTGCACGGCCTTTCTGACGAGCAGACCGAGTTTCAACTGCTGGATCGTCGCAGTTTCCGGCGCTTCTGTGGCCTCGAGCATTCCCGCAATATTCCGGATCGGACCACAATCTGGAACTTTGAGAATCGGATTGGGGTAGAGGGAGTCACGGCCCTGTTCAACGAGTTGGACCGACAGATTCGTGCTCATGGCCTGGAGGCTCGTGCGGGGCAGATCGTGGATGCCACCTTGGTGCCTGCCCCCAAGCAGCATTTTACCCGGGTAGAGAAAGAAGTCTTGGAGCAGGATGCCATGCCCGCCGGCTGGAAGCCGGCCAAGCGACGGCAGAAAGACGTAGATGCCAGCTGGACCAAGAAGCATGGGAAGTCCTACCACGGCTACAAGTGCACTGTCAGTGTCGATCGCAAGCACAAATTCATTCGCACCTGGGTGGCTGATACGGCCAGTGTGCACGATTCCCAGCACCTGGAAGCCGCGCTCGACGAATGGAACACCAGTGCCGAGATTTATGCGGACAAAGGCTATGTGGGTGGCGAGCGAGAAGAGCGTCTACGGGAGCAAGGCTATCGCCCGAAGATCCAGCGCAAAGCGAAGCCAGGCAAAGCGCTTTCTGCCTGTCAGGAGCGACGGAATCGACGCATCGCGAAGGTCCGAGCGCGCGTAGAGCATGTTTTTGCCGCCATCCACCAGTGGGGCGGCAAGCAGATCCGCACCATCGGCCAGGCCCGTGCCACCTTCGCCGCGGGCATGATGGTAGTGGTCTACAACATGCGCCGTTTGGCCTTTCTGGGGGCGTAATGCGTCCAGAGGTCAGGAAATAGAGGAAAAAATCCTACAACAGGATGAGAAACCGGCTCAAAAAGTCCATTTTTGAGCCTCGGCGGGTTTCTTCATGCCGTGTGGTCTGATTTTTGGGGTTTATCGAGGTGCCCCATTGGGCCGCTTTCCAGTCGAACCATAGGTCAGGGCTTCGTGCTGGTTTCCAGGTACTCCAGACTCAGCCCCTTGGTCTCGAGTTGGTAGTGCCAGGTCACCCATGCTGCTGCAATGGCGCATACTGCCAGAATCGCCAGCACACCAGGAATGGTGACGCCGGTCTCCATGAGCGGAAAGCCCACGGCTGATAGCAAGGCGCCTATCCGGGCAACAGCCGCCGCCAGTCCCGAGGCGCTGCCGATTAAATCCGTCGGAAACAGTTCAACGGCAAAGGCAAATACGGTCACGCCCGGTCCCATGCCGATACCGAGACAGTACACCCGGGCTCCCAGGAAAACCGCCCAACTCCGATGGGACAAAAGTGCGAGGGAAAGGGTTATCAAGCTAAACGCCATAGCAAAAAAGCCGATCCACTGGAGCCGAACCCTCCCCAAACGATCGATTCGTGGCAGAATGAGTGAAGTGGCACCCAAAAGTTGGACAGGGACTTAAGCTCTGGGCTTCTGAACAAGGAGTCGGAGATGAAGGGGAAACGCAAGCAGTACACGCCGGAGTTCAAGGCGCAGGTGGCTCTGGCGGCATTGCAGGACGACAAGACAATGGCAGAGCTGGCTCAGGAGTTTGGGGTGCATCCCACCATGATCAACGCCTGGCGTCGGCAGCTGGTAGACCATGCCGCCACGGCTTTTGAGCGGGGAAAGACCCAGCCTGAGGAGTCCGTGGACGTTCAGGCGCTGTATCAGAAGATCGGCCAGCTGGATGTCGGTCAGCGCGATAAAATGAACAGGATGCTTGCCAGATCAGCGAGTCATTTGAACACCTTGCTTGGTGGGCGATCGCCGGTCCTTTTTGTTATAAATCATGCCAGTATGTCGACGATCGCCCCGCTGGCATGTGTTCACGCCAGGACGCTTACGATTGTTCTACCGATGACGCTGACTAACATGCCGAGGCCAAAGCCCGTGGCTACCGCACGCACAAGAACTTCATCAACATGGCCTACCTGATTCTGGGTAAGCTGGATCTGAGGCTACCCACATGAAACGTCGAGGAACCACGTTATGGAATGTTATGATTTTGTCTAGTTTGCTTGCTCTATGTAATCATGCAGAAGATTCTGTCGCTGCGAAAATTTAGGAGAGCATAAATGACCACCGCTACTACTGCGGAACCCACGATTGCCGAGTATTCCCCGCAACAACGCGCCTTCGCTGCAGTGCGTATCCTTTTTGGGTTCGTCTGGCTGATCAACACCGCCCTGCAGTTGAGTCCGGCATACCGTGCGCATTTTCTCGGTACCTTCGGTGCGGACTGGGTCAGTGGGCAACCCGCGTGGGTGATGGCTTATGGACACTGGATGGCATCTGTGGTGGCCAGTGTTGGCCCGAACCTGGTCGCCTGGATCACTATTGTGCTGGATGCGCTTCTCGCCGTCAGCCTGATCAGCGGACTCTTTTTGCCATTCTTTGCTTACGTCGGGGTGTTTTACAACCTCTGGCTATGGAGCACCGTTGGCGGCTTCGGCGGCCCCTACACCCAAGGTGCCACGGATCCGGGAACCGCCATCATCTACGCGCTGGTTTTCGTTTTTGTCATTACCAGCCGTTCCTGGGACTGCTGGAGTCTGTCTGGCACGCGCCCCGGGCGTCTTTCTCCTGCGGCCATGCACACCGCGCGAATACTCTTCGGCCTGCTCTGGGCCTTCGACGCCTTCTGGAAGTGGCAGCCCTTTTTCCTGCATAACGCTGTCAGTTATCTCCAGCAGGCCTTGTCCGGTGAGCCGGCATGGATTGCCGCCTATATCAACTTTTTCATCACCGTCATCAACGCCGTGGGACCTTTCCTCTTCGGCGTTTTTGCGGCGCTGGCGGAGAGCGTGATCGCTCTTTTCCTCCTGATCGGTGGCAAGCAGCTCCGCTGGATCATTCCCGTCGGCATCGCCTATAGCTTTGGCGTTTGGACCACCGCCGAGGGGTGGGGTGCGCCCTATCTGCCGGGCAGTACCGCCAACAAGGGGGATGTCCTTGGTACCACCAACATCTATATCATTGCCTTTTTGTTCCTGGCTGCGTGGGTCTATTGCCGGCCACAGAAGGAAAAATAGGGCCCTAATTGGCATTGAAGCCTGGGTTTTACCCGCGCCTGGCGGCTGCAAAATGGAGCGGAGACCTCTGTGGAAGTCAATCGGTACCAACCGATCTTTCGCCATGTTTACCTTCAGCCGGGTCTGCAATACATAATCAATCCCAGTGCCAATCGCAACTGGGATGGGAACGTCCGCTATCGCTGCACCACCGCCCATTCCGCGTTGAATCATGCAGCCTCGTGCTGCAGGGATTCGTAGCCGATGCAGGCCAGCCAAACCGTCTTCGGTATGGGTCGGGCGCCACTTTTGTAGTAGTCAATCATTCGCCGGGTCATGCCAATCGCCTGAGCGGCCAGACTCAGGCTGAGCTGGTTACGCTCCATCCAGGCGGTGAAGTCCTCGCGCGTGGGCAAGCCTGCCTGCTGACGACCGAGAAGCCATAGAGTTGATCTGCTTTGAGATTCAGGCAGTTGGGCCAACTCAGGCCATCATCTCATGCTGGGTTCTGCCGGCCGAAGCTGATCAGAGCCGAATTGGCATTTCAGCACCCGAAAGATGTGCTCTCCCCGAGCACGGATCCGGGCAATGGCGCGGTTATAGCGCTTGAGTGCCGCCAAGCCGGTTTTCTGACCAGGGTAGCGCCGGCGCGCGACCGCGTTCTTAATGCCCCGGTCCGCGAGGACCACCGACTCCTCTCCAGTAAGGAGCCCATCCAACATCTGATGATCCGGTACCTTGGCCGCCGTGAAGTCCACGGCCTGCACGATGCCCTGGAGATCCGTTGCCACATGCGCCTTCATCCCGAAATACCATTGATTCCCTTTCTTGGTGGAGCTCATCTCCGGATCCCGCTGGCGGTCTCGGTTCTTGGTGGAGCTCGGGGCGTGAATCAAGGTGGCATCCACGGTCTTGCCCTCCTGCAGCAAGAGCCCTTTCTCCTGCAACACAGACTGCACCTCGGCAAAGATGGCCTGGGCAAGCGCATGGCGCTCCAGTAAGCGGCGGAACTTCAGGATCGTGGTCTCGTCAGGAACGAAGTCCCGGCCCAGGTCGATGCCCACGAATCGGCGCAGCAAAGGAATCTCATAGAGGGCCTCTTCCATCCCTGGATCGGAGTAGCCGAACCATTGCTGGAGAAAGTGGATACGCAGCATCCGCTCCAAGGGCATGGGCTTGCGGCCACTGCCACCCTTGGGATAGTGCGGCTCGATCAAGGCCACAAGCCTGGCCCAGGGAACCACGGCATCCATCTCGGCCAGAAAGCGTTCTCGCTTGGTCTGCTTGCGACGCCGCGACAGGCTGGGCTCTTCGGCAAAGGTCATCTGTCCGGACATGGATAGCATCTCCTAGCTGCTCGGTCAGCCCATTGTATCAGATGGCTAAATCAGAGACTCCCTAGCAGAACTTACCGCGTCCCTCGGTGTTCCGAGAGAGGTTCTGGCCAGCGATGAAGAGATTCATTACGCGTGGCAAGACTTGCCGCGCGAACTGCGTGAGATACCTCCAACTCTGCGCGGAGAACTCATCGCCCGCATGTGCGTGGCTGTAAGTACCGGCTTGTTCGACGGTGCGATGAACTACATCTGGAACGCCGCTATCCTTCAGCTACGCACGAAGGTTCGCAACTTCGGCTTGCCTATTGTTGCCCAGATTGTTCAATCCGATTTCGAAGAAAATGACCTTCTCGAACTTCAGGATAGTCGTCTGCTAGAGCTTTGCTTGAAGCTAAATCTCGTCAACGAGGATGGCTTCTTTTTCCTTGATCAGTGCCGTAACGTCCGGAACAGCTTCTCTGCAGCCCATCCGACGATCGGCAAAGTCAATGACCGCGAATTCACCACCTTTCTAAATCGCTGCGTAAGATATGCGCTTGCGGACTCGGTATCGCCGAAAGGTGTTGATATTAGCGCCTTCATTGCGGCAGTTAAGGGTGCGCGATTTACCTCTAATCAGAACGACGTGTGGGTAAAACACGCCTGTCCGAGACGCACGACGCACAGCGCCAAATGCTGATTGGAATGATACACGGAATCTATTGCGATCCGAATACGTCCGAACCAGCCCGCCTAAATGCCTTAGACATCTGTGATGCGTTGAAGGGCGGATTTACCTCTGCGCTGAGAGCAGATCTCATCAATAAGCATAGCGAGTACGCGGCCAAGGGAGATGAACCGCGCCATACGGCTTCCCTTCAGTTCTTCGAGAAGCTTGGTCTGTTGGGATTGCTCAACGAGTCCGAGCAGCACGCGGTTTTTTATCGCGCAATCGATCGCTTGTGGGGAGTTCACAACGGGATGAATAACTTCTACAACGAATTACCTTTTGCCGAGCGCCTTCTTGAGTTGTCACGTCAAGGCGCGGTCCCCGAGACAGTACAGGAGCATTTCGTTCAAGTAGTCGTTTGTTGCAACGTCGGAAATGGCTATGGTGTTTCCTGGTCTGCTGCTCCAAGCTATGAACAAATTATCAGGGCGTTCTCTCCACGTGAAATCGCTACAATGATTCGGCTCGCGGTCACAAAAGACTCGACGCTTGGGCGGCGCGTGTCGAGTTTCCCATCTTGCCGCGAGAGATTTACTGTGAAAGAAACCGGTGAATGGGCACGACAGGGCCTGACCCCCGAGTGGCCACTGTCAGATCGGTATGACGCTCTACGCTAGCTGTTCCTGCGACAGGTAGCCGAATTCGATCAGCTTTCTGATCCAGCGAGGAGCATTGCGTCGCACGCTAAGCGCCTCATAGTCTGTGTCGGCATCCCGGTAGTTCGTGCCGTGCGAGAGCATGAGGTAGATGATGCGCAACATTTTGTGGGCCAGAGCGATGATGGAACGCTTGTGTCCCCGACGGACGACGAGACTCTGAAATTTGGAGCGCAGAGCGCACTGCGTCCGACTGGCGGCGTGAGCGCATTCACAGAGAATTCGGCGAACGTAAGGATTACCCTTGCGAGTTCGCCCGGTTTTTCGCTTCCCGGCGGATTCGTTGTTCCCTGGGCACAGGCCGGTCCAGGAGGCCAGACGATCCGCGCTTCCGAAGACGCTCATGTCGTCGCCGATTTCGACCAGCAGCAAGGCCGCACCCACGACGTCGATCCCCGGCAAGGTTTGCAGGAGTTCGAGAGCCTTCTTTTGCGGCTCCAGACCTTCCAGCAGCTGGGCATCGAAGAGGGCGATGCGAGCTTCCAGATACTCGATATGCCGGAGCATCTCCTCCAGGACAAAGCGGTGACTGGCCGTCAACTCGCCCTGCAGGGCATCCAGGATCTCCTCATGACTGGCTTTGAGTCGCCGGCTGGCCAGGCGGAGTACGGATTCCGGAGAGTCGCCCTGAATCAGGGCTTGGATCATGGCCCGAGCCGATTGCCCATGGATATCGCTGACCACAACTCCCAGGCGAATCCCGCCATCCGTAAGCACCTTGTGCAGACGGTTTTTCTCCGAGGAGAGCATGCCCACCAGTTTTTGCCTTTGCCGTGCAATGAGCCGCAGTTCCCGCAGTTGTGCCGGGGGCACGAAGGAACCTCGCAACAGCCCGGCTCGGGCTAGGGTAGCAAGCCACTCAGCATCCCCCACATCGGTCTTGCGGCCCGGGACGTGTTTGACGTGACGGGCATTCACCACCTGCGCCTGGATGCCCACCTTTTCCAGTGCCGCATAGGGACTCTTCCAGTAGATTCCCGTGCTCTCCATGACCACTGTATCGGGTCTATGGGAAGCACACCACTGCGCCAATTTCCGCCGGTCTCTCTGAAACGCACCAAACTGCCGCCGCTCGATCGTGACACTACCGTCTGGCTCCGTGAGCATGGCGCAGGCGGTAACCGGGCCTGATGAATGTCCAGGCCAATGACTCGTTGAAAGAGGGGTTGCAGTTCCATAACGGTATCTCTCCAAGTATGATCAAAAGGGAGAGATGGCAGGTGCCAGTGCCGAAGAAACCAGCCTGTGGCAAGCCTCAGGCGGCCCTTTTACTGTGCGCTCTCCAAGGAGGCAATCCGGGGTGCGAGTCGGCCTGACGGGTCACGTTAAGTTCGGGATGGAATCGCCAAAAATTTGCTCGACCTCACCCCGCCATCTCCTCACCCCACATTCTCTTTCATCCTCCGGGGCGGCGCGAATCGCAATGTCCGTTAAGACGACGCTTGCCCTAATTGACCCGGCTAGTGTCCCCAGCGGGGTCAAAGCCGCTTACGATCAGTTCTGCAAGTAGGCGCCGTGACGGCTGAACCTCCACTCAAGCCGAGGTTCATCGGGATAGTCCTTGAGCAGCGCCTCAGCTCAAACATTAATGTGAAAGAAATCAGCGGAATGGGCACGACAATGCCTGGCCCCGAGTGGCCATTCCAAGATCGGCGTGACGCTTTACGCTGGCTGCTGCTGTGGTTGCAGGAAGCCGAATTTGATCAGTTTCTTGATCCAGCGAGAAGCATTGCGCTGCACGCTCAGCGCCTCATAGTCCGTGTCGGCATCCCGGTAGTACGTGCCGTGCAGCAGCATGAAGTAGATGATGCGCAGCATTTTGTGGGCCAGAGCGATGATGGAGCGCTTGTGTCCTCGGCGAACAACGAGGCTCTGGAACTTGGAGCGCAGGGCGCATTGGGTACGACTGGCGGCGTGGGCGCATTCGCAGAGGATCCGGCGGACATAGGGATTGCCCTTGCGGGTTCGCCCACTTTTGCGTTTCCCGGCGGATTCATTGTTCCCGGGGCACAGGCCGGTCCAGGAAGTCAGTCGATCAGCGCTTCCGAAGACGCGCATGTCGTCCCCGATCTCGACCAGCAGCAGAGCGGCTCCCACCATATCGATACCCGGCAGGGTCTGCAGGAGTTGCAGGGCGTGCTTCTGCGGCTCTAGCCCCTCCAGCAGCTGAGCATCAAAGCGTGCGATTCGGTCCTCCAAATACTCAATATGGTTGAGCGTCTCCTCCAGGACAAAGCGGTGGCTCGCCGTCAACTCGCCTTGCAGGGCATCCAGGATCTCTTCGTGGCTGGCCTTGAGCCGTCGGCTGGCTAGTCGAAGTACCGCCTCTGGGGAGCCCCCCTGAATCAGGGCCTGGATCATGGCTCGAGCCGAACACTTGCCAGCAGGGTGATCGTCGACGTACCGACCTTATACATAACAGAAAGAACCGCCGATCGCCCACCAAGCAAGGTGTTAAGTTGAATTGCTGATTTGGTGTGCATCCTGTTCATTTTTCCGCGCTGACCGACAGGGTGATCGCCGAGCGGCACTCCCGACCATCTGCCTTCGGATATCCGGGCAGCGTTCGCGGATCCAGGAAGACAGGGTCCCAGGCCTTGGGTATCCCAGTGCTTTTCGCGTACTCGCCAGGCAACGGCCATGACCGAGATAGTAGTCAACGGCGGCCTGCTTCTGCGCCTCCGTATAAGGCGATCGCGATCGAACGTAACCCTTGGGGCAGTCCCGAGTTCACGCATACTCACGGTACCAAGCATTGAGGGCGTTTTTGCTCGGATAGCCCAGGCAGAGGATGGTGGCCGCGCGCTTCCCGCACTCCACATACCACTCCACGGCACGAATATGTTCCTCGTAGGAATACATGAACTACCTCGATGGTATCCAAGTTTTATCCGCACCCCCATCTGACCTAAATTTATGCATTTTTTACGCACTTTATATATTTTTTTTATAGACACTGGGTTCGCCGTTTGCAAAGCTCTTTCCCACGATCGGTCGTGGACCGCCCAGTTTGGGCGTCCATGGAGTCTGCTTTGATAGTGACAAGCACCCGGGGGGTTGTTATGGAGTACGTGTATTTACTGATTATATTAGGCTTTTTTCTAGTCTCCATAGGTTTGGTCGAAGGATTGGAACGGTTGAGGAAGATAAGATGAGCCCGTTTATTTGGATCGGCCTCGGCCTGGGTGTTTTTCTCTTTGGTTACCTGTTGGTGTTTCTAATCTTCCCGGAGCGTTTTCTATGATGCCTAGCATCCTACTGACCTTAACCCTCTTGGTAGTAACGATAATACTCGCCATTCCCTTGGGACGATACATGTATCGCGTGTACCAAGGAGAAAACTTCTGGGCATCAAAGTTGCTCGCCCCAGTCGAAAGAGCCCTCTACCGCGTCTCTGGAATCTCTCCGGATCAGGAGATGGATTGGAAGCGCTACGCCATAACCTTGCTGGTATTTAGTTTGTTTGGCGGTTTATTCCTGTATGCCCTCCTCCTGGCACAACGATCACTGCCGCTCGATCCATTGCATTTCCGTGGAGTCCCTGCAGGATCAGCCTTTAACACAGCCGTGAGTTTTTTGACCAACACGAACTGGCAAGACTACTCAGGCGGTTCGACAATGAGTTACTTGTCCCAGATGCTCGGGCTTACCGTGCAGAATTTCCTCTCTGCGGCAGTTGGTATTACGTTTCTGCTACCGCTAATTCGTGCATTTTCTCGACACAGCACCAGAGACGTAGGAAACTTTTGGGTCGATCTAACCCGCACGGTACTTTACGTTCTGCTGCCCTTGGCAAGCATCCTAGCCATTGCGCTGATGGAGCAGGGAGTCGTCCAAACTTTGGTGGCCGATGTATCCGTTCATCTTGTTGCTCCATTTTTATCTCACGGCAAAGAGATCGTCTCACAGACCCTGCATGTCGGACCGGTAGCTTCACAGGAGGCCATCATGATGTTGGGCAACAATGGTGGTGGTTTCTTCAATATGAACGATGCCCATCCGTTTGAGAACCCGACGGGGTTGACCAATCTCCTCGAAACAGGCGCAATGATTTTGATTCCGATCGCGCTGGTTTTTCTTTTTGGGCATATGGTTCAATCGAAACGTAACGCGTGGATCATACTGGTCGCCATGCTCGTAATCTTTGTGCCGCTGACCTTTATCAGTCAGCATTTCGAACTGGCTGGCAACCCTCTGTTAACCCAGATGGGAGTAAATCAGAGTAATACCGTAAACTTAGCTGGTGGTGGGAATCTGGAAGGAGTGGAAGATCGGATTGGTGCTGCTGCCTCGGCGCTCTTTGCAACGCTCGCGACTGCCACGTCCACAGGTGCAGCCAACTGCGCGTATGATTCTCTGATGCCCCTTAGCGGTGGGATCAATCTCTTCCTGATGCAAATGGGAGAGGTCGTATTTGGTGGGGTGGGATCTGGTCTTGCAAGCTTTCTGACCTTTATGATTTTCGCGGTATTCATCGGAGGTCTTATGGTCGGTCGCACCCCGGAGTTTCTTGGCAAAAAGATTGAATCCTATGAAATAAAAATGGCATCCCTGTCGATTCTGATCATGCCGCTTTTGGTGCTTATTGGTACCGCCATCGCAGTTTCTACGCACGCGGGCCGGGCGGGAGTTTTTAATCCCGGACCTCATGGTTTCAGTGAGATTCTGTATGCGGTTACCAGCCCAGCAAACAATAATGGTAGCGCCTTTGGAGGCTTGAGTAATGATACGCGCTTCTACAATATATTGACCGGAATGTGCATGCTCTTTGGTCGGTATTGGGTATACCTACCACTTCTGGCCATGGTTGGCTCATTGGTGGAGAAAAAGCGTGTCCCAGCGAGCGTTGGAACCTTGGCGACAGATACGCCTATTTTCATGGGATTGACAGTCGGGGTGATTCTCCTGGTGGGCGCATTGAATTTCTTTCCGGCACTGGCGCTGGGCCCAATTGCCGAACAATTAACTCCTGTTACCTCCGTATTGACACATCGAGGATAACGTTATGTCGGATATGAATGTATCTTCTCCAATGATTTGGGGTACAATTGTCAAAGATTCTGCTCGCGACAGTTTTACTCTGCTCTCTCTCCGGCATCAGCTCCGCAACCCGGTTATGGCCGTGGTATATTTGTCGTCCTGGCTGTTGCTGGTCATGCTCGTGTACGACCTGTTTAGGGGATCAAGCGAAACCGTTTTTGTCGGATTTATCGACTTGTGGCTTTGGCTGACGCTTCTCTTTGCGAATTTCGCGGAAGCCCTGGCAGAGCGCCAAGGGCAGGCTCAAGCGGCTAGTTTGCGGCAGAGTCGGCAGGAGATGGCCGCAAAGAAGTTGTCTCGGGCCGAACGTTCATCGGCCTACACGATTGTGCCGGGTGCAAGCCTTCGTGTGGGAGACTTTGTACTGGTCGAGGCAGGAGATCTGGTGCCAACTGACGGCGACGCGGTTTTGGGGGTGGCTGCGGTCGATGAAAGCGCTATCACCGGAGAGAGCGCCCCTGTCATTCGGGAGAGTGGAGGTGATCGTAGCGCGGTTACCGGAGGTACGCGCGTGATTTCCGACTGGTTGGTGATTCGTGTTACCCAGGAAGCGGGTAACACCTTCCTCGACCGGATGATCGGCATGGTAGAGAGCGCCACGCGCCGGAAGACCCCAAACGAAATTGCCCTCAGTGTGTTGCTCGTTGTGCTTACCCTGGTCTTTCTGGTGGTCACCCTGACGCTCTACGCATTTTCCTGGTACAGCGTTCACTACGCCAGCCACGCGGGCCATGTGATCAGCCTCCCAATTCTCATAGCTCTCCTGGTCTGCCTGATTCCAACAACCATCGGTGCGCTGTTGCCGGCCATTGGTATCGCTGGCATCGTCCGGCTCCTGAAGGCCAAGGTGGTCGCCATGTCGGGACGCGCCATCGAGGCGGCCGGTGACGCGGACATTCTCCTTTTGGACAAAACGGGAACGATCACCCTGGGCAACCGGCAGGCAGATATATTTTATCCGGTCGGTCGCGTAACCAGTGACGAGCTTGCCCTGGCGGCACGTCGGGCCTCATTGGCCGACAATACCCCGGAAGGCAAGAGCATTGTTGCGCTCGCGGAGAAAAACTTCCCCGATCGTAAGGAAGCCCTCCCCGAAGGCGCCACCTTCATTGCGTTTACGGCAGAGAGCCGCATGAGTGGTGTCAACTGGGACGGCGTGGCCCTGCGTAAGGGGGCACCGGACGCGATCAAAGCCTATGTCCTTGAGTCGGGTGGCGAGTGGCCCAAGGAACTGGACACGCTGGTCGATCAGGTTGCCGGTAGCGGTTCGACACCGCTCGTCGTTTGCGCCGACGCCCAAGTATTGGGAGTCGTCGAACTACGCGACATCATCAAATCCGGTATCCGGGAACGCTTTGCCGAACTGCGAGAAATGGGTATTCGCACAGTTATGGTTACCGGAGACAATCCGTTGACTGCCGCCGCCATAGCCGCGGAAGCCGGTGTGGACGACTATCTTGCTGAAGCCAAACCGGAAACGAAGCTTGCGCGGATTCGCCAATATCAGCAAGAGGGTTATATGGTCGCGATGACCGGCGACGGGACCAACGATGCTCCTGCTCTTGCACAAGCGGACGTTGGCCTGTGCATGGCCAGTGGTACCCAGGCTGCTCGGGAGGCATCCAATATGGTGGATCTGGACTCCGATCCTACGAAGTTGCTGGACATCGTGCGCATCGGAAAGCAATTGCTGATGACCCGAGGAGCACTCACGACCTTTAGCATCGCCAACGACGTTGCAAAGTACTTCGCAATCATCCCCGCTGCTTTTGTCGCCACGTACCCGCAACTCTCGGCGCTCAACATTATGGACCTGAATTCGCCAAGCGACGCCATTATGGCGGCGGTGATTTTCAATGCGATCATTATTCCGTTCCTCATCCCCTTAGCACTGCGCGGAATTAAGTTCCGAGCCGAATCCGCAGAGCAAATCCTTCGCCGAAATGTCTGGATCTATGGGCTAGGCGGCATCGTTGCCCCATTTGTCGGGATCAAGCTCATCGATATGCTGTTGGCCGTACTCTAGGAGAAGACAGATGCTTAAAGAGATCAGAACGGCGCTCGTGTTATTTTTGTTACTGGCGGTATTGACTGGGCTGGTCTACCCCTTGGTCATGACCGGCATTGGTCAACTGGCGTTTCCGTATCAAGCCAACGGCTCTTTGATACGCGAGAATGGCAAAATCGTGGGGTCGGCGCTGATCGGCCAGTACTTTCGCGAACCCCAGTACTTCTGGAGTCGACCCTCAGCAACATCACCCATGCCGTATAATGGGGCGGGTTCGAGCGCCTCCAACCTTGGCCCGAACAACCCTGTGCTGTTGCAGCACGTCAAGGCTCGGGTCGAGGCACTCAAGCGGGCCGACCCCGCAGAAAAAGGCCCGGTTCCGGTCGATCTGGTGACGTCTTCGGCGAGCGGACTCGACCCCGACATCAGTATTGCCGCGGCAAACTACCAGATTTTGCGCATCGCCCACAGCGGAGGGATCAGCCCAGCCAGGTTGAAGGCACTCGTGCAGCGCTATACCACCTATCCGCTTTTGGGTTTTATCGGTGAACCGGTGGTTAATGCCGTACGCTTGAATCTTGCTTTGCACGCCATATATCAGCATATGAGCCGAGGCAGAGAGGGTAAGTAATAGCTTGCCCAGGAAACGGGTGCGATGTCCTCGGCGGGCAAACAAGCACGTAAAACGGGAATATGTCGTTAATAAAAAGGCGCCGAGAGGCGCCTTTCTTTGTGTTCAAATTTTACGCAAATTTTATGTATTATTTATTTTATTTTTACGATAAACCGTCTATCTTTTAGGGAGTACCTAAATGGTGGCGAACCTCACGCTACCAACGTGGGTATCCGTAGAGTTCTTCCAGAAGGAGTGGCAACGTGACGATCCGTAACTCCCTGCGCAGGCAAATCCAGTACGCATGTGTCGCACTCTGCGTGCCCGTATCTGCCAGCGCTCTGACCCTTCCGAGCCCCTATATGGTCTCTGCAGGCCCCTTGGGCCAGATCGGCGTACAGGGGGTAGTCAGTGGTCTTGGGTTTTATCAGGATAATCCCCAAGGGACTGTTGCCGGAACCCTGGCCAGCAAGCATGTCGGTGCCGATATCAGTAACGGTCTTGTCATCGTGCAGAAAAGCAGTGGCCTCGTCCAATTCACCCTCGAGGCCGGGGCCTACAGCTTCCCGACCCTGGCATCCTGGTTCACCTCGGCGAGCCAAACCGTCAACGACTTTGGGGCCCTGCCAGTTGCCTACGTGACGCTTGCCCCGAGCAAGGCGTTCTCTGTGGAGATCGGTAAACTGCCCACCCTCATCGGTGCCGAGGACGGGTTTACCTTTCAGAACCTCAACATCGAACGGGGACTGTTGTGGGATGTGGAACCCATCGTCAGTCGCGGTGTGCAGGCCAATTACAGCATGGGTCCGCTCAGCGCATCTTTGTCCTGGAACGATGGCTATTACTCCAACCGCTACAACACGGTCAGCGGCGACCTGACCTGGACCATCGATGGCAGCAACAGTCTGGAGTTCTACGCGAGCGGGAACCTCGGCAAAGCCGGTGGCAGCACGACCAATACCTACGGTGCGGGGAATATCGCCGACGGGGCCGACGACAGCACGATCTACGGACTGATTTACACCTACAACCACGGTCCGCTGACGATAGAGCCCTACCTGCAGTACATGCGTACGCCGGCCCAGTTGGGGATTGGCCTTGACCACGGCTTTTCCAATTACGGAGGCGCCGTGCTCGCGAGCTACAGCTTTACTCCGACGTTCAGTCTGACTGGCCGGGTGGAGTACCTCGGGGTGTCGGGCCATCCAGGCTTGGGACAGGAGTCCTATGCCAGCGGCATTACCGACCTGCCCGAGGATTCCCACGCTTGGTCGGTGACCCTGACGCCCACCTATCAGGCCGGGGATTTCTTCCTGCGCGGGGAATTGTCCTATGTCACCGCGTCGTGTCCGACGGGCCTTGGTTTCTCAGGGGCTACGGGCCAGGGAACTACCCAGTTGCGGGGACTTATCGAGACGGGTTTTTTGTTTTGAACGACAGTTGATGGTGGAGGCTTCGTTGGGAGTTTGCGAAGCCGTATGGCGCTCGCCCACAGTGGGTATGCCGAATGAGGGTAGCTATGGAACCGCTTAAGATGCAGATAAAGAAGGCCGAATGGCAAGGATATCGCTGGGCGCTGGATCACCCACAGGCCAATCCCGATGCCATAGAAGCCGCCTGTTACACCCTATATTCCGAAAACCGTGCTGGTGTTCTGCTCTATGCCTTCGAGCGCGGCTGTGCTTTGGCGCAAGCCGGTGTCCAGCCGGAAGCCCCCGAGCCTGTGTAGAGATTATCCGACGAGTATACGTGAACCGTCTCAGAGGAGTCCGTCATGTTGAGAAGTGCAAAGGTTGAACTACGGCAAAATCCGTCCACGAGGCACGTCACGTGTCTGGGTCATCGCTGGGTCATCAAAGTGGGAAGCAGCGTGCTCACTCGGGATGACGGCCAACCGGATCGTGTGGCTATTCGCGGCCTGGTCTTTCAGATAGCGGCGCTGCGCGAGCAGGGTGTGGAGATAGTGCTGGTGAGCTCGGGCTCCGTCAGCGTCGGCCAAGGCCACTTGCGCGAGCGTGCCGGCGATCCTGGCACCGATGCGGTGGTACGGCGAGTCGCGGCAAGTTTGGGGCAGGCAGCGCTGATGCGGGTCTTCCAGGAAAGCTTCGAGGCCTGCGAAACGTTTTGTGGACAACTGCTGCTGACGAGCGCGGATCTTTCCGGTCGGCACGCCCAGCGCCGTCTGCGCCGTTCCCTCGGCACGCTCCTGACCATGGGTGCTGTGCCGATCGTCAACGAGAACGATGCTACGACACATGCCGGTAACGGCATTGGCAACAACGATCTGCTCGCTGCCCACGTCGCCCGAGCCTGGCGCGCGGACTTATTGGTTTTACTCACCGACCAGGGGGGCCTGTACACCGCTGATCCACGCCGAGACGCCCTGGCGCGTTTGGTAGAGGTCTGCCATGGCAATGATCCCAGGATACTGGCGATGGCTGGCGGCGACACGGGAGTGCACGGAACGGGCGGTATGGCCACCAAGATTCAGGCGGCTATCCTCGCCGGTGGCCGTGGTATTCCCACGCGCATCGCCGCTGGACGACAGAGTCACGTATTGTTACGCATTCGCCGGGGAGAAAGAGTGGGCACCTGGGTTCTGCCGCCCGCGACCTGGAGCCTGGGTCAGCGCTTGGGGCTGCCGGCCCTCCCGCAACCGGCTTACCAATGGGCGTGAACCGGAAACGCCGCCGCTTGCCCCAAGGAAAGTTATCGTGCTCTCGCCGAACCCATGGCCATCCCTGACGAGGGGTTTGGTTTGGCTGCTGCCGGCGGTGTGGTTTTGCCTCGTGTGGCTTGCACAGAGCAGACTTCGTTTACGCAGGGCATTCCGAGATGGCCAGCGCTGGGCGCGCCAGCACCCGCAGGCGGACTTGCATCCGGCAATTCTTACTGCCCAGGCGCGCTGGCCACTGCGCGATGCAGGCCAAGATCCGTGTTTTTACGCCTTTCTCAAGGGCTATCACGCAGCGCGTCGGCAGGATAGGGACGCGCTGCAAACGGGGTTGAAGCCGTGATCCATGTCGTCCGTAAATCCGTTTTTCTCACCTTGGGTCGCTTTGGGAGGAGTTGCTTATGCTATACGGTGTGATTCTGAGCTTTGCTTTACTCCTTTTGGGCCTTTATTGGCTCTACGCTCGGCACCTCGCCGCTGCCGATTCTGCGCGTAGGGAGCGGCAATCCTTGCGGGCCAGACCGGGTATTTTCCCCGGCATCGAAAAGCTCCTGCCGCGTGTCGCGCCCCACGATCTTTTTCCGTGGGGCAAAGCTTTTTTTGAGCCCAGCCGCAGGGCTAGGGAATCGCGCCAGTGGGAGCTTCTGGTCGACCTCGAGCACCGCGCTTTTTGGTACATGCCTGTTAACCTTTCTCAGCAACAAGCCGGACCGGGATATGTTCCATACAGGCATTGAGCAACCTCAGGGGCAGTTCTGGCTCCCAGAAACGGCGATTGAAGCGATAGACAAACTCGTTCAGATATTCCTGCAGATATTTGCCGGATACCCCATGGAATGTGCCCAAAAGAAAGGCCTTGAGGTTACCAATGGCGATGTGTACCCACGGCAACCACTCGTCCACCTGATGCGGTTTGGTCACGCGCCCCTCATGCTCTTGGCTCTCTCCGAGAACTCGCAGCGCTATTAAGCCGTCGGTGCGGGTAGGTTGCTTGGGGCGCAAGCGTCGCCGCGCGAATTCGCGAATCCGGTCGGCAGAGACCGAAGGCGTCGTCTCGATGGCAATAAAGCCCGCCTTCTTGCCCCGGTTTTCCACGGCAACCAAGATCGGTGTTTTGCCTTCGGCCCCTCGACCGCTCTTCCCCCCAGACCGGCGTCCACCGACAAAGGCATCGTCCAACTCTACCAGCCCTTCCAAGCGATACAGACTGTCGCGATCGCCCATGGCGCGGCGCATGCGGCGCAACATCCGGTGAGCCGTGATCCAGGAGACCCCAATCTGCTTCGACAGCCGCAGGGCGGACAATCCGCCCTTGTCGCTCGCCATCAAATAGATGGCCAGGAACCATTGCACCAGGGGCACATTGGACGAATGAAAAATTGTGCCGGCCGTCACCGAGGTCTGATGGCGACAGTGCCCGCACTGAAAGAGTTTTCGTCCGGCGATCCAGTATCCGCGGTCATGGCCGCATTTCGGACATCGAAACCCCTCGGGCCAGCGCTTTTGTTTCAGCGCCTCCAAGCAGGCCTCTTCCGTGCCAAACCGCGCTTGCCACTGCAAGAGGTTCGTCGCTTCAGCTTTCATCTCAGACCTCCTTTCTCTATGCCTCACAGAGAGTTAGAGCTTGATTGCTGAGAATGATTCAGAGGCATGTTTTGGTATTGCCGCGAAACCTCCACCCTGGGATTTTGGCGCATCGATCCCGATGGCGCGGCTTTCTGGCAGGAATGGCGTCTTGCGCCCCAGGAAGTAGACCACCTTCGTCGGCAGTACGTGCAAGAGGGAGCGCAAGCATCGATGTCCTCCGATGTGCAACCGCGTGCCGTTGGTTTTTAGGGAAGATCCCTGCTGTTGTCTGGACGGAAGGCCTTTTACGGATCGAAACGGTATTCCCTGGGGGAAGCCCATCGATCCACGAGAGGCCTTCCGCCTCCTGTATCCCGCTCAGCCGCAAAGGAGTGTGAGGTTATGAAGCAGTTACCGATCATGGCGCAAGTCGCCCAAGGGCGCCTTTCGGGGTTTGCACTGGGACCTTTGGTTCATTCCGCTGAGCAATGCCGAACCTCCGGAACGCAAGGTGCGGCGGATCGGTGCGGTGTATGTGATACGCTTACCCGACCTGGTCTTGCCGGCGCTCCAGCATCTCCTTGAGACGCGTATGCGTGAAAGTTATCTGCTCTGCCTTTGCGTTAGCCAGATCTTTCGCGGCTGCCACCCGCGCGACCACGCCTTCATCCAATCGGACTGGGCAATCTGGTCTTGAGGAGAGCCCCATGCATCCCTTACTTGCCAGCGTCCTCCAAACCCTTTTCGTCCTGGGGCTGACCATCCTGTTGGCCTATCCCCTCGGAATATATCTCGACTCGGTCTACAACGGCCGCGTGTTTTGGGCGCGGCGGGTATTGGGTCCGATAGAGGAGATGATCTACCACCTGGCAGGCAGCGCACCAGGACATGGATTGGAAACGTTACGCTCTCAGCTTTTTGGGCTTCAACGGGCTCGGCGCACCGAGTCTCTACGTCCTGTTGCGTTGGCAAGGGGCTTTGCCTTTCAATCCGGAACACTTTGCCGGCATGTCGCCCATTATGGCCTTTAACACCGCCGCAAGTTTCGTGACCACCACCAATCTGCAGGATTATGGTGGCGAGAGCACGTTGAGTTATCTATCCAAAGCCGCAGGCCTTGCGCAGCAGAATTTCCTCGCCGCCGCCAGTGGCGTCGTTACGCTGCTGGCAGTGGCCCGCGCCTTCATGCGCAGCGAAGGACGGGGGCTCGGCAATTTCTGGGTAGACACCACCCGAACGGTGCTGTACCTCTTCTTGCCGTTGGCCGCCATTTTTACGGTGTTTTATATCCAGCAAGGAGCCATTGAGAATTGGGTGGCCTATGTCCACGCGGATTTGATACAGCCCTTTTGGCATGACGGTCACTGGATAAGACATCAGGTTCTGGCCATGGGGCCGGCTGCCTCACAGGAAGCGATCACCATACTGGCGGGGGATGGAGGAGCTGTTTTCAACGCAGGTGTGGCACATCCCTTCGTGAATCCGACGCCTTTGTCCAACCTCGGGCAGATGGTGTCCTTTTTGCTCATCCCCACCGCCCTGATTTTCTGGTTCGGGCGTGCCTTGCGGCGCCCCCGGGTAGCTTGGGCGATTCTCGCCTGTACCACGCTCTTATGGCTCCCTCTGGCTGTGACGAGCGAAGCGGCGGACCTCGTTTCCAATCCCCAATTCCCACCCAGCGTTTCTCGCGCAAGCGGCCCAGACGCGGGCGGAGGTGGTAATCTGGAGGGGGTTGATCTGCGCTTCGGATCCGGCGCATGTGCGCTTTTCGGCAGTCTCGCTGCCACCACGGGAGCCGGTATGTCTGGCTGTGCCTACGACTCCATGATGCCGCTATCCAGTGGTATCAACATGGTATTTATGCAGCTGGGGGAGCTCTTGTTTGGGGGAGCTCGTGTGGGCCTGGAGAGCTTCCTGGCAACTATGATCTTTGCGGTTTTTTTAGCAGGATTGATGACCGGGCGCAGTCCAGTCTTCTTGGCCAAAAAAATTGAGGCATTCGAGATCAAAATGGTGGCCTTGTCCCTATTGGTGATGCCGGTGCTTGTGTTGCTCACCACGGCTTTCGCCGTGAGTGTGCCTGACGGACGCGCTGCCGTGTTCAATCCTGGTCCCCAGGGGTTCAGCGAGGTCCTCTACGAATTCACGAGCGCGGTAAACAATAATGGAAGCGATATGGGCGGTCTGAATGTCAACACCACCTTCTACAACGCACTCTCGGCCATGGCAATGCTGTTCGGAAGATACTTTGGAATACTGCCGCTTCTGGCCATGGCTGGGAGTCTTATCCAAAAGAAGCGGTTGCCGCAAGGCGCGGGAATATTGCGAGAGAGCTCGGTACTCATGATTCTCTTCGTCACTTTCGTTATCGTCGTACTGGGAGCGATTACCTTCCTGCCGGCCTTTGCCCTCGGTCCGCTGGCAGCACAATGGGCCATCCTGCCCCCCCCACAACTCCAGTGGTGAGCGTGGTGACTGCTTAGACGAGGCGCGCGGGAGGCTAAAACGGTATGGAGAACAAATTGGCAATACTCGTGGTTGAGGACGACTTGCGTATCGGTAGACTCCTCGAGAATAATCTGCGCCTCGGGGATACGTACCTTGTGGATTGGGAGACATCGGCGGCCGCAGCACAGCGGGCCGTGCGCCAGCGCCGCGCGCACGAACGCACGCCCTATTCGGTCGTCTTCTTGGACTTGGGGCTTCCGGATCGGGACGGCTTGGATCTGATTCCGTGGTTTAGAACGCAGTCGGCCGATCAGGTGATTATTGTGGTCTCGGCTCGTGGAAACGAAGCGGATAAGATTCAGGCCTTTCAGCTAGGTGCTGACGACTATCTAACCAAACCCTTTCATTATGGGGAACTGATGGCTCGTCTCCAAGCGCACCTCAGAAGGGTTCATGTCACGACGAACGAGGGCGCTATAGTGCGGGGAGAATGGCGATTGGACGACAACAGACGCGTGCTGGTGATCGGGGAACGGGAAATTCTGCTCACCAATAAGGAGTACCAACTCATGCGCATTCTCTTACGCAACTGCGGAACCATCGTTCCGAGTAAGCGTATCCTGAACGCCATTTGGGGCCACACGCATGAGGAACACACGCATTACGTACGTATATACGTGCAAAGGCTGCGTGAGAAAATCGAAAGCGATGCAAGCCTTCCCCAATTCCTGCTCACTGAGCTTGGAATTGGGTATCGCCTCGTTGTTCCCGACTTTACCGAGAAACAATCAAAAACTAACAGAGATTAAGTAACGACAATAAAGAGTTATTTTTTGAAATCAGCCCACAGGTATTTGTGGTATTCGTTTATCAATCGGCGTGCAAAAGGGGATAATTCTGGGCACGCTTTATCGTGACGATCTCCTATGTGCGAGAAAACACGGAACTATTACAAGCCCATATAGAGCAGATGTACACCTCCGGTAATGCCTTGACAGACTCCTGCGCGCGGGTATCCACTCTGCGTTTAAATACTGTTAGGGGGTATAGGTATGTCGGCACACGATCGACGGGCCATCCTGCAGCGCATGGCCCGTCTGGAAGGCCAGGTCCGCGGTATCCGGCAAATGCTGGAGGAAGACCGCGATTGCCCAGAAGTCCTGAATCAGATGGCCGCAGCGCGCGCCGCTTTGGATAAGGTCGCCCGGATGGTTTTTGAAGATCACCTGGATCACTGCTTGGTAGATGTTATCCAGGACGGGGATGCAGACGAACCGATAGCGAGTATCAAAGCGGCCTTCGCCTGTTATTTCTTGCCCTGATCACGGGAGCTCTTCATGTCTTCTACGCTGCTGTTGCTCCTGCTGGCCGCTTTTTTGGTAGCCTTCTTTCACGCGATCCTTCCCGATCACTGGATGCCCATTGCGATGCTCGCACGCACCCAAAGATGGCCCATGCGACGAGCTCTGCGGGTTGCGGCGTGGGCCGGTTTCGGTCACATCGCGGGTTCTCTCATCCTTGGGGTCATTCTTTTGGCGCTGGGATACGGCCTTGAGGGAAACTTTGCGCATTTTGCTCGGTATCAGGACGAGATCCTGGGAGGCATCTTACTCATGACCGGTGCTGGGCTTCTGCTTTGGCAGATGATACGTGGCGCCCCTCACCCTCACCCTCACCCTCACCCTCACCCTCACCCTCACCTTCACGACCAAGACCAAGACCACGACCACGACCATCATGGGCATGACCACACAGGGCATGCATCGTTGGGACGCTCTTGGTGGACCTTGATGGTCGCTGGGGTTGCGGCCTCTCCAGATGGGGCTTTTGTCCCAGTGCTCATCGCAGCACTGCCGCTGGGAACGCTGGCCATTACGGCGGTGCTGCTGACCTATTCCCTGGCGACGCTGGTCCTTATCCTACTCTTGGTCTGGCTCGCTACGTGGCTGGGTCTACGCTGGCGGTGGGCTTGGCTGGATCGTAATGGCGAACGATTGAGCCCGCTCATTCTCATGATTCTAGGGCTCGCCTTAGTGGTAGGGCTTTGATTCGCAAAACGGGAGGAAAACGTGACTCTCCTGACGATATACGGCGCATCGGTGGTCACTCGGATGATGATATTTTATGCTCTGGAGCAAAAATCATCGTGGTTTACTCTAGCATTTGGTATAAGCTGCATCGGTTCTGCGATCTACGGGTTTCTTGCCGGAACGTGGCCCTTTGGCATCGTAGAATCTATCTGGAGTTTGGTGGCCTTTCAGAAGTGGTATTCCATGTTGGACAATCCTGAGAAATAGCATACTCCCGAGTCGATAATGTGGATCTCATGAACGGCAGCTTCCGCTGCAGTCCTGCTCTTGCGACCGTCCATATACGGCGGTGAGCTACCCAAGTTGGAATACCTCTTGTAGCTCAGTATCGCTGAGATTACCAATCCATTGTTCTCCAGCACCGACGGTTAGGTTGGCTAAATCCCGCTTTGTTTTCATGAGTTCGTTGATGCGTTCCTCGAAAGTAGCTCTGGTGATCAGCCGATGTACTTGGACATTTCGCTGTTGACCAATGCGGTAGGCGCGGTCTGTGGCCTGCGCTTCCACCGCTGGATTCCACCAGAGATCATAGTGAACGACATGAGAGGCTGCCGTCAAATTTAGCCCTGTGCCTCCAGCTTTGAGAGACAAAATCAGGATACGCTCTCTGGGATCCTGTTGAAATTTATCGACCATGACATCGCGTTGCTTTCGGGTGACCCCACCATGTAGAAACGGTGGCAGATGACCTGTTGCCTCTCGAATCCAAGGACGCAGCAATTCTCCCATTTCCCGAAACTGGGTAAAGATCAGACATTTTTCGTGGTTAGCAAGAATGGGTTCCAGCAAATCCAGGAGTAGCGAGGCCTTTCCAGAAATCGATGGGCCCCTATCCCCCTGTTCCTTCAAGTAATGGGCAGGATGATTACAGACTTGCTTGAGGGCTAAAATCATCTGTAGCACGAGCCCCTTTCGGTGGAAGGTGTCGGACTCTCCCCGGATCACCTGGAGCGATTCCCGCACCACGGATTCATATAAGGCGGCTTGTGCGTCTGTGAGAGTAGCGTATTCGTCTTGCTCGATCTTATCGGGCAGGTCGCTGATGATCTGTCTATCTAATTTGACTCGTCGAAGCAGAAAAGGTGCGGTAACTTTTTGGAACTTGTGGATCGCATGCTGATCCCGATTCCGCTCGATAGGAACGGCAAATTCTTTGGTGAAGCGTGCCAGGGGTCCAAACAATCCCCGGTTGGCAAAATCCAGGATGCTCCAGTATTCGGACAAGCGATTTTCAACGGGGGTGCCGCTCATGGCGATGAACGATCGGGCTGGTATGGACTTAGCTGCCCTGGTCTGGGACGCTGCGGGATTCTTGATGTTCTGCGCTTCGTCTACCACCACCACGCGCCAAGGCAGTTTCTTGAGACGAGGGGCATCGGACCGCACGACACCATAGGTCGTGAGCAAGATGTCGGAACGATCCGTGCTCAAGGTACGGTCCACGCCATGAAATACTTGGACGGTCAGAGAGGGGGTGAACCGCTGGATTTCCTTAAACCAGTTGGTCAGCAGGCTGGTCGGAACGACAATTAGTACCTTGCCGTCCGCCAACTCCCCTTCCTCTTTGAGTTGACAGAGCAAAGCAAGCACCTGCAGCGTCTTGCCCAAGCCCATATCGTCGGCGATTACACTGCCAAAGCCCGCTCGAAAATTCCGGTATAGCCAGGCAAAACCGCGTTGTTGGTAGGGGCGCAAGGTAGCGTGCAGGTCCGCGGGGGGAGGTATCGTATCGACCTCCCGCAGTTGCCGTAGTAGCTCGCGCGTGGCCTCATCAAGGTAGACGGGATGTCCACAGTACTCCTCGGCCAAACCAGCTCGTAAGGCCTCGTGTCCAGAAAGCACCGGTGGCTTCTGGAGTTCTGCGCGCAGCCGCTCGATATCGCTGGGGTCCAATAACACATACGCACCACGGAACCGCAGGAGACCTTGGCTATTCGATACCAGCGTCTCAAATTCTTCCGGGGTCAGCTGATGGTCACCGATAGCCACCACCCAGTCGAACTGAAATAGATCATCGATATTGAGCATACCCTGATGATGGCCTGCCTGACTTCGCATGCACAGGGAGACCCGGGGACGTAACAACTCGGCCAATCCTTTGGGAAGAACGGTACGAATACCCAACAGCCGCAGGGTCGGCAGGGTGCTCTGTAATAAGTCCGGCAGTGTCTCCGCCCCGACTGGAATGGGCGTAGTGGCAGCGTTCTGTAGATAGCTTTTGAGCGGGGGGAAATAGGTCGCAAGGAGCGAGGCAGTTTGCAAGACCGGATATCTGGAATTCGTCCACTGTTCGTCCGTCAAAAAGTTGGCCATGGGTATCGGCGGCATTCCCAAAGGGGCTTCCCGATCCTCTACCGCCAAAGAAAGCGCAAAGTCCTCCGTGGACTCCTCGAGCCAAAGGATTGGCGCCTTTTTTAGTCGGGTCCAGTGCAGGCGAGCAAGCCAGGCTTGTATTCCCGAGGCAATGGCACCTTCTCCAGGACCAGAGAACCGACCACGCAAAGAACAAAAGAATAGATTCGTGATGGGAACACCATCCCGCATGCCACCATCTGCATAGGTTAATCTGCTGATCAATGCATCCAAAAAAAGACTGCAAACGGTCATAGCCTGAAGTTCTGGCGACAATGTGAAAGGCTTTTTGCCGAAATTACAGAAGAGCAGATTAAGCGGTCCTGAGATGGCCAGCTGGATCAGCAGATCGCGTACACGCTCGTCCATGAGCGCGGGAAGCCAGCGGATAGCAACCCGGTCCTTGGGGAGCGCGAAAATCTGTGGGACTACTGCTCCCCGGGCTAGCAAGTGCAAAGCCGCCATGTATCCGTGATAGAGACCTCTGACGGAAAGTGGAAGATCCGGCAAATCCACTGGACGAACCGTGCCAAGACGCGAGACCCATTCTGCCCAATCCTCTGGTCCAGCTTGTCCTTGGAGCCTTACCGCGTACTGATTATCCAGCGTGAGGCGAACTGCATCGGGTACCCAGCTGAGATCCGAATCTTCTTTTATCGGGGATTCGAGGATCCTGCGGGCCGATCGGGCAATTCGCTGAAGCATGGCGCCATACGTGGCGCGAAAATCCACGCCAGGAAAGAATATCGGCTGGGCAGGCAGAATCTGCACTAGAGTCTTGCCAAGTTCTGGCAGGGTGGTGTAATCGAAGGCGAAAAGAGGATCGGAAGGCTCGGCAGGAACCTGAAAGGGGATCGCTTCGCCAGATGCCGAGCACAATGATTCAACAGTAGGCAGCGCGGACTCCGCCTCGCGGGCAATATGAATATGCCGATCCTGCAGCGCAGCGACAAGGTCTACACCTTTCAGCGCAAATACCAAAAACGGATTGCCATCAATCTCACGGCTCAACAAATAGATCACAGCCGCGATATGTTTGCAGGGGACGGCCCAGTCCGGGCAGGTGCACTGCATGGACAAATCCTTCCATTGCGAGGGAAAGACGGAGATACCCAGAGAATCGGCAAAAGAGAGAACGGCGGGGTCCAGTTCCCGGTTGAGAAGTTGGGAAAGAATCCAAGGATCCCGACTGAGACCGTCGATCAAGGAGTCTGCTTGCACAGCGGGTATCGGCGGTACGTCGATCGCTACCTTATAAGGCCGTGCTCGTGAGCCTTGGACAAGAGCTTCGATATGACCGCCATGCATTTTTAGGCTAGTCACAGCCCCACGGTTGGCGTAACCGCGACCGCGCGGCAGCCGATTATCGTAGTCGATGTGCGTCAGTGCTTGTAACCACTGTGCGCCCCACCAAGTTGTTCCAAAGGATTTCGTTGTCATGCCGTTCTATGGTACGAATTCATCAGTTGGCAGGCGTAAGTCAGGTGACCTCCACGAAACGCACGTATGGATACTGCCGGACTTTTGCGCTGATGACAAGTGTCGCGCGACGGATTATAGTATGAACATGACGCGATCGTTCCGCCACAAGGGCGTTGAGGCGTTTTTCTACAGTGGCGGCAAGGCGGGGTCTACCGGACCATGCTGCCAAACTGGGAGTCGTGTTAACTGTCCTCGAAGCAACGGAAGGAGCCGGGCAAATGAGTGCACCTCGGTGGCGTTTGCATCGATTGACAGGAGACTACCAAGGATACTGGTCGGTTCGGGTGAATGGAAAATGGCGGGTGATCTTTCGCTTTGAAGGAATTCATGCGGAACTGATTACATGGATAATCGCTGAGGTGGCGTTATGAGCGAAATGCATAAACCTGCACATCCAGGTGAGGTTTTGCGAGAATACTTACCTGAGGGGATGAGCGTCACAGACGCTGCCAAAGCGCTTAACGTGACGCGACAATCCTTATCGGCCGTATTGAATGGAAGGGCGGGCATCAGCATCGAAATGGCGCTCCGCTTAGAAGCAGCGCTGGGGATAGAAGCAGAGTTTTGGCTGCGTATGCAGATGACCTTCGACCTGCGGGAAGCGCGACAGAAGGAACTGGTCCGCGGCGTGCGATATATAGCCGCTTGAGATACAATCCGTTCCAGACTGGAAGCTGGCCATAATGCTAGCCTTCCTCGACGTCGCCTGTAACGCCAAAAAGGAATTGAGAGACAAATGTCGCCTCAACATACGCGCTACCAGTCCTGTCATTGACCATACGTGGCCAGAACGAGACGCTTAGTTGCCTTCACCCAATTCATAGTCGCTGACCGATAGATGCGCAAATACCTCGCAAGCAGACGCGCTTTTTGGTGATGGCCGCCTTTTATTGTCTTAGCTGTATGAGAAAATAATCGCAGGCTATTCTTTGCTTTGGACCGCCAATAGGTGCGCGCTTTTTGATACATGGGTATGCGAAGTTGCCGTATCTTTGCGCTTTGTAAAGATGCAAGATTATCATTCTGCAGTTTCAGTATAATATTCTCACGCTCCGCCGCGAGAGCGGCGTCTGCGTGTCGTTCTGCCCCAAAAATATCGAACGGCATATTGATATACGCACCCGCTATGAGGGCCAGCTTGGTGCGTCCCGCCGACGGATAGTAAGAGGGGCGGACAAACGCCTTGAATTTTATGTTAACAAATCGTAATAGTCCCAGCTTCTTTTGATCGTGATAATATCGGATCAGACCAGCGATACCTGGATGTGCACGCATGAATGACGTTTTGTCCTTTTTGTGAAGCTTGTCAACCAACGGTACAATCGGAATTAATGCGGGCAACTGCTTGCCAATAATACGCGAGAGATTGTGAAGAGCGATCCGGGACTTCATCCCCTGAAGATATATGCTCAATCGCATCCGAGTAAATATACCTCCAAGCTTCCTTGCCATTCGTCTTGCGTAGCTGTCGTCTTTGAACAGTCGTGCGTACTGCTGCTCTAGTGTATAGCTACGCCAATAGCTTAGATACGCTTTGGCAATAGCTAGTTTTGTATCGCGGATCGTTTTATCGTACGCGGATATCTGCTTGTAGTATTCTGGTTGCGCCTGATCTATGATGTGTCGCAGATATTTATTGCCGCCGAACAGATAGTATTTGAATCCTATTTTAGGTTTAGCAACATATCCGCGAGGGATTCCGTCATAGTTGAAATGGGTATATCTGCCCAACGTTACTCGGCCCTGAAAGATGGCCGAACTTTCTGCCCGAAGCATGGCAATATTATCCTTCGACGCCAATATGTCATTATATTTCTCTCTCGCCACTGGCGTCTTACTCGCTTCTGCTTCAACGTAACCGTCCAAACTAGACCGCTATTGTCCCAAGCGAGGTTATCTGAGTCGTTTTTTATCGGCGGTCGGCTGGTGGGGTTGGGTGGGTCTGGCGTCCTTTACCGGTGAGAGCAGATGGGGTGGGACATTCCAGCTCTGGCGGTTGTCGGTGACCACGGTGACGGTCTTGCGGTTATACTTGACCACCGTGCCCATCAAGCGTCCCCCCTGGTGGGCAAAGCTGACGCGCTGACCGGGATGGAAGCGCATCATCTCCAGGTGCGCCTGCATCGACTCGAGCATTTTCAGGCGCGCCACCACGCGCTGGTTGAGTTCCAGCAGTTCCTCGAAGCTCAGGCCGTCAATGTCCATGGGCATGGTCGAGATCCGAGCGCAGCGGGTTGTTGGCAAAGCGGTCTTTCCAGACCCGTGGGGTCAGTGCTTCCACATCTCGGGCCGGGTGCAGGGCGACCCGTTGCAGGACATCCACCAGGTAGGTGTAGGGATCGACGTGATGTAGTCGGCAGGTGGTCAGCAGGCTCTGGATGATGCCAACGTGCCTTGCCCCCACCTCGCTCCAGCAGAACAGCCAGTTCTTGCGCCCCATCGGGATGACCCGCAGGGCCCGCTCCAGATGATTGGTATCGATGGGCACCTCGGGATCGTTCAGGTAGACCTTGAGCTGAGCCTGGTGATTCTCGGCATAGACCAAGGCCTTGGCCAAAGGATCGCTGTTGAGCAGATCCATGCGTTGGCGTTGCTGGTGACACCAGCTGAAGAAAGCCTCGGCCATCGGGCCGGCATGGCGGCTGCGGTAGTCGCGCTTCGGTTCGCCTTCGAGTCCCTGTTCTCGAATCTGCTGTTCGACCCGGTACAGTGCGCCGATCCGGGTGAGGGCCTCCTGCGCCGCCGGGTCCTGGTCCTTGGCCCGCTCAAAGTAGCGCCGGGTGTGTGCCCAACACTGGGCCCGAGTCACCTGTGGTCGGGATTTGGCATAGCGGTCGTAGGCCGCATAACCATCACTGAGCAGCACGCCGGCAAAGCCCGCGAGCTGTTGCTCCACGTGGGCGCTGCCACGGCTCGTCGACCAGGTAAAGCACAACTCGTCGTCCTCTCCATGGATCGGCCAGTACCAGGTGGCCTGCAGCTGACCCGGCTTCTTGCGCCCCGCCTTGATCGGCGTCTCGTCCATCGCCAGCACACGGCTCTGCAGGATGTGCCGCCACTGAGCATCGTAGATGGGGCGCAGGAGCTCAATGGCCCGTTGGGTGTAGTTCGTCAGCGTACTGCGACTCAGGGTGATACCGGCGTCCTGGAGTCGCTGGTGTTGACGATAGAGCGGGAGGTGGTAGCAGAATTTGTCCACCAGGATGCCGGCCAGCAGGCTGACATCGGCGAGGCTACCCGCGAACACCGCGGCAGGGGCCGGCACTTCCCGCAGGCTGGAGGAGGCCTTGTGCCGCCATACCGGGCGGCGGTACTCGAGCACCACGTAGCTGCCGGGACGCTGGGCCAGACGGCGGGTGATCTGGTAATCGATCACCTCGTACTGATCGGCATCGGGGCCATGGAACTCGGGCGCGGAGAGTTCGATCACCTCGACGGGGACATCGGGGCCGAAGCGCAGACCGGCATCGGTCACATCGTCGGCGTTGCGCTGCTTTGGCTTGCGCCGCCGATAGCTGATCTCTTCGGTGGGCGTAGGATCGGCCGCCGGTGGGGCATCGCCCAGCAGAGTGCTGAGATCGAGCTGATTGGGATGTTCGAGGATCCGCTTCTCGGACTTGCGCCCGAACAGCTGCCGCTTGAACCAGTCGAGTTGCTGTTTGAGCGAGGCGATTTCGGCGCGAAGGGCCTGGATGACCGCGGTCGGATCTCCCCCAGGGGAGAAGGTATTTTTTGCTGTGCAGTCCGACAGTTGCATGCACGGCATTATACCTTTTCGGGTCTCCCGAGGCTATGATTTCTGCCTTTTTCGAAGCGTTTGAAGCGGCGCAGCGAGGACAGATCGATGCCTTCGATGATCAGCTTCAGCTCCGTCCAGCTCAGCATCCGCCTGTCACCGCCCCGGCCATCCACATAAAAGCGGCCCGCTTCCAGGCGCTTGCTCCACAGGCAGTAACCGCCCTGCTCGAAGTACAGCACCTTGAGCTGCGTGCGCCTGCGGTTGATGAACACGAACAATTGGCCGCTGGCCGGATCCTCGGCTAACTTCTGTCGCACCAGGGCGCTGAGCCCATCGAAGGACTTGCGCAGGTCCGCAGGCGGCGTATACAGCCATACCCGGAGGACGGCCGACCCGGGGACCAGCATGGTCAGCCTTGGCGTAGCCGCAGACACACCCCATTGCCCAGATCGAGCTCGATGTGCCAGCCACGCGCTGGCTCAGAGACCTCGGGTGCCAGCTCGAGCCAATCGTTCAATGAGCCGCCTCGGGCACTGGCGGGATCCTCGGCTAAGCCTGCACTATCGGCCCGCAGCTTGCGCTTCCAATAACCAAAGGTCGCCACGGCTACACCGGCTTGGGCACAGAATGCTCTTTGCGTCAGGCCGCTGACCCCTTGTTCGTCGATCAGTCGTTGCCAGTCGGCCCTGCTGTACCGCTGCTTCATATCGCGCTCCTGTATGTAAATGCAGGAACAGGTTATGGCGCGCAGGTCAGGCCGGGAAGTACGGTGCGGTTTGAACGGTTACGCTTCAACGGCACGAAGCGAGAGAATGGATTCGGCATAACTGGACGCAGCGTAAAGCCACAATCCACCTGCGCCCAGGATACTAAAGACAAGCGCTCGAAGAATGTGCTGGTTCACGTCGTCTCCTCGCTTGGTAATATCCTAAGCTTGGGTAACATGCGGATAAGGGTATCGTCTCGCAATATGTAATGGTGATATAACGCGGCTGCGCTGTGAATCACGATTAGCACTGCCATGGCCAGAGCGATTGCGGCGTGTATCTGGAGTATGCTGTGAAATACCAGCGCCGGATCCGGCGTTATTGGTAAGCTCCAGTGCCAAAGCCCAATGGTCAACCCCTTGCCCAGCAAGCCCATCATCCAGATGCCGACGCCGCACTCCAGGATAATGAGGGTATAGAACGAGCCGTGGATGAGTCGTGCCCAACGCCTATGTATCTGTGGTGTCCCTTCGCCAGACCGCCTTCCGAGAACGATACGCGTCAAGAGCAGGGACAAAGTGAGCACGAGAATCAGGAGCCCGACCTGCTCATGCACGACGATCGCGGTATCCAGATGCTCACGTAACCACGGAACGCGGAGATTGGCCGCGCCAAGCACACCCTGGAAGACAACAAGCACGGCTATGGACCAATGCAATAGCGAAAACACCAGGCGCGCGTAGGTACGTTGCACGTTGCTGCTAGGTGCGTTACCCGATCCTTGTTTCATGCCTGGTTGCCAAGTGCGAATCGATATTGTCGTACCGAATGAGGCGATAGGACGCGTCGAATGCGTTTGGTATGCTATTCATATTGGTTTATGCCCTTTATACTCCGAGCAGTGCGGTAGATTTTATGTGCCAGTTTATACGCACGCTTCCAGTGGTGATCGTCAAGTTCCACAATCATCGTGTTTGCAAGGTATTCGCATTTGTTTTTTAGGATCGACGTCTCGTAGTGAGGATTGGTGCGCGTATGATCATCGCTTGCCACGACATTGGGTGAGAAAGTTGTGGAACCCAGGGCCACTGCAACAAGCATAGCGTAAACCTTGGGTAATACAGTTGCACGTCTGCTATATTTACTTGTGTCTCTGCTATCGGTAGCGTGCCCTACAGAAAAGAAATCGCGGGACTGCATAACTTCACCTCCGTATCTCTCACAGAAGCAGGCATATGTTGTGCCAAGTGCTAGTAAGTCTTTGAAATTCTTTCGCGATACGCGTTGATCGTAAAAGTTATGTCGCCGCATAGCGACAAAATTATTTTATAAGATCAATCTAATATGCAATCTGCTTCTGATACGCGCCGATATTCCGCGTTCCTTAGTCATTCTAGGTAATCGTTGTTGAGGTCGTTCATTGGCGACATAAAGTGATCGCGGGTCGGCCGAGAAGTGCGAAAAATAGGCATGGTATGGCGTATCGGTTCGGCGTATACTCTTGGGGATGGGCACAGGGGAATCTTGATAAGCCGTCTCGCACTGAGTCGGTTGCCATTGGTTAGATACTGTGCGCATCGCCAAAAACTGGTGCATATGGTGCTTGATATTATTCAGTTTGTTCAAAGCGATCTGGCAGATGCTGTGAGGGTTTTGTCTCCGATTGTCCGGGCATACGGCCTTCCGATCGTATTTATTGGGATCTTTGTCGAAAGTGCAGGGATGGTGCTTGCCCCCGGAGAAACGCTACTTATCGCCGCGGGATTCCTCGCGAGCAAAGGCACGCTCAACCCGATAGCGGTTCTCATAGTGAGCTTAGTTGCCACGATTCTTGGGTGGTTCATTGCGTACTTTATCGGCAGCTGGCTGGGGATATCTTGGTTGCGGCGTCATGGTCGTTGGATCGGCGTGACGCCAAATCGGTTGCAGAAAACCCACGCCTTTCTGGAATAATATGGCCCCATCGTCGTCCTGTTCGGGCGCTTCGTAGTTCCGCTGCGGCAACTACAAGGATACATCTCCGGATCCGCAGAATCGTCCTTCAAGCAGTTCTATCTATGGAATATTCTTGGGGCCGCGTTATGGGTTGGATTCTGGGGAGGGGCAGGGTATATCTTCGGTCTGTTGTAGATATATCAGAAGTAATGTGTTCAATTCGATGAATACTAATAGAATCACCAGAATTTGACAGGGCTAATAACGACGCGTTACGGTGATCGGGCGGTGCAGATAATTGCGCCGATTGGCAAATCGCAGTGATTACTGTAAGGAGAGTGGATTGTGAAATACCGTTCGTTACTACGCTATCCGATCGTTGCCCTGGGAGTTACCGCCCTGGGAATCGGCGGAGCCTTTGCAGCAACGACCTACGCACCACCATCCCAGCAGAGCGGCAGTCCTAATCCGCCTCCACAAGCGACCGCGGGGCATTCGAACTCCGGGTATGGAACCATGACCCATCACCGCAAGCAAAGTGGTATGGCGACGGGTGGTTCCGACCATGCTGGGGGCGGCATGACGCAGTCGCCCTCCGCTCAGCAGAGCGTCAATGGCGGTGGTACGTCGACAGACTGAGTCGTGTCCCCCGTGCTCCGGGGCGTGATGGTCCTTCCCAGATCGTGGCGTCCGGGAGCATCCCTAATCCGATGTAGATTCCAGAGGAGTAAACGATGGCAAAAACACCGATGGTCTTATCCGGACTCGCGCTGGTTGCGCTGGTCACCGGAGGTACGGCTTGGGCGGGCACGGCCCAAGACAGCAGCCAAGGGGCTCCGACACCGAGTCCCGCCATGACGGGAAAGGGTCCCCACGTAGGGCATCACGAACTCGTGCGTTTCGCCAGTGCCATTCGGGCTATTCAGCCTGTCGATGAGCAGGCACACAAAGTGTTGATGAATCCGCACCTCGCGGCATCGCAGAAGCGTGCGGATCTGGCCCACTACGATCACAAAATCACCACCACGCTACAGCATTATCATTTATCTCCCGTGACCTATGAGACGCTCTTGCACAAGGCACAGGTAGATCCCAGTTTTGCCAAAAGGACAGAACGAATCTTGAAGAAGGGTTAGTTTCAGCGGTGGTTGTTCGATAGGGCTTGCCTCCGACCCCCAAGTCGGAGGTTTTTTTGAGTAAGCTGATCCTCTTTCTAGTAACCGCTGGCATGGATTCCAGACTCGACAGTTGTCTCGCAGATAAATCTATTCTGGATCTCGCGAACGTCCGCTAACGCTGCATTCCTGTCGCTCACTGACTTCACATCCCAACTCCAGTCTGTACGAATCGGGACTGCTCGAAAAGCCACCTGCCCACCAGATATTGCACAGGAAGGAAGTTGACGCCATGAGGATTAATCCCGCCATTCCAACCAAGTTTTGTAAATAGCATTTCAGACACTGGTTATCGATTATTGCCGTTTTTTCTGGGTAATGGGGTATGATGACGAATCTGTAGTGGCGGTGAGTCGGCAACGAGGGCTAGTTAGAATAGGCTCAACGTTTCGGCTAGTGCACCCCCCAGGTTGGCCCATTCCGTCCGGAGTCTACCACCCACAACACCCGTACTCCGAGATCGGACAGGACCACACGTACCCGGTCGAGGATTCTCTCGCGTTCCAGAGTCGGTGCCCCATACTCCACGCGACACAGGGACGCTTTGAGTTTCCCCTTGGCCTGGACGTACACCTCGAGCCTGTCCGGCGCATGGGCATCCAAGAGAACGGTGCATTCCTGCGTTGGCACGGCTATTTCGGCCAGCCAGTGCTGCAACGCGTGCCGGATGGAAAACCCCATGTTCGTCAGCATCTGATCCAAGGGGTCCAGTGTCTCCTCCTCGTCGTGCTCCAGGAACTTCAACAAGGGTGCCAGGTAGCCCAGGCTTTGTGGGGCCCAATTCAACGCGCTGGCCATGGCGTTGCGCAAATCCTCGAGATCCATCCATTCGATGTCCGCTCCCGGCGGCAATTCTACCCGTCCCACCAGGATCTGCAGTCCTGGAGTGAACTCCTTGCGATAGGTCCACCAGTACGGAGCGGAGGCCCCGGGCGTGTTGAAATCCCAGAGAGTTACTGGACTCACGTCGCGCAGGAAATGGGCACTCTGCGGCGCCGCCGCCCAAGAGACGGCACTGCGCTTGGGCAGAACCTGCAGCTCTTTGAGTAGCTTGGTGATCTGCTTGCGGTCCTGCGCCGTGCAGCGCCCGGTCCAGGGGGCCAACAGCGGCTGCCCCACCAACACCGAGCGAGACTCGTCGGTGTAGCTCTTCTCGCAAGCAAAGCCTACGGCCTGGTCCCAAATGAATTGCCAGACCTCGCTCAGGCCCTCGGCACGCAAGGCCTCCAAAAATCCCTGAAACAGTTCCTGGTCCCCGTGCTCGAGGCACTCGTAAATTGCATTCATCAGGTGGGCGCCGCTGTCCTGGGCATCCTTACCCGCGCGGTCCATCAACCCACGGGCCAGGGGGAGCCATTCCTCGAGGCGTTGCAGAACTCGGTGACTGCGACTGACCATGAGATCTCCTCTGTAATTGGACCGGATTGTGCCACAAACCCCGGGTGGACCGGCAGCTTTCTACCTCGCGAAAGCCACCGGCAAGGACCACCAGTCACTGAGATAGCTGGGGCTGCGTCGGTCGGAGCGCATCGCCCAGTCCCGCCCTTGCCGGAGACCGCCCACACCCCGGGCCAACGTGTGTTTGCCAAAACGGTCCTGCGCTCGTTGCAGGGCTTCCTGTAGCCGCTCCGCCCGTTCCTCGCCCCCCTCCTGGACAGCAAACAGGTCGCCGGTACGCGCCTGGGCCTGCAGGTCGAAGAGCAGGATGCCCGACTTTTGGTAGGACACCCCCGGCTGAAAGGCTTCCGCGGCGGCACTGCGCACCGCTTCCCACAACACCCGGTAATCACGGCTAGGCTCCGGCAGGCGGCGATGTGCCGTGCCGCTGTAGAATCCCTCGCGAAAGGGAGAACTGCGGACCATAACCTGGACCGAGCCTGCCCAGAGGGCTTGCTCATGCAGCTTCTCGATACCGCGCTGGGTGTGCAGCGAAAGGCTCTCCAACACGTCGGAGAACTCGGTGACCGCCCGCCCAAAGGAACGGCTGCACTGGATCTGCTGGCGGGGCGGAGACACTTCCTCCAACGACAAGCAAGGCACTCCGCGCAACTCCTGCTGCATTCTCGCCAGGGCCACACCGTAGTGCTGTCGCAGCCAGCGGGAGTCCGTCCGCGCCAAGTCTCCCGCGCTCTGCACCCCCTGGGCTTCCAACCGTGCCGCGAGTCTCCTGCCCACCCCCCAGAGGTCTCCGACCGGGGTCTCGTGGAACCATTGGCGCCGTTGCTGGGGATCCAGATCTCCCCAGATACAGACGCCTTCCGCAGTCCGTTCCTTTTTGGCCCAGTGGTTGCAGACCTTGGCCAAGGTTTTGGTGGGCGCCACCCCCACACAGACCGGCAAGCCGAGTTGCCTGCGAATCTGCTGGCGAAGGTGTTGCGCCCAGGAGTCAGCCTCTGCATCTGCCACGGGCACCTCCAGGAATGACTCGTCGATGCTGTAGATCTCCTGACCCACGGCCTGATTCCCCAACAGGCGCATGAGCCGCGCGGAAAGCTCCCCGTAGAGGGCATAGTTGGAAGAGAGCACCACAATGCCGTGTTGCTTGGCCAGCTTCTCCCACTGAAAGTACGGGGCACCCATGGTCACCCCCAGGGCCTTGGCCTCGTTGGAGCGGGCCACGGCACAGCCATCGTTGTTGCTCAGCACCACCACAGGTTTCCCCTCGAGCCTGGGCTGAAACAACCGCTCGCAGGAGACATAGAAGTTGTTGGCATCGACCAGGGCCAGGGTCATGGCGCAAAGCTATGAATGACGTGAATCACCACCCCCCAGACCACGAGCTCCTGGCCCTCGCGGATGGGAATGGGCGCATAGCGATCGTTCCCCGGCAGTAAGGCGGGTTGGCCTGCGTGCTTACCCAGGCGCTTCACCGTGAGTTCCCCGTCCAGAGCGGCGACGACGATCATCCCTTCCTTGGCCTGCACCGCGCGATCGACGATGAGCAAGTCTCCGTCATGGATCCCATACGCGAGCATGGAATCCCCGGAGATGCGGAGGAAAAAAGAAGCGTCCGGGTGTGCCAGGAGGTGTCGGTGCAAATCCAGGCTGCGCTCTACATGATCGTCCGCTGGGGAAGGAAATCCGGCGGGGATCCGGGAGAGATACAAAGGCAGGGGACGATGCTCGGCATCGGGGTCCGGTCGATAGACCGTGAGGCCCACCCGGGCCAGTTTGTCGAGAATAGCTTGCTCGAGCATGGCAAACTCCTTGGAAAGGCTTTGAAGCTTCATTGTCCCCTTGGCGCAAGGGGTTGTCGAGGCGGGAACTGGTGCCCAGGGCGTGGGGTCCATGATGAGGATATAAAAAGGGAGAACGGAATGACGCGATCCATCGGACGGCGTTTCCACAAAATACGCCTGACTCTGGGAAACCTGGTCTTTGTCGTGTTGCTCATGGGGCATGCCTATGGGGACACGCGCCCCGTGATTCGCTACGAGGGGAGTCGCTTACTGGGCGTGGAAAGAGGACAAGCGCTCCTGCGCGTGCGCCTTGAGGTCACCAACCCCGGTAAGCAAGCGATCCCGGTGGAATATGGCCGAGTGGACTTGCGCCTCGGCCACCAGCCCATCGGCCATGGCACCATACCCCCCACGAGCTTCCCGGCGCATCGGCAAAGGGCCGTGGAGGTCCCTGTGGAGCTCTCCCTCAGCCGCTTGGGCGGCTTGCTGCCTGACCTGCTGTTGCGGCCCGCGCTGCCTTGGTCAGCCCAAGGGTACGTGCAGCTTGCGGGACCCAGGATTCCCATTGATGAGCAGGGAGAGGTGCGCAGCACCCAGGTCACCCCGCTTTTGGAGCAGATCTTCCGGGAGGAATGAGGCTGTCGCCGTGAATCGCACTAGGTCTTGCGTTACCATCCCACCCTGATCGCAGAGCAGGAAACCCTGTCATGAATCTCTTCCCCCAAGCCCAAGACCATCTCCTCCGGGCGGAGCGCAAGCTGCAACGCAAAGGCCCCTACCTGCACAGCGTTGCCTTGACGGTGTTGGTCATGGCTGCCTACTTCCTGGGCTACGGTCTGGACGATGTGGTACCCACCCACGTCACGGCGGCGGTGATTGGCGCCCTCTGGTCTGCTGTGACCGTCCTCGCGGTTTTCAAGGACGAATGGACGGAGACCTGGCACGGCTTTTGGTCGACGTTGGCCTCGGGTCTTTTGGGGGGAGTGGTGGCGATCTTATACCTCTTGTACCTGCCGCAAAAGATGCTCGCCCTTGCGGTTGTCATGGTCGTTGCCCTGCTGTCGAGTCAACTGCTGGGATTCCAAGACCGTGGCCGTCAGGTCGTCTCCACCGTCTTGCTCATCGTGATCTTCTCCCACCTGAACCGCAGCCCTCCCTGGCTCAATGTTGGCATGCGCTTGGCGGAGGTGCTCATTGGTTCCATGGTAGGACTGCTCGGCGGCTGGCTGCTGAGAAACGCAGGGGTGCTGGAAGAAGAGTAGTAGCCTTGCAGGAGTTACGTCCCGCGATAATTTCGGCGTAGCATCCAAAACTTTTGGGGTCAAATGTGCAAAAATCCAGATGCCTTGGCCGGGGTTCCGGGACCAGCATAGCCCTTGGGATCGCCCGTCTGCCTAAGCATTCCAGGTGGCACAGGTGATGCGTTCATCGGGGGAAAAGCGCAAAAGCCCGATGCCAGAGTTCATGACGCGGAGCAGCCACCAAGTGCTCGGCGCGTATCTTCGCCGCTTGGTGGACTTCTTGATCTGCTGAACATCGGACGGATGCGAGACAGAAATCCAGTGCACCAGGGCAACGGGCGGTATAGGCCAAGCCGTTGCTTTAGCGGACCGTTGGGGTGTTCCGGTGGTAAACTTGGCTCGTAGCAAATCCCTATTCCAGAAACACGGAGCCCGAATCTCCCTGTCCCGCAAGGGAAATTGTTACGACAACGCGCCTATTGAGGGCTTCTGGGGGAGCCTAAAGGACGAAATGGTACACCACGCCACTTTGAAGCCGCATGGAGGCCGAGGCCGCTATCCGGGAATACATCGAGATTTTTTACAATCGCCAGCTCGCCACTCACGTCTCGGCTATCTGGCACCGGCTGTCTTCGCCCAGTCCTACTGGAGGCCAGCCGCTTGAAGCGATAGCGTCCACTATTGCAAGGACACCTCATCCGTGAACACTATCCTCCTGATAGGCATGCAATTGCCTTGATGCAGCGATCATTCTTACACTCGCTGACCAGATACAGGATTGCCACACCCCCCGCAAAATCGGTGGTCGGGCGCCAGGGCGGCACCGCAACGGGTACAGAAGCGTTGGATTTGGACGCCCGAAGGCGACGGGGACGGCTTGGGTGTGGTTGAAACTCCGATAGCTGGATCTGCTCCGCGCACGGCCTCTACTAGGGACTTCCCGCTCAGATGGGTATATCTGGCCAGCATCTGGGCGGTTTTGTGACCGGTGATCCCCTGCACAACCGCTGCATTCAGCCCCCGCTCGAAGAACCGGCTGGTGGCCTCGTGGCGTAGATCGTGAAAGTGGAAGTCCTCCAGGCCAGCCACCTTGACCGCCTTGAAAAACGAAGCCCGGACGCCGTCCTGTGTGGCGTAGCTCCACACGCGGTTGCCATGCCCGTTGTGGCGCGCTCTCTGCCGTTTCAAGGCGTCCTCTGCCCGTTCAGAGAGGGGCACCGTCCGGCCCTTGCGGGTCTTGGTCAGTTCCGGGGGGAGTTTTATGGTGTGGTCGGTGAAGGATATGCGGTCCCAGGTCAAGGTAAAGACCTCTCCCTGCCGCATCGCGGTCTCCAGGGCGACAATCACGAGATCGGCAAGCTCCGGGTTCTTCCTGGCGCAGGCCTCCAGCAGGCGGTCTTCCTCGTTGCCAACAAAGCGCCGGTCCCGGCCTTCGGGCAGGCGGGGTTTGCGGACGAGTTCAACCGGGTTGATAAGATCGACATAGCCCCATTCCTTTCTCGCGATGGTGTACAGGTGCGAGAGCACAGCCAGCATAAGGCGGATGGTGTTTGCCGAGCGGTTCTCTTTCTCCATGGCACGGATGGCTTGGGCCACCTGTGGACCGTCGAGATTGGGGAGTGGAACCGCCTGCCACAGGCTGCGTGACCACCACTGGATGAGGGAATGTTCCCTCCTGGACGTGCGCGGTGCCTTGGAGGGCAAGATCTCCCGCGTATACCGTTCAAAAGCGGCTTTCAGGGTGAGTTCCCGGACTTCCACTTTTTTGTAGACTTGGGCGGGTGTCTGGGTTTCCAGGCGGGCTTCGACCTGTGCGGCCCACTGTAGTGCTTCCCGCTTGGTGTCAAAGGTAGCGGAAAGCGATGGGTAGCCTCTTCTGCGTACCTGGGCACGCCAGAACTTGCCGCTTTGGAATACGGATGCCATGGATCGCCTCACCATCTTGGTATAGCGCAATGGTGCCGGGCGACGGAGGAGCTATCAAGAGAGAAAGGGGGTACTAACCCAGAGACCAGAAAACCACAAATCCCTTGGTCGGTGGCAGGTTGCCCGAGGCGTGTAAATATCCTCAGAAGGCGCAGAAACCCCCTACCTCGGCGGATGATTGCCGACAGACAATAACAAAGCAGAACAAGCGGGTACGCCGCAGTCTGTTGTTTATTTGTGTGTTATTCTTCAAATCATAATCCGCGTGTCCGGGGTTCGAGTCCCTGAAGCGCCACCAATAAAATCGAGCAGATAAGAAAATTCCCCAGCGCCAGAACCCGCAGACGTCTTCTTGGGCCCGGGCAAGGGCAGGCGGATCTGCCATGTTGTATCCAGTCCTTGGGACCCTCGTCCGCAATATCCTCTCGATCTGATCGGTTCCAGCTCCCGGGGACGACCCACATCGGGACGAGGCAGGGCAATCGCTGGCATATCCTAAGTTGCGGCAGCGCGTTCTTGGCACAGCAGGGACGCTACACCCGACCTGCCTGGGCCTCGGGGAGCGGGCACGCACCGGATATATCGCGCTAGCGTCAGGATTTGGTTGGCGTCGCCATAGTCTTTTCGGCGTGGACGATCTCGCGCAGGAGTTCCAGGGTGGGACCGAAATCCGGGTTGGCCTCGAGGCTCGCGATGAGGGTCTTTTCCGCCGCCTTGGGATCGTGGGCCAGGAGCCACTGGCTGCGGGCGATGACCCACTCCAGGAGGGCGCGCGGCTCCGGGAAGAGCGGCCGCTTGAGGCCCGCCTGCAAGAAGGCGATGCCGCCCGCCACATCGCCGCGGTTGAAGAAGGCTTGTGTCGCGATCTCGCTGCGCAGGTTGACGCTTTCGGGGGTGAGGGCAAGACCCTTGCGCCAAGCCAGCACCGCGTCGTCCCGAGCTACCGCCGGGCTCAGGCCGAGGACGCTGCTGCCGTAGTTGAGATACAAAGACCCGATGGCGTTGTAGACCCCCGCCTGGCGGGGAATACCCACGAGCGACTGGCGATACTGGTGGAGGGCGGCCTCCAGCAGCACCTTTTTCTGGACCGTGGGCATGGAGGGCTCCTGCGCCACGAGGTTCAGATAGGCGTTGCCGGTGTACACCCAGGGCTGAGTCGCCTGCGGGCGCGCCGCCTCCAAGAATCGGGCTGCTTTCATGAGAAAGATCGCGCGCGCATTGGCGTTGGGTATGAGGCCGTCGAGCCAGGCATTGGCGCTAAAAAGACCGTAGACCGCAGCGTCCAGCGCCAAAAACCAGCCCGCCAGCACAAAGAGCAGGGCCATGCTGAGCTGGATCACGCCGGGGTGCCGGATCCCCAAGCGGGGCAGCAAGGGTGCCGTATCCTTGGGCTGTTGGTACAGGCGCCAGGCCTGGGCCAAGAAGATTCCGGCCAAGATGCTCAAGGGCAGGTTGTAGAAGATGAAGTTGCCCAACGCGTGGCCGGTGATGGCGAAAACCCCCAGCACCAGCCCCAGCGCCCAGTAACGGTTTTCCTCGGAGATGCCCAGCCGTGCAGGATGGATGATCAGGCGATAGAGGGCGTAAAACAAGGTCCCGGCAAAGGCCAGCAAAAAGCCCAGGTTGATGAGCCCCCCTTCGGCCAGGAACTCGATGTAGTCGTTGTGGGCGTAGGTCCCCGCCGAAGCCAGCTCCCCGTGCAGGCGGTAAGCGGGGTAGAAGAGAAAGTAACTGCCAAGGCCCGTACCCAGATACGGATGACTCAGGAAAATGTGCCAGGTGGCGATCCACATCAGACCGCGTGAGACCGTTTCTATGCTGCTGCTGATGTAGCCCGGCGCAAGATGGCCGAGCATATCGTAATGGTGCAGGTAGCCAAAAATGGCGTATGCAGCGACTTCTATGGCCAGCACCAAAGCAAGCTTGCGCCCGAAACCCGGCGTTTTGCGGAAGGCGATCAAGGCCACGAGAAAGGTGCAGAGCCAGGCCAGAGCACCGCCGCGGCTATAAGTCATCCAGAATGCAAAGGTGGTGAGCGTCAGCGTGACGAGGTAGAAAAGAACGGTCCCATCGATGCGCCGTAGCGCTTGTCGAGCGTCGTCGCGCTGACCATCGAGGTAAAAAAAGCGCCCCAACAGCACGAACCAAAGCAAGTTCATCCAGGCAGCAAAGCTGTTGGTGTCCAGCAGAGGACCTTGGACACGAATGTTTCCCAAGGCCTGACCGGTGGCAACGCCGTCGAAATATTCCCAGAAGGCGATGCCGACGAGTACCCAGGTGGTGACGAGTATCCCGCGCCAGAACCACGGCCAGACGGCTGGGATATCCCCCTCACTTTGCAGGACCCAGAATAAAAACCCCAGTGGCACCGCCCCCAGAGTCCAGAAATAAAACCAGCTACTGTACGGTACATGGCTCCAGAAGAGCGTTAGCCAATACCAAAAGAGCCAGAGCAGCATGAAGACCGGCAGAAACCCCCGAGGCCAGGGCAGACCGGCCTGAAGACGGGGCCACAGCACCGTACCACCCCAGGCCAGCATCAGGACGCTGCTCAGGGCCAGCAAAGGGATGGTCTGGCCGTTGTAGTACCAGCTGCTGATATAGCCCAGAAGGGGAAGCAAACTGAGCCAAAGAGCGCGGGTGGCAGAGATCTTGGGTTTGGTTTTCATCGCCGGCATGTCGTAAACGATTTACCGCAGTCTAGCAGAGAGCCTGCAGTCACTGGAAATCTCTGCGTCGCGGCGTGCCCAAGGGCACAGGGGCTGCGGCCATCGCCATCAAGCCGGTGTGCGCCCGTAGCGATCTTCAAAACGCACGATATCGTCCTCTCCCAGATATTCGCCGCTTTGCACCTCGATCATGACCAGATCGATGACGCCGGGATTGATGAGGCGATGGGGCGTGCCGGCAGGAATGTAGGTGGATTCGTTGGTGCGGATCAGGCGCTCTTCATCCCCATTGACAATCTTGGCCGTCCCCGACACCACAATCCAGTGCTCGCTGCGGTGGTGGTGCATCTGTAGGGACAAGGCTGCTCCGGGCTTGACCAGGATACGTTTGATCTTGAAACGAGGTCCCTCTTCCAGAACGGTATAGGTGCCCCAGGGCCGGTGGGCGGTGCGGTGCAGGGCGTGGCTTTCGTGGCCGCGACGCTTGAGTTCGGCAACGATCTTCTTGACCTCCTGATCCCGATCCTTGCGGGCGATCAGGAGCGCATCCGGCGTATCGATGATGACCAGATCCTCGACGCCCAGCAGTGCAGCCAGTCGCTCCGAGCTGTGTACGATGCAGCCATGGGCATCCTCCAGAACCACCTCGCCAACTACCTGGTTGCCCTGCGCATCGGCCTCCAGTAAGCCACCAAAGGCCGACCACGAACCGATATCGGACCAGCCGAAGTCCCCCGCCACCACGGCCGCCCGTTGGGTGGGCTCCATAACGGCGTAGTCGACGGAGATGTCGGGTAGCTGGGCAAAGCTTTGGGGGAGTTCCAGGTAGTCGTCCTGCCGACGCCCATGGGCAAGGACTTGCCCCAGCGCTCGGGATAATGCCGGTTGATGATTGGCGAGTTCCTCCAAGAAGATCCCCGCACGCAAGCAGAACATGCCGCTATTCCAGCTATATCCGCCCGCATCCAGGAAGCTCTGGGCCCGCGCCAGATCGGGCTTCTCGACAAAGCGTCGGACGCGGTGGCCAAGTACGCTGCCCTCGGCCATCAAGACCTCGCCCGCTTCGATATAGCCATACCCCGTCTCCGGCCAGCCGGGAGTGATGCCAAAGGTGACCAGATAGCCCGCCTGAGCCAGTTCCCGGGCTTTCTCTACCGCAGCCAGAAAGGAAGGCAGATCCTGAACCAAGTGGTCGGCAGGTAAGACCAGCAGTATCGTATCTGGACCGAAGGATTCCTGCAGCTCCCATGCCGCTGCCGCTATGGCGGGTGCGGTATTGCGGCCTACGGGTTCCAAGAGGTAGCGCAGCTGCCGATGCCCTTCCCTAGAGTCGACAGCGTCATAGGCATCCCGCGTCTGAAAGTAGTAATCGCGATTGGTGACGGTAAGGATCTCCTGCACGTCAGGTATTGCCGCCGCTCGCCGGAGACTCTTCTGCAACAGGTTCTCGCCATCGGGCAAGGTCAGAAAGGGTTTGGGGTGGCTTTGGCGCGACAGGGGCCAGAGACGGGTACCGGCGCCGCCGGAAAGAATCACCGGGATGAAGGCGTTCATTGCGCTTGTCCTCCAGCTACCCGCCGCAGGTCCGCCTCCATCATCATCTGCACCAGGGCATCGAAGCCCACCTCGCGCTCCCAGCCTAGCTTTTCTCGCGCTTTGGCAGGATTACCGATGAGAATGTCCACCTCGGCCGGGCGGTAAAAGGCCGGGTTGACGCGGACGACAACCTTCCCGCTCTTGCGGTCGATACCCTGGGTCTTTTCGTCTTTACCCTGCCATTCCCGATCAAAGCCAGCGCTTTTAGCATCCAGGTTACCCAATTCTGATACATCCTGCAGACCGTGGCGAATCTGCGCCAGGGTCAGGGTGATCTTGCGGGTAACGAACTCGATGCCGCACAGGGACGATTCATGGTGTTGGGGGATGTCGCTAGAGGCGTGCATTCCAAATCTCTCTTGGTAGTTGATGGCGATCCAATAGGGGAAAAGCTTGGCCACGCCGGAATGCCGCCGTCTGCAGATACCGACAGACGAAGCCGTTGGCGCCGGTGAGGTGGAGTTTCATCAGGGTTCCCGCCAACCACTTTGTAACGGATTGGTGAGCCAGACACCGAGAACGGATCGGCCATCCTGCACATCCTCGGTCAGAAGATGCGACACGCCTGCCTCCTTTACCGTTGCAATCAGCAAAGCATCCCAAAACGACAAGGAGTGCTCAATGACCAGGGACATAGCGGTGGATACTGCAGCAGGCGATGCGGTCACTGTCGGAAAAAGCACCATCCAGTCATGCACCTGTTCGGCGGCATCTGTAGCGGGCATGCCATTTTTTAGAGTGACCACATGAAAAAACTCCCCCAGCGCCTGGGTAGCCAGGATGCAGTCGCTTCCCACGGCTTGATCCAGAACGTCCATCGCCCGCCCGTGACGTTCGCCCGCATCGCGGTCCATCGCATAGACAAGGATGTTCGTGTCGAGGGAAATGCGCTTAACGCGCATGCGCGGCTTCCCGATCGAAGGAGTCCCCTCCCAGCGAATATCCCTGCCGCATCCTGGCCCGGGACCGTTCCAGTGCGGCTTTTTCGGCCTCCGACATCCGCCCGCCGACCTCGATGGGTGCGATGCGCGCCACCGGGCGCCCCCTTTTGGTCACAATGATCTCCGTGCCATGGGACGCCATTTCAATGTATTTTGAGAAGCGCTGGTTGGCCTCCCGAAGCGACACATGCTGGATGGCCATCGATATTACCTCATTGCGAATAAGCCATTGAACTAAAATGTAGGACATCTGGCAATTGTGGTCAAGGACGATCCACACAAAAGCAAGATCCGAACGGACATGACCAAAGCGTGGATCAAGCCGAACATCCGCCCTGTTTGCCACTTTGGAACGCCGCCCACTCCCGCTCCACGAATGCCGTGAACTCCGCGCGGAAACGCTCTGGGGCGAAGCGCAGGGCGTTTTCGCGGCAGGCTTCCGGGGTGATGGCCGCGCCCGCAGCCTCGAAGCGCTTCACGGCGGCGATGATGGCGGCGGCGGATTGTTCGTAAAAGAATACGCCGGTGGGCGCGGGGGACGACCCGGCGCGCTCCGCATCCAGCAGGGGAACGATGGTCTCCAACGCCCCACCCCTGCCAAGGGCGATGACAGGCGTCCCGCAGGCCTGGGCCTCTAGGGGGGAGATACCGAAGTCCTCCTCCGCCGCGAACACGAAGGCCCGCGCACGCTGCAGGTGATCGCGCAGGACCTCCACGCCCGCAAAGCCCAGCAATTGCACGTTCGGCCCCGCCTTGGCCCGGACCTTGGCGAAATCCGGCCCATCCCCGATCACCACCAGACGCTTGTCCGGCATGGCGCTGAAGGCCTCGACGATCAGGTCCACTTTCTTGTATGGGACCATGCGCGAGGCGGTAACGTAGAAATCTTCCTTGTCCCAGCACAGGGGAAAATCCGCCACATCCACCGGCGGGTAGATGACACGGGACTCGCGCCGGTACACCTTGCGGATGCGCCGTGCGATAAAAGAGGAATTGGCAACAAAGGCGTCCACACCGTTCGCCGTGCGAACATCCCACAGGCGGATATAATGTAGGATCGCCTTTGCCATCCAACTCCTTATGCCCCGCTGTAGCCCAGCCTCCCGTAGATATTGATGTTGTAAGTCCCAAGCATAACGGATGGGGGAGTGCACATAGCTGATATGAAGTTGATCTGGCCCAGTCAGTACCCCTTTGGCCACCGCATGGCTGCTGGACAAAACCAGGTCATAAGCGGAGAGATCCAATTGCTCGATGGCCAGAGGCATGAGGGGTAGATAGCCGCGATACTTTTTTCGTGCCCGAGGCAGGCGCTGGATGAAGGACGTGGTCGCCGGCTTGTTGTAAATGAAATCACGCTGACCAAGGGGCAAAAAATCCACCAGGCTGAAGAGATCGGCGTCGGGATAACAGGCAAGCATCTGCTCCAGTACCCGCTCCGCTCCCGCGTAAACCACCAGCCAGTCGTGAACTATGGCGATGCGCATCAGTCTTCCGCAGCCTCCGCAAGCACCCGCCAGGTCAGTTCGGCGGTTTTAGCCCAGTTGAATTGTCCACAGCCCGCGGCTGCCCCTTCTCTCGTAGACCCGCGCGCAGGGAACTATCCTCGATAAGCCCATTCGGCGCGCGCACAAACCACCAGCCAGTCATGGATTTATTGCTATATGCATACCTCGGCGTTACCTTTAGTTCTTCGGGAGTCAGCCAGTGCGGCATAAATGTTGAAGCAATAGGTTTCGCGCCGAGTCATTGTATATCATTAAGTAACTGTCGCTGAAAATGTGTTGGCCCCATCTTGGCAGATACCTCCTTTTGCAGCGCCTCTGCCTTACTCACAACATCGTCGTAGGAGCGCATCATGCTGGTCAATAGCTGCACGAATTCATCCGCAGTGGAAGCAATATACATTTGATTCACCAGCCATACAGGAAATCCCTCTGCACCTTTTGGTGTGGTTACCATAGGCTTGCCGTATCCAATGGCATCCAGCACCTTGATCTTAACACCTGCGCCAGAAAAAATTGGCGCCACAACAATCTGCGACTTGCATACGAATGCGTCAATATCATCCACAAAGCCACAAACGCGCACACCATCGTATGCAGAAAATTGTTCGCTACCCTTTCCCGCCACATGCAACTGCACACTGTCTCGCCTTAATTCCGGCAAAACCTTGTCACAAAACCAATGCAGGCCATTATAGTTATTTGGTAACGTAAGATCGCCATAGTAAGAAAGGATGAACGGCGTCCCCTTCCCGGACTCTCGGGCTCCACAAGGCTTGTCGGCAGGAATGGGAAGGGCCAACCGAAGTCTGTCCGCAGGCAAACGGTAGTGCAGTAGCAAGGTATCCCTCTCTATTTCTGAAATCGCATAAAGATATGAAAAATCGGAAAGAAACATATTTTCGAGAGGACGATATTGTAGAACAGACATTTGGTGGGCGAGTTTGAGTAACCCTCGCGATTCCAAGGCAACAGAATAATGATATGCACTTTCAATATTGTGGACCCTAAGAATCGATTTCGCATTCTTTGGTATTATGCGCTTGATATCCGACCACAGGCTAAATAGCTGCATACCTTCGATGAATATAACAATTTGATCGGTATTAGCCACAATTGCCCGACGAATATCTATTACCATGCGCCGATTGTACCTGCGAACACAGGCAAGCGGATAACGCCAACGCCACGGCCGGGGATCAATGCCTCTTGCGTATAAATGGAGATGAACATTGGCGGGTAGCGATTCTGGAGTGATAAGCTCCTGTGGATAATCGATCGCGTAAATTGTTACGTCGTCCACAATGGAAGCAGTAGCCTCAATGCGACGACGAATATCCTCGGATCCACCATTGGAATGTTTACGGTATGGATTCACTAGCGAGCAAAATATGACATGGGTTATCATATATAATTTCTACCCATATTTAATTTCGTGGATGGCGACCGCTTCCTTTGTTATCGCCAGATGACCGATATTGCTCAAACCCCAGTGCAATTGCCCCCGCGTCCGAAGGGGCAGGACCGTCTGCTGCCAGTGGTGAGCGCGGGCACCGCTGAGAGGGCGCCGGGGAGCGATCTGATGCATTTGATCAGACGGCATGCGCTGCAGTAACTCCAGCAGGTAGCGTTGAACGCCGGTTATCGGGTGAGAGAGAATGCGCGTGTTTATCGCGAACTCTGGCAGTCTGTTGGTAGTCACAAAATGTCATGCCTTCCTGGAAATAAGCCAGACCGTAAATAACAATAAATAATCCAGCGTAGTGATCCCGAATATGCTGGTGAACGGAAAGGTGGAACAGGCGCTAACCACACCGATGGTGAGGATACTCCGTGGATGAGCTTGGAGGCCTTTCATAAGGGTTTTCCACAACTGCCATATAAATGCCAGAATAACAAGGAATCCAACCAGTCCAAACTGGAACAACAAAGATAACCAGACATTGTCAATAACAATTTTCTGGGTGAGGGCAAATCGACTGCTCTGCATTAACCCCGTGCCCAACAGCATCGTAGCCACGCCGTGGTTTAACCATATTCCACTGTAATGCGCCCATTCTTCATAGCGTATGAGCAAGGACGCGTCGGCAAAGAGATGATCAGTACCGCGTAATCCAGCGATGATCGCAGGCGCTACGAATGCGACAAACAAGCCTATGCCCGCATAGACGCCCCAAAGCAGGGACAGTCGGATGCCGCGCCACTTGAAAAATGTGATTAAAGCTGCCGTGGTCACGGCAAGCAGCACCTCCACATAAGTGGCTCTTGTCAATGTCATGTAGGTAGCCACAAGCGCTAGAACGAAGCCAATGGCAGCTAAAGATTTACGGCGTCCATTCCATTGACCTAGGGCCGCCACGCTCATAGCCGCTACCAGAGCGAGGTAGTGCCCAAAGTTGGAGGCCGAGCCAAAGAGAGAGAAGGCACGCACCCGTCCATAAAAATCCCAGGAATAGACCTGAAAGTATTGATCCACAGATATAGTAGGCAGAATAGGATCGTTAGTGACGCTTTGCCAGATTCCCAAGCTAACCAAGAGTACAAAAAGCCATGTGATTATCGTGGCAATCTGCCGCTCATCTACGGTTTCTTTGAAAGCATACAGGAGCGGAAGTAACAATAGAAAATATAATGTTGACTCAAAGCTATAAACAATGTATATCAAGGAGTAGTTGGCGAAGAACGTAAAAAATACGGCTTCAAAAAACAGATAAGTTACTAAGGTCGCCCACGCAAGAAGTATCGGCGCAGGTGTGCCTAGCTTGCGTTTTATCAACACGCCCAAGACTGCAATGGCTATCATGAGCAATTTTAGGACAACGGTTGGAATTTGCACATGACCAGAGAAAATAGCCATCTCGATCTGCGGCATCACTCCATTAATCATGGAAAGCAGGAGCACCAGAAGCAGGATATATCCCAGCCAATGGCTGAGCCCCCAACTCTGCTCCCGCACCTGCTGGCGGCTCTGTGTATATGCTACGGCGACCCTCATCCGATTTTCCTCATGCCAGCATAGGTGCCGCGCAGGGTCGCGACAAAACCGGGCAGGTTACATCGCAACACTCGCTTGGCCAGGCGCCCCAGCACGCCAATGGAAATTGGCCACGCTGGGATCAGCGCGTAGCGTCGGAAAAAGCGAACCGCCGACGCATTGAAGTAATAATCCAGCAATGGACTGCCTTTGCCTGTTGCCGCGTGTTCTCTGTGAAGAACGATGGATTGATCGGCAACGGCGAGGCGCCACCCCGCCTTGCGTAGGCGAAACGAAAAATCCGTATCTTCCCAGTACATGAAAAAAGTATTCTCGTCCAATAACCCGACTTCTTCCAGCGCGCGGCGGCGTAACAAGATACTGGCAGCAGTAAGGTAATGAAGCCTTGCGCCAGGCACTGGACCGAGGTGATGCCGTGTACGTCCAGACCAAAAACACACACTACCCCCACCCCAAGCCTGAATGTCCTTGGGATTGTCCAAATAGTAGAGCACAGATCCAACCGCGCCAACCCCAGGATCAGTCTCAGCCACAGCGACCATGGCAGTCAGCGCGTGGGGATCGACTGTTGTGTCGTTGTTCAGGAGCCAAATATAATCAGCACCTTCTTCCAGGGCACGGCGGACACCCACATTGCAACCACCGGAGAAACCGAGGTTACGCCCCGTTTCCAGGATGGGAACCTCGGGATGGGCAGCGCGGATGCGCGCGACGGAATCATCCGTAGAGCCATTGTCGACCACTAATACGCGATAATTGGTATAATCTAACGACGCTAAGGAATCCAGACAGGCGATAGTGTCTTGCCAGCCGTGCCAGTTGAGAAGAATTATCCATATTGCAGGCGAGTTATGGTCAAGTAATGTTTCAGGCATTGGTGTACTTCCGCAACACTAGCTCGAAAGAATCACATGCCCTTCTCCACGTAAATTTTTTAATGGATTCGTAACCAGCACGTGCGAGATCTGAACGTAACTTTTGATCTGCGATTAATGTTCGAACTGCTGCCGCCAGCCCTAAGGAGTCAGCAGGTGGAACGAAAAGCCCATTGTGTCCGTGCTCAAGAAATTCGCGATGACCGCCTATATCGGTAGCTACCACAGCAGTGCCACACATCATCGCTTCGCAAGCGGGAAGTCCCCAGCCCTCGCTGAGACTGGGCGCCAAAAATATGGCTGCACGGTTATAAAGTTCCCTTAGCAATAAGGGAGAGGGAAGCCTATAATATTCAATCCACGGAGGCAAAGTGGGTCGACGAGTTGTGCCAAACAAAGTTCCGACTAAGCATGGGAACTCCTTCTTCAAGGAAATCAGTGCCTCAACACCATATCGGGATCCTTTCCAAGACAATGGATGGTACAACATCATAATATGATATGGGTTACGCAATTTGATATCGTGATCGATTCCGAATGAATCAAAATCAAGGCCGTTCGGTATATAGTCGCTCTCCTCTCCCATGGAGTCAGCAATATCTTTTAACCAACGTGCTATCACGATCTTATGTAAGGGGGCGCGCCATGTCTGCTCAAGCCTGGAAATATCGTTATGTCCCCAATTCTCCCAGTGCTGGATAAGATAAAACTTTTCCCCTTTGCTCGAAGGATAATCGCTCACCCATTCGGCTGTCTGCCACGCAGTGGCTATAATAGCATCACTCTCGTGTATAAATCTCTCACTCAGCGATGGGCGCCAGAGTAACTGTACCCTGGGATCAATAGAAAACCATTTGTTTGGGAGATAACTTTTATCGATCGCGCGTTGAAAAAAACGAGCTAGTTTTTTGGGGTATTCTAAAATTGCAGTAGTTTTATCGAGCAGCGCAGTATGCACCACCGCTACGGAATGTCCATTTGCCGCTAGACAATTAGCGTATTGATAGACCACTTTAAATCCGCCAATTGGATGTTTTCCCGGTCCGGGAAGTGTAAAGGTGATCTTCAACTTAACGGATTCCTGCGCAATCAACATTGTTTGTTGGCAAGTCGTTGGCTTGAGCTAAGTTATGTACACTCGTAGGCCACAGTGCATACCATTTGTTATTATTGATGATATCCAGGAGATGATACGTGCTAGCAAACCAGTCCCTGTAGGCCATACCGACTGACTTGGGCTCCTCATTTCTTTCGGCAAGCGCCAACCAATTTACTATTGCATCGGCGATGGCGTCTGCGCCTGTATTCTCAAAGTAAAAGGCATGTTGACCAGCGACCTCCCTAAATATTGGAATGTCTCGTGCAATGATCGGTAATCCGTGGTAGGCAGCTTCAATTAGCGGAAGACCGAAACCTTCCGAGAAGGATGCAGCCAAAAGTGCCGTGGAGTTACTATACAGCGATACTAATGCCGCATCATCAACGAACTCAAACCAAAACAAGCGGTTACCATACTCTCTATGGTTTATTATCGTTCCTTTAATGCTGGGTTGTAAAAGCCCGACTTTGCCGACGATAACAAGAATTACGTCTAAACCTTTGCTCCATAGTGTTTCAAAGGCCTGTATGACCTGCGCGTGACCTTTATGGGGATCCATAACACCTACCATTAGGAAAATAGGCTTATTCTTGGCATTCAACGTAGTATGGATGCAGTCTGGTACACCGTAGGTACCAAGTTCTTTTAAATTGATAAAATCTGCCCCTAAATAGAAAAAGCCTATTTGGAGATTTTTATTTTCGTAAATCCCTTTTTTATTTAACCAATCTAATAATTCGTCCGCGATGGACTTAGAAACGCAGATAATCCCATCTGATGTAGATAGAACACCGTGCAACCAGTTGCGATAAGTTCGGCGAGCGATGTGCGCTATTAGTGAGGATGTGAGGTCGCTGTCTCCTAGACAGCAAGAGCGTAAATCAAGAAGGTCGTGGACGACAAAGTAGGTTTTTAGACCTTGTAATCGTAACTCTTGTAACGCCTTAAAGTTGAATTTTCGGTATAAATCTAGGCTGATAAATATGTCTCCGGGTTTTACGTTAATAGGATAGTTGTTCAACCCCGATGAGTGACAACGATCGCCATCGTGGCCTTTCTCGCCGCATGTTATGAGGCCGTCGCGAGTCGATTTGACGGTAACAACTTGATAGCCCTTCGCGGCTGCTGATAATTGCTCTAATATCTTATGTACGACGCGATGTATGCCCCTTGCATCCTTGTATGATGATATCGCAGAGATATCGTAAAAAAGTGTCGGTTGAGCAGTGACGGCCGCAAGATCTTCATAAATGTGACCCCTGTGCTTGGTAGGCGCAAAATTTATCCGCCGATTTCTTGTCCTGAAGTAGAATACGGCGACATCAATCCATCTCATTGGCAGGGGAAAATATTCCGATATTAACCGGAGCACATTTCGTAATCTCTGCTTACTTTTCATAAGTCACGCGGAATCTCATATGTTGTAAATACTGTGCGTAATACGGTCTTAATTTGCCCTCTATTGTTTTGCTCAGTGAGCAGCTCTATTCTAGTTAAAAAGTGCAAAGTAATCGTACCTTATGCTTTACATTGTCAGGAAGGATATGTAAGGATAATAATGCAGTTGCGAGTATTATTCCTATTGTGCATATCATATAGTACAATGGCTCAATGCTTATTGACGCTAGCAGTATCGATGCGCCAAGGATGGGCAGTGCTTTAATTGATGGTTTCGCTAGTAATGGCAAATTACCGCTAGCCTTAAACCACGCAAAAGAATCTAGTGTCATTCGCAGTGACCAGGCGATGGCCGCTCCAGTAATTCCGGCATATTTTATTAGAATCCACAGAATGGTTAAGAAGGGTACCAGCTGAATAAAGTAAAACTTAGTAATTATATCTGGTCGTCCTATTCCCTGTAGGTATGAATAACACGGGTATGATGGTCCATTTAACCATATTCCAATCAGTAAAATAATTGCTATGGGTGTGGTCTCGTTCGCGAGAGGTTCGCCGATCCAGAGATCGAGAAATGGGTGCATAAGTAGTATTGCGGTGACTATTAAGGGAGTTTGGATGGCGATGAGCGATCTAATTGACGGATCCAAAAGGTCCTTGTTATCCCCTGGTTGGTTTTGAGAAAAACGCGGGAATAACGTTGTGTTGAGAGCGGATGGCAGATAAGTTAATTTTTGAGTTAAGTTAAAGGGTACGGTATATGCGGTTACGGAAGCGGCTCCGAGTTGGACGCCGATTACGAGCCGATCAATGATGGTGAGCAGAGGTATGACGGCACCGGAAACGCTCACCCAGCCACCAAAGCGGAGTAACGGACCGATCTCTGCGCGATCCAAGATAGGCCATCCCACAATGGGGAGGCTGCGCGTGGTTACCCACAGCATGACCAGAACCCCCATCAGGCGTCCCGCCAGCGCTGCGGCGATAAGCTCAGCGATGTTACCATGGCCAAAGGCAACGCTGAGCAATGGAAAGGTCTGTAGCCCAATCACGCCGATGATTTGGCTGATATTCAGCGAGAGAAATGCTTGCCGTGCCTCGAGTGCTCCGGCTAGTACAGAAATGAGGGCGATGAGCGGTACGATGGCTGCGAGCCAGGGGATGGCCCTCTGTGCCTCGCCGCGCAGTTCCACTGGGATCTGGAAGATCTCGGCGAAGAGCCAATGGCCCAGAAAGTACAGGACGATTCCGCCCAACAATCCCATGCCGGCGCTAAGGATGAATGCCGTCCAGAAGGTGCGATTTCGTTCGTCGCTGCTTTCCTGGCGGGCAACTCGCTGCGCCACGGCGCGTCCGAGCCCGAGGTCAAAGGCGCCAAAATAGCCGAGCAAGGTGAAGGCGAGGAGCAGGACGCCATAACGGACTTCACCGATCCAACGCAGATAAAGGGGGACCGTGGCCAGCGAAACCACGGTGGGGATGAGCAGACCCGCCAGATTGATGAGGGTGGACTGGGCGATGCGGGGAGAATGTGTTGCTGTCATGCAGGCGTAGGACCCCGCGTAGCGGTCGGGATCTTAATAACCGTAATCCTTCCGCTCAGGGCGATACGATGAATCGGCAGATGGCGTAGATTAGAGGCGCGGAGAGGAACAGCGACTTTGCACCCGTGTATCTTCCTCTGCAATTGGGTGGTAAGGAAGGCTGGATTGTTGATGGGAGGTTTGGAATCGATAAATAGGTCCAAATCGCCGCCCAACTTGCGGTCATCCACCCGCGAGCCGAAGAGCCAGACACGGGCTTCCGGGCCGAAGCTTTCCGCCGCACTTTGGCGGATTTGGGCGATTTGCTCGGGGCTGAGGCGCATGGTTAGTCCACCTATCTCGAACCTGGCGGTTTTGGGGAGTGCGGGCATCCGTTCGCGACGCCAGCCGGCGAGGTCCAAAACAGGATGTCTTGGCTCAGGTGTAGCTCCGGCTCGTCGAATATCCAACAGCCGCCTGGACCGCCTTCGCCCAGATCGAAAGGCGTCCCTACCTTGTTGCCAAGCACCGAACTGGCCCGCGCATTAGCCGGCGCGGGGCGGGGACGGGTAACCAGTTGACCGGCGATGATCTCGCCCACGACATTGTCGGGCAGGCTGAGAAGGTCTTCGTAGCGCGCGAGGCGCTCAGCGGTGGTCATGCCGCGCCTCTTCCGGCATCAAGACCTGATGCGGCAAGATCGTCCACTTCCCGGCGCAGAGCGGCGATCTCCGCCCGCAGGGCGTCATACTCGGCCATTTTGCGCTGGAGGAATCGGACGGTGACGATGGCCTTGTGTTCCATGCCCTTGGGGGTGAGGAGGTAGGCGTAGGCGCTTTTGTCGCGATTGCGCCGGAAGTTCCCAGCCTTGATCAGGCCCTTGCTGATGAGGGCCTTGATGCAAAAGTTGGTTTTCCCCACGCTCACACCCATGGCGGCGGCCAGTTCGCGCTGGGTGTATCCCGGATGTTCCGCGATGAGTTTGAGCAACTGGTAGCGCGTTGCATTATCAAGTTTCATTGTGTGCTCACACGATGAACATGGGCACGAGCATAGGGTGTCTGTTGCTGGAGTGTCAAGTTGCGGAGCTCTGGCGTTTATTACCCCAAGGGCAACATGCCGGATCTCCCGCATCAGATTCAAGCCGCCCTGTTCTCGCAGGGAGAATTCCAGTTCCAGGAAATCCCCTTTGGTTAATTCCCCCACGAGCCCCGACACCCGCAAGCCTCCTTCTCTGATGCTCCAGATTCTCCCGGCGTGCCAGTCTTCCTCCCGCAGGCCCCGCGCCCGGATTTCCAGCCTTTTCGACTGGCTCGGCCGCACGCGATAGTGCTCCCGGCCGCGGCCAAATGGGGAGGCAGGTAATGCGTGCTGGAGTACAACCGGTACCGAAGCAGTGCTGGAACGGGTGCGCGATACAAGCTGGTATCTTCGCCAGAAACCAGATTGGAGAGCATAGGGATCCCTCTTGGCAGTTATTTCGTTGGTCAGAAGTATGCGGGGTTTGTGGATAAGTCGGCGCCCGGCTACACTCTCCGGCATGGACGTTCAAGAAACCATCGACAGCCTGCGTAGGGTACTGGAGAGTGTCATCGCTCCCGGTGTGGAGTCCTTGCGGCTGCGGCTCGATGCGCTGGAAAGGGATCTCCAGGAGAATGGGCAGGGCATCGACCGTCTGGATGCCCGGATCGATCGCCTCACCGGAAGAATGGAGGAGGGTTTCTCACGGCTCGACGTCCGTATCGACACCTTGGGCACCAGTATCCATGCCCGCGTGGACCACCTCACTCGACCAGCGCGTGGTGGCGCGTCTGAAAATGCTCGAATCGATGCAAGCGCACTTGGAGATGATGCACTTTACTCCCGGTCAGCGCGTCAGCTTGGGCCAATGACGGTTTGGTTTGAACGGTTACAGTCAAGTGGTCGCTGAGTCATCGTTGGACTTGCGACTGGAGCGAAGCAGCACCACGAGTATTCCAACGAAGAGCCCGCCAAAGAGTGCCAGAATCAATACCACCAGCTTCTTGGGTGAAACGGCTACCGGATCGTAACTGGGTTGTCGGACCACCTCAGGAGGGCGGGTGTTTGCCGGGGATAGTTGATTCTCTGCATTGGCAATCTGCTGGAGCAGGGAGGACGCCTCGGAAAACCGCATGGACTGCTCCAGGAGTAAAAGTGCGCTCGGCTCTCGGTGTTTGGTGTGCCGGGTATCCGATGGGCTGCTGGTTTCCAGGGCTCGATATTGTCGTTGCAGCTCTTTCAGCTGAGTCTGATGGAATTTGAGGGTCTGCGCGTAACGATCCTGCTCACGGCTCAGCAGACTCTGCACGATGCTATGCAGGTAGCTTTGGGCCTCCTCCGGGCTTCGTCCGTAACTCTCTAGTTCCAGGAGATTTGCATCGCTTTTCTCCACGCTTGCGCTGTGGATCCTGGGTAACTGCTTCTTTGCTTCTATGGTATTGACTGGACGATAGTTATTATAAACCTTCTGCGCCAGCAAGCTGGTATTCGCCAGGGGCTGTCCGGCCACCATGCCCACCTGCACAATGGCCTTACTTTGGTAGATCGTAGTGCTCGTAGCCAGGTAGAGCCCCGCCAGAGCGAGAAAAACCACACTGCTGCCCACGACAAGCCACTTGCCTCGCCACAGACGTTCCCAGAGCTCCCATAAACTGATTTCGTCCTCGGGCGGCGGGCTCGCGATGATCTGAATGGCCGGCGGTGTCGTAATCGGTTGCTCACCCACATTGGCCTCCTGGTTGCGATGGAGGATGAAGGAACGAAGACTAGCGATTAGTTGATCGAAATGCAAACAGTTGATGCAGATGTCGTAGTCTTCTTAATAAGCAATAACTGCGAAGGGTTTGCATGGGTTTTCTCCTGCCAGAAAAGGATAATATTGACTCTCAGGGTTTTCTCGGTCTAGGCAACGAATCATTCGGTTACGTCAGCATAATTTATATTGGAGACATCAATAGGCGCCATCTCGGCGCAAGACCACGCGCACGGTCCGCAGGAGGATGACGATATCGTACCAGAGCGTCCAGTTTTTGATATACCAAGCGTCGAGTACGCTTCGATCCGTGAAAGTAGTTTCAGACCGACCGCTGATCTGCCACAAGCCTGTGATGCCCGGGCGAACCAGTCGGTAGAGGGAGATGTTGTCGCCATAACGTTCTGTCTCGCGCGCTATCAGTGGCCGCGGTCCAACGAGGCTCATATCTCCGCGTAGTACATTGAAAAGCTGGGGTAACTCATCGAGACTGCTGCGCCGAAGGAACCTGCCTATGCGGGTGACGCGCGGATCGTCGCGTAGCTTGAAGTTGCGTTGGTACTCCTCGGCTATGGCAGGGTTCTCTGCCAGATAGCGTTGCAAGCGCGCCTCGGCATCGGGCACCATGCTGCGAAACTTGAGGCATCCAAAACTCTTCCCGTCGCGCCCCACCCGTGTCTGCCGAAAGAAGACGGGTCCACCATCCTCTTTGCGAATGCGCCAGGCAATCGCGACAAAGACCGGGCTCAGGAGCAGAATCAGCAAGAGCGAGCCGATCAGGTCAAAGCTTCGTTTGATCAGACGAGGAATGGGCCTAGCTAGGTTATCGCGTATGCGCAGCATGAAAACTTCGTGGCTGAAGAAGTGCATCACTTCCAGGCCGTAGAGGGGCAGTCCGCGTAAGGCTGGGGCAATCGCGAGATTGGGATAGTGGAGTCCGAGCAGGCGCAGCAGCGATTCTTGCTGTCCCCAGTATTTGTTGTCCAATGCCAGAACCACTTGCGGATTGCCCAGGTCGCTCAACGTCTCCAGTGGTTTTGGGCCAAGGGAATGCAAGGCGGGTGCACCGGCATTTAGCAAGGATTGACTGGGCTCGACTCCTTCGGGTATCAGGATCCATCGCACCTCGTACCCCAATACGGGGTCACTTTGAATGGCCTGCATGGCGTCGCGAGCATTTGCTCCCGAGCCGATGATGGCGACTGGGCGATTCCAAAGTCTCAGGTGCAGAAAGAGCCAGCGCAGGAGCAGTCGGCCCAGGGGCACGAGCAGCAAAGCCAGTAGCCAGGCGGAAAAGAGCCACAGGCGTGACAGAGGCCACTTGCCGCTGAAGGCAATAGCCGCGTTGAGGCCCAGAAGAAGGGTAAAAACGGCAATGATGTCGCCCACCTCATCCCAGAGAACCCGCCGCCGCGCGTAATGGCCTTTCTGCTGAAAGATCAGCATGCCGAGAACGGCAAGGAAAAGGTAGAGAAGAATGTTGATTTCTGCCAGGCTGCCCCACCAGTTGCCCAGTACGTACCAGACATTCTGATGGTAGTAGAGGGCGTGGGAAATTCTGCTGAAGTACACGGCGACAAAGAAGGCAAAGAGGTCGCCAATGGCAAGCGTCCATGAAATTTTGCGGCGCAGCGCCGATATCTCCACAGTTAGCCTCCTACCATCGCGCTGCAAGCGCGCCCATCGTCTTCGCTTGCTGGGGATCGGGCTTTGAATTGACGTGGAAACCCTGGTGCCAGATCTCGGCCTTCTGGTGGCGATGCTCGGTGGTGTGTTTGCGAAGGCTCGGTAACGGTTCTCGGAAGCGCATGGAGTCGTTTTTTCCACGATCGATTGTTACGGATCATAGCACACTACGGCCGCAGGCTGACGATGTTGTGTCGTTCAGACGCTGTGGATATCGCTCTCACGCAGAGCGCGAGCCAGTGCAGGGATCAGCGCCGGCGCCATGGACAGGCGGCGGATACCCCGGGCGATGAAGGCGCGGGCCATGGAGGGATCGGCGGCGGCTTCGCCACAGACGGAAACCGGCCTTTGCTTTTGTTGTGCGACCAGAGCGCAGAGGTCCAGTAGGGCGGCGCGACCACTTGCTTCGATTTCGCCGAGATCTCCTTGCTCGCGATCCACGGCCCAGGTGTATTGGCCAAGGTCGTTGCTCCCTACGGAAAAGAAGTCTGCGAGGGGGACGAAGTCCTGTATTTTAAGTGCCGCGGCGGGGACCTCGACCATGATCCCCAGGGACACGGGCCACAGGTGTGGAATCTTTTCTGCGGAGAGTTCCGCGTGCAGGCGCTCCAGAAGCTGCCGGGNACGGGCCCCTTTTAAGAGGNANGGNGACCANGGGCAGCAGCAGGCGNAGGGCGNAGCCCACCCCAGCGCGCAGGAGGGCACGCTCTTGGCTGCGGAAAAACTCGGGCCGACGTTCCAATACCCGGATGCCCCGCAGACCCAGGGCCGGATTGGGCTCGGCGCCGAGCCTCAGGAAAGGAAAGGATTTGTCGGCACCGGCATCGAGCACGCGCAGGATGACGGGCCGCTGGCCGGCGGCCTGCAAGAGTTCCTGAATGCGCTCTATCTGCTCGACTTCTGTCGGCGCTTCGGTGGCGCCCAGAAAGAGCATCTCGCTGCGCAGCAGACCGATACCGGCGACTCCCAGGCTCGCGGCGGCCTTGGCCTCGGCGACGTTACCGACATTGGCCCAGAATTCCACCTGGCTGCCGTCTGCCAGGGGGAGGCTGGTAATCGGTTGGGGGGGGACCGTGGCGGCGGCGGATGCCACGATTCGCTTGGCAAAGGCCTCCTGCTCCTCTGCAGTGGGGTCGAGCCAATAACGGCCAGCGCCTGCGTCCATGGCGACCATCTGGCCTTCGGCGATGGGGGCGTGGCCAATACCCACGAGGTAGGGAATATTGGCGGCGCGCAGCAGGACGGCGGCATGCGACTGCGGCCCTCCCCGGCGATCCAGCACCCCCAGTGTTCCGCCGTGCGAAAGCCGGCGGGCGACCGAGGGGGGGAGATCTTCCGCCAGGAGGATGCAGGCCCCGGATGTAGGCAACTGCCAATCGCCCAGCACGCCCAAGGCTTCCAGGACCCGAGCGGAGAGGTCGTCGAGGTCGCTGAGACGGGCGCGCAGGGTGGGATCCTGAATGGCTTCGAGATCGTTGCGCAGGCCCTGCACCGCAGCCACCCAGGCCTCGGCCGCACTGAGGTGCTCCACCAGGATCCGCCGTTGCACCCCCTGAGTGAGAGCCGGGTCTTGCAGAAAGAGACTCTGTGCTGCGAGGATCTCATCGGCTGATGTGTCCTCCAGAACCTTTTGCCAGGCCCCCTGTATTCTCCTGAGCTCCGCCTGCGGATCGCCTTTTTGCTGGGTTTCGGGCTGCGCTTTCCGGGCCCGGCGCAGGATGTGCACGGGGCCCATGGCCAGTCCGGGCACCGCCGGACGTGGTGTGGCGTGGGAGGCGACCTGGTGCGATTCCGAGACATCGTCGCGCGTTATTGCGGCACCGGCACGCGGGCTGCTTGCGATCGTGACCGCGGCGGGGGCCGACGTGAGCAGTTTCGCCATCTCCTCCAACTGCGCCGTGGCCTGGGGATTTTGGATAGCGTAGAGCCAAAGCTTTTGTCCTTGACGCCGATCCAGGCGCAACAGGCGGCTGAGGCTGTCCAGTGGCAGGCGTGTAGCGCCGCCGTCGATACTCACGAAAAACGCACCGGGTGCTTGCTGTGCCAGACGCAGCAAGGCGGCCGCAGGGCGTAGATGCAGACCCGCAGGATCGGTGAGGGTGACCTCGATGCTCTGCAGGTCGAGCGCCTCTACACTGTGCAGGCCATCGTCGTCAGGCTTTGCTGAAGCCTCTCCGTATTGTGGGGTTGCGTCGTCCGCACCGACCGATCCCGCGCGAGGCGCTTCGGCCAAGGCATCCCGTTTGCTCTCCAGAGCGCCCCGGGCAGCCCGGCAGACGTCGTCGAGGCTCGCACCACCGCCGGCTGCGACGGCGGCGGCGAGGGCTCCCTCCACATAGGGAGCCGGACAGATGCGCACCGGCACGCGCTGCGGGGTGTCCAGCAGCGAAAGCGCAGTCTGCGCGCTCAGTAGGGCACTGCCGAGATCGAGGAGGATCAGGACTCCTGCCGCATCGCCAAGATCCTCCAGTGCGCTCAGGATGGCGGTGGCATCGGTGCCGAGCTCGCTACCGTCCTCCCCGGCACCAGCGGCGACGGCCACCCTGAGGTCTGGCGCCACCTGTCTCAGAAGCGCGAGCAGGGCGTCGGCCATTGCCCGGCTGTGGCCGACCAGGAGCAGGGCGACGTTGCCTTGCTGCGGGGATGCTACTGCTCCCTCAGGAGGTGCTGGTGTCGTCACCGGCCAGGCATTCCAGAATCAGGCTGGCGGAGGCGGCTCCGGGATCGGCGTGGCCGCGGGAGCGCTCACCGAGATAACTGGCGCGCCCCTTGCGGGCGATCAGGGGAATGGTCGCCGCAAGTCCTTGGCGCGCGGCTTCTGCGGCCTTTTGCAGATCGGCGTTTGACTGCAGGGTGTCGATGGCGGGGAGTAGCGCATCGACCATGGTCTTATCCCCTTTTTCGGCCTTGCCTAGGCGCTGCAGGCCGGCAAGACCCGCTGCCAGGGCGGCGGCAAGGCCGGCATCGTCCAACGTCTGGCTACCGGCGGGCAGGGTTTTGCCCGCCTCCAGAAAAAAGGTCCCGTACAAGGGGCCAGAGGCGCCACCGACGGTGCCGATGAGGGTCATGCCGACGAGTTTGAAAAGGGCGGGTAAATCGGCGGGCGGGGTCGCCTCCAGTTTTTCCCACACCTTGTGGAAGCCTCGGAAGAGATTGCTGCCGTGGTCGGCATCGCCGATGGCGGCATCCAGGGCGTTGAGGTCGTCCTTCTCCTGAGCGAGGCGCGCTTCGATACAGCGCAGCCAGTTCTCTAGTGCCGCCAGATCTTTCATGCGGGGCTCCCCCAACACAGAGCGGGCGTGCGCACGGGGGCATCCCAGAAGCGCCGCAACTCCGGGGTCAGACGCAAAAGGGTGATGGCGACGCCAGCCATGTCCAGGCTGGTCATGAAAGGGCCCACGAGGCGGCGACTCACCTGCAGTCCTGCATCTCGGGCAATCCGCTCCGCCGCGCGATGGACCACGTAGAGCTCCAGCAGGGGGGTGGCACCCAGGCTATCGACGAAGAGCAAGACTTCGTCGCCTCGGGTGTAGGGCAGATCTTCGAGAATGGGCTTGAGCAGAAGCTTCGTGAGCTCATCCGCCGATGCCATGGGAATGCGGCTGCGCCCGGGCTCGCCGTGAATGCCAATGCCAAACTCCACCTCAACGTCCTTGAGGGTAAAGCTGGGTTGTCCGGCCTGGGGGTTGGTGCAGGGACTGAGAGCCAGACCCATGGAGCGCGCCCCAGCATTGACCTCGCGGCCAATGCGCGCGACCTCCGCCAGCGGGAGGCCGGCGGCTGCGGCAGCGCCGCAGATCTTTTCCGCCAGCACCGTGGCACCCACACCACGGCGGCCAGCCGTGTAGAGGGAGTTGGTGACGGCAACATCGTCGTCCAGGAGTACCGTTTCGGAGGGGATGCCGGAGTCGGCCAGAAGCTCTGCGGCCATCTGGAAGTTGAGCACATCGCCGGTGTAGTTCTTGACGATGAGCAGCACCCCCGCGCCGCCATGCACGGCCTGACCGGCGGCAAAGATCTGATCCGGCGTTGGGCTCGTGAAGACTTCGCCGGGGCAGGCGGCGTCCAGCATGCCAGAGCCTACGAAGCCCCCGTGCATGGGCTCGTGCCCGGAACCACCGCCGGATACCAGGGCGACCTTGCCCGGCACCGGGGCGTCTGCACGCAGGACGTAGCGCGGGTCCTGCTCCACGCGAATCAGATCGGCGTGGGCCAGCGCCATACCTTCCAGGGCTTCACGAACGATATCGTCGGGCCGGTTCATGAGGGCTTTCATTGCGGTGCTCCTTCCTTTGCCTTGCGTGCGTCCACTTCCTTGCGTACCTCTTCCAGAGCGGTCTGCAGCTTTTCCAGTTTGAAGCCAAGCCCATGCTGTTCGACGTGGGGCTGGCGTTCCTGGAGGAGCTTGGCGTGAGCGTATAGTGTACGACCGATAGATTCATCCTAGACGAAAACGGCAATGCTGGCATCAAGGGATTGGAGTGGACCGATGCTTGAGTGAGCGCTGGAGATCTGTCGCTCTTTGACTAAATACCGATCGGTCGGTATGATGAAAATACGGGTGGCCGCAGCTGGCCTTCAGCCCGTTTTGTCCTAATAACCTGACATGCAAAAGGAGCAAAAGGCAATGGATCTGAAACTCACTCCGCCGGAACAGGCACAAGGTGACCTTGCGCAGATTTATGTCGAGATACAAAACGCTTTTGGTGGTGTTCCCGAAGGCTTGCAGCTTTTTGGGGTGAGTCCAGCCTTGCTGCGCAGTCAATGGCAGAATCTGGGATATTTCGCTCAGCACCCACATTTGTCCGCCAATTTCTTTGCCTTGTTGCGGTATATCCTCTCGGAGGAGGGAAACTGCCAGTTCTGCATCGGTTTCAACGAAGCCCTGCTCCTCAATGCCGGATTCAGTAAATCCGCCATTGCCAATGCACGTCAGAATCCAGCGCAGGGTCCATTGGAGGATCGGGAAAATGCCCTTCTGGACTATGTCCTTAAAGCGGTGCATGATCCGCATAGCGTGGGCGCAAAGGAAGTGGAGCGATTGCGTCGTTTGGGCTGGACGGATCAGGACATCTTCGATGCCGTGGTCCACGGAGCGCAGCATCAAGCCATCGATACCGTGTTCGAGACCTTCGGCGTGGCACCCTACGTGCCCGCCTGAGCGGCGAGTTCGTTGTCGAATCGCCGAAGTGTGAGTACGGGGGCTGGTGGTCTGGGCCCCTGTGAGGGAGTGGGAAGCTATTTTAGATTCTGTAGTGCAAGACCAGTCGGGTACGGCTCTGGATGGTGCCCGTGATCTCGTAGAAAGTCTTTGTCTCCTAGCCGAGAGATTGACGGAGGGAGCGCTCGCGTCGGTCATGCTGCTGGACGGTGAGGGGGTTCTGCGCCTCTTTGCCGCACCGTCGGTGCCGGAAGCAGCGCGCGAGCGACTGGATGGGCTGCGCCCGGGTCCGGAGAGCGGTTCCTGTGGCAATGCGGTGCTGTGCAACGACTCCGTCTTTGTCAGCCAGACCTTGCGCGATCCACGTTGGGCGGGGCTTCGGGATCTGGCCGAAGAGTTCACCCTTCTGGCGTGCTGGTCCACTCCCATCCGCAATAGCTACGGCAATGTCCTTGGGACTTTTGCCCTATCGAGCTTTACGGAGCGGGCCCCAAATCGCGAGCAGGTGCGTCTGTTGGAAAGCATCGCTGCAGTGATTGCCGACGTGCTTTTTCAGGAAGAGCGCGATGGGCGGGATCGTTGCTTCGCGGCGGCCCTGCGAGCCATCGACGAGGGCGTGCTGCTGACCGATGCCGAGCAACGGGTGGTGTACGCCAACCCCGCCTTTCTGCGCCTGAGCGGCTACGAACTTGCGGAAATCCTGGGCAAGAACTGCCGCTTCCTGCAGGGGCCGGATACCGATCCCGCCACGCGTCAGAGTCTGCACGATGCCTTGGCCGAGGGCAGGGTGTTTCACGGCGATATCCTCAATTACCGGCAGGATGGTACGCCGTTCTGGAACGCCCTGAACATCAGCCCGGTACGCGATGCGCAGGGGCACATCACCCACTTCGTTTCGGTGCAGCGGGACGTGACCCTGTCGCGCCGCACCGAACAGGAACTGCGCCTGTCGGCGCAGGCCTTCGAGACGCAGGAAGGCATCCTGATTACCGATGCCCAGCGTCGCATCGTAAAGGTCAACCAGGCCTTCACCCGGGTGACCGGGTATACCCTGGAGGAGGTTCGTGGGCTGACCCCAGCTATCTTGCAATCGGGCAACCAAGACGCGGATTTCTACGAGGCCATGTGGCGGGAGATCGAGCGGGAAGGGGCCTGGCAGGGAGAGATCTGGAACCGGCGCAAGAATGGCGAGGTCTATCCGGAGTTTCTGAGCATTACTGCGGTGCAGGACGGTAACGGGCAGGTCAGCCATTACATCGGGCATTTCTTCGATATCAGTTACCACAAGGCGCGGGAAGCCACTCTGGAGCGTCTGGCGCGCCACGATCCCCTGACGGATCTGCTCAATCGCCGAGCGCTGGACGAGGAACTGCTGCGCGCGCAGCGCCGTGCCGATGCGCAAGAGCGTCTCCTGGCCGTGGTGATGCTGGATCTGGACGACTTCAAACCCATCAACGATCGCTACGGTCACGATCAGGGAGATGCCCTCCTGGTGCTGGTGGCTCAACGACTGCGCGATCATTTGCGGCGCAGCGATGCCATCGCCCGCCTTGTGGGGGACGAGTTCGTGCTGATGCTGGAGGACCTGCGCCAGCTGGATGAGCTCGAACCCATCCTGGACAAGCTGCAGCGCGCCCTGTGTCAGCCCTATCGATTGCGCGATGGGGTCGAAGTGCAGATCGGTGTCAGCATGGGGGTGAGCATCTATCCCTTCTCCGCCCAGGGGAACCTCGATGAGTTGCTGCGGGAGGCGGATCAGGCCCTGTTCGCCGCCAAGCAGCAAAAAGGACAGCGTTTGCGTCCCTGGTCCTTCTGGGAGCCGCCGCAGAGCGCGAGGCGGCTCTATCCCTTGCGAGAACGCTTTCGGACCCAGGGCGTCGAGGCCTGGTTTCAGCCCGTCTGGGATCAGCAGTCCGGCCGAGTCGTGGGGATCGAGGCCCTGGCCCGCCTGCGCGGCGACGACGGTTCGGTCCTCGCACCCGGTGAATTCCTGCCCCAGCTTCAGGAAACCGATATCTTCGATCTGACCAACCAGATCCTTGAGCAGTCTTTGACGGCCCTGACGGCTCTGGACGATCTGGATCCGGAGCTCTGGGTGTCGGTGAATCTCGATCCCCAACTCATCGGCATCACCTGCCTCAAATGTGTGCAACAGATGCTGCAGGGTCAACGGATCGCACCCCAGCGGATCGTCTTTGAGCTCCTGGAGAGTGGTGACTTTCTGGATCGGCGTCTAGCGCAGGACCATCTTCTCGATCTCAAAGCCATCGGCGTCCGGCTCGCCCTGGACGATATCGGTAGCGGCTACTCTTCGCTGCTCCGCCTCAAGGAACTGCCCATCGACAAGATCAAGCTGGATCAGTCCTTTGTCCGTGGTCTGGAGGAGCGGCCCGGCGATCTCCACTTCGTCGAGGCCCTGCTGGAACTCAGTTCCAGTCTGAATGTGGAGCTGGTGGCGGAAGGTGTGGAGACGGCTGCCATTCGCGATGCGGTGGCGGTGGCGGGGGTGCGCTATCTGCAAGGTTATGCCATCGCCCGCCCCATGCCCCTGGACGCTCTGCGTAACTTCCTGGTCTCGGGCTGCGAACCCCTGCGCCAGTCGGGCCCGCGCAGTCTTCTGGGGATCTATGCCGAACAGATGAGCGAGCACGCGGTCTTGCGCAAGGCACTGCGTCAATCCTGGACCATCCTCGATCTGCCGTCCCTGCGGGACCCCCAGAATTGTCCCACCTATCGGGATATCTGTCGCCTACCCGATGCGGACGCTCAGCGGATTCTCGCGGTATATCGCGACTATCACGAGGCCATCGCCGCCTTTGCCGACACGGATGCCCGGCATTGGATGCAGCGGGTGGCAGAACTGGAGCGGCAACACCGGCGCTTGTCCGACGCCCTGCTGGATGCCATTCGCACTGCGAGTGCCACATCTTCGCAGTAGTGACAAGTTGCGACAAAAAACCCTACCGCTGGGGTAGGGTTGGCAAGCGCTCAGCCGGCGCGTGCAAAGCGCAGCGGCCGATGGTACCTGCTCAGTGCATGGCGCCTTCCACTTCCTTGGCAAAGGCGGGATCCCGCTGGGTCTCCTGCAGAAGCTCGGTATAACGCTGCGCCGTCAAGTGGTGCTGGGCTAGGATGGCGTTGGTTTTGGCCATGTACTCGTTCTTGAGCTTTTCCTTTTGCGCCGGGGTCAGCTTGGGATTCATGGCCTCCTGGTGCACCTGGTTGTTCAGACCCTGCAACTCTTTGACGGCGCCGGCAAAATCGTGGAGCTGGGCGGGGCTCAGCTGGGGGGTTGGGGCGGCAAAGGCGCCGTTGGCCAATAGCAGGCAGGTGCCGGCCGCAAGGATCAGACCACCGATCCGACTCGTACCGTGTGCTGCGCGCTGGGAATGCTGCGTCGAAATCCTGTGCTTCATGAAGCCCTCCACTTGAGTATCGGTGCGAATGAGAACTCTCTACCTACATGATATATAAGCAGATAGTGTGATCCGACCGGGATCGGACCGAGTCACCATAACCCACCGTCAGCGCCCGCTGCAAGGTCCCCATGCCCGGAGCGTGATCAGCCAGTAAAAGCGGCGTCGACGGCGTCCTGAAAGCGCGCGCAGGGCAAGGTCGTGAATCCGGCCAGCCGCGGATGCTCGCCGCGCGGCAAAATGGCGCGGGAAAAACCCAACTTGGCCGCCTCGGCTAGGCGCGTATCCGTCGCCGCCACCGGCCGCACCTCCCCCGCCAGACCCAATTCGCCAAAGACGACGGTGCCGTCGGACAAGGACCGATTGCGAAAGCTGCCCAGCAGGGCCATGGCCACGGCAAGGTCGGCGGCGGGTTCGTCCACCCGAATCCCGCCGGCGATGTTGACGAAGACATCCTGATCGAAGAAAAAACTGCCCCCGTGGCGATGGAGAATGGCGAGGAGCAGGGAGAGGCGGTTGGGATCGAGACCAATGGCCACCCGTCGGGGGTTGGCCAGGGGACTGGGCGTGACCAGGGCCTGAACCTCCACCAAGAGGGGCCGCGTGCCCTCTTGGGTGGCCAGCACCACGCTCCCGGGCACGGGTCGCTCGTGTTGGGAAAGGAAAAGGCGGGAGGGATTGCGGACCTCCTGTAGCCCCTTTTCCTGCATCTCGAAGACCCCCAGTTCGTTGGCGGCACCGAAGCGGTTCTTGATGGCCCGGATCAGGCGGTAGGGGCTGCCGGCCTCACCCTCGAAATAGAGGACGGTGTCCACCATGTGCTCCAGCACTCTGGGACCGGCGATGGCGCCTTCCTTGGTCACGTGGCCCACGAGAAAGACACTGGCCCCCGTTGCCTTGGCGTGGCGTACCAGGCGCGCGGCGCATTCGCGCACCTGGGCGACGGATCCCGGGGCGGATTGCAGGCTATCGCTGTAGAGGGTTTGAATGGAATCCACCAGGACCACCGACGGTTTTTCGGCCTCCAGAATATCGGCGATGAGCTCCCAGCGATTCTCGGCCACCACGCGGATGGTCTCGGCCTGGACCCGCAAACGGCGCGCCCGCAGCGCGACCTGCGCGGACGATTCCTCCCCCGTGACATACAGTACCCGCTGGCTGCGGCTCAAGCCCTCGGCGATTTGCAGCATGAGGGTGGATTTGCCGATCCCCGGTTCACCACCGAGGAGGATGGCGGCACCCGCCACCAAGCCGCCACCCAGCACCCGGTCCAATTCTCCGAGCCCCGTGTGTTGGCGAGTGGTGGCATCGACGGCGATGGCGTTGAGGTATTCGGGGCTGCTGGCCACGGCATAGGCCGAGCTACCAGCGCGGACCTGGGACCGCTCTGAGCGTTGTTCGACCAGGCTGTTCCAGGCGCCGCAGTCGGGACAGCGTCCCAGCCACTTGGGACTCGTGCCCCCGCATTCCTGGCAGACGAAAAGGGCCTTGTCGCGACTCACGGGACGAGCACTCGCGGAACCCGGGCCTGGATACGGGTGCCCAGCTCATAGGGGATGGTGCCCAGCCGCTCGGCCAGGGACTCCAAAGGCTCGGCTCCAACACCCATGAGGGTCACCCAGTCGCCTTCCTGGGCGTCGCTGTCTTGCAGGTCCACAAAGAGGAGATCCATGCTCACCCGCCCCAGGGTTTGGCTGCGTTGCGATCCAATCCACACCGGCGCTCCCTGCCCCAGGTGCCGATCAAAGCCATCGCCATAACCGCAGGCCACCACGCCCACCCGCTGTTCGTGGGGGGCTTGGTAAGCGGCGCCGTAGCCCAGCCATTCGCCCGGCGCGAGGCGACGGGTGGCGATGATCTGCGCCTGCCAGGAGAGCACCGGGCGAAGACCGAGGTCGCGACCGGTCTGCCCCGGAAAAGGGGATAGTCCGTAGAGCATGAGGCCAGGACGCATCCACGGAAAGCGCGCTTCGCCCAGGGCGAGGACGGCTCCGGAGTTGGCCAGGGAGTGCTCGCCCAGGGTCCGCTCGCCCCATTGGCCGATGGCGGCGCGGAATTCACGAATTTGCCGGGTGTTGTGGGGGTCATTGGGGGTGTCGCTGCGGGCGAGATGGCTCATCAGGCCCAGGATGCGCAAAGGGCTTTGCACGGCGGCCAAGGCCTCGAACACCGGGCCCAGAGCGCTCGGGGCGAAGCCCAGGCGATGCATGCCCGAATCGAATTTGATCCAGATGGACAAGGGCCGATTCCAGCGTTGTTCTTGCAACCAGGCAAGCTGCGCGGCACGGTGGATGACCAGGATATGGCCGCGGGCCGCGGCCAGGGGGATCTCTCCGGGCGCAAAGGGCCCGGCCAAAAGGCAGGCCGACGGCCCCAGGGCCAGGTCATAAAGCTGCTCGGCCTCCTCCATGCTGGCGACGGCAAAGCCCTCCACCCCGGCACGGGCAAGCTCCGGCGCACAGACCGCGAGGCCATGGCCATAGGCATTGGCTTTGACGGCCGCCATGAGCTTCGCCCCGGGCATCCGCGCCCGCGCCACAGCGACGTTGTGGGCCAAGGCGGAAGCGGAGATACAGGCGCGGACGGGGCGGGTCATGTGGCCAGTTTAAGCCGACCACGGCGGAAAAGCACGGGAGACACCGCGCCGGGACTTGGCACGGTACCAACGACGGAGTTAAAAACGGTAGGCCAAACCCAATTCCATACCAAATAGGTTCGTGGAGGAGGGGGGTTCCCGGACCGTGCCGGGGATTTGCACTATGGGCGTTCCCTGATAATTGATGGTCTCGAGAGACGGATACTCTTTGGTGCCGGTGTACGTGAAGTGGGTAAAATTCAGACCGCCGAAGATATGCCAGTTTCGGCTCAGAGCGTAGTCTGCACTGATTTTAATGCGTTCCTGGCCGCTAGTGCCAAACCCACCGCTGAAACCGGTGTCTGAGACGGTATATGGTCCACTGCTAGTCACCGTACCGGGGACGTCGATGCCACCACCAACGACCGCCAAAAACTGGCCGTCTACCCCAACCACGAAACGTGGTGTCACCGCATATTGGAATAGAGCGCCGAGGCCGACGAGACCGGAGTGGTAATGTTCATCATAGCCGCCAGGACCTTGCAGACGACGATCCCAATTCTGATAACCGCCAGCGACGTAGGGCGTCAGCATCGCGTTGGAGGAAAGGAAAAACCCCTTGCCCAGTCGGGCGATCACGCGATTTGTCGTGGCATTGTCCGTCGTGTTCAAGTGCTCTGCGGGTGTAGATCCATGGTAGGCAATGCCACCTGAGGAGTAGTAGTTTATTGCGAAGTAGAGGTTTTGAGTGAGTTTGTCGTTCATGCCACTCAGATGCACCGCAAAGCCAGGCATCCAACCGGACTCGATATCGGAGCCATAGGTGGGCGCTGGAGAGATGTGCTCCTGGTAGTTCATCAAGGTGCCGGTGGCTGCGATGCCGATCTCGTTATTGGCTGCCACAATGGGATTGTCCGATTGCGCCTGGGCCAGAGGGCTGAGACCCATGGCGGTGAGGGCCAAAGCAAGGATGCGAATCTTCATGCTTCTCTCCATCAATGATTGGGGTGGTGGCTTCAGCATTTGCTGTAATGCTGTGCCTGCAGGTAAAAGTAGTACAAAGCCGTATTCTGTCAAGCCGAGACAATGGGGTGGGGTGCCGAGACGGTTGGACGAGGTGCGAGGTACCTCGCTAAGCGTAATCCCCGGGGGGGGCGTAGTTCTCGAAGCGGGTGTACTCGCCGAAGAAACTCATGCGCACGGTGCCGATGGGGCCGTTACGTTGCTTGCCGATGATGACTTCGGCGATGCCTTTGACCTCTTCGTTGTCCTTGTTGTAGACCTCATCGCGGTAGAGGAAGAGGATGAGATCGGCGTCTTGCTCGATGGCGCCGGACTCGCGCAGATCCGACATTTGCGGGCGCTTCTCGGTGCGGTTCTCGAGGCTGCGGTTGAGCTGGGAGAGGGCGATGACGGGTACCTGGAGCTCCTTGGCGAGCGCCTTCAGAGAGCGGCTGATTTCCGAGATTTCCGCCACCCGATTGTCGGAGCGTCCCGGCACCTGCATGAGCTGCAGATAGTCGACGATGATGAGACGCAGATCTTGCTCGCGCTTGAGGCGGCGGGCGCGGGAGCGCAGTTCACCGGGTGTCAGGGCAGCGGAGTCGTCCGTGAACAGGGGAGCTTTACCGAGCTCGCCGATGGCCATGGCAATGCGGGGCCAGTCGTCGTTACCGAGGCTGCCGTTGCGCAGGCGGTGCTGATCCACCCGCCCACGCGAGGAAAGCGCCCGCAGCACGATCTCCTCCGTCGGCATTTCCATGCTGAATACCGCTACCGGCAGGCCCTCGGAGCAGGCCACGTGTTCGGCAATGTTCATGGCGAAGGCGGTCTTGCCCATACTGGGTCGCCCGGCCACTATGACCAACTGGCCGGGGTGCAGGCCAGAGGTTTTCTCGTCCAGATCGGCAAAGCCGGTGGGCAAACCGGTGACGGTCTTGCGCTCGCGGGCGTTGGCCTCGATACGATCGATGACCCGGGGTAGCGCATCCTTGATGCGGGTGAAGGCTACCGCGTCCCGCTTCTGGCCCTGGGCCAGTTCAAATATCCGCCGCTCGGCCTCCTCCAGCAGGGTCTGGGCATCCCGTCCCTCGGGTCGGTAGGCCAGATCGGCAATTTCCCGCCCGGCATGGATGAGTGCGCGCAGGATGGCGCGATCGCGCACGATGCTGGCGTAGGCAGGCACGTTGGCCGCCGAAGGGGTGGCATTGGCCAATTCCACCACGTAGGCGACGCCGCCAGCCTCCGCCAGAAGCTCGTGATCCTGCAGGTACTCGGCCAAGGTGATGGCATCCAGGGGCTTCTGCTCCAGGAGCATCTGCCCGATGCAACGATAGAGCACCTGGTGGCGTTTCTGATAGAAGTCCTCCGGGCTCAGCAGGTCGGCGATGCGATCCCAGCTTTCGGGATCGATGAGCAGGCCGCCGATGACCGACTGCTCTGCCTCTAACGAATAGGGCAGGGCCTTGATGGCACCGCCATCCTGCAGGGCAAAGGGATAGTCCATGCCCGGGATCCCGGGTTCAGGCGCGTTCCACCACCACGTGGATGTCCAGCTCGACCTCGGGGTGGAGGTGGAGGCGGGCCGTGTGCTCGCCAACGCGCTTGATGGGGCCATCGGCCAAGCGCACCTCACTGTGGCTCACCGGATGGCCCATCTCGCCCAGCAGCCGGGCGATGTCGTGGTGGCTGACGGAGCCGAAGAGGCGGCCATCTTCACCAGCCTGCAGGGCAATACGCACGGCCACATCAGCGAGGGCGGCGGCGCGCGCCTGTGCCGCCTGTAGACGTTCCTGTTCGGCCGCTTCCAGAGCGGCCTTGCGCTCGGCAAAACTCGCGAGGTTGCTGGGTGTGGCCAGGACGGCCTTACCCTGAGGGACCAGGAAGTTACGCCCGTAGCCGGGGCGTACCTCGACGACGTCACCCAGACGACCGAGCTTGTTGATACGTTCCAACAGTATGACTTTCATGTGGACTTCCCTCTAAAGTTTATGCACGGAACCGGTATGAGCCCGGCCCCGATTCTCGGATTACGGTCCCGGCGGGCGCAGGCGCCCATGCCAGGAAAAAAAACGGTCCAGAATACCCAGCAGCATCACCGGCAAGGCCAGCTGCGACAGGAGGATCAGGCCCAGATAGAATAGCACCAGCCCCCAAGCCGGCCAGCTGCGCAGCACAAACCACAGATGTACCAGGCTCAGGCCCTGAAGCAGGTAGAAGGCGCTCAGGAAGAGCGTCAGATTCTCTGCCCACCACAGGCCAAGTCCCGTCAGCACCAGACTGGCGGCGGTGCTGAGCAGGAACGGCCAGATCCACCAGGAAGGCAGAACCAGAGTCGAGAAAGGCCGCTGTACGCGTAGATCGCCCTGCAGCCGTTCACGCCAGCGGCTGGCGAGAACCCCGGCTACGGTCCCCATGAGCACTACCCCGAGGGATACGACTCCGGGCGTGAAGGGGACCACCAGATCGATAGCCTCTTTCTGCTGTGTGCTCAGGCGCTCCGCCAGGGGCTTCAGGAGCGTTGCCAGCTGGCTTTGCCAATATTCCGGGCCCGCGGCACCGGGTAGGACCCAGAGCGTCACGAGGAGGCTCAGTAGACCCAGGACCGCCAGTGCCCAGAGCAGGCCACGCCAGTCTTCACGCCACAGCAGCCCTTCACCGATGAGGCGACCGGGAAGCCAGGCGAGGAGAACGAAGGCCACGGCAAAGGCCGGACTCCAGGTGACTATGCCCACGCCGATGGTGGCTATGGCCAGTACTTCCAGGCTTTCCTTGCGCCCCGCCTGCATGGTCACCAGCGCCAATAGGGCGACGACGTTGATCAGGAGCGGCAGGGCAAGCACCGGCAGCAACCGCGCCAGCGCAAACAGGAGGACGATGGCGGCGCTGGCCTGCCAGCGACCACTGAGGAACCAGCCCAGGAAACCCGAAGACTGGTCTGCCCTGTTCACCTTCGCGGCAACCCGAGCTCAGCGCACGACGTAAGGCAGGAGCGCCAGGAAGCGGGCCCGCTTGATGGCCGTCGCTAGCTGCCGTTGGTACAGCGTGCTGGTGCCGGTGATGCGGCTGGGCACGATCTTGCCCGTTTCACCGATGAAGGCCTGTAGCGTCTTGAGATCTTTGTAATCGATTTCCTTGACGCCCTCGGCCTTGAAGCGGCAGAACTTGCGCCGCCGGGAGAAGCCCCCGCCACCGCGGCGATCATCGCCATCCCGATCCCGGTCCCGATCTCTTTGCTGAAATGCCATGATGTGAACTCCTTGACTGATGGTGCTCCGACGGCGGCCTTATTCGCCAGCGGCTGTCTGCAATTCTTCCTGACTCTCGCTGCGCTCGCGTCGGTCGTTTTCGTCCCGGGCGAGGAAGGAGGGCTGGGTGATGGCCTCATCCCGTGCCAGGATCAGGTGACGCAGCACTGCGTCGCTGAAGCGGAAGGCGTCTTCCAGTTCCGCCAGGGCGGCGGCAGAGCATTCCACATTCATGAGGATGTAGTGGGCCTTGTGGGCCTTCTTGATGGGATAGGCCAGCTGGCGCCGACCCCAGTCTTCCAGGCGGTGAATGGTGCCGCCGTCGCCTTCGATCATGCCGCGATAGCGCTCGATCATCTGGGGAACCAGCTCGCTCTGGTCGGGGTGGACCAGAAAAACAATTTCATAGTGCCGCAAAATAAAGCTCCTTACGGTTCACGGGGAGTCCGGACGCCGATCGTCCGAACAAGGAGACACCGGAAAAAAGGTGAGCGCGTATTCTACCTGTTGCCCCGGGAAAAACAAGCGCTTGCCCCGTGCATGGCGGGCCATGCCTCAGAGCTTGGCAAGGCGTGTCCGGATCGCATCCCGCGCAGCGGGGCTGAGCGGTGATGTCGCCGGGCGAGCGGAAAGGTTTTCCAGTCGCGGCGCAGGCAGGTCACCGCGATGCAGGACCGCCAGGGATTCCTCCACTGCCTGCCGGTCGTTGCAGACCAGCAGCAGTTCGGCACCCGCGCTCTGGGCCGCGTGCACGCGCTCGGCCATGCCCCCCACCACCGCCGCCCCGGCCATGACCAGGTCGTCACTGACGAGGATTCCGTGAAAGCCCAATTCCCCACGGAGGATGTCCTGCAACCAGCGGCGCGAGAAGCCTGCGGGGTTTCTGGGGTCGACGGCGGGGTAGAGGCAGTGCGCCGGCATGATGGCGGGGATGCCGGCAGCGATGAGGGTACGAAAAGGCTTCAGATCCGCTTGCAGCAGTGGCCAGGGACGGAGGTCTTCGGGCAGGCTGGTGTGCGAATCCGCCGTCACTGCGCCGTGTCCCGGAAAATGCTTGGCGACACCGGCAAGGCCCTGTTCCTGCAGGCCAGACCATAGCGCTCCTGCCAACTGCGCTACCCACTCTGGCCGGTCGCTCAGGGCCCGATCGCCAATGACCTCGGAAACTCCCCAGTCGATATCCACACAGGGCGTAAAATCGAGGTCGATACCCAGATCGCGCAACTCAGCGGCAAGCAGTCGACCCCAGTCGCGGGCAAGATCGATGGCGCTCTCGATCCCTTCCGCCTCGGCCAGACGTCCCAGAGCGCGCTGCGGTGGAAAGCGGGTAACGCCCTCGCGCAGGCGCTGCACCCGCCCGCCCTCCTGATCGATGCCGATGAGCAACGGTGGCTGGCGCAAGGCCCGTATCTCCCGACAAAGCTCTGCCACCTGCAGGGCCGACAGACAGTTACGGGCGAAAAGGATGACGCCGCCGATGGCCGGATCTTGCAGGAGCTCGCGCTCGGCAGCGTCCAGCTCGCTGCCCCCCAGGTCCACCATGAGTGGACCGCGGGGCAGGACTACCGGTTTAACTGCGGAAGGCTGGGTCATGGGATTGGGGTTCCGAGCTGGGCTTGCTCCGGGCAGGATCGGCCTGTACCAGCTCGAGGTCCGGGGGCATGGAGATGGGCAGGGAGATGCTGGTCAGCTGACTGCTGAACCCATGCACGTGTACGGGGACGATCATCATGCTGAAGCCATCGTGCTGCAGGCGATCCTGGATGATGAAGCTGACCTCGTCGTGGAGGATGCTCCAGATGGCATTACGGTGCTTGGAATCGATCACCCGCCCAGCAAAGAAGATGCTTTGCGGGAAGTAGCGTATGGCCACGTTGGCCAATTCTTCCATGGCCTGGATGCGGTCGGTGCCGTAGGTGGCGAACCAGGTGGCGGGCATGCCCTGACTGCGGCAGAAGGCCACGTACTGGTTGCCCTCAGTCTCGACATAGACCTTGAGTTGCTCTACGGCCTTGCGGCCCTTGAATTCACCCTGGCCAACGATTCCGGCCAGGAGAAAAACGTAGTTCTTGACGAAACCGCCCACCATGCGGTGTGCCGTCAGCAGCGTGTGCAGGCCCAGACCGTCGAAGCGATGCACGAAAAAGACGGCGGTATTGGCGCGCGGGTCCAGAGGCAGGGGCGGGCCCGGCTGGATATCTTCGGGGACGATATCGAGCATGGTCTCGTCCAGTTCGCGGGTGAGTTTGCCGAGCTCCTGATAGTGGCGATAGATGAACCAGGCAAGGACGATGACGATGCCGGTGACGAGGAGGGTAAACCAGCCGCCGGCATCGAACTTCTCAAAGATGGTGATGAGCAGGATGGATGCCGTCACCACGAGCCCGATGCTGCTCACCACCAGGCGTTTGGCCCAGGCCGGATGCTGCCCGCGCTGACCCCACCAGTGGCGGGAGAGCCCCGCCATGGTCAGGGTAAAGGTGATGAACACGTTGATACTGTAGAGCACCACCAGCACCCGTACCTGCCCGCCGGTGGCCAGGAGGATGGCGATGGCCGCCGCGCCGATGAGGAGGACACCGTTGCGGGCGACGAAGCGGTCCGACAGATAGGAAAAGCGTTCGGGCAACCAGCGGTCCACCGCCATGTTGGCCATGACGATGGGCGCGGTGATGATACCGTTGTTGGCGCCAACGAAGAGGAGCAGCCCTTCGGTGAGCAGAGTGAACCAAAGGGCCGCCGGCGCCAGGTGCAGGCCACCCACGGTCCAGTGCTCGGTGATGCTGCGATAGAGCACGGCATTGAGGGTCTGCCCGTGCACGATTTGAACGTGGTAAAGCAGATACAGAAAGATCAGGCTGCCTGCCACCAGGGACAGGGAAATGGCCAGATAATTCATGGCGCGACGACCCGTCTGTGCGCGCGGCTCGCGCAGCATGTGGACGCCATTGGCAACGGCTTCGAGGCCGGTGTAGGTACCTCCCCCCATGCTGAAGGCGCGTAATACCAGGGCGATGATGAAGAGCAGGCCAAAATGACCGAGATCGCTCTGGGTGCTGCGGACCGTATCCTGAGCCACCTGTGGCAGTTGCGGCAGGTGCGAGAATAGTCCCCAGCCCAGCACGAGGATATGGCTGACTATGAAGCCCAGAAAAATGGGTAAAAGGATCTTGATGGATTCCTTGGCCCCACGCAGATTGATCATCACCAGGAAGAGGAGGATGCCGATGTCGATGGGTATCCGCCAGGCGTACCAGCTGCCTGGCAGCAGGCTCAATACGGCCTCGGTCCCGGAGGCGACGGAAATGGCAGCGGTGAGTATATAGTCGATGATGAGCGCCGAACCGCTCACCAGTCCCGCCAGCGGATGGAGCAGGGTCGTGGCGGTATGGTAGCCACCCCCGCCTTCCGGAAAGAGGGAAATGACCTGCCGGTAACCGGCGGCGATGATGAAGACCGTCAAGGGGATGCCGATGGCCAGGATGACCGAGAGATATTCGTGTCCCTTGAGGGCGTAATAGATCTCCGGTGGACCATAGGCCGACGACGACAGGGCGTCGGCGCCAAGTCCTACCCAGGCGAGAAAGGCGGCAAAGGTGACGCTTTCAAAATTCTTGGGGTTGAAGACATCCAGACCACGGCGCCAGCGCGGCAAATGCAACCAGGACATTCAGGTTCTCCGAGGCGGTGGTGGCGAACTGGGAGGAGCAAGGCCGATGTAGACGGGCAGCCCCGCCGGACAAAGATCGAAGAGCGCGCAGATATCCTCCGGTGCCAGACGAACGCAGCCAGCCGATGCGGCCGTTCCGAGCTTCTGGCGCTGCGCCGTTCCGTGCAGGTAGATGTAACGGCGAAAGGTGTCCACCACACCGCCGCGGTTGCGCCCCGGCTCGAGTCCCGAAAGCCAGAGAATCCGGCCCAGAATCCAGTCCGCGTCCGTACCGTCGGCGGCGGACCAGCAGCGACCCGTCCAGCGGCGTCCGCGCAGGATGGCCGTGGCTGGCAGGCCGGCGCCGATGCGCGCCCGCACCTCATGCCAGCCGCGCGGGGTGCAGGCGCTGTCGCGTACTTCACCGAGCCCGGCGCGGGCGGTGGAGGCGGGCCCCCACCAGAGGGTCGTGCCGCCACAGCGCAATTCCACCCGTTGCCGGCGGGCGTCCACCCAGAGCCAGGTCCTTTCAGCGGGTGAAAAGGGCAACGGATTCGACATGCGCCGTGTGTGGAAACATATTGACGATACCCGCCGCCTCCAGACGAAAGCCCTGTTGTTGCACGAGATAGGCACTGTCGCGAGCGAGGGTATCGGGATTGCAGGAGACGTATACTAGGCGCCGCAGGGCGGGACCGATGCCTTTCAGGATCTCGATGGCGCCAGAACGCGGTGGATCGATGAGCATCTTGCGTACGCCGGCGGCGCCCGGGAGGTCGGCCAGGGCCGTCTGGGTGAGATCCGCTGCGATGAAATGGGCACGCGCAGCGAGTCCGTTGAGTTCGGCGTTGAACCGTGCCTGGGCAACCAGGCGGGTATCTCCTTCTACTCCCAGGGCGCGCGCGCCGAGGCGCGCCATGGGCAGCGTGAAGTTGCCGAGTCCGCAGAAAAGATCGACGATTTCCTCACCGGGCTCCGGCGCCAGCAAGGCCATGGCGCGCCGTACCAGGACTGGGTTGATCCACGGGTTGACCTGGATGAAACCCAAGGGCTGAAAGCGCAGGCGCAGGTCGAACTCCGGCAGGGCATATTCGAGCTCTGGCACGTCCTCCCCAGGCAAGGCTTGCAGGCTCTCGGGGCCGCCTCCCTGGAGCAGGATACGCAGACCGTGGGCGTCCGCGAAGCCCTGCAGAAGGCGCAGATCGCTACGGCTCAGGGCGTCCAGGTGGCGCAGGATGAGGACGGCGTGCGCGTCGGTGCAGGCTATCTCCCACTGGGGAATGGCTGCGGGGCGCTGGAGGCGGGCCACCAGAGCACGCAGGTCGAGAATGCGCTCGCCCACCCGCGGATCCAGCACAGGGCAACTTTCCATGGCCGCGACGAAGCTCGAGTGGTACTCGCGAAAGCCCACCAGAGCACCGCGGGTCTTGGGCACCCGCACCGACAAGCGTGCCTTGCTGCGGTAGTGCAGGCTGGGCCCCTGGATGGGTGGCAGGATGCGCGCCGGGCGTACCCGCCCGATGTGCTGGAGCTGATCCTCCAGATGCCTTTGCTTGACGGCTATCTGGGCGCCGGGCTCGAGGTGCTGCAGGCTGCAGCCACCGCAGACGCCCGCGTGGGCACAGGGCGGCGTGACCCGCTGGGATGAAGCCCGTTCCACCTCCACGACCCGCGCCCGGTCGTAGCGCGGCGTACCCTCGTAGCGGCGAACCCGGACACACTCCCCGGGCAGGGCCCCGGCGACGAAGAGCACCTTGCCGTCGACACGGGCCACACCCGTACCCTCGCCATCCAAGCCGGTGATGTGGACGCGCTCCACCGGCATGTCCCGCAGGGGCTTGGGGCGGGTCACGACTGGGCCTCAGACATCGACGGCAAAGGTACCCCGGTCATGCTGCCGGTACCGCGGCTGGAGGGAGAAAATCACTTGCGCTGCCAAGCCCCGCCGGCCGTCTGATACCAGTATCCCGGGGGTGCCTTGCGGATCCAGGCCTGGGCGAAGGTTTCCTGGATCTGCGCTTTCCACTCCGGATGACCGTTGGCGTCGGCGATCTGCTGATAGAGGTTGCCGAGCGCTCGATTGTAGCTGGCGACGAGACCCGGCAGGGCGGCGCGCTGGGCGAGGGAAACGGCATCGGCATCGTGTACCGCGACCAGTCCGGCGTTGGTGTAGCCTACGGCTCCGCTGACAAAATAGGGCTGCATCTGCGCCGCCAGGGACTCGAGCTCGGCGCGGGCCGCCACGACACCAGGGCTGGAGGCATTGAGGTCGGCGGCCGCGCGCGCCGTGCCGCTGAAACTCGTGAAGACGGTGTTGGCCAGGGCGCCGGCACCGCGTTCCCACCAGGGAGCCGCCGGAGATGGCCGGAGCCAGGCCGAAGGCGCCGGAGCGACCGCACTGCGCCCGCTGGCGCTGGGGGTGGCGGGAGCGGCGGGTGCCGTGCCCTTCTCGTGAACCTCCACCTTACCCTTTTCCGCGGCACGGTAGACCTGTTCCACGACCTGATCCGCGAGCTTCTGCGCCGCCGCCGCGGGGAAATAGATATTGACGGTGACACAGGCCGAGAGCAGGGCGACCATGGCCAGACCCAGTAGGCTCCGCGTTACACTCTGAGCCAAGCGACGCACTGTTTTCAGACGGTTTTCCACCTAGGGTCCTCCTTGTATGGGCGTCTCGCCGCGGATGGCAGCCAGCAGCCGGGACACCAGCTCACTCCACTGCGTGCGGCGATTGTACCCCACGATGTTCACCCTGGGCAGTCCCGCGCCCTGCAGGAGGGTGAAATGATCGCTTTTCTCGGCATCTTCCGCGCCACCGATACCCGAAAGCTCGGCAACGCCATCCGTGAGGCGGACACCCATGCCCAGTTTTTCGTAGTGAAAGGTCTTGAAAAGCCGCAGATACAGGCCCTGGAACAAGCCTCCGATACCACCGCCACCGCCCAGGCGGCTCAGGTTTTCGATAGCCGTCGCGCTGATCTCCTGCTCCAGGCCGGGCTCGCGCTGGGAGTAGAGGCGGGCATCGAAGCTCACCGGCCGCCAGTCCAGGAGCACGAGGTGGTGGATATAGCCATCCAGAGCGCCGTTGATGTAGCCAAAATGGAAAACGTCCGTCATGGGTCGCAGATGCAGGCGGTGCAGACGGATGTCCGCCGTCAGGACCGGCGCCGTCCCCAGAAAGTGGGAGATGGCCAGATCCCGCACCTCCACCTGCCCGCCAAAGACCTGCGCCGCCAGGGTGCCATCGGTGCTCAGGCGGCCATCGGCATAGGCCAGTTGCGGAAGGCTCGCCGACAGTGTCCCGCTGAAGGGGGGCCAACCCAGATCGCGGGTCAGGGGCGCCAGCTGCAGATCGTGGAGGGCGCCATTCATGCGTAGGGAAAGACGGCCCGTTCGCCAACTGGCGCGCAGATTGCGCAGGCCAATGCTGCCGCCGAGCAGGGCAACCTGCATGGGGGAGCGCGACTCCAGCGTATGTGGACCCAGGGTGAAGTCGCCATCCAGGGCGCCAAAGGGCAGCGCGTACACCGCCCCTTCGCGCCAGTTCAGACCCGCCCGCCCGGGACCGGTGGCAGACCAGTGGCCGGAACTGGAGATGCCGTCGATGCGCAAGTACCCGCGCGGATCTGTCAGGGCCCCGTCGCGCCAGCGCCAGCGCGCAGAGCGCAGACCCGGCCCGAAGCGCAGGGCGATCTCGGCGACACCGGCGGCGTCCAGACGTGCCGGCACGCTGCCGGTGCTCAGGATCGGGCGGATCCACTGGGCGTAGAAGGGCCGCATCTGCACCTCCCGGGCATCCAGGGACCAAGCCAAAGGTTGCCTTCCCATACGCCCTGCACGAAAGCCCGCCTGCCCGAGGCCGGGCCAGCGCAGCTCGCCGTCGCGCAGCTCCCAGAAACCCTTTCCCACCAACCAGTTGCTGGACAGTTGGACGGGTCCTTCCTTGGGTGCCTCGGCAAACCAGGGAGTCCAGAGGAGCGCACCCTTCTGCCAGTGCAAGACGGCACTGCCGCGCCAGTCGGTAGCGTGCATGGCGACCACCCGCAGACTTGCCCTGCCATGCTCCGCCGCCTGCAGCCCATCCGGGCTCTGCCAGCCGAGATTGTGTGCCTCTACGTCCACGGCGGCAATACTGAGCTCATGCCAGGAGGCCCCCTGAGCCTGCCCCGTCACGACCAGAGTGCCGCTGCTGTGCCAGTGTGGTGGTAGCAACGAAGCGAGCCAAGTCTGGGCCGGGGCCTGCCCCTGCAGGTGACCATGCCATGTACCGCCCGCCGTACTCTGCCACTGCCCACGCCAGTCCCCCGCCCGTTTGCCTCGCAGCGTGAGCTGCATCCCGGCCGCGCCGTTCAGGGCGGCGATGGCACCGCTAAAATGCAGGGACAAGGGCCCGTAGGCCCGGGACAGGATCTGGCCCGTACCGGCGTCGCAGCGCCAAGGGCCACTGGTGTGCAGAGTGCAGGCGAAGGTCGCCTGCTGCCAACCACCGTGTCGTCCGAACTGCAGGGCGGCGCTGGAGAGGTCGATGCGCTCACCCCCGTGCCCGAGTGTATGCAGCCGAAGGCGCGGCTGCTGCAATGAAAAACCCGGTCCCGTGATGCTCTGGGCGCGGAGCTCCAAGATGGTGGCACGGGCCTGGGCGCAACCATGCGAGAGACCGAGGCCGAGGACGGCGAGAAGCGCTCCCCAGCGGCGCACGATGGGCTCAGGCAGGGAAAACGCCGGTGGAGAGATAGCGGTCACCGCGGTCGCAAACGATGCTGACGATGGTGCCGGCATCCAGCTCGGCGGCGACCCGCAAGGCCGCGACCATGGCGCCGCCCGAGGAAATGCCGGCGAGTATGCCCTCCTCCCGCGCCAGCCGCCGCGTCATCTCCTCCGCCTCATCCTGACCCACGTCGAGGATACGGTCGACGCGGGAGGCATCGTAGATGGCAGGCAGATAGGCCGCAGGCCAGCGCCGGATGCCCGGAATCTGCGATCCCTCCCGGGGTTGCACGCCGACGATGCAGATGTCCGGACGGACCTCCCGCAGATAGCGGGAGGTGCCCATGATGGTCCCGGTGGTACCCATGGCCGAGACGAAATGGGTGACGCTGCCGCGGGTGTCGCGCCAGATCTCCGGACCCGTGCTGAGGTAGTGGGCCTCGGGATTGTCGGGATTGGAAAACTGGTCGAGCATGACGCCTTCTCCGGCAGCGACCATGGCGCGGGCGCGCTCGATGGCGCCCTCCATTCCCTGTGTGGCGGGGGTGAGGAGAATGTCGGCGCCGAAGGCCCGCATGACCTGACGTCGTTCGATGCTCATGTTTTCCGGCATGATCAGGGTAATGGGGAGCCCGCGGATGCTGGCGGCCATGGCCAGGGCGATGCCCGTGTTACCACTGGTGGGCTCGATCAGGCGCGTTCCGGGAACGATGCGCCCACGATCCAGGGCGCGGCGGATCATGTGGGTAGCGGCGCGATCCTTGACGGAGCCCGCCGGATTGTTGCCTTCGAGCTTGGCGAAAACCCGCACCCGGCCAGGCCGATGCAGGCGCTGCAAGAGGCAGAGGGGGGTATTGCCGACCCAGTCTTCCAGTCCGGCCATGGTGATGGTCCTCGGAGCACAAAGCGATGGCGACAGCCTAGCACCGCAATGCGCTGGACCCAAGGTCCAGAGCCTCCTAAACTGGTAGGACAGACGCTCAGGGAGGGTTTCGTCATGACGTCCGAACCGCAAAGCGCCGCCCTCGATGCCCGCAGTGTGCGCCGGCAGGAAGCCATGCACCACGAGCACCACGAACATCACCACCACGAGCAGGTAGGCTGGCTGCGCGCCAGCGTCCTCGGTGCCAACGATGGCCTGCTCTCGACGGCGGCGCTCCTCACCGGTGTTGCGGCAAGTAGCATGGGCGCGCAACAACTGGTGCTTACCGGTGTCGCCGCCCTGGCTGCTGGCGCCTTTTCCATGGCGGCCGGGGAGTACGTTTCGGTCAGTTCCCAGGCCGATACCCAGGCTGCCGATCTGGCCATCGAGGCCCGGGAACTGCGCAAGAACCCCGAAATGGAACTGCTGGAACTCACCCACATCTACGTAAAGCGCGGCCTCGACGAAGATCTGGCGCGGCAGGTGGCCGCCCAGCTCATGGAGCACGACGCCCTGGGCAGCCACGCCCGCGATGAGCTGGGATTGACGGAAATGGCGCAGGCGCGCCCCATCCAGGCCGCCGGCGCCTCGGCCCTCTCCTTTGCCGCGGGGGCCATCTTCCCGGTGCTGGCAGCGGCCCTGGCGCCCCGGGCGATGGTCTTGCCCCTGCTCTTCGTGGTCACGCTCGTATTGCTGGCGATCCTTGGTGCCGTCGCTGCCCGCGCCGGTGGTGCACCCATGTGGCGCGGTGCCCTGCGGGTCCTCTTCTGGGGTACCTTGTCCCTGGCGGCTACCACGCTCATCGGCCACGTCCTGGGGGCGCAGGGTATCTGATGGCCCTCGCTACGCCCAACTGGCACATCCACCGCGATGCCGACCATTTGGCGCAGGCTCTGGCGGAGGCCATCGCCCGCATCGCGGCGGAGTCCATTGCCCAGCGCGGCGCCTTTCACCTCGTTCTGGCGGGGGGGCACACGCCAGCGTCGACCTACGCACGTCTGCCGCAGCTCGGTCGCCGCTGGCAGGACTGGCACCTGTACTATGGCGACGAGCGCTACCTACCACCAGGCCACCCCGAGCGCAACGACAGCATGGTAGAGGCGCAATGGACGGGAAAGGTGCCCATCCCCGCGCAGCAGCACCACCGCTTGGCGCTGGTCGACGATCCAGAAGCAGCTGCGGTCGCTTACGCCCGGATTCTACCGCCGCAGGACTTCGATCTGGTGTTGCTGGGTCTTGGCGAGGACGGCCACTGCGCCAGCCTTTTCCCCGGACACGCCTTAGGCTTGGATGCGGGTGCACCAGCCGTCCTGGCCGTGGACAATGCCGCCAAACCGCCGCCGCGACGTATCACCTTGAGCGGTTGGCGACTGCTCCGCAGCCGTAAACGCTTTTTTGTGGTCACGGGTGCCGCCAAAGCCGCGGCGATTTCCCGCTGGCGCGCTGGAGAGCCCCTCCCGGCGGCGCAGCTGGGCGCCGGTGCCGAAGTCTGGATGGACCCGGAGGCGGCGCGCTGGCCCACCCCCTAGGGTCTGCAGCCGCAGGCATGGACGCCTCTGCGGCGCACGAAAGTGATTGTGGCGGGAGGAGGTGCCGCCCGAGCTTTGGGACGGTGTCCAGTCTTTAGCGGATTGGATATGGTGGGAGCGATGGGATTCGAACCCATGACCCACGGCTTAAAAGGCCGCTGCTCTACCGGCTGAGCTACACCCCCAGACCTGTCACGCGAACAGGGTCGCCATTATCGGGCGGCCCTGTTCTGGGGTCAAGGCGAATTCGGCTCAGATGGCCAGCATGGCAGCGGCCCAGAGGCCGATACCGCCCAAGGCACTGAGGATACCCAGGCCAAAGAGCCAGGTGCGGCGGGTCAGGGCGGTGATGGAGGCCAGGGAAATGGCGATCTGCAGAAAGATCATGGCGATTTCCATATCGTTGTGCGGCCGGTTGAGTCGGGCCGATTCGGCATCGGCCTTGGCCGACTGCGCCTCGAGGGTGCGCGCCTTCTCCAGGATGGCGCTCTTTTGTTCGGTATATTTCTGGATCTTGGGGGCAAATTGCCGTGCCTTGTCGGGGTCCAGGGTGCTGCCCAGTTCCAGCAGGTGCAGTTTGGTGCTCACGGCCTGGTAGTAGTTCCACTGGTCGGTGGCGCGGGCCTTTTCCAGCACCGCCTCGTTTTTGTAGAGCAGAACCTCGTTCATGAGGTGGCTGCCCTGGTAGCTCACCACGGCGCCGAAGGCGGCGAGGATGGCCGTGAATATGGCCACCCATTGCCCGAGACTGTGACCCGATCCCGCCCCATGGTGCAGGGCCTCTTCGTGCGGGGCGTGGGTGTGCAGACCGTGTTCGCTCATGGGCGCCTCGTTTGCCGTCGGCGGAAAATCCGCGCTATCCTGAGATCTCGTCCGGTGTTCGTCAATCCTGTGGGAGAGCCCGACCATGGCCGTTGCTACACCACCCCCTGAGTGGGATGAGGAAGCCGCCTCGGCGCCGGCGCAGGCCATCCTCGCCGGCGGCTGTTTCTGGTGCGTGGAGGCAGTCTACCGGGAACTCCGTGGCGTGCAGGCGCTGACCTCGGGTTACTGCGGTGGGGCGGCGGAGGATGCCCACTATGAGCGGGTCTGCAGCGGTCGGACCGGCCATGCCGAGGCACTGCGCATCGATTTCGACCCCGGCCAACTGAGTTACGGTCGTATCCTGCAGGTGTTTTTTGGGGTGGCCCACGACCCGACCCAGAAGGATCGGCAGGGCAACGATATCGGTCCTCAGTATCGCTCGGCCATTTTCCCGCTGAATCCGGCCCAGGAGCGCGTCGCCCGGGCCTACATCGCGCAGTTGGAGCGCAGCGGGCTCTTTACCGGACCCATCGTCACCGCCATCGAGGGGCCAGCGACTTTTTACCCCGCCGAGGCCTACCATCAGGATTATGCCCATCGCCATCCGGATCAGCCGTATATCTGTGCGGTGGCGCGTCCCAAAGCGATCAGTCTGCGGCGTATCTTTCCCCAGTTTCTCAGGACCCCGAGCCAGGAGTAGACACTCATGCCCACCTCTTCCGCCGGTTACGATCTTGGCCCTCTGGATCCCAAGCGGCGCGCCGAACTGGCTCGCGATCTTCCCGCTCCAGTGCGCCACATCCTCTTCGAGCACGGTACGGAGACCCCCTTTTGTGGCGGTCTACTGCACGAGAAGCGGGAAGGCGATTATTGCTGCGTGCTCTGCGGCCTACCGCTTTTTCGTAGCGCCGACAAATTTGAATCGGGAACGGGATGGCCGAGTTTTGTCGCTCCCTTTGCTCCGGACCATCTGAAGGAAATCACGGATTACAGCCACGCAATGGTGCGTACGGAAATCCGTTGCGCCCGCTGCGACAGCCACCTTGGGCACGTCTTTCCGGACGGTCCGCCGCCTACGGGTTTGCGCTACTGCCTCAATTCCGCCGCACTCCGGTTTGTCCCCAAGGAGCCACCGCAGCCCAGCCGTTGAAGCGGCCCACAGCAAGGCGTGCGCCGGTGCGGGGCAGGCTTAGCTCAAGGATGTGTTCTGGGTGGTGGGATTGCCGCGTTTCAGTTCCCGCATGGCTGTGGTCAAGGCCCCCCGCGCGCGTGTCAGTGCGGCCTCGTCGCCATGGACGAGGGCTGTGTGATAGGCCTGGTGGGCTGCCGCAAGGCTCGTTCCCTCCAAATGGTGTTCGCGCAGGAAGCGCCCCAGTCGGCAGGCGCGGTGGTCGCCGAGATGGGGGAGCTTTTGTACCACCCTCGGTGCCAGTCGATAAATGGCGTCGAACTGCAGATGTGCCGCGTAGGCACCGAGCAGGGTCTGGGGCAGGTCCGGCTGAGGTCGAGGCCGATAGTGCGCGATCCAGGACCAGACCTCCTGTGCCGGCATCGGCCGGGCAATGCTGTAGCCCTGGACGTAGGGGATGGCCAGCACGCCGAGGGCGTCGAGGATGCTGAGATCTTCCACCCCCTCGACGACGTAGCGGGCGCCAATGGCTTGCGCAAGGCCGCCGACGTTGAGAACGAAATTGAGATCTTCGGGTCGCTTGCCGATTTCGCGCACAAAGCTCTGATCGAGCTTGACCTCGTCCACGGCAATCTCGCGCAGCCGCAAGAGGGAGGCGTAGGCGCTGCCGACATCGTCCAGAGCAATGCGTACCCCCAGACGACGGATCTCATCGATGCGGTCGCGGGCAAGGGCCAGGTTCAAAAATTCGCCGCTTTCGAGAATCTCCAGGGTGAGCTGGGCCGGGGCCACCCCGCTTTGGCGGACGACCCGGTGCACGAGGTCGATGAAGGAGGCGTCCAGGAGCAGATCCGGACCGATGTTGACGGAGACTTCCAGATGCCTGCCCCGGCGACCGCCCTCGACGGCCAGCGCAAGGGCCTCGGACAGCATTTGCCGGGTGAGCTCCCTTTGATCGGGACGCGACAGTTGAGTCAGAAAATGCGCCGGTGTCAGGAGCAGGCCGCCTTGTTGCAGGCGGGCCAGCGCCTCGAAGCCTGCCACCTCGCCCGAGGCCAAAGCGATTATGGGCTGAAAATAGGGGACCAAGGCGCCACTGTGCAACAGGGTAGCGTAGGGAGCGGGTTCCTCCCGGCCCTCCTCCCGGCCCCGATACATTTCCCAAAAGTGGGAACGCTGGTGCTTCCCGACCTTTGCCCGGTACATGGCGTGATCGGCGTGGCGCAGCAACTGTTCGGCATCGCCATCGTCGAAGGGGAAGATGCTGACTCCGAGGCTACCGCCGGTATGGGCCTCGATACCGCCGGGCAGCAGGGTTGGCGTCTGTAGGGCACGGTCGATGCGCTCCAGGAGCTGTTCCAGATCGTCCATGCGGCTCAGTCCTTCCAGCAGCAGGGCGAATTCATCACCACCCATGCGGGCGATGAAGTCGGTCTTGCGCAAGACTCCCTGCAGGCGCAAGGCGAGGGTCCGCAGCAGGGCATCGCCAGCGGCGTGTCCATAGCGGTCGTTGACGGGTTTGAAATCGTCCAGATCCAGCATGCAGATGGCCAGCAGACGATCCCCTCTGAGCGCCCGCTCCATGGCCTCGGGAATACGGTCCAGGAGGGCGACGCGGTTGGGCAGGCCGGTGAGGGCATCGTGCCGCGCCATCCAGCTCTGTACCTTGCGTTCCTGCTCGATGCGCTCGCGCAGGTCCAGTTCGTCCAGACCGAAGCCCAGGAGCCGGCTAATCCTGGCCAAGGCACGCAGGGTTTCTTCATCGAAGACGTCTTTTTCGGTACTGATGATGGTCAAAAGGCCCCACAGCGCACCGCCGCGCAGGATGGGAATGGCGGCAGAGCTGGCCCAGCCCTGCTCCCGGAAGGTCGGGTGATAGGCGGCGTAACGCGGGTCGTGGCAATAGTCGTTATGGTAGCGCAGCCGCTGGTTTTGCCAGGCCTCGCCGACGATGCTGGGTGGCTCGCGCTGATCCGTGTGGATGTGGAGGTTTGCCAGCACGTTGCTGCCGCGCCCGGCCGAGGCGAGGGGGCGGAACCAGCCGTCGCGATCGGGACGGACGACGGCGACGGTACTGAAAAACGTACTCTCCACCAGGCGTTGGCAGCTACGCCGGAGCATTTCGGCCTCGGAGCGGGCACGGATGAGGACGTCGCCCTCGGCGAGAAAGGCTCGATACAGCCCGTGCACCTGTTCCAGGTGGCGGTGTTGCTCCAGTCGGCGCAGAGCGATTCCGAGCATGACGGCCAGGTGTTGGAGCAGCCGTTGCCGTTGGGGATTGGAAAAAAAACCGGGCAACGTGCTGTAAAGCCCGAGGATTGCCTGAATCCGCTCGCCGAGAAGAATGGGAATACTTGCCGTGCTGCGCCAGCCGCGGGCGTTGGCCGCCTCACGCCAGGGCCCGAAGTGCGGATAGGTGTGGATGTCGTCGACGATCACCGGCTGGGCAAGGTGCCAGGCTCGTCCCGCTGGACCTCTGGCGGTTTCACCGCCATCGATGCGGATCTCTCCGACCTCCAGATAGCTGGACATGCCCGCGCCGATGCTGGCCAGGATCCGTAGGCCGCCGCGGCCGTCGGGTTCGCCGAGCCAAGCGGCGGCCAGGCCGGGAATGATCAGAAGTTCATCCAGGATGCTTTGGGCCAGCTGGGTGACGGGTAGCTCCGCCACTAGAAGGAGATCGATCTTTTCCGTGACCTCCGTCTCCACCCCCCGGGCTTCGTCCATACCCGCCAGCTGCGCGCTGAGATCCTGACCCAGGCGTTGCAGCAGAAGGTCGCGCAGATTCCCGTCGCGCTGCAGGAGGGGATCCAGAGCCTTGAGGAGCGCAGTGGCATAGAGGGCGGTCGCCTCTATCACGTATTCCGGCACCACACCAAAGAGTGCGTGCCGACGCCCTGCTTTGCGTGCACGGGCATCGCGCTCGGCATCCGGCAGAACACTCAAAATCATCCAGGCGTGCTCGCGCTGCGCGCGGATGAGGCGTTCCAGACCATCGTCGCCCAGGCGCTGAAGGAAGGGTCCAATTAGGGAGTGTTGCCGGGCGTGGACATAAAAATCGTCCACGGCATGGACGATGGCGGTTTCCACCAGGTCCTCAAAGCGGTCCAGGGGGGAGATGAGCGCTGGTCGATCTCGCCCGGCGGACACCTCGTCGGCACCGGACAACGACCCGGAGGATGTGGATTTCAAGGGCGCTCCCGCGTTGGAGGATGACTTGGACCCAGTGGGATATTCCTGGCAAGGTGATGGATAGAACCGATCTTATCTTACGACCTACCTCTGCCTCTGCCTAGTCGCCGTGCCGGGAGTTCAGTGGCCAGAGACCTCGGGGAACAGGCGCGTCGCCAGTCCACTCATGCGCCGTCCGTGCCGGCCCAGAATCCGGCTCAGCGTTTCCAGGGGAGTGACGGCGATGAATTCGCGCCGCGCCCGCGTGACGGCGGTGTACAGTAGCTCGCGGCTGAGCACCGGCGAATCTTCGGGAGGCAGGATCAGAAGAACGCGCTGAAACTCGGAACCCTGGGCCTTGTGCACGGTGAGGGCATAGGCGCTGGTGGCGTCGCCAAGGCGTTGGGGGTGCAGGCGCAGCGGCGCCAGCTGTGGCCCCCGGGGGAAATAGACCTGCAATCGTCCCTGGGTGTCGGGGAGTACGAGGCCGAGATCACCGTTGTAGACACCGGCTATGGGATCATTGCGCTGGACCAGCACGGGACGCCCGGGATACCAGTCGCCGGAATATCCCGGCGGACGCAGTTGGGCTGCCATCTGGGCATTGATGCCGGCAACCCCCCAGGGGCCCTCGCGCAGGGCGCACAGGATGCGGAAGGTGTCGGCAGCCGCGAGCAGCTCGCGCACCCAGGTAGCGTGTTCCGTCTCGCCGCTGGGGACCTGCTCCAAGCGGGCTTGGGTGGAGCGCCAGGTACGCTCGGCCAACTCCAGGAAGTTTGCGCGCCCAGCGCCCGCGCGGGGATCGATCCAGCCCAGGGCGCTGCCCTCCACCGTGGTACTGGCGGCGAGGAGGTCGATCACGCACTCGGCGTCTCCGCTACGGATGGCCGTGGCCAGCTTGGCGATGGGTCCGTCGAAGCGGTAGCTACTGCTCAGCCGTACCACCGCCTCCTCCAAGGCACTGGCATCGTCGCGGAGAGAATCCGCCGCCAGGGCGATGCCCCAGCGCCTTTTCAGGTCCTCTGCCGTGGCCGGCGAGTAAACGGCGCGCCCACGGCAGATTTCTGCCAGCACCGCGCCGGCCTCCACCGAGGCCAGCTGATCCGGGTCGCCCAGCAGAATGAGTTGGGACCGCGCCGGTGTGGCGCGCAGCAGGGCAGCCATCAGGTCGTGCTGGATCATGGAAGCCTCGTCCACCACCAGGAGGTCGAAATTCAGGGGACGATGGGCGTCGTGCCGCAGGCGCCGGGTGCCAGGCCGGGCCCCCAGGAGGCGGTGTAGGGTCTGGGCCGGGGGAACCTGACGCAAGAGATCGGCAAGATCGTCGTCGCCGCGTCGGACAAAATCGTCGACGCTCTGCCGCAGGGCTGTGTCCATGCGCAGCGCCGCCTTGCCGGTGGGAGCGGCCAGCGCAACCCGCCGCGGCGCGGCTTGCATGAGCAGCACCAGGAGACGGGCGATGGTGTAGGTCTTGCCGCTACCGGGTCCACCGGTGATGAGGGTAAAGCCGCGCTCGGCGGCCAGAGCGCAGGCGAGGCGCTGCCCATCGCCAGCGCTGGAGCTACTGGCGGGGCCGAAGAGCCGCGTCAGGGTGGCAGAGCCCTCGGAAAAATACGCGACGGTGGTGCCGACGCGGCTTTGTAACTGGCGGTCGATCTCCCATTCGTCGCGAAAATGCCGGCGCAGGTACAGACGCCGTCCATCCCAGACCAGGGGAGTTTCCGGCCCTCGCTGGCTGATATTGGGGGGAGTGCGGTCGTGGTATTGTGCCAGCATCCGGCCGCCACGGATGAGGGCGGCCTGCCAAGCTTCTGGTCCAGACCCCATCGCTGCGAGGAATTCCTCCAGGGCTTCACCGGCCTGTTCTGGCCAGTCCAGGTAGTAGAGGGGCTGGGCGAGAAAAGCCGGCACATCCAGACTGGTGTGACCGAGGCCTTCGAGGTGGACGGTGATGGCGGCGAGGAAGAGGAGTTCGGGGGCGATGTCCGGGTCGCGCTCCGCCATCCAGCGGGCCAGAGCGGGCTCCAGAGGGCCGATCCAGCCGGCACGGTGCCAGTCGTCCAATAGCTTCAGGATACGGGAACGATCGCGGGGGGCGTGGGGCATGGGGTCTAGCTCCTGCCCACGGCGCTGTCCAGGGCGTCCAGCAGTTGGGGGTCCGCCGCGAGGTACAGGAGCCCGCCGCCGGCGGTGGCACAGGCGCGTAGATACCAGAGCCAGGCACCGCCAAGATGCTGCTCGGTTCGATACTGGCGCCCCAGGCGCTGACGCAGGTGGCGATGTAGGGCCAGAAGATAGAGGGCCGCCTGCAGTTCGTAGCGGTGCTCGAGGACATCCTCGCGGATGGCCGTGTCGCCGTAGGCAGCATCGTTTTCACCGAGACGCGTGGATTTGTAATCGAGGACGTAATAGCGGCCATCCACGGCAAAGACGAGATCCATGAAGCCGTGAAAGAGCCCGTGCAGGTTCTGTTTGCCAAGTATCGGGCGTTCGCGTCCCGGCAGCAGGTACTGGCGGCAGAGGGTGTCGAGCTGGTTCGTGGGCAGATGCTGGCTGGGAAACCAGAAGGGCATTTCCGTGCGCGCTCCGCGCAGCTCAGCGAATGTCGTCCCGAGGGACCCAAGGGGGCTGGCGCGCAGTACCGCAAACCAGTGGACGAGGACGGAGCCCCATGGCGCGTAACCGCGCTCATCGCAACGATGCAGGAAATCTTCACGCCAGTCTTCGGGCCAGCGGCCGTCACGCCACAGCCATTGGAGGAGTTCGTGAAGGAAGCGTCCCGCCCCGGGCCCTTGGGGAAAGGTGTGCCAGCCTTGCCCTGCCGCCTCCGCGCCCGGGTCTAGGCGATCTGGGGATGGATACGGGCCAACGGAGGTTTGGAGGCTCTGGCTGAGGCGGCTGAAGCTGTGGATACTCCAGTCGCGTTCGAACCGAGCCGTGTACACCGGCGGTGTTCGCCTGGGCTCCGGGGGTTCGGCGAAGCGTGGTGCTGGGGCGCTGGGGATGGTGTCGGCGGCGAGCACCCGACAGGCGGGGTACCGTTTCCAGGTTTCCAGGCATTGGTCAGGGGTCTTGCCCTCGTCTGCGCCCAGCAGACGTCCCACGGCACTGCGCCACCAGAGTGGAGTGGAGGCGGTTTTGCCCGCCGCAAGGCCAAGCCAGAGGGCATACTCGGCCCGGGTCAGGGCGACGTAGAGCAGACGCAGATCTTCCCGCAGGCGTTCCCGGTCCATGAGCTCTGCAGATGGACTTTGCCAGGATAGGGTCGAATGGTCGTCGTCGGTGACGACCTGCCAGGGTGGGACGTTCCCGTCTTTGCGGGTTGCGGCGATGAAGGGGAGGAAGACCAGGGGATACTGCAGGCCCTTGGCGGAGTGGATGGTGCGGATGCGGATACAGTGCGCGTCGCTTTCGAGGCGCAGGACGTGGCTATCGGCGGGGTTGTCCTCGCTGTCTTGCTCGCGCTGCAAATGCTCCAGGAGGGCCTCTCTCCCCTCCAGATGCTGACTGGCCTGTTGCAGCAATTCGCCGAGATGCAGCAGATTGCTGAGACGACGCTCACCGTCGGGACGCGCCAGAATGCGCGCGGCGGTGGCCTGCTGGTGCAGGCGCCGGTGCAGGGTGGTCAGGATACCCGAGTGCGCCCAGATCCTGGCGTGTTCACGCAGCCGTTCCACCTCTTGCGCCCAGAGTCCCTCGTCCGTATCGAGTCGCCACAGGTCGTGCTGGGCAAGACCCAGTAGCGGCAGGGCAAGGGCGCAGCGCAAGGCGGCTTCGTCTTCGGGGTGGAGCAGGGCGAACAGCCACAGACGGAGTTCTTCGGCTTCGGGACTATGGTAGACGGACTGCTTCTCGCTCAGGAAGGCTGCTGGCAGCCCGCGTCGGTGCAAGGCCGAGAGCATGATGGCGGCTTCCTTGCGATCGCGCAGGAGAATGGCGATGTCGCCGGCACCGACGCGTCGCAGTTTGCCATCGGCACCGACGAAACCGCTGGTGGAGTCCCCGAGCAACTGCGCGATGGTGGCTGCGGTCCACTCGGCGAAATGGGTCAGGAACTCCTCCTTGGTCAGGGCCAGAGGGTGCTGGGCAAAGGTGATGGCCGGGCCTTCCTGTCCGCCTAGCTGCCAGCGCTGGCTGCGGCCGGCAGCAGCTACGGCCTGATAGGGCAGGGGATCGTCGCCTTCGCCGCGGTAGTCGAAGGCTCCGCCGGGACAGCGCTCGTCCGCCCGCGCGTAGAGGGCATTGAGGGCCCCCACCAGAGGCTCGGCGGAGCGATAGTTGGTGCCCAGGACATAGTGCCGCGGGGCGGTATCGGCCCGCGCGCGCAGGTAACTGTCGAGGTCCGCCCCGCGAAAGCGGTAGATGGATTGCTTGGGATCGCCGATGAGCAGCATGAGGCTGTCGGGCCACGGCTCACTGGGGCGATAGATGCGTTCGAAAATGGCGTACTGGCGGGCGGAGCTGTCCTGAAACTCATCGATGAGGATGACCGGGAAACGCTGGCGCAGCGCCTCTGCCAGCGCCTCGCCGCCGGGGCCGCGTAGCCCGTTCCAGAGTGCTCGGCTAAGGTCATTGAATTCCAGCTGGCGCAGGCGTTGCTTTTCCTCGCCGTAGAGCGCCGCCATGCTGGCTGCCGCCTGCGCCAGCGCCTGGCCATGCAATACCTCGTCGTCCACTTGCCATTGTTGGAGTGCGGCAAGGAAGGTATCGAATTGCGCCTGGGAAGGCGGTGCCGGGCAGTGCATGCCCTTTTTGACACATTCCGCCAAGGCGCTGCCCAGTTTGGCGACCGTGGCCATGGCCGTGGGAATGGAGGCGTCCTTCTCCACACACCATTGGTCGAGGCTCTGGAGTGCGCCTTGGAGTTTCTCCGGAGGGAGGCTTTTTCGATTCAGAGGGTAAGGATCACGGTCGGCAAGTTCCCGTAGCCACCGGCCATAGGTATCGCGGAGGGTACTGGACCACTGCGCCTTGAGCTCGGTGCCCGCCTTCAGCAGGGGCGCGGCTGCGTTCTCCAGCCAGTCGTGGAAGGCTGCTCTCGGTGCGGGCAGGGGCGGATCCAGCCAGGGCAGTCCCGCGACCTGTTCCAGCAGGGTTTCCGGATCCGGGGTACGCTGGAGCCACCAGGGTGCGGCACGCTGCAGCGGATAGATCTCGCGCCGCCAGAAATCCTGCACCGCGCGGATGCGCAGGGGTGCGCTGTCCGTCAGGATCTCGGCTTCGGGATCGTGACCCGTAGCCAGGGCGTGCTCCCGCAGGACCCGGTGACACCAGGCATCGATGGTGTGGATGCTGGCCTCGTCCACGCTGTTGAAGGCGTTTTCCAGACGGATAATGGCCGCCGCCCGCGTCGCCGGATCCGGGTAGTCACGCAGCAGCCTCTGCAGGAGCGCATCACTGGAGGCAGGCGGGGCGCCCTCGCGCAGGGCAGTAATGGTCTCATACAGACGCAGGGCGATGCGCTCCCGCAATTCCTCCGTGGCCGCCCGGGTAAAGGTCATCACCAAAATCTCACGGGGCTGGCGTGGCGGTGTCGCGGGCTCGCCGTGGCCGAGGAGCAGACGCAGGTAGAGGGTGGCGATGGTGTAGGTCTTGCCCGTGCCGGCGCTGGCCTCGATGAGGGCGCTCCCCTGCAGGGGCAGGCTGAGGGGATCGAGGACGCGGCTCATTGCGCCGCCTCGCGGAGGCTGCTCACGCTGTCCACCGCCCGCTGCAGTAGCTGCGGGCCCGACAGTTCCAGCCCATCCGCCAGGGGCTGGACCGCTGCCAGCCACCGACGGTAGGGTTCGTAGATCCTGCGCGCCAGATCCAGAGCCGATAGTCCGGCGCTGCTGCGCCATTCCAGCACCGCCTCCGGGTTGGGAAAGTGGCGTTGCAGTAGCCAGTTCTCACGCCAGGCACCGGCTGCACCGCGGCCGTCACCAAGGATGTGGCGACGACTGCCGGCGCCGTCGCCACGATCGGCATCCGCCAATAGGGCGAGGGCCCAATCCAGACTGAGGGGATGTGGCTCGCGCAGGGCTTCTCCCAGCCATGCCAGGAGTTCCGCCAGGGATTCATCGGCTGCCACTGGCGCCGGCGCACAGAGCCAGCCGTCCTGACCGAGGAAGAGGCCGAGCACCGCGCCCTCCCGTCGCTTGGTTTGCAGCACCGTGAGCTCCAGCCACCACAGCAGCAGGCGATCTGCCCGGGCCTTGCCCCCATGCCACAACTTGCTGGTGTGGCGACGCAGGTGGATGCCCAGCGGATTGGCGTTCCAGGAGCGATCTTTGGGCAGCCTGGCTTGGAGGCGAAAGCCATCGCCCAGAAATTCGTCCTCCAGCACTTCGTGCTCGGGACCCAGTGCTTCGGCTACGGCCTGCCAGCTGCCCAAGAGGGATTCCATGAGGGTCAGCAGCCGCTGCTGCTGCAGTATTCCGGCGGCGGCCAGGGGTAGGTGCCCCCGTCGCGCCTCGGCCGCAAGACCCTCGCGCAGCTCCGCGGGGCTCGCCGCGCGCTCCCAGAGCTGCTGCAAGATCTGCCACTGTCCGAGTCCGTCCAGCCGGAAGGCTTCGTCGTCCGCTGCCATCCTGTCGCGCCACGGCGACTCGACGCCTAGGCGCAGGGCGTAGAAGCTCGCCAGTGCGTCGGACAGGGCACCTTTCAGGTCCAACAAAGCGAGCTCCAGGCGGGCAGCGGGAGGCGAAAGGACAGCCACGCTTCGGTCCTCCACGGTGGACACGGGGAACCACTCGCGGGCAAAGCTCTCTGGGCCATCGGGCTCCAGATAGCGGGGGCTGAAAGGCTGCAGGGGGTCCAGGTGCAAGCGCGTGCGCAGGGCGTCTTCGCCCCAGATGCCGACGATCTCGCGCTGCAGTTGCAGGATGAGGGCCGAGGGAGCGCGGTTTTCCTGATTGCGCGGATCGCGGCCGGTCCAGCTGAGGTAGAGACCATCCCGGGCAGAGAGCAATGCCTCCAGCATGAGATAGCGATCGTCCTCGCGGCGCGAGCGATCGCCGGGGCGGGCCATGTCGGGCAGGGTCATGAGATCGAAGTCGCGTCGCGGATCGGGACGCGGATAGTCCTCATCGTTCATGCCCAGCAGACAGACCATGCGGAAGGGAATGGAGCGCATGGGCATCAGGGTGCAGAAGGTAACGCCGCCGCCCAGGAAGGCGCCATCCCCCGCGGACTCGAGGCCGTCGAGCCAGGCCTCGCGGAAGATCTCCAGAGGTAGAGGCCCGTCCCAGGCGGCCTTCTCGGTTTGCAGCAGCCAGTCCTCCAGGGCACTTTCCAGTTGCTCGAGGGCCTCACGGTCCGCCGTATCGCTGGCCACAAAAAAATCGGCAAGGAGCTGGCGCGCCCGCTCCACCCAATGCTCCGGGGTCGTCGCCTCCTTCAGGCGTTGGCGCCAGGATTCCAGCCGCTCCCAGAGCACCCAGAGTTTGCCGAGGAGGGCGGCATCCAGGCTGCCCACCTCGGCGCAGGCCTCGATGCCGTCGAAGTGACTGTCGCTGCCGTTGGTGTAGCCCAGCAACAGACTCTGGAGCGCGAAGGCGCCGCTGGTGGGAGCGCCGCAGGCGGCAAAACCCAGATCGGCTCGGTGCGCCGCCGACAGGCCCCAGCGCCAGCCTCCCTGTTCCAGCCAGGCATGGATTTGGGGCAGATCCTCCGGCGCAAGGCCAAAGCGTCGCTGCAGGGCGCTGCAGTCCAGGAGATCGCGGATCTCGCTCTGGGTGACGCGGCCTTGGGGCAGACCCAGCAGCCAGACCAGGGCGCGGATCAGGTTTGAGCGCTCCTGCGGGGTGAGGTCGACGATATGAAACGGAATATAGCGCGGGTCGTTCTTTCCATAGACGCCGAACACCGCCTGAACCAAAGGCGCATAGGAGGCTATGTCCGGCACCATGACCACGATGTCCCGTGGCCGCAGACCACGACCACGGCCAAGGCGCAGCAAGAGCTCATCCTGCAGTACTTGGAGCTCGCGCAGAGGGCCATAACTGCTGTGCAGGACCAGGGAGTCGTCGTTCTCGGCCAGGGTTCTGCCGGGCTCCCGGCTGTCTACGAGATCGCGGATACGGGTCTGCAGCTGCCGCAGCAGGGTGGTGCCGGTATCCTCGGTGAAGAAGTCCACCCGTTGCAGGCCCCAGAGCGGACCCATCTCCACGCTCTCGTCGAAACGATCCAGAAGGCGCATGAAATCGCGTCCCTGACGTCCCCAGGCTGCCAGAAGGCGTGGGCCGAAACCCGCTTCTGAGGTGCCGAGGACACGGCGCCGGCGCTGCCGACGCAGATCCTCATCGGCCCCGGCGACATCGCTCCAGTGATACGCGCTGGGATTGGGGATGGCCATGAGCACCTGCAGGTGCCTCCCAAGGGCAGCCAGGGCCTCCAGGCTCTGGGCTGGCAGGCTGACGGCACCGAAGAAGATGAGTCGGGGCGGCAGATCCAGAGAGCCAGGAGCGGCTTCCCGCAGGCGCTGCAGAAACGCCTCGTGGATCTCCCCGCGGCCAGCGAAGTGGCTGCCACCCTCCGTCACCTCGCGGCAGAGCCAATGCCAGAGCTGGGCCTGCCAGCGCTGGTCCTGCGGCAGATCACGCAGGACGCCGCGTCCGTCGCGCAGGGTCCAGCGGCCTGCGGCCCAATCCTTCAGCCAGTCGGCACGATAGACCTGATACTGATCCAGGAGATCTGCCAGAAGGCCCGCCAGGCGCCAGCGCCGCTCCAGGGCGGAGGAATCCGTGGTGGCCAGATAACGCAACAGTGGTACGCCGCCGGGGTCCGCTTCGTGCGCGAGTCTCGGCAAGAGCCGCAGCAGGCGCCAGCGCAGCGCCGCCTTGCTCCAGACGGTGTCGTCGGGCACGCCACGGGGTCCCAGCACCCGACGGTAACTTTCCCACAAGAAGCGGGCGGGCAGGCTGACCCGGATCCCGGCACAGATCCCATCGCCCTCGGCCAGCTGCCATTGCAGCCATTCGCCCACGGCATTGCTCTGCACGAGAAAGGTGTCCTCCACCAGGGGCGGCAGCGGATTGGCCCCGAGCCACTGACGTATGGCCGTGAGCAGATCCTCCAGGCGATCGCCGTGCAGTACCACGACGCCGGGCCGGGGAAGCCCACTCACCGGCTTTCGTCCTCGCGGAAACCGAGGAGAGCCTCCGCATCCACCAGGCTCCTGAAGAGATTGGCGATACGCGCGCGCAGACCGTCGTCCAGGGGACTGTCGGGAAAAGCCCGGGCCACGGCCGCCGCCACCGTGCCCGCTCCCTCGCTGAGAGCGCTGAGCAGGCGCGCCTCGGCCAGATCGAGTTCCCGGTGACGAACGAAGCCTTCGCCGTCGCGGTAACGCAAAACATAGACGGTTTCCGCCACCGGCGGGCCCGTGCGTTCCTCGACACGATGCACGGCGTAGGCATAGGCGCGCAGGCTGTGTGTGGGATTGAGCAGTGGCCGGTCTTGCCAGGACCGGAAAACTCTCCGGGCAGGAGGCGTCGGGACCGAGGGGGCCAGGGATAGGGCCAGCTCTTCCCATTCCCAATGGGCGAGGGCCGCAAGCCACGGCGGCTGTCTTCCCTCTCGAGCAAGGAGATGGCGCAGAAAGGCTTCGGGACATTCGTGGAAGGCGGGGCTTGGGAGAGAACCCTCAGCGAGGAAGTCGTGCACGAGCACCGGCCAGTCAGAACCGAGGAGCCTTTTGCACTGCGGATAACAGGCGGCAAGCCCTGCCTCGAGATTGCTGAGTAGAAGTTCGCGATACAGCGTGAAGGTAGCGCCGGTCATGCCCGCCGCCGCAGCCATCTGTGCGTCACCGCGGCGCAGAGCCATGGCCAGGCGATGCAGTGGTGCGCCGGCGCTCATGCCGCGGCGACAGTAGCGGTAGCCGCGAGTTGGCCGAGTTCCTCCAGCAGCAGATCCAGTCTCGGGATGGCGTGGTCCCACTCCAGGAGGATCGGACGTGGACCGAGATACGCCAAAGCCTCCCGCAGTAACTGCAACACCGGCGCCGAAACCCCGCGGTCGTGGGTGTCGATGAGCTGACCGCTGGGATGTGCAGCGTGTCCTGCCAAGTGCAGATAGACCACCCGCTCTGCCGGTAGTGCCCGCAAGAAGCTCAGGGCGTCGTAGCCGTGATTGCGGCTGTTGACGTAGAGGTTGTTGATATCCAGGAGAATCCGACAGTCGCTCTCGTGTACCAGCTGGCAGAAAAACTCCGTCTCGCTCAGCGTGCTATTCGCAAAATCTCCGTAGTATGCGGTGTTTTCCAGCAGCAACGGGCGCTCCAGAATGTCCTGCACTTGCACGATACGGTCGCGGCAGTGGCGGAGGGTGTCCTCATTGAAGGGGATGGGGAGCAGGTCGTGGAGGTAGGAACCATCGCGGCAGAAGGCCAGATGTTCACTATAGTGTGGACAACCGTGTTCCTCCAGAAACCGCGCCACGTCGTCCAACAAGGCGCGATCCAAGGGATCCGGGCCACCAATGGATAGCGACAGCCCGTGTGCCAGGAGCGGCACACGCTCGCTCAGCTGACGGAGGGTATGCGCAGGGCGCCCACCGAAGCGGAACCAGTTCTCCGGAGAGGTCTCCAGGAAGTCCACGGGCAGAGGGTCGCGTGCCGCGAGCTCCGCCAGAAAACTGCGGCGCAGGCCAAGGCCCAGGGCAGAGCCGGACGGTGGCAGCGCAGCCATCGCGCCTCAGTTGTCCTCGGGCATGGCCATGTTGTGCGTGTCCATGTAGTGCTTGCCGCAATTGCCGCCGTGTGCCTTGATGGCCGCAGCGCTGACACAATGTCCCTCCGGCGCCATGGAGCGGGAGCAGCCGCCCTCACCCATTTTCGTGCTCATGGACCGAGAGCAGCCGCCTTCCGTCATGTTCTTGCTGCTCTGCATGGTGGTGGACGCCGCCGGCGCAGGCATGGCTGCGAGACTGGCTGCCGGCAGAGCCCCGAGGCTCAGGGCGAAGAGGGAAGCCAAAGGTAGGGAGCGTTTAGGATCGTGCACGATGAATCCTCCTGAAATTCCATTGCCCGGCACATGGCCGGACGGTTGCCCTTCAGGCCTTGCCCGAGGGGCCACGACTGCCGAAATAGCCGACACCCAAGAGTATGGCCGCCATCACCAGCTCCTGAATGGCGGGTATGAGCCAACCCCGCGGCCAGGCATTGAACCAGACCATGGCCAGGGTGATGACCCCAAGCAGCACCATGAAGCCGCCGAGCTTGCCCAGGGCACGGAAGACATTGGCGGCGGTGAGTACGCCGATGCCCCGATGCAGGCCGAGGCCCCGCAGGCGGCGATCGAGAAACTGCGGCGCGACGAGGTAAGTGAAGGCGACGGCCAGAAAGAGCAGAACCGCGACGGCGATGATGACGCCAAGGATATCCAGCACGTTGGATGCGGGCATGGGGCATACCTCCAGCCCCTACCATAGCGCGGCATGCCGCCGCTGCCAAGGATCAGTCCGAATCTTCTTCCTTGAAGGCTGCCGGATCCAGGTGGTAGCGCCGCAGCAGGCGGTAGAATTCGGTGCGGTTGCGTTGCGCCAGCTGTGCCGCCTGGCTCACATTGCCACGGGTCATGCGCATGATCTGGATGAGGTAATTCATCTCGAAACGACCCTTGGCATCGGCCAGGGGAAGCACCTCTCCCTCGCGGTCGCGCAGGGCGTGGCGGATGAGGGGTGCACCGATACGGGGTGTGGTGGACAGGACCACGGCCTGCTCGATGACGTTGGCCAACTGGCGGACGTTACCGGGCCAGGGAGCAGCCACCAGGAGTTCCATGGCCTCGGGAGCAATGCCGCGCACGTCCTTACGGTTCTTGCTGGCGGTGTCGCGGAGAAAGAACTCCGCCAGCAGGGGGATATCTTCGGGCCGTTCCGCCAGGGACGGCAACTCCAGCGTAACCACGCACAGACGATAGTAGAGGTCGTCGCGAAAGCGCCGTTCCGCCATTTCCTTTTCGAGATCGCGGTGACTTGCCGAGATTACCCGAACGTCCACCGGAATACTCTCCGTGGCTCCCACGGGTCGTACCACGCGCTCCTGCAGTGCCCGCAAGAGCTTGACCTGCAGCGCCAGAGGCATGTCGCCGATTTCGTCCAGAAACAGGGTCCCGCCATCGGCGGCCTGAAAGAGGCCCACGTGATTGCTGGCCGCCCCGGTGAAGGCCCCCTTCTTGTGGCCGAAGAGTTCCGACTCCAGCAGTTGCTCGGGAAAGGCGCCGCAATTGACGGCGACGAAGGGCTTGTTGCGGCGCGGGCTAGACTGGTGAATGGCCTGGGCCAGGAGTTCCTTACCCGTGCCGCTGGCACCGTGAATGAAGACGCTGGCGTCCGATGCCGCCACCAGTCGCGCCTGATCCAGCACCGCCTGCATGCGCGGGCTGCGGGTGAGGATACGCTCGAAACCCAGGTCCGAGGTCTTGCGGCTGCCGGTACTGGCCGCCGTGAGATTGAAGGCGCGTTCCACCTGAGCCATCAGATCCTTGCCGTCGAAGGGCTTGGTCAGAAAGGCGAAAACCCCCTGATCGGCGGCGACGAGGGCATCGGGGATGGAGCCGTGCGCCGTCAGGATGATCACCGGCAGGGTGGGATAATCGCGGCGGATGGCATCCAGCAGGGCCATGCCGTCCATCTCGTCCATCTTGAGGTCGGTGATGACCAGGCCCGGATGTTCCATGGCCAGCACCGACAGGGCCTCGCTGCCATTGGCGGCAGTGAGGATGGCGTAGCCTGCACTTTTCATGCGCAAAGACAGCAGCCGCAGCAGATCGGCATCGTCATCTACGAGAAGGATCTTTCCCTTGTCCATGCGTTTTCAGTTTCCCTGGGGTACGCGGGCGTTTTTTTCGATCTGGACCAGCTCATTCAGCTTCTTGCGCAGCTCACCCTCACGCTGCAGCGCCTGGCTCAATCGGTTTTGCAGGTCGTTCACCTTGGCCTCCAGTTTCTGATAGCCGGGGTCGCCGGCGCGCGCGGCGGCCAGCTGGCGCGCCAGATTGCTGGCCTCGCTCTGGGCCGATCGGCAGTCGGCGGTGGGCGCTGGCGCCTTCTCCAGCTCCGCCACCTTGGCTTCGAGGGCGGCGAGACGACTGGCGGACACGACCACTTCTCCGGGAGCGAGGACCACGCTAGGGGGCTTGGGTTTCTCGCTCGGCAGGTTTGCGCAGCCGCTGAGACTGGTCAGTGCCAGCATCAGGACGAGACTCGGGCGCCATCGGCAAACGACACCGGAAATGCGCACCGGGACCATCGGAATCGACAATTTCAAGACTTCCCCCGTAGCTCGTAACGTATTCTCTGGCAATGGCAAGCCCCAGGCCACTGCCTTCCACTTTCCCCTGACCGCTGGCACTGCCGCGGTAGAGGATATCAAAGATCTTTTCGCGCTCCTCGGGCGTCACCCCGGGGCCAGCGTCCATGACGTCGAGGACGGCATCCCCGTCCACGGGCTGCAGCCGCAGGCGTATGGTAGTCCCTTGGGGCGAGAACTTCACCGCATTGGACAAGAGATTGTCGCAGATGGTGCGCAGCCGATCGCGATGACCGGCGACCAGAAGCGGGGCAAGTTCCATGTCCAGCCGCAGGTTCTTGCTGCGCAGCACCGGTTTGTAGCTCTGCGTGAGCTCTTCCAGGAGCGCGTCCAGACGCACATCCTGCTGCATCCCGGCCGCCACCGGCCCTTCGGCGATGCTGAAGCGCAGGAGATCCTCGATCAGGCGTTGCAGGCGCAGGCTATTGTCGCGGACGATGTGGACGATCTCGCGCTGCTCGGGATCCAGTTCATGACCCAGGTCCTCTTGCAGGAGCTCGGCGCCTTCGCGAATTGCCGTGAGGGGCGTCTTCAGCTCGTGGGAAAGCTGCCGCAGAAAGTGGATCTTGGCCGCCTCCAGCTCGCCCAGGCGCTGCCGCAGCCACTCCAGGCGGTCGCCCAGGCTGGCGATGTCTCGCGGGCCGTTGACGCGGATGGGGCTGTCCAGATCGCCCGCGCCAAGGCCAGTTATGGCGTGGTCCAGGCGACGGATGGGGCGGGTGATGAGGACGATGAAAAAGAGGGCCACGGCAATGGACAGTGGCAGCACCAGGAGTACTTCGAGGATGGTCAGGCGTTTGATGGCCAAGGCCCGGGTGCCGAGTTTGGCCACTTCGGAACTGATGCCGTCGTTGACGTCGCTCTGCAGGCGCTGCACCTCGCCGTTGGCGCGGCTGAATTCGCTTTCCAGGGCACTGCGGTTGCCCTCCAGGGCGGCGACGGGGAGCAGGCGGCGCGCCTGGCGCAGATGGGCGTCGAGGCGGTTCAGGCGAGCGAGATCGGTCTTGGTGGGAGCGGCCTTGCGAAAGCGAGCGCTGACATCCCGATATTCCTCATAGCTCTGCTGAAAGAGCACGAGCAGGGCGGAATCCTGCAGCACCGTGTACTGCAGCCCGTAGCGCTCCATGGAGCGCACGGCGCTGCTCATGCGGTTGGCCGAGTCGCTGAGGGCCACTGCCCGCAGAATGCCCGCCTGTCCCTCCTCGGCAAAGTGGGCAATGGCAATGGTCACGCTAACGATGACCAGCACCAGCGGAATGATGGCAAGGCCAAAGCCCACTACCACCAGGCGGGAGATGGAATTGGGACGCAGGTTCATGGCTCCCGGCGATGGACGATGCGCCCATCCCGCAGGGTCAGCCGTACGGCCCCGCGCAGCTCCCACTGGCGGTAGGGATGGTTGTCTCCCGCGCTCCAGCCTTTTGCCGGTGCCTCCCAGGCGTATTCCGGATCAAAGACGCAGAGATCCGCAGACGCTCCCGGGGCCAGGCTGGGCGGCGGCAGACCCAGGGCCGTAGCCGGCCCCGTGGTGAGGCGCTGCACCAGTTGCAGCAGAGAGAGCACGCCTGCCCGTACCAGATTCAGGGATAGGGGCAGCAGGTACTCGATGGCGGCGATGCCAAAGGGGGCTGCCGCCATGGTGGCGTTCCCGTGATCCGGCCCGCGTGGCTCGTGCTGCGCCGACAGCACCGACAGGGTGCCGCGCGCCAGTGCCCGACGCAACCCCTCCTGCTGGCGGGCGTCCCGCAGCGGTGGCAGGATCTTGGCGTGGGTATTGAAGTTACCGATATCCTGGCTCGTGAGGAGCAGGTGGTGGATGCTCACCCCGGCCGTAACCGCCTGTCCCGCCGCCTGCGCCGCGGCAAGCTGGGCGACGGCCGTGGCACTGCTCAGGGTGGGAAAGTGCACCCGTGCGCCGACGAGTCGCGCGATCTCGAGATCGCGATACAGACCGATGTCCTCGGCGGCACGGGCCCGCCCGGTAAGTCCGAGACGTAGGCTCAACGGGCCCTCATCCACCACACCATCCGCCGCCAGACGCGAGTCTTCCGGGTGCAGCAGAACGGTACGGTCAAAGTCGGCGGCGTAGGCAAGGGCCAGGCGCAGGATCTGGGCGTCTTCGACACTGCGCTGGGCCTGACCGAAGGCGACGGCACCCGCCTCCAGCAAGGCGGACATCTCGCAGAGCCCACGACCATCGAGCTTGGGTGTCAGCGCTGCGCAGGGCATGACGCGGATGAGGCCGACGGCTTCTGCCTGGGCCAGTTGTTCCCGAATCACCCCGGGCGTATCGGCGACGGGCTGGGTATCGGGGCGCAGGAGTACGCGGGTGAAGCCGCCCGCCGCCGCGGCCCGCAGCTCCGAACCGAGGTCGCCGTCGCGCCCGGAGCCTGGGGTATGCCCCTGGAAGCTCGTCTCGATGAAGCCGGGACAAAGGCAGCAGCCGTGGGCATCGACGACCTCCGTCGCTGAGAAGTCGCGGGGAATATCGCCCACGGCCAGAATCCGGCCCTTGGCGATGGCAAGGTCGGCAACGCCGTCAAAACCCGTGCTCGGGTCCAGCAGACGTGCGCCGCGAATGAGGCGGGCTTCAGTCTTCATGGCCAGGGACCCCCGCAAGCAGACTGAGAACGGCCATACGCACCGCCAGCCCATGCTCCACCTGGGCCAGCACCACGGACTGCGGTCCATCCACGACGGTGCTGGCGATTTCCACACCCCGGTTGATGGGGCCCGGGTGCAGCACCAGGGCGCCGGGTGCAGCCAGCGCCAATCGCTCCGGGGTGAGGCCAAAGCGGCGATGAAACTCATCGAGGCTGGGCAGACGGTGGCTTTCCATGCGCTCCCGCTGCAGCCGCAGGGCGTAGACGATGCTGGCACCGGGCAGGGCGGCACGCGGGTCGTGGTGGACCTGGACACCCAGGCTGGCAAACTCCGGAGGGACCAGGGTGCGCGGCCCCAGCACCCGGATCTCGGGGCAGCCCAGGATCGACAGGGCGTGGATCAGGGCCCGGGCGACCCGAGAGTGCAGCACATCACCCAGGATACAGACCACCTGTTGCTCCACGGGTCCCGCCAGTCGGCGGATGGTGAAGACGTCCAGGAGCGCCTGGGTGGGGTGGGCGTGCTGACCATCGCCGGCGTTCACCACCAGAGCCCGTTCCCCCAGGTGCCGGGCCAGGAGGTGCGCGGCCCCCGCCTCCGGATGACGGACGATAAAACCGTCCACCTGCATGGCCATGAGATTGTCCACCGTGTCGAGCAGGCTTTCGCCCTTGGTGGTGCTGCTTTGGCTCGCGCTGATGTTGAGCACGTCCGCCGATAGGCGTTTGGCGGCGAGCTCAAAGGTGCTGCGGGTACGAGTGCTGTTCTCGAAAAACAGATTCACCAGCGTCCGACCGCGCAGCGTCGGTGTCTTCTTTACGGTCCGTTGGGCGATGCTCAGGAAAGACTCGGTGGTATCGAGGATCTGCAGGAGGTCTCGCTCCCGCAGGCCCTCGATACTGAGCAGGTGGCGCAGGCGTCCCTGGCCATCGTACTGCAGGTTGCCGTCGCCAAAGTGCAGGGTGTTCACGCGCGGGTCTCCCGCGTCTGGATTTCCAGACGCAAGGGCTCGGGGCCCATGAGCTTGATCTCCTGCCCGCTGTCCAGGGGCAATTGCAGGGCCGAGAAGTCGGCGGCGATGGGGAGTTCCCGGCTGCAGCGGTCTACCAGCACCACCAGGCGGATGCGCCGTGGCCGACCGTAGTCAAAGATCTCGTTGAGGGCGGCACGGACGGTTCGGCCGGTGTAGAGGACGTCGTCCACCAGCAGAATGTCGCGATCCTCCACATCGAAGGGCAGCCGCGAGGCACGCACCTCCGGGTGCAGTCCGATACGGCTGAAATCGTCGCGGTAAAAGGAGATATCCAGTTCGCCCAGGGGTAGCTCGAGGCCAAGACGGCGGTGCAGGGCATGGGCTACCCAAACGCCGCCGGTGAAGATCCCGATCATGGCCGTCGCCGTGGGATCCACCAGTGGCCGGAGCCGTCCAGCCAGGGTATCCAGGAGGGCATCCACGTCAAAGCAGGAGTTCATCCGCGACACCTTTCGCTCTGAAAGCCGCGGAGGATCTCGCAGGCCGCTAGGGGGTCCAGGGCCAGCCGCTGCCGACGCTTGCGCGGACTGGCCTCGCGCAGGCGGACTGCGGCGGTGACGCTGCTCAGGCGCTCATCCTGCCAGAGGATGGGCAGGCCGTAGCGTTGGCTGAGCGCTGCCGCAAAGTGACGAGCCCCGCGGGCGACGGCGCTTTCCGTACCATCGGCGCGGGCGGTGAGGCCGACGACGCAGGCGACGGGCGCCCACTGCGCTAGGACCTTTTCCAAAGCCGGCCAATCGGGCCCGCCACCGCCGTTGGCCACGGTGCCCAGGGGGCGGGGCGCAATGTCTAGGTGGGCGAGAATGGCCAAACCGATGCGACGACTGCCGTAGTCGATGCCAAGCCAAGGACCAGTGGCGCTTTGCGCAGGATCCTCAGGCATGACCCGCCGCGCCACTGAGCAGACGCATGTCCACCCCGAGTCCGCGAGCCGCCGCCTGCCAGCGCTCGGCGGGGGGGAGCTCGAAAAGGACACTGAGATCAATGGGCCCGTGTAACCAGGAGTTCTCGCTGAGTTCCTGTTCTAGCTGTCCCTCGCCCCAGCCGGCATAGCCCAGAGCCAGGAGAAAGCGCTCCGGCCCGCGGTGCTCGGCTATGGCCATCAGAATATCCGGCGAACTCGTCAAAAAAAGCCCCTCCCCCACGGCCATGCTCACCTGCCAGTCACCGGCACCTTCGTGAAGGATGAAGCCGTGCTGCGGTTGCACTGGGCCACCCCAGAAGACGGGTTTTTGTGCGGCATCCTCGGGCGGGGTGATGTTCACGGCCTCGAGGGCTTTGGCCAGGGAAATATCCAGCAGGCGATTGATGACCAGTCCCATGGCACCCTCTGGGCTGTGCTCGCAGATGACGATGACGCTGCGATCGAACATGCCGTCGTGCAGATTCGGCATGGCGATGAGAAGGTGATTCTTGAGGGACGAAAAGCTCATGCGCTCATGATACCTGCTTTACCGGTTTTTGACAGATACACCCACGGCTCCCGGGATCGCGTCAGGCCCCTTGCTCCAGACGCTGCCATAGGAGATCCGCCGCGTCGATGCCCGAGAAGCGCTGGATCTCCCGCGCGCCCGTGGGGCTGGTCACGTTGATTTCGGTGAGATAACCGCCGATGACATCGAGCCCCACGAAGAGGAGCCCACGCTCGCGCAGCACCGGTCCCAGGCGCGCACAGATCGCACGCTCGCGCGCGTTCAGATCGGCTGCTTGCGGCTGCGCCCCGGCCACGAGGTTGCCGCGGAAGTCATCGGCAGCCGGTACCCGCAGCATGGCCGTGGCGATGGGCTCACCGTCCACCAGCAGAATCCGCTTGTCGCCCTCGCGGATGGCCGGCAGGTAGCGCTGTGCCATGACGGGATGGCGTCCCCACTGGGTCACCGTCTCCAGGATGCTGCCGATGTTGGGGTCGCCCAGGCGCAGATAGAAAACACCCTCGCCACCCCGCGCATTGAGGGGTTTGACGACGATCTCCTCGTGCTCGCCCAAGAAGGCGCGCAGGGCCGCCATGTCGCGGCTGATGAGGTGCTCCGGCAGGAACTCGGGAAAGTGCAGGGCAAAGAGTTTCTCGTTGGCCTCGCGCAGGCTGCGCGGGTCGTTCACCACCCAGGTACCGGCATGGTCCAGGAGGTGGCAGGCCAGCAAGAAATCCAGATCCACCGGCGGGTCCTTACGCATCAGCACGAGATCCAGTTCCGCCAGGGGGCGATGGACGGGCGCGCCCAGGCGATAATAGTCCGTGGCGCGATCCCAGACCTCCACCGGCCACAGCCGTCCCCAGGCCCGACTGTCTCGGACCCAGAGTTCGGCCAGGGTAAACACCCACAGACGATGCCCCCGCCGCTGACCCGCCAGCAGCATGGCGAAGGTCGTATCCTTGGCGGGTTGTATTCCGCCAATGGGGTCCATGAGGACGGCAGCCTCAAGCACGGCTCTGGGTACTCCAGTCGCGCGCCTCCCGAGCCGCCGCCATGACCGCGAGGCGCGCGATGACGCCATAGGCATAATAGCGGTTGATGGGGGCGTCGGGCGGGGAGTTGCGGCAGGGGTTGACCCCTGTCTCGGCAAAGGCCATGGGTTCGAAGTGGGCTCCCGGCGCGTTGAGGTTCTCGTCTTCGCCGCGCTCGCGATGCACGCGATAGAAGCCGCCCAGCACCTGCTGCCCCACCAGGTACACCACCGGTTCGGCCACGGCGTTTTCGGCCGTGCGCTCGTAGGTGTAGACCCCCTCCTGAATGAAGACGTCGCTCACGGGCAGGCCCTCCTTGCTCTTGGCCATGCGTGTGCGCGCCTTGCGGTTGAGCTCCAGGAATTCTTCACCGGAATAGGCGGTCATCACGCCCATGCCGTAGGTTCCGGCATCGGCTTTGACGATGACGAAGGGGCGCGCCTGGATACCGTAATGGGCATAGCGCTCGCGGATGGCGTCCAACACCGCGTTGACGTTGGCGACCAGGCAGTCGCGACCTTCGGCGCGCATGAAGTCGATACCCTGACAGCGCCGGAATATGGGGTCGATGAGCCAGGGATCGATGTCGATGACCTCACCCAGTTCCTGCGCCAGACGCCGGTAATGGGCGAAGTGCTGGCTCTTGCGCCGGGTACGCCAGCCGGCGGCCAGGGGCGGCAGAATGGTCTGGGCAAGACCCTCCAGCAGAGGCGGCGTCCCGCCCGAAAGATCGTTGTTGAGGAGGATGAGCTCGGGCAGGAAATCCCCCGCCTGCAGATGATCGCCGTGGCGTTCTAGGGCCTCCAGGCGCAGCCGACCACCCGAGGGTAATTCCAGCTCCTGAGCCTCCCCCCTCAGGGAGGCCACCCGCACGTTCAGACCCGCCTGCTCCAGAAGTTCCGCCAGCCGCGCCACGTTTTCCAGGTAGAAACCGTTGCGGGTGTGGTTCTCGGGCAGCAGCAGTACCCGCTCCAGTCCCGGATGGTATTGGGCAAGGTAGTGCTGCACCGCGCTTACATACAAAGGCGCATATTCCGGGTTGAGGTTGTTGAAGCCCGCCGGAAAAAGGTTGGTGTCGATGGGCGCGAGCTTGAAGCCGGCATTGCGCAAGTCCACGGAGGCGTAGAAAGGCGGTGGTGTTTTTTGCCACTGACAGCGAAACCAACGTTCGATGGCGCACTGCTCCGTGATCAGGTGCTGTTCCAGGGACAGGAGCGCTTCGACGCGATCCGTCGCCAGACGCGGCGCCGTGCCCATTACGCCGATCATGGGTTTTGACCCCGGGACGGCCCACGCGGATAATGCCGCGGTCCGGCGCCGGTATATACCTGGGTCGGACGAAAAATCCGATTGTCCGCCAGCTGCTCGCGCCAGTGGGCCAGCCAACCCGCCGAGCGGGCCATGGCAAAGATGGGCGTGAACAGATCGCTGCGGATACCCATCTCGTGGTAGAGGATGCCGGAATAAAAGTCCACGTTGGCGTGAATGCCCTTGGGACCCAGCCGCTCACTGGCCTGACGCTCCAACTCCAGGGCCACGTCAAAGAGCTGGCTGTGGCGTAGATTGCCGGCCTCGGCCAGACGCTGCATCATCCCCATGAGGAGAACGGCGCGGGGGTCGCGGGTCTTGTAGACGCGATGCCCGAAGCCCCAGATTTTTTCCTTGCGTGCCAGGCGCTCGTCCAGGAAGCTTGCCACCTTCTCCACCCGGCCGATGCTTTCGAGCATTTCGATGACCTTCTGGTTGGCGCCCCCGTGCAGTGGGCCGGCCAGGGTGCCGATGGCGCCGGCGATGACGTGATAGGGGTTGGTCAAGGTCGATGCCGTCACCAGAACCGAGAAGGTGCTGGCGTTGATGGTGTGCTCCGCATGCAGAATGAGGCAGGCATCGAGGATACGGGCGTGCAGTGGGTCCGGCTCGGAGCCCGTCAGCATGTACAGAAAATTGGCGGCGTGGTTGAGGTCGGCCCGCGGCGGCAAAGGATCGTTGCCGTAGCGCATCTGTTCCCACATGGCGACGATGGTGGGAATGCGGGCGATGATGCGCATGGCCATGGCGTCCAGGTGCGACACGTTTTCCCGTTCGCTGTCGGACAGCTCCTGCTGGGGATAGAACATGCCGAGACTGGCCACGGCGCAGTGGAGCATATCCATGGGATGCCCGGTGACGGGCATGAACTTCATGATCTCGCGGACGTTGTACTTGACCTGGCGATGACTGCGTAGACCGCGGTCGAAACGTTCCAGAACCTCGGCGCTGGGCAGCTCGCCGTCCAGCAACAGCAGGGCCACTTCCTCGAAGCTGCTGTGCTCCACGAGCTCGTCGATGGGATAGCCGCGGTAGGAGAGGCGCCCGGCCTGCCCGTCGATTTCGGAAATGCTGGAGCAGGTGGCGGCAATGCCCTCGAGACCAGGGGCAACGGATGTTTCGGCCATAAGGACCCCTCAACGCAGCCAAAGGCCGGATGATACCCCAGAACGGGAGGAGATGGGGAGACGGGAACGCCTCCCCCGGTGTCTCGGGCTTAGGCCGAGAAGGAGGAGCCGCAGCCGCAGGTGGTGGTGGCGTTGGGGTTCTTGATGACGAACTGGGCGCCCTCCAGGCCCTCGCTGTAGTCGATCTCGGCACCCACCAGGTACTGGTAGCTCATGGGGTCCACCAGCAGGGTAACCCCATGCTGCTCCACTTCCGTGTCGCCGTCGTTGACGTTCTCGTCAAAGGTGAAGCCATACTGAAAGCCCGAGCAACCGCCACCGGTGACAAAGACCCGCAGCTTGAGATCCGCAGAGCCCTCCTCCTCGATGAGGGACTTGATCTTCTCCGCCGCATTGGTGGTCAGGGTCATGACGGGCGGCAGCTCGCTCAGGTTGGTCATGCTTTCCGTTGCAGTGCTCATGAAGGTGTTCTCCCGCGCCATAGCGCTCTAATGTGCCAATACCCGACTAGTTTGCTCGTCCATGGCCGCCGTCGTCAAGTTTGGTCACGGTCCACCCAGACAAAGCGTGCCGGCGCCGGGGCTTGCGCGCTGGCATCGTTCCCGGCACGGCCGCTGCAGGCGGTGCAGCGGCTGGCGCAGGACGATGCCGGGTTGGTGGAAGGACCGAGGGCAAAGATCCGGCGTACGCTTTTGCGCCGGCGCCAGTGCGCCAGTGCCAGGGCGGTGGAGTCGGCATCGAGGCCCGTGGCGAGGCTCAGCTCCGCCAAGCTCAGGGGGCGGGCACGCAAGGCATCGCGGACGCGGAACAGGGGGCTCATCATGGTCTTTGCGCAAGCCCATGGCTAGGGGTCTTGCCTTGGACGCGGCGACCGTAACGCCGCCACTGCCACCAGAACAGGGCGATCAGCGCGAGCACCATGGCCAGCCAGGCGAGGGATTGGCCTGGGTGTCGGGCAAAGGTCCCCAGCTGATAGACGCTGCCAGCGGCGATCCAGGCCGTCGCAAGACCGTAGAAGACAGAAAACCAGGCCCAGGGACGTCCAATTTCCCGGCGTAGGGCGGCAAAGGTGCTGGCGCAGGGCAGGTAGAGCAGGACAAAGAGCAGATACGCGAAGGCCGATAGATCCGTGAAGCCTGCCGTGAGCCCTTTGAGGGTGGCCTCATCGGCACCCGCGGCAGCGGCGCTCGCGGCCCGATCGCCGATAGAGGCAAAGCCCAGAGGGTCGGTGAGATTGTGCAGGAATTCCTGCCCGTGGGCCGGAATGGTGGCGAGGGCGGCGCGCAGCTCGGCGCCGAGGTCGGGATCGCGATAGGCGGTCATGAGGTCCGTCTCCCCCTGGCGCTGATAGATGCCGTTCATCACACCGATCACCACTTCCTTGACCAGAGCGCCGGCGACGAGTCCCGCCACCGCCGGCCATTGCTCCGTACCGATGCCCATGGGAGCGAAGACGACGGTCAGAGTCCGGCTGCCCTGGGCCAGCAGGGAGTGCTCCATATCGGTGCTGCGCAGGCCACCATCCACCCAGCCGATACCCGGCAGGAGCAGGAGAATGGCGCCGAGCACGGCGATGACTTTACCCACCCGCATCACGAAGACGCGCAGGCGGTGCCAGGCGTGCAGGGCGACGCTGCGCAGTCCCGGCCAACGGTAGGGCGGCAGTTCCAGTGCCAGGGGCCGCTCTGCCCCGGGCAGGGGACCCCGCCGCAACAGCCAGGCCGTCAGCACGGCCGCCAGAATACCCGTGAGATACAAGGCGAAGACCACCTGCCCGCCGTAGCCCCGAAAAAAGACGGCGGCAAAGGCCAGGTACACCGCCAGGCGTGCCGAGCAGGACATGAAGGGCTGCATCAAGGCCGCGATTACCCGCGCCCGCGGATCCTCGATGGTGCGTGTGGCGAGGATTGCCGGCACGTTGCAGCCAAAGCCGATGACCATGGGTACCATGGCCGTGCCCGGCAGGCCGAGATGGCGGAAGAAACGATCCATGACAAAGGCTGCCCGCGCGAGGTATCCCGAATCCTCCAGCGCGGCGAGCAAGAGAAAGGTGAAGGCAATGGGCGGCACGAAGCTCAAGACGATGCTCACCCCACCCCCAAATCCCCCCGCCAAAGCCTGTACGCCCCAGTCGGGAAGGCCCGCGTCGAGGAGCAGATGGCCCAAGCCGTGGACCAGAATGGCCTTGCTGCCGTCCTCGAAGAAATCCTGGAAGATCGCACCGGCGTTGAAGCTTGCCACCAGGAGGGCATAGAGGACCCCGAGAAAGATGGGCACGCTGATGACCGGGTGGAGGATCCAGCGGTCCAGGCGCTGCGTCCAGCGCTCTTTGGCAGAGGCGGTGGTGGCCGGCAAAACGGCACGGGCCGTGTCTTCGGCCCAGGCGAAGCGGGCGGCCGCCAGGGCATCGGCGGCATCCTCTCCGGTTTTTGCCCGTATCTCCTCACGGGCCCGGCGAGCATGCGGCTCAGCATCCGTCGGCGGCGGCGCCAGCCCTTCCAGGATACGCAGCCGATCCAGGGCCGCGAGTGTGGGCGTCTGGGCGGCCAATTGGGCCAGGGTGTGCGCAAGCTCCGCTGGATAGAGGGCAGGAACGGGCTCGCCGCCCTGCGGAAAATCCCGTTCCAGGGCCTCGCGCAGTTGCGCAAGCCCCTCGCCGCGGCGAGCAACCATGGGCAGCACCGCGATGCCCCCCAGACGCTGGCGCAGCCGGTCGAGATCCGGTACGGCGCGGCGGGCGCGGGCCTCGTCCATCATGTTCAAAACCAGCAGCAAAGGGCGACCCAGGTGCAGAAGCTCGTGGGTAAGGAGCAGGTGGCGTTGCAACTGGCCGACGTCCACCACCTGCACGAGGCCGTCCAGTTGCGCGTTCTGCACGTAGGCGCGGGCGATGTCCTGATCGACCCCACCGCCGCCCAAAAGGCTGTAGACGCCCGGCAGATCGACCACGATGAGTTCACCCGAATCCAGACGCAGCCGCCCCTCCCGTCGCTCCACCGTCACCCCGGGCCAGTTGCCCACCTGCTGGTGCGCACCCGTGAGGGCGTTGAAGAGGGTGGTCTTGCCGCTATTGGGATTCCCCACCAGAGCGATGCGGCGGCCTCCGCGGGCGCCGACCATGGCCGTGTGCGACATGGGTTCAGTCATCCTGCCTGTTCCCCGCCTTGAGCGTTGGACCGCCGAATCGGCGCACGGCAATGGATTCCAACCAGGGCCGGCCAAGGGCGATGCGGACGCTGCCGATTTGAAGGACGGCGCCCTGGGCATTGGGCCCCTGACAGATCTGTGCCAGGCATCCAGGACGCAGACCGAGACCGAGCAGGCGCCGCCGCTCTTGCGCCGAGGTCTGGATGGCACAGATTTCCACCTGCTCACCTGCGCGGGCCGAGCTCAGGCGGTGGGGGGAAAGGACTTGGGTCATGACGCTCACACTCCCAACGAGTTCGTGGGGACACTATATCATAATGGTAATCATTTGCAATATCAGCCCAGGGGAGGGCCGTCCCGGCGGACGCAGCCGCCGACGCTCAGTCCAGGTCGCCGTGCCTGGGTGTAAAACGCACGGCGGCGATGCGCGCCCCCACGAGCACGGCCAGGAGGGCGGCCGTGGCGAGGAGATCCAGGGGCCCCAGACGGTGGGCGTAGAGACCGATGAAGAGCTCGCGGAGCACAAAGACGATGGCCACTTCCGACAATACCCGCAGCCGGATACGGTGAAATTCCAGATAATCGGTAAAAGTGCGAAAAAGCTCGATGAGGACAAAGACGGAGAGGACATCCGAGACGAGACTGCGGATGACTTCCTCTTGTCGGAAATCCCGCAAAGAGCCATAGATGTCCCAGAAAAGGCTGGCCACGGCAAACACCAGCGTGAGGAGCATGAGAAAGATCATCACCGCGACGATGACGTCGAGGATCTTGGCGTAAAAACGCAGAACCGTCCCGCGCAGACCCTCGACGAAGCTGCCCGGCAGGATCTGGGACGGGTGCGTCGGCGCCGGACGCTTGCCCTCGCTCACGGGCACTTCGCTTAGGCCTTGGCCCGTGCCGAGCGGCGCAGGCGGGACAACAGCCGTCGCGCCATCTCGCCGAAGAGTTCCGTCTGGGTGGGGTGCGGATGGATGGCCGTCGCCACCTGTTCCAGGGTGAGCTCGGCACTGACCATCATCACCGCCTCACCCACCAGAGTGTCGGCGTGATCCGTCAGGAAGTGGACACCGACGATGCGATGGCTCTGTCGCTCCGCCACCATCTTGATCAGGCCGTCCGTTTCCCCAGTCATCATGGCCTTGGCATCGATGCTCATGGGTACTTTGACTTCCACGACGTCGAGGCCAGCGGCCTTGGCCTGTTCCGTCGTCAGGCCGACGAAGGCCACCTGGGGGCGGGTGAAGGTGACACCGCAGTCCTTGCGCGCTTCGTAGGTGGCGCGGTGACCCAGGAGGTTGGCCGCCGCCACCCGTCCCTGCTGGGCGGCGGTGTGGGCGAGCATGTAGCCGCCCACCACGTCACCCACGGCATAGATGTGCGGTACCGAGGTCTGGCCCCGGGTATCCACGGCTATGGCCCCGCGTTCACCGAGCCGGACCCCGGCACGCTCCAGGGCAAGTCCGGAGGTATCGGGACGTTTGCCGGTGGCGATGAGCAGCAGGTCTGCCGCTACCACCTGCGTTTCCTGCCCTTTCCCATAGCGGATCTGGAGGTTGCCCGCCTCTCCGGAGATGTCCTTTACCTGCACATCCGTAAAAACCTGTAGCCGCGGGCTGTTCTTGGCCAGCGCACGCATCAGTTGTTCGGCCAGTTCCGCTTCCATTTCGGCCACGGGGCGCGGAAGTGCCTCCAGGACCGTCACCTCGGCGCCAAAATCGTGGAACATCTGCGCCATTTCCATGCCGATGGCACCGGCGCCGATGATGCACAGACGCTTGGGCGGGGCGGTCAGATCCCAGACGGTGTCCGAGGTGACGGCGGCACCCGCCGCCAGGGCTTCCTTGGCGCCGGGAATAGGGGGAACGAAAGCGGGTGCGCCGGCGGCGATGACGCAAGCAGCAAAAGTCAGGGTGCGCGCGTCCCTGCCCTCGATATCGACGCTGTGGGGCCCAGTAAAGCGGGCGTGTCCCTCCAGAACCTGTATCTTCATGCCTTGGTCGGTCTTCAAGGCCATTTCGCCGCGGGTCTGGACGATGCTGCGCCGATGTTGCTCCAGCTGCTGCCAGTCGAGGTGCGGCTCACCCAGCTGGATACCCATGGCGGCATCGTGGACGCGATCGCGGATGCGGTCCGCCGCCGCCCGCCAGGCCTTGGACGGAATGCAGCCGCGCCAGAGGCACTCGCCACCCGGGAGGGGCGCATGGTTGACCATGGCCACGCGGATACCGTTCTCGGCCAGTTCCCGGGCGCAGTCCTCTCCTCCCGGACCCGCGCCGATCACCAGGACCTGAACATCGTAGTTTCCCTCCGGGATGACCGGGCCGCTCGCCGTAAGCCAGCTCTGCGGCGCCTCCACCAGCGCCTTGAGATCCTTGAGGAAGGCAGCGGCATCCGCCCCGTTCACCACGCGATGGTCGGCGCTGATGGTGACGGGCATGCCGTCCGGCCCCGTCGCCGCCACGGCGAGGATGGCCGCCGTTCCCGGGGTGACGATGGCATCAAACTGGCTGACGCCGTACATCCCCATATTGGAGATGGTGAAGGTGGGATGCTGGTAATCCGCCGGGCTGAGACGCCGCTTGCGTGCCCGCTCCAAGAGCGGTGTCCATTCCTCCTGCAGGGTCTTGAGATCCTTGTTGGCCAGATCGCGCAGGACCGGCACCACGAGGCTGCCGTCCTCGGTGGTGGCAGCGATGCCAATGTCGTGGGGCCTCCCCTCGACGATGCGATCCGGATGCTGATAGGCGGCATTGATGCGGGGTTGTCGCAGCAGTGCCTCGGATACCGCCTTGGCCAGAGCCACGGTAAAGGAGACGCCCTCGGCTTTGGCCGCACGCTGCAAGGCCTCGGGACGGATGTGCATGGTTACGTGGAAGACCGGAATGGTCAGGGAGGCGGTCATGGCCTGGCTGATGGACTTCTCGATGGCCGTCATCGGACGCCCGTCGCCCGGGACGGCCACCGCAGCCGCGGCGACATTGGACGCGGCGGCGGTTTGGGCGGAGACGTCGGCGGCGACGATGACGCCGTCCGGCCCACTGCCCCGCAGTCCATCCAGACTCAGCCCGCGGCTGCCCGCCAGAAGCCGGGCATAGGGCGTTGCCTTCGCGCCACGGGGACGGGGTGCGGGGCGAATGCTCCCGTCGCTGGGCACCGCCGGCGCCGGTTCCGCGGGGGTCACCACCGGCGCTGTGGCGGGCGTCGGGGCGGGCGTGCCAACGCTGCGGTTGGCCGCGCCGCCGGTGGCGGACGCCAAGGCCCGCTTAGCCTCGCGTTGCACCTTGTCGGCGCTGTCCACCAGCCAGGCCATGGCCTCACCCACGGGAACGACACTGTCCACGCTCAGCATGGGCCCGGAAAGGAAGCCCGAGCGGAAAACCTCCACATCCATGATGGCCTTGTCCGTCTCGACGGTGGCGACGATATCGCCGCGCTCCACGCGATCTCCCAGTTGCTTTTCCCAGGACACCAGGACACCCTCGGTCATGGTATCCGACAGCTGAGGCATCTTGATGGGATATGCGTTTTCTGCCGGTGCGGCGGAAGCTGCCGGTGCCGGTACCGATGCTGATTCCGCCTCCGCCTCTACCGCCGCCCTGGCGCGCGAGTCGGTCGATTTCGCTGAATCTGCCGTCACCATGCCCGGGGAGTCGACGGAGCCCTGGGGCGTGTCCGTCAGATAGCCGATGGCTTCCCCAACGGGTACGACGCTGTCCACGGCCGCCAGGGGGCCGGCGAGGAAACCCGAGCGGAATACCTCCACGTCCATGATGGCCTTGTCCGTTTCGATGGTGGCCACCACGTCGCCCCGTTCCACTCGATCGCCGGGTTGCTTCTCCCAGGAGACGAGCACGCCCTCGGTCATGGTGTCCGAAAGCTGGGGCATCTTGATGACGTAGGGTTCAGCCATGGTCTGCAAATTCCTCAGGACAAGGGGTGGGCTGGCCGCGCCGGCGGCCTAGCGACCCAGAAGTTTGCGCGCCGCCGCGACGACGTCGTCGGCGTTGGGGATGGAGGCCTTCTCGAGGCGCCGGTTGTAGGGGGTGGGTACGTCCCGGGCATGCACCCGCACGGGCGCCGCATCCAGCTCAAAGAAACACTCCTCGTTGAGGATGGCGATGACCTCGGCACCTACCCCCACCGGGGCCTCGTCTTCTTCCACCACGATGGCCCGGTGCGTCTTGCGCACGCTGGCGGCAATACCCGCCCGATCCAGGGGTTTGAGTGCGCGCAGATCCACCACCTCCGCGGCGATACCGAGCTCCTTGGCCAGTTTGTCGGCGGCGGCCAGAGCCCAGTGCACACTGATGTTGTAGGCGAAGAGGGTGAGGTCCTTGCCCGGGCGCACGACCTCCACACCCTCCAGCGCGGTGAAGTATTCCTCGTCCGGAACCTCGCCCTTGAGGTTGTACATGGCCTCGTGCTCGATGACCACCACGGGATCGTCGCAGCGTACGGCGCTTTTCAGCAGGCCGTAGGCGTCGCGCGGCGAGGACGGAGTCACGACCCGCAAGCCCGGCACGCCCATGAACACCTTCTCCATGCGCGCCGAGTGCTGCGCTCCCAACTGGTGGGCGGTGCCACCGGGCAGGCGCAGAACCAATGGACAACGGATTCGCCCGCCGGACATATAGTGGATCTTGGCGGCATTGTTCATGAGCTGGTCCATGGCGAGCCAGGCGAAGTTGACGCTCATGATTTCGACGATGGGACGGCAGCCGAGCATGGCCGCACCCACCCCGATCCCGGTATAGCTGTTTTCCGAGATAGGGGTGTCGATGACTCGCTTTTCACCGTACTTGGCGTAGAGGCCCGTAGTGGCCTTGTAGGTACCGCCGGCCACACCGATATCCTCGCCCATGGCGAACACCAGGGGATCCCGTGCCATTTCCTCGTCGTGGGCGCGCAGGATGGCCTGCCAATAACTCAGTTCTGCCATGCCTTGCAGCCTCCTTCGACATACACATAGCGCTCCAGATCCTCCACCGCCGGCTCGGGGCTCTGCTCGGCAAAGGGAATGATCTCCTTTTCGATTTCGTCCTGGATGGCCTGGTCCATGGCAGCGAAATCCGCCTCGCTAAGGACTCCGGCAGCGACCAGGCGGGCCTTGTAGATGCCAATGGGATCCCGCTGCGCCCACTGTTCCACCTCGTCCTTGCTACGGTAGGCGCCAGAATCGGACATGGAGTGGCCACGCAGACGGTAGGTCATGAGCTCCAGGAAGTAGGGACGGCGTTTTTCACGCACGTAATTCACGGCCGCCTCGGCGTGCTGCAGGACGACGTCGATATCCTGGCCATCGCACTGGGCCGCTTCGATACGATAGGGCGCCACGCGCTTGTACTGATGGATTTCGACGGTCGCGCGCTCGATGGCCGTGCCGATACCGTAGAGGTTGTTCTCACAGACGAAAAGCACCGGCAGATCCCAGAGGCTCGCCATGTTCATGGTCTCGTGGAAGGTGCCCTGATTATTGGCACCATCGCCCAGGAAGCAGATGCTGATCTCGTCGCCACCGCGCATCTGGATGGCCTTGCCAAACCCGGCGGCCAAAGGAAAGGGCCCGCCCACCAGGGCGTAGCCGCCCATGAAACGCCGGTCCGGGTCGAAGAGGTGCATGGAACCGCCACGCCCCTTGGAACAGCCCGTTTCCTTGCCGAAGAGCTCGGCCATGACCGCCTTGGGATCGACACCCGACTTGATGGCGTGGATGTGGTCGCGGTAGCCGGTGACCACATAGTCGTGGCCGGGACGTGCCTTTTCCAGCACGCCGATGGCGCAGGCCTCCTGGCCCGGATAGAGATGCAGAAAGCCGCCGATCTGCCGCTCCTGATAAGCCTCTGCACAGCGCTCCTCAAAGCGGCGGGCGAAGAGCATCTCCCGCAACAGGCGCTTCTGGTCGGTCGCGTCCATGATCCTCCTGAGTACGATTTTGGTGAAAAGTAAATCCGGTCAATGATGGCTTAGGCCCGGCGCGAGCGTCAAGGGTAAGGCCGCGCCGCGTGCCCCAGTACTCCCGAAGGCCGGGGGACGACGATGAAACCCTCGCGCACCATTCCGGCTTTCCAAAAAGGGGCAACGCCCGCGGCCCAGTATCCGGCCTCCTCCCGTTCTTCCAGAGCGAGACCGGCGAGGCCGGCAACCAGTGCCTGCAACTCGTCGTGATCGGGTTTGCGCGCAACCTGCAGAGGGAAGCGCGCGCAGAGGCTCGAAAACGCCGCGTCGAGGTCGATGGGATGGGTCTTTGCCTTGGCCGGCAGGGTGCGCAGGCCAAGCCCACGCCAGGCGGCGGTGGGAAAGGATTCCACCGCCCGCCCCTGGGAGTGGCGCGGATCCTCCAGCCTTGGCCAACCCAGCTGCGCCAGGGTATCGAAGACCGCGATGGAGAAGGCGACGAAGGGCCCATAATTGGCGGGCTTCACCTGTCCCGGCGTGCCGGTCTTGGCCGGCGTGTTGAGGGCGCGCTCGCTGCACCGCGAATGCGCGCAGCCATTGTCCCCATCCTTCCAGGCCTGAGGGCCGTCCAGAAGCATGCACGACGCACCTAGCTCCGCGGCAATCTCGGCAAGGCGCTGGGCCAGGGCGTCGGGCCGAGGGCTGCCAGACAGCCCAAGGCTGGGGAACTCGACGCGAATCTCCCCGTCACCTCGGCGCAGGAGGGCGATCCCGCAATCGCGATAGCACTTGTAGGCGAGATCGACGGATAGTACGGTCACGGGCGCTGCCAAGGGGCGCGGGCGCTCGGGGACCGTGTCGACATCGGCGCCACCTTCAAAAGGGAAAAAACTGGGGCAACGTCCAGCTGATGAGTACGCCCATGAGGATCAACAGCGGTAGCCCCACCCGAAAGAAATCCATGAAGGTATAGCCTGCGGCATTCATGGTCAGGACATTGGTCTGGTAAGCCATGGGGGTGGCGTAGCCGAGATTGGCGCCAAAGAGTACCGCCAGCAGGAAGGGTTCGGGGGACAATCCCAGACCATGGGCGATCTGCACCGAGATGGGCGCGCCGATGAGGGCGCCCGTGGTGTGCGAGGCCACATTGCCGAGGAAGGCGACGAAAAAGAGGATGAGGCCCACGAGGATGGTCGGTGGCAATCCCTGGGTCAAGCTGAGGAAGGCCTGGGCCAGAAAATGCGCGGCCCCGGTCTTGACCAGGGCCATACTCAGGGCGATACCGGCGGCGATGAGGAGGATGACGGAGGCACTGATGGCGCCGCCCACCTGGCGCCACTCGATGCAACCGGTGACGATCATGAGCAGGACGCCCACGGGTGCCGTGACGGCGATGGGCAAGAGATTCAGAGCCGCCGGCAGGACGATGGCGAGCATGATCAGCAAGGCCAAGGGCGCCTTTTTGCTGCGCGGCAGGTCGACACTGGCATCTAGAAAGGTCAGATCGCCGCGGGCGCGGATCTCGGCAATGCGCTCCCGTGCGCCCTGTACCAGGACGACGTCGCCGTTGCGCAGGCGCTCGGCCTCGAGATCGTCCGTCTGCAGGCTGGTGCCGCGGCGGTAGATGCCCAGCGGGGTGAGATCGAAGCGGGCGGCGAAACGACTGCCCTTGAGGGTTCGCCCCACCAGGGGAGAGGCGGGTAGTATCACCACCTCCACCACCTGCTGGTCACTGTCCGCATCCTTGTCCTTGTCCGCGGCATCGACCTTCTTGTCGCCGAGGGTCAGTTCCGCCCCGATGCTGGCCTCCAGATCCTTCAACTTGTCGGCATAATCGCGCACCTGCAGTTCATCGCCGGCGGCAAGCTTGAGGTCGGGGAAGGGCACGAGGATCTGCTCCCCCCGCTGTACCCGACTCACCTTGAGATCGCCCACCTCCTTGCGCAGCTCCGCCAGGGTCTTGCCGGCAAACTTGCTGTCTTCCTTGAGCTTGAGCTTGGCATTGAAGATGCGCGGTGAGCGATCACCGGAGGGTGTTGGCCGCTTGGGCAGGAGCAGGGGGGCGATGAGCCAGAGGTAGACCATCGCCACCCCGCCGGCGATGGCGGCGGGTAGGGTGAAATGGAACATACCCATGGGCGGCAGACCCAAGGACTGGGCCACGGACACCACCACCAGGTTGGTGGAAGTACCGATGGTAGTGGCCATGCCGCCGATGAGGGCCGAAAAGCCCAAGGGCATGAGCATGCGTGAGACCGGCCGGTTGGTGCGCAGGGCAATACTGGTGAGCAAGGGGATCAGGAGGACCACCAGAGGCGTGTCGTTGACGAAGGCGCTCAAGACAGCGGTGACCAGGAGTACCAGCAGTAAGGCCAGGGGTGGCGCCCAGTTCCAGACCTTGCTCAGAAATCGACCCAGAGGCTCCAGGGCGCCGGTGTGGACGATGGCCGCGCCGGCCACCATCAAGGAGACGATGGCTACCAAAGCCTCATTGCCAAAGCCCTGGAAAAAGATGGTGGGGTCGAGGGTGCCGTGGCCCACCCGCATGGGCAGCAGGGCGAAGAACAGGGGGATGATCACCAGGATCCCGAGGCTCGTGGTGGCCACCGGAATGTTCTGCCGGCTGTAGGAGACCAGCGCCAGGAGGGCGATGATCATGACCGCAATGGCGTGGATGCTCGGGGTATCGACGGGCATCAGGAATCGCTCCGGCTGGGGTCGGGGATGACCAGACGGTAGCCCAGACCGAGCTCCGTGATCAAGTACTGCGGCGCATTGGGGTCTGCCTCGATTTTCTCGCGCAGGCGCTGGATGTAGATGCGCACATAATGGTTGTCCTCGGCGTGGGATGGTCCCCAAATGGCCGCGAGGATCTGGCGATGTGTGAGCACCGCGCCGGCGTGGCGCAAGAGCAGGCGCAGCAGCTGATACTCCTTGGCCGTGAGGCTGATCTCCCGCGCGCCAATGCGCAGGCAACGGCGGTCGTCGACGAGCGCCCAGTCGCCCACGCGCAGCGGGCCTTGCTCGCTTTTGCGACCCAGGCGGCGCAGATGGGCCTGCAGGCGGGCCAGCAGCTCGCCCACGGTAAAAGGTTTGGTCAGATAGTCGTCGGCGCCGCGCTGCAGGGCTTCCACCTTGTCGACTTCCTGGCCACGCGCCGAGAGGACCATGACGATGCTCTCCGGCGTTTCCCGACGAAACCAGGGGATCAGATCGAGACCGTCGCCATCGGGCAGACCAAGGTCCAGAAAAATGGCGAGAAAGGGATCGGCTCCCTGGGATCGGCGCTGGCGCAGTCCCACCTTGGCCTTGGCGGCGGTGTTCTCCCAACGGAGGTCATAGTGCCCCTCGGCCCGCAGCGCCCGTTGCAGGAACTGGGCGATGGCCGCATCGTCCTCTACCAGCAGGATGGCCGCCTCCTGTGCCACTCACTCCTCCTGGGGCAGCGAGGGCGGCGCTTCCCGGGGCAGGGAAAAACAGAACTTGGCGCCGCGGTTCATGACCTGATTGCTGGCCCAGATGCGTCCGCCGTGCATCTGCAGGACACTCTGGGCGATGGCGAGACCGAGGCCGCTGCCGCCCGTGCCCACAGGTGGTTTGACACGGCTGAAGCGCTCGAAGATCTCGCGCTCGCGCCCCGGCGGAATACCGTAGCCGTGGTCGATGACGCAGACGAAGATCTCCTGGGGGTTGGCCCAGGCCTGAATGTCGACGGCAGTGCCCGGCGGGGTGTAACGGCAGGCGTTTTCGATGAGATTGCCCAGCACTTGGGTGAGCAGCGTGGGGTCACCGTGCAACAGCGGCAGATCGGCGGGGATCTGGACGTTGAACGGGCGGTCGGCGCAGGGGCTCTGGCGCTCGCGGCGGGCGCTGCCGAGGATATCCGTCAAGGGCACCCACTCCTTGTGCAGTTCGGCACCACCCGAGAGCAGCGCGGCAACGCGGAGGATGCGCTCCATGGTCTGGCTCATGCGTTCCGTTTCCGTCCGGATATCCCGGATCAGCTGCTGTTGCTCTGCCTCCGGCAGGGTGCCGTGTAGACGCTCTAAGGTGCCGAGGGAGCCCAGAATGGTGGTCAGCGGCGTGCGTAGGTCGTGGGAGACGGCACTCAGCAGGGCGCTTTGCATGCGCTCCAACTGAAGGTGCAGATCGGCCTCGCTACGCCGCTGGAAGGTACGGGCCGACTCCAGGGCGACGGCCACCAGCCGGGTGATGGTCTCCATGTAGCGCAGCCAGTCCGCGGGTGTGCGTCGGATCTCCACATCGCTCACCATCATCACGCCCAGCACCCGTTCGCCGGCGGATATGGGCAGCATCAGGGCGGGCAGGCCCGATAGGGTATCCGTGCCCATGCCAGCGGGGCGACCGTGCTGGAATACCCACACCGCCGCCGACTGCAGGCCGTCGCGCTGTTCGCCGAGGTCCGTATCCTCGGGCAGCAGGCGCAGAGGCAGACCGTCATCGGCCCCGGCAGGCAGCCAGAAGGCGGTACTGAGGCCCAGGGTACTGTGGATCTGCTCGGCCGCGGTGGTCAGGATTTCCGGTGCGCTGCGCAGGCGGCTCAGGGCCTGCACCAGGGTGTAGAGGTTACGCGCGCGGCGCTCGCGCATTCGCGCCATGTTTTCCTGTTCCCGCGAACGGGCCACCAGCTGGCTGATGAGGACGGCAAGGGCGAGGATGATGCCAAAGGTCACCAGGGAGCCGAGGGTTGCCGGCAGACCCCGGCTCAGCCCGAAGGCGTAGAAGGTCACCAGCGCGCTGGACAGGGCGATGATGGAGGGCCAGCGCCCATAATGCAGCGCCGTCCCCACCGTGCCCACGAGGTAGAGGAGGAAGACGCTGGGCAGTCCGAGCAGCGGATTCAGGGCCAGGGCCAGCAGCGACAGGCCGATGCCGAGACCGGCACCGATGGCCAGGGCACGGTTACGCTGGCGCCGCTGTTCCGGGCTGATGGTCATGCCGAGGTACTGGCGGCTTCTTTCCAGACTCTCCTCGCTCACGGCCTTCTTGAGGGGCAGCGGGTGGACGACCACATCCATTCGCCGCCGGCGGTTCAGTAGCTTGCCCAGCAGCGAGCCCGGCCACCACCAGATGTAGCGGCGCAGGCCCTGGGCCTGACCGACGAGGATCTGTGTCACATCCCGTAACTCGGCGTAGGCCAGGATCTCCGCCGCCACATCCACGCCCGTCAGACGCACGGTTTCGGCACCGAGGCGTTCGGCCAGATGCAGATGGCTCCAGAGCCAGGCCTGTTCCTCGGGTTTTTGCAGGAGTCCGCGGGGGGTGTCGACGTGGACCACGATCCAGGGGCAGCGCAGGGCCGTGGCCAGGTGGTAGCCGGCCCGTACCAGATGCTCGTCCTCGGGATACATGCCGATGGCCACCAAGAGGCGCTCCCGTACCCCGCCGGACTTGGAGTCTTCGGGGTTTTCGGCGTTGAATTGACGCAGCTCCAGGTCGACGCGGTCGGCGGCGATGCGCATGGCCAACTGGCGCAGGGCGATGAGGTTGCCCTTGCGGAAGAAGTTGGCCATGGCGCGCTCACCGCGTTCCCCCAGGTAGACCTTGCCCTCCTTGAGGCGCTGCAGGAGGTCGGTGTCGCTGATGTCCACCAGGGTCAGCTCCTCGGCCTCGGCGATGACCCGATCCGGTACCGTTTCCCGAACCTGCACGCCGGTAATGGCCCGCACGACCTCGTTGACGCTTTCGAGGTGCTGGACGTTGACGGTGGTGGCCACATGGATGCCTGCGTCCAGGAGTTCCTCCAGATCCTGCCAGCGTTTTTGGTGGCGGGAACCCGGGGCGTTACTGTGGGCGAGCTCATCCAGAAGCAGAAGGCCGGGACGCCGCTGGAGGGCCGCATCCAGGTCGAATTCCTTGAGGGTGACGTTGCGGTGCTGGGCCTCTCGCAGGGGGAGCTGGGGCAGGGCATCGGCCAGGGCCTGGGTGTCGCTGCGCTGATGGGTCTCCACAACGCCGATGAGCACGTCCCGACCCTTGTTCATCTCGTCCAGGCCGTAACGGAGCATGGCGTAGGTCTTGCCTACCCCAGGGGCGGCGCCGAAAAAGATCTTCAGCCGTCCCCGTTGTTTGGCGGCCTCTTCCTTTTGCACGGCCGCCAGCAGGGCATCGGGGTCCGGTCTATCCTCAGTGATGTCGTCACTCATGGGTTCCTTGTGGCCAGCCGTGGCGCCCTCGCTTTCCAGCATCATAGGGTAAGGGCTGCGGCGGGCCAATAGGCTGCGGGGCGGCTGGAGTCGTGCCGCCGACTTTTTATGGCATTTTTACACGGCTGTCGTTATGGTGCCAAAGTCTGCAAGGAGATCGATCATGTTTTTGCTCTACCTCGTGATACTGCTGATACCTTTCGGTCTGGGCGCGGGCCTCGTCTATTTTCTCGAGCGTGTGAGGAGCTGGTGATGGATATCTTTACCTGGATCGGTCTTGGCCTTGCCGCTGTCTTGCTCGTATATCTGTTCTTTTTCCTGTTCAACCCGGAGCGTTTCCTATGAATGACGCCCTGCTGCTCACCTTCACCACGATTGCGCTGAGTATCGTTCTCGCGTGGCCTCTGGGCATCTACATGCGGCGTATCTACAGCGATGAGCATTGCCTGGCCAAAAGGCTCCTGGGGCCGGTGGAGCGTGCCATCTACGTCGTCGCTGGCATCGATGCCAAGGCCGATATGGGTTGGAAGCAATACGCCCTGCTCTGGATTTTGTTCAATGTGGTGGGCGGTGTTTTTCTTTACGTGCTTTTGTACTTTCAGAATTACCTGCCACTCGATCCCATGCATTTTGGCAGCCCCGGTGTACAGATCAGTTTCAACACGGCGGCGAGTTTCGTCTCCAACACCAACTGGCAGGATTACGGTGGCGAAACGACCATGAGTTATCTCAGCCAGATGCTGGGCATGGCCGTACAAAACTTTCTTTCGGCCGCCTCGGGCATCGTCCTGGCCATCGCCATGATTCGCGGCTTTACCCGGGCAGAAAAGCCGGGCATCGGTAACCTGTGGGTGGATCTGGTACGCACGACCCTGTATGTGCTCATCCCTCTGTCCATCGTTCTCGCCCTCTTTTTCGTGGAGCAGGGGGCCATCCAGAATTTTGCCGCCTACGTCCACGCCGATTTGCTCCAGCCCTTTGTCCACCAGGGCAAGCTCATGACCCAGCAGGTCATCGCCATGGGGCCGGCGGCATCGCAGGAGGCCATCAAGCTCCTCGGGACCAACGGCGGCGGTTTTTTCAATGCCAATTCCGGCCATCCTTTCGAGAATCCCACGGGGCTGACCAATCTCTTCCAGATGGTGGCCATCTTCCTCATTCCCTTTGCCCTGGTGTTCTATTTTGGACATCGGGTCAAGAACCTGCGTCTGGGGGTAGGTATCCTCGCCGTCATGCTTCTGCTGTTCACCCCTTTGGCATTGCTCAGTCAGCAACAGGAACTGGCGGGTAACCCGCTGCTGACGGCCGTGGGCGTCGATCAGAACAACACCCCGGCTCTGGCGGGGGGTGGCAACATGGAGGGGGTGGAGGAGCGCATCGGCGCCGCCGGCAGCGCCCTCTTTGGTGCGGTGGCCACGGGTACCTCCACGGGTGCGGCCAACTCTGCCTACGACTCCTTCATGCCCTTGTCGGGAATGGTGAATCTGCTCCTCATGCAACTCGGAGAGGTGACCCCAGGCGGGGTGGGTACGGGCATTGCCTCCATGCTCGCCTTCGTCCTCATCGCCGTTTTCCTCGCGGGCCTCATGATCGGCCGCACGCCCGAATTTCTGGGCAAGAAGATCGAGGCCTACGAAATCAAGATGGCCTCTCTGGCCATTCTGGTCATGCCCCTGCTGGTCCTCATCGGCACGGCCGTGGCCGTGAGCCTGCCCGGTGGGCGCGACGCGGTCTTGAATCCGGGCGCCCACGGCTTTTCGGAGATTCTTTATGCCGTGACGAGCCCCAGTAACAACAACGGCAGTGCTTTCGGCGGCCTTAACGCCAACACCACCTTCTACAACCTGCTGACGGGCCTGTGCGTACTGGTCAACCGCTACCTGGCTTATCTGCCCTTGCTGGCCATTGCCGGCTCCCTGGCGGCAAAAAAACGGATCCCGGCCAGTCCCGGTACCCTGAACCCGGCCACCCCCCTTTTCGTGGTCTTCACCACCATCGTGGTCTTGCTGGTCGGGGCATTGAACTTCATCCCGGCTCTCGGTCTTGGGCCCATCGCCGAGCAGTTGAGTCTGCCCTCGGCAGTCCACACCGCTTCGACTGGTCATTGAGAGACGCACCATGACGACCCATCACATCCATAGTGCACGTTTTTCCTGGCGCGATCTGGGCCGAGCCGCCATTCGTGAGAGCTTCCGCAAGCTCGATCCGCGGGTGCAGTGGCGTAACCCGGTGATGTTCGTGGTGTATATCGGCGCCATTTTGGTCACCGCCATCGGCATCGCCGACCTTCTGCACGGCCGCTGGTCCGAGGCGGGCTTTGTCTGGGCCGTGGATTTCTGGCTTTGGCTCACCGTGCTCTTTGCCAATTTCTCCGAAGCCCTTGCCGAAGGGCAGGGCAAGGCCCAGGCAGCGAGCCTGCGCCAGGCCCGCCACGAGGTCACGGCCAAGAAGCTGCGCGAAGCGCGTCACGACGCCGGCTGGGAGGAGGTGGCGGGAGCGAGCCTGCAGCCCGGGGATTACGTCCTGGTGGAGGCCGGTGACACCATCCCTTCCGATGGTGAGGCCGTGGAGGGGGTCGCCTCGGTGGACGAGAGCGCCATCACCGGTGAAAGCGCCCCCGTCATCCGCGAAGGCGGCGGCGATCGCAGCGCCGTCACCGGCGGCACCCGGGTGCTGTCGGACTGGCTGGTGGTGAGAATCACCAGCAGTCCCGGCGAGACCTTCCTCGACCGCATGATCCGTATGGTGGAGGGGGCGGCGCGGCGCAAGACCCCCAATGAGATCGCCCTGGCGGTGCTGCTGGTGCTGCTCACCATCGTGTTCCTGGTGGTGACGGTCACCCTCTACCCCTTTTCCTACTATAGCGTTCACTTTGCCAACCACAGCGGCACCGTGATCAGCACCACGGTGCTGGTGGCCCTCTTGGTCTGCCTCATTCCCACCACCATCGGCGCCTTACTGCCGGCCATCGGTATCGCCGGCATCATGCGCCTCTTGCAGGCCAATGTGGTGGCCAAGTCGGGCCGCGCCATCGAGGCGGCAGGGGACGCCGATGTCCTTTTCCTGGACAAGACCGGCACCATTACCTTTGGCAACCGCCAGGCTTCGGCCTTCTACCCCGCCCCCGGTGTGACGGATCAGGAGCTCGCCAGTGCCGCGCGCCTGTCTTCCCTCACGGACGATACTCCCGAGGGAAAAAGCATCGTCTTGCTGGCGGAGCAGAAGTATCCCAGTGCCCGGGAGAGCGTGGGGGAGGACGCCAAATGGATTGCGTTCAGTGCCGAAACGCGCATGAGCGGTGTCGATGCCAGCGGCAAGGAGCTACGCAAAGGCGCGCCCGATGCCGTCAAAGCCTGGGTTCTGGAAAAAGGCGGACAGTGGCCGGCGGAGATCGACCAGATCGTGCAGAAGGTGGCCCAGTCCGGCGCCACACCCTTGGTCGTCGCTCTGGACGGCCGCGGTTTGGGGGTGGTGGAGCTCAAGGACATCGTCAAGCCCGGCATCAAGGAGCGCTTTGCCGAACTGCGCAAAATGGGTATCCGTACGGTGATGGTCACGGGCGATAATCCCCTGACGGCGGGGGCCATCGCCGCCGAGGCCGGAGTGGACGATTATCTGGCCGAGGCCAAGCCCGAGACCAAACTCGCGCGTATTCGCGAGTACCACCAGGAAGGCCACATGGTGGCCATGACCGGCGACGGCACCAACGACGCGCCAGCCCTCGCGCAGGCCGATGTGGCCGTGTGCATGGCAAGCGGCACCCAAGCTGCGCGGGAGGCGGCCAACATGGTGGATCTGGACTCCGATCCCACCAAGCTTCTGGAGATCGTCCGCATCGGCAAGCAGCTCCTCATGACCCGCGGGTCTCTGACCACCTTCAGCATTGCCAACGATGTGGCCAAGTACTTCGCCATCATCCCGGCGGCTTTCGTGGGAACCTATCCGCAGGTCGCCGCGTTGAACATCATGGACCTGAGTTCGCCTGAGAGTGCGATTCTCTCGGCGGTGATCTTCAATGCCGTGGTCATCCCTTTCCTGATCCCATTGGCCCTCAAGGGCGTCGCCTACCGGGCGGTGTCGGCGCAAGCGCTTTTGCGCCGTAACCTCCTGATTTACGGCCTGGGGGGGCTCATTGCGCCCTTCATCGGCATCAAGCTCATCGACATCCTCCTAAGCCTTCTGTGAGGGGTGCATCATGATCCGTTCCTTACGCGCAGCACTCATCGTCTTTGCCCTGCTGGTGCTGGCCACGGGCATCGTCTACCCCCTTGTGGTCACGGGCCTTGCCCAGCTCCTTTTCCCGCACCAGGCTAACGGCTCCCTCATCCGCGAAGACGGCAAGGTGGTTGGTTCCCGCCTCATCGGCCAGTATTTCAACGAGCCCCAATATTTTTGGGGACGTCCCTCGGCCACGGACCCCGTCCCCTACGATGCCGAAAACTCCGGTGCCTCCAATCTGGGCCCGACCAATCCGAAGCTTATCCAGCACGTCCGCGAGCGGGTCGCCCGCCTGCGCGCGGCCGATCCGGCCGAGGGCAATCGTCCGGTGCCGGTGGACCTCGTCACCTCATCCATGAGTGGTCTGGATCCCGATATCAGCATCGCCGCCGCCCGTTACCAGCTGGCTCGGGTGGCCCAAGCGGGGCATCTGCCGGAGCAGCAGGTGGCGGCACTCATGGAGAAGTACACGAAGCCCGCCTTGTTCGGCTTCATCGGTGAGCCGCGGGTGAATGTGCTGGAGCTCAATCTGGCCCTGCACCGCCTCTATGAGGAGCGCTGACAGATCCTTTGGCTAATGTAAATTCGCAAAAGGCGCCCATGGCGCCTTTAATTTTTACCTCAAGGAGAATCTCATGGGCTTCCCTCCAGAGCCGCGTCCTCGGTCCTTTGCTGAGTCCGCGATAATGCGGGAAGGGTTTTCATAGGGTGAGAAAAAGGATCAGCTCTTTTTATTGTCGGCCTCCACTGCTGGACCGTGGGGCGCGCTGTAACCGTTGTCGCGGAAGATTTTTTGCCCCGTCGCACTGCGCAGGAAATCGACGAACTCCTGTCCCAGTTGGGGATGGGGAGCGTCCGTCAAAACCGCCGCGTAGAACACCAGGGGCTGGGGATGCACGACCTTATCTTTCCCATCCACGCTTATCGTGAACTGCACCTTGTCGTACCAGTCCTTGGCGTAGCGTGGGTCGCTCAGGTTGATCTCGGGAGGCAGTTTGACGCAGGGCAGTTTTTGTGAGGTGACCGCGCTCAGATAGCCCGACGAAGCCGCCAATTGCCCGGACTTGAGCCGCGTCAGTAGAGATGGCTCCGTGAGAATCTGCCGGGGATTCATCTGCTCTCCGAGGATTTTCTGGGCGAGGCCAGGGATGTGGTAATAACGCTCGGCCAGAAGCATGGTGAAGATGATGTTCTGCCCCTGGGGATCCGTGCGTGGATCCGTCCGACCAAAGGTCACTCCCGGCATCTGCAGGACCTCATACCAGGCTTTCTTGCCCTGGGCCGCGGCCGCAAAGTCCTTGGCGTAGGGACTGTCGGGGCTGTAGGCAATGCACATCTGCGTGCTGGCGACGGGATAGGCCTCGCGCACCAGGCCCGCCTGCTGGAGGATCTCCACAGGACCGGGGGTGATGGAGACGAAAACGTCCGGACGAATCTTGTGGTCGGCGATGAGGCGGGCAAGCCCATAGGCTCCCTGGCCCTCGCCGCGGTAATCCACCCCGCGCGTCTTGGCGAAATCGGGCCCGAGATGCAGATCCATCACGGCACCCATGGAGCCGGCGTAGGCAACGTAGAGATCCTCGGCATTCGCCTTGGCAGCGCCGACGGCAAGGGTAAGGGGCAGTAGTAGACAGCTGAACAAGACGGTTGGGCGCACGCTAGTCTCCGGGATTCGAAATATCTGCATGAATATATCGAAGTGCTTCCCTTGTCAATGCTCGGCGGCACCCTTGATCCAGTTGAGGAGGCCCTAAGCCCGTGGCAGACTGCCATCATGACGGACTTGGCCCTGGTGTGGTTCAAGCGCGATCTGCGGTGTACGGACCATGCCCCTTTGGCGGCGGCCGCCCGTTGTCGCAGCGCAGTGGGGCTTTACGTGCTCGAGGACGAGTGGCTGGGGGCCCCGGAGTGGGATCCCCAGCACTGGGAGTTCATCCGCCAGAGTTTGCTGGAGCTGCGCGATAACCTTGCGGCGCGGGGAATGCCTCTGCTGCTACGGCGGGGCGCAATGCCGCTGGTGCTGGCGCAGTTGTGGCGCGATTATCCTTTCACGGAGCTCCTCAGCCACGAAGAAACCGGCTCGGCGTGGACGTACGCCCGAGATCGGCGGGTGGCCGCCTGGTGTCGCGAGCGCGGAATAGCGTGGCGCCAGTGGCCACAGTTTGGTGTGGTCCGACCCCTTGCCCAGCGCGATGGCTGGGCTGAGGCCTGGGAGCGATTCATGGCACGGCCGCCGCTGGCGGCGGTCGGGCAGCTCCCCGGAACGACCACGCCCTTGGATGGCGGCGATATTCCCAGTCTCGACGCATTGGGTCTACCAGCGGCGCGGCCAATACCGCCGGCAGGCGAGGCCGCGGCTACGCGCACCCTCGAAAGCTTCATTGCCGAGCGCGGCAGTCGCTACCTGCACACCCTGTCGAGCCCCCTGCTGGCGGAGCGTGGCTGTTCACGTCTCAGTGCACACCTTGCTTACGGCACCGTTTCCATGCGCCAGGTGGTCCAGCGCACACGCCAGCGCCTGCGGGAATTGCGCAAGGAGGGCAGCGCTGAGGCGGGCGAGCGGGCGCGGCACCTGCGCGGTTTTCTTTCGCGTCTACACTGGCACTGCCACTTCATTCAAAAGCTGGAGGATGAGCCGGCCAGCGAATTCCACAATTTTTCGCGCAGCTACGATGGCTTGCGTGAGGACGATTGGAGCGAAGAGCGATTCTTGGCCTGGGCCGAGGGTCGGACCGGCTTTCCCTTCGTCGATGCCTGCATGCGCTGCCTACGCGCTACGGGCTGGATCAATTTTCGTATGCGGGCGATGTTGGTGAGCTTTGCCAGCTACCACCTCTGGCTGCATTGGCGGGGCACCGGTTTATTCCTGGCGCGGCAGTTTTTGGACTTCGAGCCCGGCATCCATTGGAGTCAGATGCAGATGCAGTCGGGCACGACGGGCATCAATACCCTACGCATCTACTCCCCCAACAAGCAGTGGGCGGACCAGGATCCGCGTGGGGAGTTCGTGCGCCGTTGGCTACCGGAGTGGGGCAGCCCCGACTACCCGCCACCCATCGTCGATGAGCAGCGTGCCGCCCGTATTGCCAAGGAGCGGATATGGGCGCGCCGCCGCCAGCCCGAAGCGCGCGCCGAGGCCCGACAGGTTCTCGAGCGCCACGGCTCGCGCAAGGACCGCAGCCGCACGCCAAGGCCCAAGGCTCAGCCGCAGCCGCCAACCACGACCGAACAGCTGGAGCTTTTCGCCGGCGAGTAAAGGGCCGGCTAGAGCCGCCCACTCCCCAAGTCGCGATGCGTGGCGACTCCGGGTGGCCGCTCGGCTGGCCAGTTTCCGCGGGGAGCGTTCACAGAGGACGAAGCCTTACTGCACCACGTGCCCCGGATATTTTTTCAGCAGGGTCAGGTACTCGGGGTTCATTTCCTGCTTGGGGAAAAAGGCCTTCCACGTCGTTACGGGCAAGAGTTGCTGCGGGGGCGGGGCGAAGACGAAGTCCTGCTGGCGCACCAGGGCGTGGCAGGCGATGCAGGAGCCGACCTTGCCAAAGGCGATGACCTTTCCCGAGGGCTGGTAGGCGGCCATGATCCAGTTCCGATCGCCGGCATCGAAACCGGGAGCCTTCAGCATGGCCGTGACCCCCACCAATTGCTTCTGGAGGTTGTAGTTTTCCTTGATGAGCAGGCTACCGTCCTCGTAACGCCGGACCTTGAGTATGTCGCCGGCCGCTTCGATGTTGCGTATGGCGGGGGCATTGGCGAGGTCCGTCGTCAGCGGGTCTACGGTGCGCGAGCCGACCTGAAACGGCGTGCTTTCGGGCATGGTGGCGTGGGCCTTCTCGAGCGTCTGGATCTGCTGCCAGAGGGCCGCGGGAGTGACGGTCGTTGCCATTACCGGTACGGCGAAAGTCAGCAAGAAAGCGGTGCTCAGGGCGTTCAGTTGCGCGGTTTTCATGATGCGGACTCCTCTTTTGGGCATGGCCCCGGGGCGCGGGCCTACGCTTATAGAGTCGTTTTCATGGCCGATTATTCCCGGGCCGCCAAGGCGATGCGTGTGTCGTTCCATTCGGAGGAAACCGACTTCTGTCCTGGGTGACACGCTTGGATTACGGGTGAGTAGCGTGACTATCCCAAGACCGTCAGACAGGGTGTTTGGGAAAAGTCGGATAATCGCGCCGGTTTTTGCGGCCAGTCATCGAGCGTTGGCGCAAATCCCTGGCCCGAAGCGGCGAATTCATTGGGCGTGGAGCGGTTGGACAGGGAGTTCAAAAACTTCGTAGAGTAGGGATTATGGCCACGATTCCTGCCGCGCATGCCGAGCAACCGCCGCTCTCCCTGGTCGCTATCACCTTTGCCGTGATGGCAGCGATCATCATGAACGTGCTCGACACGACCATCGTGAACGTGGCCCTGCCGAACATGGAGGGAGCTCTACGCGCCAACGCTGACCAGGGAACCTGGATCCTCACCACCTATCTGTTGGCGATGGTGATTGTGACCCCGCTCACGGGCCTGATCGTCGAACGCTTTGGGCAGGAACGCGCCATGCTCTGGAGCGTTGGGGTTTTCGTGTTCTCCTCGGCCATGTGTGGGCAGGCCCACAGCCTGGTGGAAATGGTGTTTTGGCGTTTTTTGCAGGGCGCATTCGGCGCGGCCATGGTTCCCATTGGCCAATCGGTCCTGGTATCGAGCTATCCCCCGGAGCGCCGTGGGGTGGCCATGGCGACCCTGGGCATGGGCATCATGCTGGGTCCCATCGCTGGCCCCATCCTCGGTGGACTGCTGACCGATACGGTGGGTTGGCGCTGGTGCTTTTATGTCAATGTTCCCGTGGGACTGCTGGCCTTGCTGTTGATCTGGCTGTACGTGCCCCAATCGGGTAAGAGTACCCAACCCCGCCGGATAGACTGGCTGGGATTTCTGCTGATGGCCATCGGATTGGGCGGCCTGCAGATCGTGCTTAGTCTCGGTAACCAGGATGACTGGTTCAGCTCGCACTTCATCGTCAGTGTGACGCTGATGGCTCTGGTTGCGCTGCTGTTTTTTGTCTGGCGTTGTCTCGAAATCGCTTATCCCGTCGTCAATCTTCGTTTATTGAAAGATCGGGCATTAGCCCTGGGAAGCGCCGGTATCGGCATCTTTGGCCTGGCGCTCTACGGTGTCATGGTCATTCTTCCCATCTATCTGCAGGATCACATGGGCTATGAGGCGGTGACCTCCGGTTATGTGATGGCTCCGCAAGGAGTGGGGGCCATGATCTCCATGTGGGTATCCGGACGGCTCATCAACCGCGGCGCGAGTGCGCGTTGGATGGTGTTTTCGGGTATTCTGCTCGGTCTCTGGGGTTCCTGGTACACGATACACTACGACCTCAGCGTGAGTCCGTGGTGGATCGTCTTTCCCGGTTTCATCCGCGGTTTGGGCTTGGGGTTGATTTCCATCCCCATCTTCAACCTTGCCTTTGCCACCCTGACCAAGGAGCAAACGGCCGAAGGTTCCGGGATATTCAATCTGATGCGAAATCTCGGGGGTTCCGTGGGGATCGCCATCATCTCCACCATCATGTCGGAGCAGACCCAAGCGGGCTGGAACCAAATCGGTGGACACATCAATACCTTCAGTGACGCGCTGCGGCGCTACTGGCACGCATCGGGTCTACACCCCGATCCGAGTACCTGGGCCATCATGGGACAGACCCTGGGGCAGCAATCGGCCATGCGCGGTATCCTCGATGCCTTTACCCTGGTCTTTTACAGCTTTATCGCGATGATTCCTCTGGTGCTGCTCATGCCACGGCGAAAAGCACCAGAGCATCGCCAGTAGAGGGCAGCCTCTGGTCACGATTCGCTTCTGGAGCACGCATGCACAGTGTTTCCTTGACCCTGGGCCCTCTTCAAATCCCTCTCTGGATTCCCGTGACCATCTTTGCCGCGGTGATGCAGACCTGGAGAACCGGGGTGCAGGCCAGGCTCAAGGGCCAGTTGAGTGCGGGAGCGGTAAGCTTTGCGCGCTTTCTCTATGCCATGCCACTGGAGTTCCTGGCCTTCCTGATTCTGCTTGGTCACTTTGGTCCGGCACTTTTCCGGCACAACCATCTGGAGTTTTGGTTTTACTGCCTGGCGGGCGGTTTGGCTCAGATCTTCGGGACGGTGTTTCTGGTTCAGTCGTTTCACAGCCGAGGACTGGTGGCCGGTACCGCCTACGCCAAAACCGAGGCTGCCCAGCTGGTCATTCTGACGACCCTGTTTCTGGGGGCGCAGCTACCACCAGCGGCCGTCGTCGGCATTTTTCTGGCTCTGGCCGGTGTGCTGGTGCTCGGAGCCAAGGGCTGGGACTTTCTTGCCTCCAGCTTCTGGCGGGGATTGGGACAACCAGCGGCGCGCTATGGCTTGGCGGCGGCTTTGGGCTTCGCCCTGACCGCCATCGCTCTGCGGGCGGCAAGCGGCGAGGTGGATCCTGGGCTCCCGCCGCTGGCCACGGGCCTGTGGATGCTCTTGGTGACCAATTCTCTGCAAACGCTACTGCAGGGAGGCTACCTTGTCGCACGAAAGCGGGAGCAGTGGCGTGAGAGCCTACGGGGCTGGCGCATCGCTTGGCCCGTGGGCCTTCTGTCGGCGCTGGGCTCTTGGGCCTGGTTCAGTGCCTTCGCACTCACCCAGGTAGCTCTGGTTCGGGGTTTGGGCCAGATTGACACCCTCTTGGTCTTCCTTTTTGGCCATCACATCCTCAAGGAGCGCCTCGGTCGGGCCGAGATCGTGGCGACTCTGCTCATCGTCATCGGTGCCCTCTGTATCGTTGCCCCAGATATAGGTTGGCGAGCCTAGAGCTACCTGCCCTGGCGCGTGAAGAGGAGTAACCGGAGTAGCGTCGTCGGTTCGCTCGACGGGGGCGAATGGAAAGCGTAAACCGTTTGTCCGGATGGTATTGGCAAAGCGATTGGGATTGGGTCTGTGGACCGGCTATTTTGGCCCCAGAAGGGGATAGCGACGTTGTCGCCCACGAAGCCGTTCTAGACCACCCCCTGACGCCGCACGGCCTGCGTCAAAAGTCTCAAGGCCTCCTCCGAGTGACTCAACAGCAGGATAGGATAACCGTCCTTGCCGTGTAGGCTGCGCCAATGCCGCTGACCTGCCTGGCCACTGGGAGGCAGGGGGGTGGGGTTCTTGAATACCAGCATCCAGGCCCAGCCGGGCATCTGGCCATCGGCTACCTTCTCCATGAAATAACTCCAGTGCCACACCGGCAGCGTCGCCACGTGGCAGTCTTTGGCCAGCTGCCAGATGGCGGTGGTAAGCCGTGTGGGATCGAAACCAAGAGCTTGGGCGGCGGCCTCGGGCTTGGCCATGAGCTGGCCACGTAGGCCCTCCTCGCCGCTGACGTGGCGAAAGGCGGCCTCCATGAGGGGCGGGGTCTCCAGCCTGGCTGCCACTTCGAGAACGGCGGCCCCGGTGCCGCCAGCCAGGGCCGATCCCAAGAGCCACTGCCACGGTCGGAAGAAGAATAGTCGGCGACCGGGATCCTCGGGCCCCGTTCCCAATGGAGACGGCGATGGCTCGTATTCGGGTACGGGCAAGGAACGCAGGGCCTGGCGCAGGCGCTGCTCGAAGTCTTCAGGATCCGGTGGCATGGTTTTGCGTATCCCCGCGCAGCGCGCGTGGCTGAAAAAATTGGCGCAGGGCTTGGCGTCCGCGGCTGATGCGGCTCATGACCGTGCCGACGGGCACGCCAAGAATCTCCGCAATCTGCCCATAGCTGAGATCTTCCAGATAGAACAGGCTGACGGCCTCCCGCTGAATGGTGGGCAGCGTGTTCAGAGCGCGAAGGATATCCATCTGCAGGTCCGATAGGGGGGCAAAATCGGGATAGGGCAGAGTCGCTTCCGATTCCTCGGGAACGAAGCGCGCCGACTCGGCCAGCGTGCGCCACCATAGGCGGCGCTGAATGGTCAAAAGCCACGCCCACTCTGCCTCGGCGACGCGCAGGGATGAGCGTTTGGGCCAGGCACGCAGCAGTGTTTCCTGGCTGAGGTCCTCGGCACGATGGTAGTCTCCCGTCCAGGCCCAGGCCACCCGAAAGAGGCGCGGACGGTAGTGACCCAGCCAAAGCGCCTCGGCATCGGACGGCCGATCGCGCTTGCGCCCGGTCACACCGACCTCCCGCGCTCCACGTGGAGCCTCGGGCGGTGGCGCCGCCGGCTGGACCGAAACGCCCTGATCATCACCAGGGCACTGCCGGGCCATGCACCTTGGCGACCCGCCACAGACCTTTGGCCTTTTTGCCCATGGTCTTTACCAGCACCCGGTTCCCCCGCCAGAGGCGGGGTGGTCGGAGCGGGCTGCACTGAACTGCGGACCATCAATCCCGCCAGCCAAAGCGCGTGAAGATCGCTTTGCCCTGCGGGCCCAGCACGAAATGGTAGAACTCCCTGGCGGCGGGCTTTGCCTGGCCACGCCGAGTCAGGGACAGATCCATGTCCCGGTAGAGTACGTGACGCGGTCCGAGGGGTACGATCTCGGCAACCTTGGGATGGGCAATCTGCCAGATGTTGTAGATGATCCAGGCATCGGGAGCGTCCTTGCCGGTCCAGCGTTGCAAGGCATCGGCGCTGTTGGGAGCGTAGTAGACGATATTGGCGCGCAGTTTGCGCAGGGTGTCGAGATTGCCGTTCTTGCCGGCGATATCCTCCCACAGGCCCGTCTGCCCCGCCCCCTGAACCACCATGACGGATACGCCAGGCTTCAACAGGTCCTCGAAATCGCGGATCTTCAGCGGGTTGCCCGGGTGCACCAGAATGGCCGCGGGGCGCAGATAGGCCGGGATGATGCTTTTCTCATCCACGAGGCCGGGCATGTTGGTGAGGAAGTCCGTCATCATGTTTTCCGAGCCGGAATAGATGAGATCGGCATTGTCGAGGGCCTGCTCCCGCCATTTGGGCAGGGGGCCGGCGACCACCTGCACCTCCACATCCGGGTGCGCCTGGTGGCAGGCCTCCGCCGCCGCCTGCATGGCCGGGAAAGGCCCGCCGGGGCCATAGACGTGGAGCACCTCACCGGCGCTTGCGCCGAGAGTCCACAGTAGAGAGACGAGTGCTACGAGATATGGGGCACGGTACATTCAGAACATCCTCCCAGGATTCCATCGGTGGTTGTAGCGGGCAGCGGGGGGATAGCGATTCCAGATCCCACGACCCTTATCTTGGCCATCGGCCGCCTTGAGAGTGTCTCTGGCGCTGGTTTTTATTCCAACGATACCCGCCTCTTTTGACGGCGCCATGTGCGAGCCGTGCCGCGCTCATCGGACCGCCGTGCGTTCTGCGGTGACACGCCCGCGGCATTTGCTTTTCGGGGACCAAATCGCTATAAGGGAGCCCGTCGTCGGGCGAAGCCCGAGCTCCCGCCATTCCCGTAACCGTGAGGACATTCGTGCCGCGCTCCATCCGTAATATCGCCATCATCGCCCACGTTGACCATGGCAAGACCACCCTGGTGGATCAGCTCCTGCGCCAGTCCGGTACCTTTGCCGCCCACCAGCAGTTGGAGGAGCGGGTGATGGACAGCAACGCGCTGGAGAAGGAGCGTGGCATCACCATCATGGCGAAGAATACCGCCGTGCAGTGGGGCGATACCCACATCAACATCGTCGACACGCCGGGGCACGCGGATTTTGGTGCCGAGGTGGAGCGTGTGCTGGGTATGGTCGACGGCGTGCTGCTGCTGGTGGATGCCGTGGAGGGTCCGATGCCGCAGACCCGCTTCGTTACCCGTAAGGCCCTGGAGCTGGGACTGAAGCCCATCGTGGTCATCAACAAGATCGACCGTCCCGGCGCCCGTCCCGACTACGTCATCAGCGCTACCCTAGACCTCTTCGACCGCCTGGGGGCGACGGAGGAGCAGCTGGATTTCCCGGTGATCTACGCCTCTGGCCTGCAGGGCTACGCGGGCCACGACGACAGCATCCGCGAGGGCGACATGCGTCCCCTCTTTGAGATGATCCTGGAAAAGGTGGCCCCGCCGGCGGGCGATCCCAGCGCACCGTTGCAGATGCAGATTGCCGATCTCGATTATTCCAGTTACGTCGGGCGCATCGCCGTGGGCCGCATCCGCCAGGGAACCATGCGGCCGGGCCAGGACGTGGTGATGATTCACGGCTCCGAGCAGAAACAGACCAAGGCGCGGATCCTGCAGGTACTGGGTTTCGACGGTCTCAAGCGGGTCCCCTGGGAGGAGGCGGTGGCGGGGGACATCGTCGCCGTCACCGGCATCGACGAGCCCTCCATCGGTGCCACCATCGCCGACCCACAGCATCCCAAGGCCTTGCCCTGGAAGCCCATCGACGAGCCGACCCTCAACATGACCTTTCAGGTCAATACCAGTCCCTTTGCCGGGCGCGAAGGCAAATTCGTCACCAGCCGTCAGCTGCGCGAGCGCCTGTACAAGGAGCTCCTGACCAACGTGGCCTTGCGCGTGGAGGATACGGACAACGCCGATGTGTTCCTCGTTTCAGGCCGCGGCGAGCTCCACCTCACGGTGCTGGTGGAGAACATGCGTCGCGAGGGCTACGAGCTGGCGGTGTCGCGGCCGCGGGTCATCCAGCGTCAGGTGGATGGCGTCTGGGAAGAGCCCTACGAAGCCCTGACCATCGATGTGGAGGAGGAACACCAGGGTGCCATCATGGAGCGTCTTGGCACACGGCGTGGCGAACTGCAGGACATGCAGCCCGACGGGCGCGGCCGGGTACGCTTGGAATACCGTATTCCCGCCCGAGGACTCATTGGCTTTCACACGGAATTCATGACGGCCACCTCCGGTACCGGTGTCATCAGCCACATCTTCGACGGTTACGGGCCGGTAAAGGGGGCCATTCCCGCTCGCATCAATGGCGTGCTGATTTCTGCGGAGGAAGGCGAGGCCGTGGGCTATGCCCTGTTCAACCTGCAGGATCGTGGGCGGCTTTTCATCGGCCCCGGCGACAAGGTCTATGAGGGTATGGTGATCGGTATCCACAGCCGCGACAACGATCTCGTGGTCAATCCCCTCAAGGAAAAGAAACTGACCAACATGCGCGCTTCGGGTTCGGACGAGAACATCCTGCTGACTCCGCCCATCCGCATGTCGCTGGAGGCGGCGGTGGAGTTCATTGCCGATGACGAACTGGTGGAAGTCACGCCGCAGTCCATCCGCATCCGCAAGCGCTACCTCAGTGAGAACGAGCGCAAGAAGGCGGCCCGCAGCGGCAGCTGAGGCCCTGTCCCGCCCTCAGACGGAGGCCGTTTTGCGCAGTCGGATGAGGCGAAACCAGCCGCCGAGGGCGGCTGGGCTGTCGCTGATGAGCACAAGGCTCGGTTCCTGCGCCAGGATATCCTCGAAGACCAGATCGGTATGTGTCGCCAAGGCTGCGGACAGGGGTGCTATGGCCCGGCGCAGCCAGGCCCGTTCACCCGGACGCAGAAACTTGTCCAGCAGACGTATCTCACCTCCTGGACGCAGCACGCGCACCACTTCCGCCAGGGCTTTGCGGGCATCCGGCACCACCGCCAGAATCAGGTGCAGGACCACGAGATCGACGCTCTGGTCGGCCAGGGGCAGAGCCTCGGCATCCGCCTCCACCAGCCAGACAGCCTGACCCCGTCCCTGTGCCCGGCGCAGCATGGCGCGGCTCAGGTCGATTCCCAGAACCTCTCTCCCCGCCGGCAGGTAGGGCAGATCCAGTCCGGTACCAATGCCATCGATGAGGATGCGCCGGGCATCCTCCGGCAGTTCCGTGAGGCTTTGCCGCCGCAGTGGACCGGAAAAGCCACTCACGGCCCTGTCGTAGATGGGAGCCCAGACTCCGTAGGCGCGGCGCAGGCTGGAGCGACTCACGCTGGCAGAAGTCAGTGAAAGACGGTGGCGACGGCAAGTCGGAAGGGCGGTATGGGGCTCTCGAAACGCTCGCCGCTGGCGCTCACCCAGCCGTAACTGCCGTGCATGCTGCCCACGGCCGTGGGCAGGACCGTCCCGCTGGTGTAACGGAAGCGCTCGCCGGGTTTCAGGGTCGGCTGTTCACCCACTACCCCGGGTCCCTTGACTTCCTGCACGCGTCCCTCGGCATCGGTGATGACCCAGTGGCGGTCCAGCAACTGCGCCGTCTCCGGCCCCAGGTTATCGATGGTGATCTGGTAGGCAAAGACATAATGCTGGGCGTCGGGGTCGGATTGTTCCGGAATGTAGCGTGTCTCCACCGCGATCTGGATCTCCGTGGGCGGATGGTCGGGCATGTGGCCTCCTGCTCGGCAGTGCGACAAAGTTTCAGTCTAGACTTCCCGGTGTGGGCTGCCAAGGGCGCCGATGGCAACGCGCGGACCACAGAGCACCTGGACTTTGGAAAGCGGGACGCAGGCGCTACACTGGGCCGCGAACTGGGTGCACGAGGTCACTATGGCAGAATTACCAGAAATAGAACTGTTCCGGCAGAAGCTGCGACGCAACGTGCTGCACAAGCGACTCGGGCTCGTGCAGATGCGCAACGGCAAGGGCGAGATCCAGGACGACGGTGCCGGCCTTGCCAGTGATGCGCTCAAGGGGCGGGAGATTACCGACCTCTACCGCTATGGTCAGTATCTCTTTTGGGAGCTGGACGGTCGAGAAATCCTGGTGCTGCAACTGGGGGGTGAGCTCAGCGTGGAGGTGGAGCGCGGCGCGCCAACCCCCGCCGAAGGCGGTGATGAGCCCCGCGCACAGCTGGAGATCCAGATCAACGCCCACATGCGCCTGCGTTTGCAGGGTACGCAACTGGGTAACCGACTGCGGCTGCTGGACGAGAGCTCCGATGTGGATTTTCTGACAAAGCTGGGGCCGGATCCCTTGCTGCTTCCGGATGGTGCCCGCAGTCACCTGCGCGAGGCCCTGGCTCGGCGGCGCAGCGCCCTGCGTAACGTCCTCCTGGACGATGCCTTCCTCCCGGGGCTTGGTCCCGTCTGGGCCGATGAGATTCTGTTCCAGGCGGGTCTGCGCCCGGATCGAACCGTGCCGACGCTCACTGAGGAGGAGCGTGAACGCCTGCTGGAGCAGATCGCCAGGGTCATCGAGCGGGCCTTGCGTTCCCAGGCCAAGGTGCCGCTTTTGCCCAAAACCTTCCTCACCCGACACCGTGAAGATGGCCATTGTCCGGGCTGTGGCGGAGCACTGGAGACCCTGAGCGTGGGCGGGCGCAACGCGCTGTTCTGCCCCGCCTGCCAGCACTGATCCCAGGGGCTGAACGGCCGATGGGCAGTCGGTCGCCTTCCTTTATTTATGCTTCCAGGGTAGGCCGCTGGCCTTCCAACCCTCTATCTTGCCTCGTTGGCCGCTGGCATCGGGCTTGCCCTCCATACCGCCAAGGATATTGAAGCAGTGTTGGTAGCCCTGCTCCGCCAGATGTTCTGCTGCCGCTAGAGAGCGACCCCCGGTGCGGCAGAGCAGGAGCAGAAATTCGTCCGGCTGGGCAACGCGGCGGATTTCCTCATCAAAGTGTGGGTTGGGGGTCATGCCGGGATAGAGCTGCCAGGGCACGTGGCAACAGCCCTCGATGAAGCCGGCAAAGTCCAGCTCCGGGTGGGAGCGGACATCCACGAGTTTGGCCTTGGGGTGTTCACGCAGGAGCTGATGGGCCTCTTCCGGGGTCAGATCGCCCGCGTGCTTCTTGCCGGCTGCCCGAGCCCTCTCGGCAGCGCGTTCTAGGATGTTCTGGTGCGTCATGATGATGCCTCGTTTCAAACCAATATAGATACGCCAGTGTAGCACGCTGTGGGGATCTGGAGTGCGGCCTGTAGAGACGCTATGATAGCCCGATTACGTGGACCGAATTTGCCAGGTCCACGTCTGGGCTATGGCGCCGGCGGGGATTGTCGTTGCGGCTGTGGGATCTAGGTCGATGGGGTTTTGTGAGGAGAAGACGATGGGATACCGTCCCAAGGACGTAATCAAGCTGATTGAAGAAAAGGATGTGAAGTTCATCGATTTCCGTTTTGTGGACACCAAGGGCAAGGAGCAGCACGTATCCGTGCCGGCCCACACCATCGACGAGAAAACCTTCGCCGAGGGCAAGATGTTCGACGGCTCCTCCATCACCGGCTGGAAGGGTATCGATGCCTCCGACATGATCCTCCTGCCCGATGCCGATACCGCCGTCCTCGATCCCTTCACCGATGAGACCACCCTCAACCTGCGTTGCGATGTGGTGGAGCCCGCCACGGGTCAGGGCTACGAGCGCTGCCCGCGCTCTCTGGCCAAGCGCGCCGAGGCCTACCTCGCCAGCACCGGCATCGCCGACAGCGCCCTGTTCGGCCCCGAGAACGAGTTCTTCGTCTTCGACTCCGTCACCTGGAAGATCGACATGAGCGGCTGCTCCTACCGGGTCGATGCCGAAGAGGCCGCCTGGAACTCGGGCAAGGAGTACGAGTCGGGCAACATGGGGCACCGTCCCGGCGTCAAGGGTGGCTACTTCCCCGTGCCGCCCGTGGACTCCGCCCAGGATCTGCGCTCGGCCATGTGCCTGGCGCTGGAAGAGATGGGGCTCACCGTCGAGGTCCACCACCACGAAGTGGCTACCGCCGGCCAGCACGAGATCGGTGTGGGTGCCAATACCCTCACCAAGAAGGCCGATGAGGTGCTGATCCTCAAGTACGTGGTCCACAACGTTGCCGCTGCCTACGGTCAGACGGCCACCTTCATGCCCAAGCCCATCGTCGGCGACAACGGCAGCGGCATGCACGTCCACCAGTCCCTGAGCAAGGACGGCAAGAACCTCTTTGCCGGCGATCTCTACGGTGGATTGTCGGAGACGGCACTCTACTACATCGGCGGCATCATCAAGCACGCCAAGGCCCTGAACGCCCTGACCAACCCCAGCACCAACAGCTACAAGCGTCTGGTGCCCCACTTCGAGGCCCCGGTGCTCTTGGCCTACTCGGCCCGCAACCGTTCGGCCTCCATCCGCATCCCCTACGTCACCAACCCCAAGGGTCGGCGCATCGAGGTGCGCTTCCCCGACTCCACGGCCAATCCTTACCTCGCCTTTGCCGCCATGCTCATGGCCGGGCTCGATGGCATCCAGAACAAGATCCACCCCGGTGAGGCCATGGACAAGAATCTCTACGACCTGCCGCCGGAAGAGGAAAAGCAGATTCCCCACGTGGCCTCTTCCCTGGAGGAAGCCCTGCGCGCCCTGGAAGCCGATCACGAGTTCCTGATGAGGGGCAACGTCTTCAGCCAGAGCTGGCTCGAGGGCTACCTGGATGTGAAATGGGCAGAGGTCCAGGCCATGCGCATGACCACCCATCCGCTGGAATTCCAGATGTATTACAGCCTGTGATCACGGTTCTTGTCGGACTTTCCACGCCCCCGCCAGTTGGTGGGGGCTTTTTGTCGGGCGGGGCGTCCTTGACAGTCGTGCCTGCGCACAGCTAATTAGTTGCAGGGTTTTTGGAGCGGCGACGAGTGTCGATGGGAGGAGTCGGTATGCGCGTTTCGCAGGTCTGGAAGAGCACGGTGCACTGGCTGCCGGGTGCGGCGGTCGGGCTTGGTCTGCTGGCGATGCCCATCGCCTCGACGCAGGCTGCCATTTATCGCTGGGTGGGACCGGACGGCGTCGTCACCTACGGCGGCAATCCCCCGGCCAATGCGCGTCACGTGGAGACCATATCTGGCGCACCGGAGGCTTCCGTCAGTACGCCGGTGACGGCGGCGCCGGCAAGTCCGCCGCCGACGCGCCCTGTGCCGGTGGCTCCGGCGGAATCGGCTCCCGTCGAGAACATGGCGCAAAAGCAACTGGAAGCACAGTTGGCCGCGGCGCGCGTGGCACTCATCAACGCCACCGAGGCCTACGAAAAGGGTAAGGCGGAGCGGACGGGTAATGAGCGTAACTACGCCCGCTATCTGGACAAGGTAGAGCATCTGAAGGAAAACATGGACGCGGCCAGACTGCGCGTCCTGTTGCTGGAACACCAATTGGAAACGCAAGGCAAGGGAGCGACTCCCGTACCTTGATCTGGACCGGCGGGCGTCGCTGGACTACCATTGGGCCCGCGACGCAGCAGATTGCACCCTGCTGCGAGTCGTCTCCTGCCGCCAAACTCCCAGGGAGGTCCAGATGCCGCGGATTCTGCTGAGTAACGATGACGGTTACCTGGCGCCTGGTCTCGCGGCACTGGCCAAGGCCCTGGAACCCCTGGGCGAGGTGCAGGTCGTGGCACCGGAACAGGATCGCAGCGGCGCCAGCAATTCCCTGACCCTGGATCGGCCCCTGCGGGTGCGTACCGGTCTCAACGGCTTTCTCTACCTCGTCGGCGGAACGCCCACGGACTGCGTCCACCTCGCCGCGACGGGCATCCTTCCCGAGGTGCCGGACATGGTGGTCTCCGGAATCAATCGCGGTGCCAACATGGGCGACGATGTACTTTACTCCGGTACGGTAGCGGCGGCCATGGAGGGCCGTTTCCTCGGTCTGCCGGCCATTGCCGTCTCCTTGGTAGGCCGAGACCCCGAGCATTACGACAGTGCAGCACGGGTGGCTGCCGATCTGGTCCGCGGGCTGCTCAGCAACCCCTTGCCCGCCGATACCATCCTCAACGTCAACGTGCCGGATCTGCCCTACGCGCAATTGCGGGGACGGGAGGTGACCCGTCTGGGGCGGCGACACAAGAGCGAGTGGGTAATCCCAGCGGCGGACCCGCGCGGCGAGCCCGTTTACTGGATCGGGCCCTCGGGTCGCGAGGCCGACGCCGGCCCCGGCACCGATTTCGATGCCGTGCGCCGCGGTTACGTCTCCATCACTCCGCTGGATCTGGATATGACCCGGTACCGGTTTCTGGAGAGTCTTTCGGAGTGGCTGCAATGCTGTCCCATGTGAGCCCGGAGGTGGGTATGATTTCCCCGCGCACGCGGGCACGGATGGTGGCGCGGCTGCAAGACGAGGGCATCGCCGACGAGCGTGTGCTGGCCGCCATGGCGCAGTTGCCGCGCCACCTCTTCGTGGCAGAGGCCCTGTCGAGCCGAGCCTACGAGCCGGTCTCCCTGCCCATCGGCTTCGGTCAGACCATCTCCCAGCCCCTGGTGGTGGCACGGATGCTGGAGGTACTGCTGCAGGAGGCATCCCCCCACCGGGTCCTGGAAATCGGTACGGGCTCGGGTTACCACTGCGCGCTATTGGCCATGCTGGGGATGGAGGTGTTCAGTATCGAGCGCATCGAAGCCCTGCAACGGCGGGCGGCGGCGACCCTTGCCAGACTCTCCCTCGAGGTGCATCTGCGCCACGGGGACGGAGCCTTGGGCTGGCCGGAACGGGCGCCCTTCGATGCCATCGTTTTCACGGCAGCGGTGCCCTGCGCCCTGCCGCCGCTCTTTGCCCAGCTGCGTCCCGGCGGTGTATTGCTGATGCCTGTGGTGGAGAATGGCCGGCAGCGGCTGCGTCTGCGCCGCTGGGATGGGTCGCGGGTGGAGGAGCAGGATCTCGGTCCCTGTCACTTCGTGCCCTTGTTGGCAGGAACGGTATCGGTGTCGCAGGAGGATACGACGTGGATCTGATGGCGGATACGCAGGAAATCGACGATGGCGAAGCCAATCCGGTGGAGGTCGAGGAAGTCGAAGGCGCTTTGGACGAAGCGGAGTCCGTGGCTCCTGGCGAAGCGGACTTGGACTGGGATGCCACGCGGATCTACCTGCAGGAGATTGGTCACAATCCCCTCCTCACCGCCGAAGAAGAGATCTACTATGGCCGTCTGGTGCAGCAGGGCGATGTCCGCGCCCGCACCCGCATGATCGAGTGCAATCTGCGCCTCGTGGTCCGGGTGGCCCGGCGTTATCTGCATCGGGGCATGCCACTGCTGGACCTCATCGAAGAAGGCAACCTTGGCCTGATCCGCGCCGTGGAAAAATTCGACCCCGAAAGGGGTTTTCGTTTTTCTACCTATGCCACCTGGTGGATTCGCCAGAACATCGAGCGGGCGCTCATGAATCAGACCCGTACCATACGCCTGCCGGTCCACGTCATGAAGGAGCTGGCGGTGGTGCTGCGCGCTGCGCGCTGCCTGGAGCAAGAATTGCGCCGTGAGCCCAGCGTCGATGAGGTGGCAGCGGCGCTCGATCGGCCCGTGGATCAGGTGCGCGGCTGTCTGGAGATGGACGGGCGGGTAACCAGCCTCGACAACTCGGGGCAGCGCGATCAGGGGCGTGATCTCAATGAGGTATTGAGCGATGCGGAGGCGCAGGGGCCCGAGGCCATGGTCGCCGCGCAGAACCTGGCGGTGCGCCTGCAGAGCTGGCTGGCTGGTCTCAGTGAAAAGCACCGCCTGGTGTTGTCCTGGCGTTTTGGTTTGGATGGCGGGGACGGCGCTACCCTGGAAGAGGTGGGGACGCGTCTTGGCATCACCCGCGAGCGGGTACGCCAGATACAGGTGGAGGCCTTGCTGATCCTGCGGCGGCGCATCGAAGCCGAGGGCCTGGATACGCACAACCTCTTTGCCTGAGGTGGTGAGTTCAGCGCGCGCTGGGGTGCAGGAGCGCGGCTACCACCCGACGATCCTCAGCGAGGAGGACATTGTAGGTTCGGCAGGCGGCGCCCGTGTCCATGATTTCCAGGGCGAGGCCCAAGCGACGCAGATCGCCCAGGGCGGGTAGGAGCAGATGCTGACGTTGACCGGTGCCGACCACGACGACTTCGGGTGCCAGGGCGGCGATGCCGGCAAAATCCTCGGCCACGAGTTCCGCGGCCGTGGCTGGCCCCCAGGGGCTCTCCAGGGAGTGTGCGGTCACCAGAATCCCGCCGCCGTGGCGTCGACCCTGAATCACGAAGCCGGCGTCGTCGTAGAGCTGTATCTGGTTTTGGCCAGAATCTTGCTGACGGTGGAGTTTCATCACCCTTTCCTTACACAGATTGACACCGTGGTGGACCCCCTCTATTGTTCTTCGATTTACGTTTTGCCCACAAGCCCAAGGTCCAGCGTCCATGAACAGCGATTTCGAGCGGATTCGCCGCCTCCCTCCCTACGTCTTCAACATCGTTACGGATCTCAAGCTGCAGGCCCGCAAGCGGGGCGAAGACATCATCGACTTTGGTATGGGCAACCCCGATCAACCGACACCGCAGTTCATCGTCGACAAGCTCTGTGAGACGGCCCAGCGTGGTGACACCCACCGTTACAGTGTTTCCCGCGGCATACCGCGGCTGCGGCGGGCCATCGCCACCTGGTACGGGCAGCGCTATGGTGTGGATATCGATCCGGAATCCGAGGCCATCGTCACCATCGGTTCCAAGGAGGGCCTGGCCCATTTGGCGCTGGCCACCATGGGGCCTGGCGATACGGTTTTGGTGCCCAGTCCCACCTACCCCATTCATCCCTATGGCTTCGTCATCGCGGGTGCCGATGTGCGCCACGTGCCCATGCTGCCGGGGCTGGATTTCTTCGAGGAACTGGAAAAGGCGATCAAGGCCGCCTGGCCCAAGCCGAAGATGCTGGTGATCAATTTTCCGCACAACCCGACGGCGACGGTGGTAGAGCCGGATTTCTTTGCCCGCATCGTCGAATTTGCCAAAGAGCATCGGATCTGGGTGGTGCACGATCTGGCCTATGCCGACATCGTCTTCGATGGCTACCGTGCCCCCAGTTTTCTCCAGACCCCGGGGGCCAAGGACGTTGGCGTGGAGTTCTTTACCCTGTCCAAGAGCTACAACATGCCCGGCTGGCGGGTGGGTTTCGCGGCGGGCAACCCCAAGCTCATCGGCGCTCTGGCACGCATCAAGAGTTACTTGGACTACGGTACCTTCACGCCCATCCAGGTGGCGTCCATTGCTGCCCTGGAGGGGCCGCAGGACTGCGTCGAGGATATCCGCAGGGTCTATGAGCAGCGTCGCGACGTCCTCTGCGATGGTCTCAACAGCGCCGGCTGGACGGTGGAGCGACCCAGGGCGACCATGTTTGTCTGGGCGCCCATACCGGAGACCTGGCGCGACAAGGGCTCGCTGGAGTTCGCCAAGATGCTGTTGGAGCGGGCCAAGGTGGCCGTGAGTCCCGGTATCGGCTTTGGCGAGCTGGGCGATGGCTACGTGCGCTTTGGTCTGGTCGAGAACGAGCAGCGCACGCGTCAGGCCATTCGCGGCATCAAACACCTGTTTCGGGAGGGCTGGTAAATGGCGTTGGATACCGCCCCGGTGCGCGTTGGCATCCTGGGCATGGGGACGGTTGGGCAGGGCACGGTGCGCGTTCTGCAGCGCAATGCCGACGAAATTCGCCGGCGGGTGGGACGGGAGCTGCGGATCTGTCACGCGGCGGTGCGCAAGCCCGAGCGTCTGCACGGTCTGGAGTTGGATGCCCGCGTCAGCGCCGATCCTTGGGCGGTAGTACGCGATCCCGACATCGACGTGGTCGTCGAGGTCATGGGCGGCATCGATCCCGCCCGCGCGCTGACTCTAGCGGCCCTGGAGAGCGGCAAGCACGTGGTGACCGCCAACAAGGCGCTGCTGGCCTTGCACGGCAACGAGATCTTTGCGGCGGCCCAGGCGCGCGGGCTAATGGTGGCCTTCGAGGCGGCGGTGGCCGGTGCCATTCCCATTGTCAAGACCATCCGCGAGGGCCTTGCCGGTAATCGTATCCAGTCCCTCATGGGCATCATCAACGGCACCAGCAACTACATACTGACGCAGATGTATCGGGAGTCCTGGGATTTCGAGCGGGCGCTCGCAGCCGCTCAGGAGCTCGGTTACGCCGAGGCGGACCCAAGCCTCGATGTGGACGGTGGTGACGCGGCGCACAAGATCACCCTCATGGCCTCGGTGGCCTTTGGCATCCCGGTGGATTTTGCCCACTGTCACGTCGAAGGCATCCGCCACCTGCAGCGACAGGACGTGGCCTTTGCAGCGGAGTTGGGTTACCGCATCAAGCTCCTGGGTATTACCCGGCGGTGTGACGACGGGGTGGAGTTGCGGGTGCACCCCACCCTCATTCCCGCCAGCCACCTCCTTGCCAGCGTCGAGGGTCCCTTCAACGCCATTCTGGTGCATAGCGATGCAGCCGGACAGAGTATCTGCTACGGTCGTGGTGCCGGTGGCGACCCCACGGCCAGTGCCGTGGTCGCCGATCTGGTGGATGTCGCCCGCACCATGACTGCCGACCCCAGCAATCGGGTACCGCACCTCGCCTTTCAGGCCGATGCCCTCACTGCTTTGCCCCTGCTGCCCATGGCCGCCGTGGAGAGCGCCTATTACCTGCGCATCGAAGCCGCAAACCGGCCCGGCGTACTGGCGCAGGTTGCGGCGGTACTGGCCGCCCATGGGGTGTCCATCGAGGCCCTCATCCAACGCGAGCGCCTTGGCGCCGAGACGGTGCCCATCGTCCTGGTGCTGCACCGCTGCCGCGAGGCGGACCTCGATGCCGCCCTGGCGCAGATGGCGCAGTTGCCGGTGATCGGTGGTGAGGTCCTGCGTCTGCGCATAGAAAACATCGATCAGCAAGGCTAGAACCGTCTTTTTACTGTCTCGTTACCACGCTCTGGATGCGTTCCCATGACTCGATATACCGGCATCATCGACCGTTACCGACCCTATCTACCCCTGGCCCCAGAGACCGAGGCCGTAAGCCTCTGTGAGGGCAACACGCCGCTCATCGAGTGCCAGCACCTACCAAAGGTTCTGGGACTCGAGCTGCGCCTCTTTCTGAAGTTCGAGGGGCTCAATCCCACGGGTTCCTTCAAGGATCGCGGTATGACCATGGCCGTGACCAAGGCGCGTGAGCAGGGTAGCGAGATGATCATCTGCGCCTCCACGGGCAATACCTCGGCGGCGGCAGCGGCCTACGCCGCACGCGCTGGCATGCGCGCCTTCGTGGTCATCCCGGAGGGCAAGATCGCCTTGGGCAAGCTGTCCCAGGCCATGATGCACGGTGCCCTGGTGTTACAGATCCGTGGCAACTTCGATGCCGGTATGCGTATCGTCCAGGAGGTGGCGCAGACCGAACCCATCACCCTGGTGAATTCCGTCAACCCCTACCGCTTGCAGGGGCAGAAGACCGCCGCCTATGAGATCATCGAGGCACTGGGGGGTGCTCCCGACTACCACGCGCTGCCCGTGGGCAACGCCGGCAATATCACCGCCCACTGGATGGGGTACTGTGAGGCGAGCGACCGTCGTGCCGATCCCGCCCAGAGCCTTACGGAAGCCTGTAAATTCTGCGACGGACAGTGTCCCTACGGCCACGGTGGTCCTGGCAAGCGCCCGAAGATGCTGGGCTTTCAGGCCGCTGGCAGCGCCCCCTTCATGGCTGGGGAGTTTATTCGTGAGCCCGAGACCATCGCTACGGCCATTCGCATCGGTCACCCCATGTCCTGGCATCAGGCCCACGCCGTGGTTCGCGAGAGCGGCGGTTGGTTTGCCGCCCACAGCGATGCGGAGATCCTCGAGGCGCAGCGCTGGCTGGCGCAGCACGAGGGGGTCTTCTGTGAACCGGCCTCTGCTACCTCCGTTGCCGGGGTCGTCGCGGCCGCCCGCGCGGGCAAGATCGAGGCGGGGGCGAGGGTGGTCTGTACCCTTACGGGCCACGGTCTGAAGGATCCGGACGTGGCCATCGCCCAGGGCGGCAAGGTGCACACGGTGGACGCCGATCTGGACGCCGTGCAGCGAGCCATACTCCGGGATTGATGACGCCCACCTCCAGCGTCTGGCTCAGCGGCTTGCACGGACTGCCGGACGAGGTGGGTGGCTCGCTTCTGCCGCGCCTCTGGGCACAGGGTAAGCGCCGACTCCTGCCAGCAGGGGACGAACTGGAGCTCATGGGGCGCCTGCTGGGGCTTGCCGGGCCCCTGCCTGCAGCTGCCCTGCTGGCCACCGCCGAGGGCATTTCCTGTGGCGATCACTGGGTGTGGGCCCTGGAGCCCGTGCGCATAGGTGGCGGTGCTGGACGGGCCTTGCTGCAGGCCGGTGAGATCCTTTCCGAAGGGGAGCACGAGGCGCTCTTTGCCGCAGCCCGGGAGTACACCCAGGGGTCTTCCTGGCAACTGGCGCGCGGTCGAGAGCGCTGGTATCTCCTCAGTCCGGAGCCTTTGCCCTTGCACAGCCAGCCCCTGTCCCAGGTGCTGGGACGGGAACTGCAGCAGGGGAATCTATCGGGACCGCAGTCGGGCCAGTGGCGCCGCACCCTGGACGAATTGCAGATGATCCTGGCGGCTCACCCCGTCAACCGCCGACGTGAGCTGCAGGGCCTCGAGCCCTGGAACTACTTTTGGCCCTGGGGTGGGGGTTGCCTGCCTGCCATCCCCGAGGATCCGGCGGTGCGGGGGATCTTTTCAGCGCGGCCGGAGCTGCGGGCCGCAGCCCAGTATTTCGGCGTGGAATTCGCGCACCAACCGCAGCGGGGATCGGCGACCCCCTGGTTGTGGGAGTATCCCGGATCCTGGCGCTTTATGGAGACGGCCGCAGACTTCGAGCAGCGCAGCGCCGAGCTTTTGCGACGCGGTAGTGGCCAGCCCCTGAACCTCTACTCTGGCCTGCTCCCGAGTGGTGGGGTGGAGCGCTGCTCCTGGCACCGGCAACAAGGCTGGGCATTTTGGCGACGACGGCGCTGGCCCGATGGTACGGCCCGGCCGGGAGGCTGGACGTGAGCCGGTGGCAGCAGCGGCCCCTGCTTGCCCCAGAAATCCTTGCTGAGGCCAAACGCGTGGCGCTGGATCCGGTGCTCGCTCGCCTCTACGCCGCGCGCGCCGTGCGCGAAACACGGCAGTTGCGGCTCGATGTGGAGCAGCTGAGTCCCGGTGAGGGGGATCAGGGCCTCCTGGGACTGGGTGCGGCGGCGGAGCTCCTGGCGGACGCCGTGCGGCAGCAGCGCGTGGTCTGCATCGTCGGCGATTACGACTGCGATGGCGCCACGGCCACGGCCCTCCTCCATGAAGCCCTCAGTCTCTGTGGTGCCCGTGCCCTGCGTTATGTCGTGCCCGATCGTTTTCGCTGGGGTTACGGCCTGACCCCGGAACTGGTGGCACAGCTCCCCGCCGATACGGAGATCGTGGTGACCGTGGACAACGGTATCACCAGTGTCGATGGCGTGGCCGCAGCCAAGGCCCGCAACCTGCAGGTGATCATCACCGATCACCACCTCCCGGGCGCCGTTCTGCCGGCCGCCGACGCCATTGTCAATCCGCGCCAACCCGGTTGTCCCTTCCCCTGGAAAAGCAGCTCGGGGGTGGCCGTGGCCTTTTACCTGGCGGCAGCCGTGCGCCGGCGCCTGCTGGATCGCGGCTATCTCGGCGCAGGTGCGCCGCACTTTGGCCAGCTCTGGGATCTGGTGGCCCTGGGTACGGTGGCCGACGTGGTGGCTTTGGAACACAACAACCGTATTCTCGTGCAGCAGGGCCTCAAGCGTCTGCGCAGTGGGCGGGCGCGCCCCGGCCTTGCGGCCCTGCTCGAGTGCGCCGGTGTCGAACCGGCCGCCGTGACAGCGGCCACCCTGGGTTTTACCCTGGCGCCGCGGATCAACGCGGCGGGGCGTCTCGAGGACATGGGCCTGGGCATCCGCCTGCTGCTCAGCCAGGATCGTGCCGAAGCCGCGGAACTCGCCCGTACCCTGGACGAGCTCAACCGCCAGCGACGTGCCATCGAAACGCAGATGAGCGAAGCGGCGCAGCAAATCGTGGACGATCTGCCGGACTGCGGGCATAATCTTGGCCTTTGTGTTTTTCAGCCGGAATGGCATGCCGGGGTCATCGGCATCGTCGCCGGTCGATTGCGGGAACGCTACCACCGCCCGGCCATTGCCTTCGCGCCGGTGGGCGATGGTTTTCTGCAGGGCTCCGGCAGGTCCATAGCGGGTCTGCATCTGCGCGACAGTCTGGCCGACTGTGTCGCGCGCGCCCCGCACCTCCTGGAACGGTTCGGCGGGCATGCGGCGGCGGCGGGCCTGCGCCTGCGCCGTGCGCATCTGGACGAGTTCGTGGCGCTGTGGAACACCGTTCTGGCGGAGCGTCTCACGACCGAGGATCTGGAGGAGAGCGTCTTCCACGACGGACCGCTGGAGAGTTCCAGCCTGGACCTCGAGTTGGCCCGGCGTCTGGAGGCGGCGGGGCCTTGGGGTAATGGTTTCCCGGAACCCCTTTTTTGGGGACGGTTTCGTATTTGCGAGCGCAAGGCCTTGCCCGGTGGCCATTGGCGTCTACATCTGGACGATGGTGCCGGGCGCCGTTTCGAGGCGATCCGCTTTCGCAGCCCCGAACTACCGCCCGGCCCCTGGGTGGAGGCCCTCTACGTTCCGGAGGTCAATCGGTATGCTGGTACGGAGCGCCTGCAGCTGCGCCTGCACGCTCTGCGTAATGGAGAGGAAAATGGCAGAACTCAATGAAATAAAAGCCCTTCTGCAGGATCTGGAGACCCGTGTCCAGGGTCTTAGGGGGTATCTTTGACCTGCCGGGAAAAGCAGCCCGACTGGAAGAAGTACAGCTAGAGAGCGAGGATCCCAAACTCTGGGAGGACCCCGAACGCGCCCAGGCCTTGGAGCGAGAGCGCACCCAGCTGGAGGCCGTTGTCCGGCCGTTGCAGGAACTCGATCAGAAACTGCGGGATAGCGCCGAGATGGTGGAACTGGCGGTGGCGGAGCAGGATGAGGCGCTGCTGGAAGCCGTTGCCGGGGATCTCGAGGCTGCCCGGGCGACCGTGGAAAAGCTGGAGTTTCAGCGCATGTTTTCCGGTCCGCAGGACGGCGCCGACGCCTTTGTGGATATCCAGGCGGGGGCGGGCGGAACGGAGGCCCAGGACTGGGCCAACATGCTCCTGCGCATGTACCTGCACTGGTGCGAGGCGCGCGGTTTCAGCACGGAGCTCGTGGAGGTCTCGGAGGGTGAGGTGGCGGGCATCAAGTCCGCCAGTCTGCACGTGCGCGGCGATCATGCCTTCGGCTGGCTGCGTACGGAAACGGGTGTGCACCGCCTGGTGCGCAAATCTCCCTTCGATTCCGGCAACCGCCGCCACACGAGCTTCGCCAGTGTGTTCGTCTACCCGGAGATCGACGACAGTTTCGAGATCGAGATCAACCCGGCGGATCTCAAGGTGGATACCTACCGCGCCAGTGGTGCCGGCGGCCAGCACGTCAACAAGACCGATTCGGCCGTGCGCCTGACGCACATCCCCACGGGTATCGTGGTGGCCTGTCAGACCGACCGCTCGCAACACAAGAACCGGGCGGAGGCCATGCGCATGCTGCGTTCCAAGCTTTATGAGCTGGAGATGCAAAAGCGCAATGCCGAAAAACAAGCCCTGGAAGATACCAAGAGCGACATCGGCTGGGGACATCAGATTCGCTCCTATGTCCTCGACCAGTCGCGCATCAAGGATCTGCGCACTGGGGTGGAAGTGGGCGATACGCAGCGGGTGCTGGACGGCGACCTCGATGGCTTCGTGGAGGCCGCCCTGAAGGCTGGCCTCTGATGCAACGGGCACTGGACCCGGGCGGCCGCGGCTACCGACGGCCGCGGTGGCGTGCGACAATGGCCTTTGGGTCTCGATAAGGCAAGGACAGGTAGTGGACCAGGAACTCAACGACCAGATGCAGGTGCGGCGCCACAAGCTCGAGCGTTGGCGCGAGCAGGGTGCGGCCTATCCCAACGGGTTCCGGCGCGATGCCGAAGCGGCGGAGTTGCACCGGCGCTACGACCAGAGCGATGCCGCGGAACTCGATGCCCAGGCGGTACAGGCGCACCTGGGCGGACGCCTCATGAGCCGGCGCATCATGGGCAAGGCGAGTTTTGCCGACCTACAGGATGGGAGCGGCCGCTTGCAGCTTTTCTTCAGCCGCGACGAATTGGGCGAAGACGCCTACGCCCAGTTCAAGGAGCTGGATCTGGGCGACGTCATCGGTGTCGGCGGGCAGCTCTTTCGAACCAAGACGGGCGAGCTCTCCCTGCGGGTGGCATCCTTTACCTTGCTGGCCAAGGCTCTGCGGCCCCTGCCCGAAAAATGGCATGGCCTCAGCGATCCGGAGACCCGCTTTCGCCAGCGCTATGTGGACCTCATCGTCACCGAGTCGACGCGGCGGACCTTCCGGATTCGCAGCCAGACCGTGGCGGCGCTGCGCGCCGTACTCAGCAACGACGGCTTCATCGAGGTGGAGACGCCCATGATGCAGCCCATCCCCGGTGGTGCGACGGCGCGTCCTTTCATTACCCACCACCACGCCCTGGACATGACCTTGTACCTGCGCATCGCCCCGGAGCTTTATCTCAAGCGCCTGGTGGTGGGCGGTTTCGAGCGGGTTTTCGAGATCAACCGCAACTTTCGTAACGAGGGCGTGTCCACCCGGCACAACCCCGAATTCACCATGCTCGAGTGGTACGAGGCCTATGCCGACTACACCATGGCCATGGACCGTTGCGAGACCCTCATCCGCGCCGCTGCCCAGGCGGCTCTGGGCAGTACCGATATCCACTATCAGGGGCTTGCCATCCATCTCGGTGAGCCCTTCGCGCGCCTTGGCGTGGCCGAAGCGGTGCGACGTTACCATCCGGATCTGGCGCACAAAAACCTGCGCGATGCGGGTATCCTCGGCGACAAGCTGCGTGAACTGGGCCACCCCTGTCCCGCGGACTGGGGCTGGGGCAAGCGCCTTGTGGAACTCTTTGAAAAAACCGTGGAACCTCGCCTCGAGCAACCCACTTTCATCACCGAATACCCTCTGGAAGTAAGCCCCTTGGCCCGGCGCTGCAGTGCGGATCCCGAACTGACGGACCGTTTCGAGCTCTTCATTGCCGGGCGGGAACTGGCCAATGGGTTCTCGGAGCTCAACGATCCCGACGATCAGGCGGCCCGTTTCCGTGCCCAGGTGGCGGCCAAGGAGGCGGGAGACGAAGAGGCCATGTTCTTCGACGCCGACTACATCCGCGCCCTGGAGTACGGCATGCCGCCCACGGCGGGAGTTGGCCTGGGTGTGGACCGTCTGGTCATGCTCCTGGCGGATCAACCCAGTATCCGGGAGGTCATCCTCTTTCCGCATCTGCGGCCGGAGCAGACGTGACGCCCTACGAACTCTGGATCGGACTGCGCTACACCCGCGCCAAGCGGCGCAATCACTTCATTTCCTTCATCACCGGGACGGCCATCCTGGGCATGGTCATAGGCGTTGCCGCCCTCATAGCCGTCATGGCGGTCATGAATGGTTTCGATCACACCCTGCGCTCGCGTATCCTGGCGGTGACCTCCGATATCATCATCCAGGGCAATGGTGTGCCCGTTCTGGACTGGCCCGTGGCGGTCCGACGCCTGCAGCGCCTGCCCGGTGTCACGGGGGTGGCGCCCTACGTGCAGGCCCAGGCCATGCTCTCCCACGACGGTCTCGTCAGTGGCGCGGTGGTGGAGGGCATCGATCCGGAGCTGGAGGGGCGGGTGAACCGTCTGGGTGCCGACATGAAAGCCGGGAGTCTCGATGCCCTGCACACCCGGGACTGGGGGATCGTTCTCGGGCGCGCCCTGGCGCGACAGCTGGGCGTAGGAGTCGGTGGCAAGGTGACCCTGATCTCGCCCCAGGGTGGGGTGACGCCTCTGGGGGTAACGCCGCGACTGCGTCAGTTCACGGTGGTGGGGCTTTTCTCCGTGGGCATCTATGCCTACGACAGCGGCATGGCCTACATTTCCCTCAAGGATGCCCAGCGCCTCTACGGCTTAGATCAGGGCGTTACCGGACTGCGCATGCAGATCAAGGATCCCTTTGCTGCCCCTGCCTTTGCCAAGGATCTGCAGACCCGCCTCGGGCCCGCTTTTTACGTGCAGGACTGGACCCAGACCCATGAGAACTTTTTCAAGGCCCTGGGTATGGAGAAGATCGTGATGTTCGTGATCCTCTCCCTCATCATTGCCGTAGCGGCCTTCAATATCGTGGCCACCCTGGTCATGGTGGTGACGGACAAGGAGGCGGACATCGCCATTTTGCGCACCCTGGGGGTGCGGCCGCGCAGCATTCAGTTCATCTTCATGATCCAGGGGGCCGTGATCGGCCTGTTTGGGACGGCCCTGGGCGTTGCCGGCGGGGTCCTGCTGGCCCTCAATATCCCCACGCTGGTGCCGGCCATCGAACATTTCTTTCACGTCCAGTTCCTCTCGCCGGAGGTCTACTCCATCAGCCAGCTGCCCTCCCGTCTGGAGGCGCGCGACGTCATCCACGTCGCCCTGGCAGCCCTGCTCATGAGCTGGCTGGCGACCCTGTACCCCTCCTGGCGCGCGGCGCGGGTAGATCCGGCGGAGGCACTGCGCTATGAGTGAGGCGCCGGTACTGGCGGTGGAGCATCTGCGGCACGGCTACACCCTGGGACGGTCGCGTCTGGAGGTGCTGCGCGACATCGAGCTGCGGGTGACGGCGGGAGAGCGGCTGGCCATTGTCGGCGCCTCGGGTCAGGGCAAGAGCACGCTCATGCACGTCATGGGCAGCCTCGAACGACCGACGGCGGGGCGGGTGCGCATCCTGGGCGAGGACGTCTACGCGCTCTCCGAGGCCAAGCGCTCTGCCCTGCGCAATCGGTACATCGGCTTTGTCTACCAGTTGCATCGTCTGCTGCCCGAGTTCACCGCCCTCGAAAATGTCCTGATGCCGCTGCTGGTACGGCGGGAACGGCGGCGCCGAGTCGAGCCCTGGGCGCGGGAGCTGCTGGAGCGGGTGGGGCTGGCCGAGCGCCTGCAGCACAAACCCGGCATGCTCTCGGGCGGCGAGCGCCAGCGCGTGGCCCTGGCTCGGGCCCTGGTCAACCGCCCGGCGCTGCTCCTGGCCGATGAGCCCACGGGCAATCTCGACAGTGCCTCGGCAGAACGCGTCCACCGCCTGATGCTCGAACTCAATGCCGAGCTGGGTACGGCCTTGGTCGTCGTCACCCACGAACCAGCCCTTGCGGCCCGTATGGAACGGGTGCTGCACCTGCGCGATGGTCGTCTGGAGGGTGGCGCCGGCGACGGCGACGCACCAGCAGCGCGTGCGCCGGAAGCCCCAGAGGCCGGGAATCAGGGGGTGGGCTGACGGCGTCGCCGTCGCCGCACGACCCGCACGGTAACCCAGAAACGCCAGCCGATGCGCACCCCCCAATAGACCGTGAGGGACAGCAGGGTCCCCAGGATCACACTGCCAACCCAGGTGATGAGATAGGCGTGCCATAGGCGGTTGCCCATGGTCGCCAGATGCACGTGACCATGGACGAGGCGCTGGATATCCGCATAATGGATGGTTAAGGCGGGGGCCATGTCCATCCGCCGCAGCAGAGCGTAACCCACCTGATAGGCCGCATAGAAGAAAGGCACGATGGTGAAGGGGCCGGTCACCACGAAGGGCATGAGCACGGCGATGGGAATATAGGCGCGCCGCCACAGACACAGGACCAGTATGGTAGCAACGTGGCCGAAGTAGGGTAGGGCACCGATGAAGGTACCGATGGCGGCCCCCCGGGCGACGTTGCGGCGATGGAGCTGCCAGTAGGCACTGCGCGCCAGATAATGGGTGAAGCGCCCCAGTGGGCGCCGTCGCAGGATTTCCTCACGGCGAGGCAGGCGAAGAAATGCAGGCAGGCGCAAGTGTGATCCAGTCGTCGCAGAGAGGGCCTAGTGTACGCGCTGGATGGCCCTGGGCCAAAACCTGGCCGGGCATGTTGGCGGTGAGCCTCGCCATCCTCACCGGTGTCGCGGCCTTTCAGCTGTGGCGCAGCCTGCCACCGCTGGTACCGGCATTCCTGCTTTTCGGGATCGGCCTGGTTCTTGCCTGGCGCTGGCGTCCGGCGCTTCTCCTCAGCATCGCGGCGGCGGCCTTTCTGTGGAGCGGCGTCCAGGCCCTGGAGCGACTGGAGCAGGTGCTGCCGGCGGGGAAGGAGCTGGAAATCCGCGGCCGGATCGACGGTTTTCCGCAGCTGCAGCAGCGCGAGTATCGTTTTCGTCTGGCCCCTTCGGAAATTCGCCTCGACGGTCGGCCACTGGCCCATCCCCCGGCGCTCCTGGAGCTGCACGGCGCCTTGCCGGAGCCGCCCGTTCCGGCTCAGGCCTGGCGCCTTTTGGTGCGCACGGAATCCCTCGCGAGCCTGCGCCAGAGCCCGTATCTGGATCTTGCCCGACAGCGCTTCTGGGATGGTGTGCAGGGCACCGGCAAGATCCTCCACGCCGAGCTTTCCCCACCGTCCTCCGGGTCGCCCCTGGATCTCCTCGCCCGGCTGCGGCAGACCATCCTCGAGCGCAGCAATGCCGCCCTCAGCCGCAGCCGTGCCGGTTACGTTCAGGCGCTCAGCATCGGTCTCGGGAACCAGATCCCCGCCGAGGTCTGGCAATGGTACCGCGATACCGGGACCGCCCATCTGTTGGTGATATCCGGATCCCACGTCGCGGTGGTGACGGGCATGTGGGTCCTGCTCTGGCGCTTTCTGTGGCGACGCACCCCGTGGTGCGCCCGTTGGCCGGCGCAGCAGGTGGCCATCCTTGCGGGCATCCCCATGGCCTGGGTCTACGCCTTCATAGCCGGCATGCAGACACCGGGGGAGCGGGCGGCCTGGATGATCACGGCGGCGGCCACAGCGGCCCTGCTGGGCAGGCGGCACAGCGCCTGGGCCGGGCTCGCCGCCGCCATCGCCGCCATGGTGCTGGCCAACCCGGGCAACGTGGTCGATCTGGGTTTCTGGCTGTCCATCCTCGCCGTGAGTGTCCTGTTGCTCATCGGCTTCGAAGAGGGCAACTGGCGGCGGCAGCTGCAGAGTCAATGGACCATTTCCGTCGTCCTGCTACCCCTCATCGCCGCCCTGTTCGGCATGGTGTCGCTCATCTCACCCCTGGCCAACATCCTCGTGATTCCTCTGGTGGAAGTGGTGGCCGTGCCTCTGACCCTGCTCGGCGCACTGTTTGCCCTGTTCGACTGGGAGTGGCTATATCGGGTGATCTTTCGCCTGGTGGCGGTGGAGATGGAAGGGGTGTCGGCGCTGCTGCATGCCCTGTTGCAGATTCCCTGGGCGCGGGTGTCCACGGGGCAGGGGCGTTACTGGGCCATAGCGGCCGCAACCCTCGCCTTTGCCACCTTTTTGCTGCCACCGCGCTGGCCGCACCGCTGGGTCGGGCTTTTGGGCTTCATCCCCCTCCTGGTTCCGAGCCCCGCGGCAGAGGATCTGCAACTCGAGGAAATCCCGGCGGGCAGCGGCATGGCCATTTTCTGGCAACAGGGTCGCCAAAGCGGTCTGTACACGGCCAATCTCTGGGACAAGGAGAGCCAGCGGGCGGCGGCTGCCGGCATCGACGCCCGCCTCCAGCGTGCGGGCATCGCGCGTCTTGGTCTGTGGGTGCGCGGCGATCTGTCCAGCCCCAGCAAGAAGCCGCCGGCGGCACGGATCTTTCTGCCACCGGGGACGCGGGATGCTTCGCTGGCGGATGCGGTTGTCGACCATTGTCTCCCGGATCGGGCGCCGCCGGACCTGCGCTTCTGGCAAGCGGCGCCGATCCAGCCCTGTATCCTCGCCTTACCGCGACCGGCACAGGTGCTCATCCTGGGTGACATGGACGAGGCCGCCAGCGAGCGTCTCCTGCATCGCAAGAACCTGCGGGGTCTGCGCGTGATTCTGGCGCCGGCTACCCTGAGCGCCTGGCAGCGCCAAGGGATCGAGGGAGCGGCCCCGCGCAGTAGCATCCATTATCTTGGCGAGGGTGGGAGCACGCTCTGGAGTTACGGCCATGGGCGTCTGGCCCTCGCGAGCAGCAAGCCGCGTGCCTATTGGCAAATTCCGTAAACAAAAAAGTGCGGACTCGCCTCGCGACGCGCGGGCAATGTTGCTATATTTCACGCTGTCCAAAACGACTCGTGGGAGCTTGCGTGCACGACTTGTGGGAATTGTTTCGCCTTGGGGGCTTTGTCCTGCCCATTCTCCTCTTGGCCGCGGTCATCGCCCTGGCCATAGCGGGTAATCGCCTCTGGGTGCTGCGGCGGGCCCGCATTGCGCCGCGCGGCCTGGTGGAGCGTGTCGGTGAACTGGTGGAGGCAGGCAAGGTGCAGCAGGCGGTGAAAATCCTGTACGAGAACGACACGCCCCTGGCCCGTATCCTCCTCACCGCCCTGCAACAGGCGGGCCAACCGCGCGACGTCATCAAGGAGATGGTGGAGGAAGCGGGACGGCAGGAGGTGGCGCACCTGGATCGCTACCTGAATTTTCTCGGCAGTATCGCCGGGGTGGCGCCCCTGCTCGGGCTCCTGGGTACGGTGATCGGCATCATGCATGCCTTTGCGGCCATCGGTATGGTGGGCATGGGTGATCCCAAGGCCCTGGCCGGTGGCATCGCCGAGGCCCTCATCACCACCGCGGGCGGCCTGAGCGTTGCCATCCCCAGTCTGCTCTTCTATCGGTATTTTCGCGGGCGGGTGGAGACCTTGGTGCTGGCGACGGAAAAGGAGGCGCTGAAGCTCATCAACCTCTTGGGTGGAGGCAAGGCGTGAATTTTCGCCGACCGAGTCTCGAAGAACCGGAGATCAATGTCATCTCCATGGTGGACATCGTCCTCGTTTTGCTCCTGTTTTTCATGGTGACCACGAGCTTCGTGCACCAGTCGCACCTGTCCATGCAACTGCCCAAGGCACAGCAGGCTGCCGCCGGCGAGCCCAAGTCTCCCATCGTCATCGACCTGGCCGCCAGTGGCGCCGTGAGCATCGATCACCAAACGCTCTCCATGACGCAGCTTGCCGCTCGCCTCAAGGCTCTGGCGGCCAAGGATCCCGAGCGGGTGATCGTGCTGCGCGCCGATCGCAACGCCACCCAGCAGTACGTCGTGGACGTGCTGGATGCCGCCCAGGAAGCCGGACTGACGCGTATCAGCTTTGCCACGCTGACCAGTAGCCACTGATGCCGCAAGCCGAGCGCGCCGCTGCCGTTCCACCTTTGCCCATGTCCGCAGCGTTTGCCTGATGCGTCTGTCCGGTCGGTCCCTGGACCTTGCCGCCTGGCTGGCTGCCCTGATTCTCGGTAGCATCGGTCGTAGTCTGCGCTGGCGGGAAGAGGGTGCTGAGGGGGTGCGAGCATTGGTCGCCCGTGGTCAGCCTTTTATCCTCGTGTTTTGGCACGGACGCCTCGCCATGCTGCCACGCCTGTATCGGGAAGTCGGTGGCCGGCGGGTGAAGATTCTCATCAGCGATCATCGGGACGGCGAGTTGATTGCCCGCGCCATGGCCCACTGGGGCTTTGGCGCGGTACGCGGTTCTACCCGCCGGGGCGCGGTGCGCGGTGCCAAGGGTATGCTGCGCGCGGCGCGGGAGGGGTACGATCTTGCCATCACGCCCGATGGTCCCCGCGGGCCGCGGGAAGTGCTGCAGGCTGGGGTAGTGGACCTGGCGCGTCTGTCGGGCCTGCCCCTGGTGCCGGTGACCTTTTCGGCGCGTTGGGCCTGGGAGTTCGGCAGTTGGGATCGTTTTCTCTTGCCGCGTCCCGGCAGTCGCGCCCTGGCGCTCTGGGGAGAGCCGGTCTGGGTAGGCAGGAATCAGTCGCCCGCCGCCGCGGACGAGTTGACGCGCCAGTTGGAGGATACCCTACGCCGCATGCGTCAGCGCGCCGATGCACTAGTCGGACGCCGACCCTGCCGGGAAAGGGGCGGAAGCCGGAAGCGGATCGAGCCCGGGGAGTGACCATGAGTTATTACGGAGGCAATTTCTGGCGCGCGCGCTGGAGCTCCTGGCAGGACGCACGCGCCGGACGCCGGGCGCAGGCCAATGGCCGCTGGGGATTTCTGCGCGCACCGGGAGAGCGGGGCCCGCTGCTGTGGCTGCAGACCTACGCCGATGCCGAGGAGTTGCAGCTGGCCCTGGAGCTGGCGCGGGCCATCACCGACAAACGTCGGGATCTGCGCGTGGCCCTGACCTTCGAGGAAGAGCCGGAAGATCTCGCGCAGATGGCCAACGGTATTCCCCGACTGGGTCTCGGTTTTGGGCCCTGCGATCATCCCACGGCACTGCGCCGCAGTCTGGAACGCCTGCGCCCCCTGCGGGCCATGACCGTGGGTGGCACGGTGCGACCGGGCTGGCAGCAGCAACTGGAACGTGCCGGGGTGTCGGCCCTGGCCGTGGCAAGCGAGCCGCAGGCCCCCCGGGCTGCCCCGGCGGGAAGCGCTCCCTGGGAGGCCATTTATCCCCGCAGTCTGGGCCAGTGGCAACGCTGGCAGACGCAGGGTCTACGCGCTACGGTGCTGCAAGCGCCGGTGGATTTCGCAAGCCTCATCACCATCGCCCAGGTCGAGCCCAATTTTCGCAGTCTCGCCCTGGGTTCCCGCAGCGAAGCGCTGTTCTGGGTGACGGGGCTCGATCCTCGGGATCTGCCGGCCTGGATCAGCGCCTGGCAGGCCTGGCCCCATCACGACGAAGCCCTGCTTTTTCTCGAGTCCCGCGTGGGTCTGGACACTTTGCCCGCCTTATCCCGCTGGGATCGCAGCCCCCTCACGCCCGGCAGCGTGGTTTGGGTGGATTCTCCCCGCTGGCGCCCAGCTTTGGCGGCTGCCGCCACCGCCATTCACGCCGAGGCGCTCAGCCCGGCGCTGACCTGGCAGCTCTTTGCCGGGGGGCGGCCCTGTTCCATGGCGCCAAGGGTGGAACTGGAGCTGCCGACGACGGTGGATCTCGCCCCGGTTCTGGTCCGCCCCTCCGGGCATGCCGAAGTGCTGTCGTACTGGTGGGACATGTGGCGCGACGCCCATGGAGCGCGTGAGCGCGGCGACGCCCTGCGGCGACTGTTCTGGCAGGTACGGCGTGAGGCCGGTGCGCGCCTGCCGGAACTGCTGCAACGGGTCTTCGACTGGTAGGCCGTGGGTCTGCGTCAGCGCCTCGAACAAGAGTGGTATGGCGGCGGGCCGTTGGTTAACGCCTTGCGGCCGCTGGGGGCCCTGACCTGTGCCCTGGCGGGCTGGCGCCGGCGCCACGTGCGCGGCCGGGGGGGGGCGCTACCCAGTCTCGTGGTCGGCAATCTGACGGTGGGCGGTAATGGCAAGACGCCCTTGACCCTGGCCATCGGTCGCCGCATGCAGGACTGGGGCGTGGCCGTGGCCGTGGTGAGCCGAGGGCACGGTGCTCATCCACCGGAGTTGCCCTATCGCGTGAATCCGGACGACACCTCGGTACGGGCGGGCGATGAGCCACTCCTGCTGGCCCAGACCCTGCCCGTATATCTCAGCCCGCGGCGACATGCCGGTATCGCTGCCGCCGCTGCTGCAGGTTTTCGCTGGGCGCTTCTGGACGATGGCTTTCAGCACCTGGCCTTGCGTGCGGATCTGCGTCTTTTGGTGTTTTCTGGCGCACGGCCCCTGGGCAACGGTCGCTGTCTGCCCGCCGGGCCGCTGCGCGAGCCACGCTCTGCTTGGGAGCAGGCCGACGCCGTGCTGCTGGATGAGGCTGTGGGCAGTCTGCCTCTGCCGCCGACCCTCCCCCAGTTTCGCTACCGCTTGCAGGTGGTGGGCGCGCAGCGCCTGGGAGATGCCGGGCAGCGCATCGACCCCCGGCAGTGGCGCGGTCGGCGCTTCAGTGCCGTCACCGGCATCGCCCGACCGGAGCGATTTTTGCAAACCCTGAAGACGCTGGGTGTCGAGACGCGTCTCTATGCCTTTGCCGATCACCACGCCTTCCGCCCCGAGGACCTGCAGGCTATCCCCCGTCCCCTCGTCATGACGGCCAAGGATGCCGTAAAATGCGCAAGCTTCGCCGGGCCGGACGATTGGGTGTTGCTCACCGAGGCTGAGCCCGAATCGGCCTTCTGGGATTGGTTGCATTCGGCCATAATGAAGCGGTCCTAATTTCCGGGAGAGTCCCATGAGCATCGATCGCCGTTTGCTGGACCTGTTGGCCTGTCCCCAGTGCAAGGGTACGCTCCGGCCCTGTCGCCAGCGGGAGGCTCTCTGCTGTGAGCGTTGCCAGCTCCTGTTTCCCATTCTCGACGATATTCCCGTCCTGCTCCTGGACGAAGCCCAGCCCTTTAGCGGATCGCCGCCACCATGAACTTCACCGTCCTCATCCCGGCGCGGCTGGCCTCCACCCGCCTGCCCGGCAAGGTCCTGCTGGACGTCGCTGGCCTGCCCATGGTCGAGCAGGTACGCCGCCGTGCCCTGGAAAGTGGTGCCGAACGGGTGGTGGTTGCCGCCGATGACCCGCAGATCGTCGAGCGGATTCACCGCTTCGGTGGTGAGGCCTTGCTGACCGCGACGACGCACCGCTGCGGTAGTGAGCGACTGGCGGAGGCGGCACGCCTTCTGGGCCTTGGGGACGAAGAGATCGTCGTCAATCTGCAGGGGGATGAGCCTGGTATGGATCCGGCACTCATCCGTGCCGTGGCAAAGCTGCTGGCAGCCGTTCCCGCACCCGTGGCGACGGTGGCGGTGCCCATCCAAAAAACGGAGGAACTCCTGGATCCGCACGCCGTCAAGGTGGCCCTGGCGGGTGATGGTCGTGCCCTGTACTTTTCGCGGGCGCCCATTCCCTGGCGGCGGGACGACTTCCCCCCGACCTCCACAACCCTGCCGGCGCCAGGGAGCCACTGGCGCCATCTGGGTCTCTATGCCTATCGCCAGGCCTTTCTGCAGGACTACGCCTCCTGGCCCGCCTCCGCGCTGGAGGACATGGAAGCCCTGGAGCAATTACGCATTCTCGAACGCGGGTACAGCATCTTCGTGCACCGAGCGCAGCAGGCGCCCGTGACCGGCGTCGATACCGCCGATGACCTGGAGCGGGTACGGCGCGCCTTTGCCGCGCGCCAGCCTTCCACGGCGGTGCCGTAACCTTTTCGCGAATACCGCCATATCTTCTGATCTCGCAACGAAAGGAGTGATAGCTAATGGACCTCAAACACATCCCCGCCGGCCGCGCCCTGCCCGACGACATTCACGTCGTCATCGAGATTCCCCAGGGCTCCAGCATCAAATACGAGGTGGACAAGGCCTCGGGAGCCGTCTTCGTGGATCGCTTCCTCTTCACGTCCATGCACTATCCCCTCAATTACGGCTTCATCCCCAATACCCTCTCCGATGATGGCGATCCCACGGACGTGCTGGTTCTGGCGCCCCAGGCCGTGGCTCCGGGCGTGGTCCTGCGCGCCCGGCCGGTGGCGGTGTTGTTGATGGAAGACGAGAGCGGAGTGGATGCCAAGATCGTCGCGGTGCCCCACGGCAAGCTCGCCGCTGGTTATGAGGCGATACGGGACGTCCACGATCTGCCCACGGACCTGCGCGATCGGGTCCGGCATTTCTTTGAACACTACAAGGATCTCGAGCCCGGCAAGTGGGTGAAGCTCAAGGATTGGGCCGATGCCGCCGAGGCCCGCCGCATCATCAGCGCCGACGCGGCCCGCGCCGGCTGAAACTTGCGCACGGCACGCGGGGCCGGCAGACTGGGTGGGTTGCCCATGGAGGTTTCGGCCATGAAAACCCCAGCCAAGTCCATCGCCCAGCGCCACGGTTACCGCGGCCTGCAGCGTTCCGATGGCCCTGCCCTGCTGCCCGAGGAACCCCTGTGGCGACGGGTACCCAGTCGCGACGAAGAGGGCCGGTGTCTTGCGGATTTTCGCATGATCATCCCCGGACTGCGCGACAGATCGGGCTCCCAGCAACGCAATACCCTGCGTATCGTCAACGCCGTCCTTCAGCACTACGGCGCCTGGGTCGTCTTTGCCGACTTCAATTTTCGCACCAATCTACTTTGGGTCAGCATCAAGCCGCGGCCGGGTTTGACCTTGGAGATTCCAGCCGCCATCAAGACCTTGGTGCCCGAGGCCTTGCTGCTGGCCGCCTACTGGCGTCGTTGACGAGGCCCAGGGACCATCCACGCATAGCCCAGGAGGTACAGCATGACCAGCAAAAAAAGCCTGGCCGATTTCATCCACGCCGCCCGGGCCGAAGTGCCCGAGGTGGATTGCGAGACGGTACAGGGTTGGTTCGAGATGGGTGATGACGTCCTCGTCGTCGATGTCCGGCAGCGTGAGGACTATGAGGCCGGACGCCTGCCCGGTGCCGTTCACGCGCCACGCGACCATCTGGAGGCCTTGGCCGACCCCAACTACCTGCGCTGCCACCCGGAACTTGCCCGCGCCCACAATCGCCGCGTCCTGCTCTACTGCGACAGTGGCACGCGCTCCCTGCTCGCGGCCCGCACCCTCAAGGACATGGGTTTCGTGGAAGTCTATAACCTCAGCGGCGGGTATCACGTCTGGGAGGCAGAGGATCTGCCCACCCATGCCGGCCCGCCCGCTGCACCTTCAGCCGGGTAGATCGCTGCCGAAGCTGTCGCGATAGCGCGCGCGGAAGTCGCGCAGGTCGAAGTGGTGATTCTGGGTCCCCGCGCTCTCGATCTTGTAGGCACCCATGAGTGAGGCCACCCGACCACAGGTGGGCCAGTCCCAACCATGCTCCAGACCGTAGAGCAGGCCAGCCCGGTAGGCGTCGCCGCAGCCCGTGGGATCGACGACCTGGCGTGCCTTGGCGGCGGGGATGGCAATGTGCTCGCCTTGGGTGTGGATGGTGGAGCCTTCCTCGCCGGCGGTCACCACCAGGGCCTTGAGCTTGCCGCGCAGGGTGTCCAGATCCCACCCGGTACGCTGCAGGATCAACTGGCACTCGTAGCTGTTGACGGTGAGGTAGTCGGCCTTTTCCACGAGCGTGCGCAGGGTGTCGCTGTCGAAGAGGGGCAGCCCCTGACCGGGATCGAAGATCGTCTGCACGCCAGCCTCCACCAGGTCCTGGAGGTGCTGGACCATGGCCGCCAGGCCATCGGGCGCGACGATACCCCAGCGGGTTCCAGCGGGTACCCGTCCCGACAGGCGGTTCTCCTGGGACGAGAACATGGCACCGGGGTGGAAGGCGGTGATCTGGTTGTCGTCGAGGTCCGTGGTGATGAAGGCCTGGGCCGTGTACTGCTCGGGCAGGATGCGGATGTGGCTGGTCTCGATGCCCAAGGCGTGTAGGTGTTCGGCGTAGGGTCCGAAATCCTGCCCGGCGGTACCGACGATGAGGGGTTCCCCACCCAGGAGCTTGAGGTTGTAGGCAATGTTGCCGGCACATCCACCAAAATCCTTGCGCATCTCGGGTACCGTGAAGGATACGTTGAGCATGTGCACCTGATCCGGCAGGATGTGCGCCTTGAAGCGGTCCTGAAAGACCATGATGGTGTCGTAGGCCAGGGAACCGCAGACGATCGTGGGCATGGAGTCTCCTTGTTGGATTTCTGTCAAAAAGAACGTAAGGCTGTGGTATTTTTATCTAAGACGCATTACAATGATACCAGTTTTCCATCGACGTGGCGGTTTCGGGAGTGGCGGTCGTGCGGATGTCCTTGCGCCTTGGGCTTGCGGCCCTGTGTTTCCTGGCGGTGCCGGTGTTTGCCAGCGCCGCCGATCGGGCGTACGTCGACCTTTTCGGCGGTAACACCTGGCTCGACTCCGGCAGCGGTCTGGGTGGCAACGACCACGCCCCCGTACTGGGTCTGCGCGTCGGTCAGAGGGTGGATGCCCACCTCGGTATCGAGGCTCAGGTTGCCGCAGCCTTTGCCCAGTTGCAAAAGCCCGTCGGCCAAAGTGCCAAGCAGTACAGTGGTGCCGTCATCGGCAATCTCTACGCCTTCAACGGACCCAACACGCCCTACCTCTCCCTGGGCCTCGGTGCATCCAGCAATGTCTTTGGTACCGCGGCCGGGCGGGTGACCAATCCCGTCGCCATCTTTGGGGTGGGTTATCAGCATCTGCTGGGGGATCACTTCGGTCTGCGTCTGGATGTGCAGGATCAGATGCTCTTCGACAACCCCGTGCCCCACAATGGTCTGCTGAACGATGTACAGGTCACCGGCGGCATTTCGTACTTCTGGGGCGGTTCCGGCCGTCATCGCGCGTTCCCCATCATCGGGCCCGCCAAGCCCTGAGGTCGTGGGGCCCCTGCCCAGTCCCCCATGAAGGCCATTTGTCGCCTGTCTGAGCGCCTTTCACTTCGTTGCGCAGCCGTCCTCTGCTATAGTCGCAGCCGCTCACCCGTCCTGTGAAAGGCCATTGCGCGAGGATTTCTGCATGCCCAAGAATTATCTCTTCACCTCCGAATCCGTCTCCGAGGGTCATCCCGACAAGGTCGCGGACCAGATATCCGACGCCATTCTCGATGCCATCCTGGCCCAGGATCCCTATGGACGGGTGGCGGCAGAGACCCTCATCACCACCGGCCTCATCGTCCTTGCCGGTGAAATAACCACGACGGCGCAGCTGGACTATGCCGATGTCGCCCGCCAGACGGTGCGCCGCATCGGTTACGACTCCTCCGAGATGGGTTTCGACTGGGCCTCCTGCGCCGTGGTGCAGACCCTGGGCAAACAGTCCCCGGATATCGCCCAGGGTGTGGACGAGGGCCGTGGTCTCGATCTCGACCAGGGTGCTGGCGATCAGGGTCTGATGTTCGGCTACGCCTGCGACGAAACGGATGTGCTCATGCCCACGCCCATTTACTTTGCCCATCGCCTCACGGAACGGCAGGCTCTGGTGCGCAAGGATGGGCGTCTGCCCTGGTTGCGCCCCGACGCCAAGAGCCAGGTGACGGTGCGCTACGAGGGCTCGCGCCCGGTGGCCATCGACGCCGTCGTGCTCTCCACCCAGCATAGTCCGGAGATCAGCCACGGCGACCTGGTGGATGCCGTGCGGGAAGAGATCATCAAACCGGTCCTGCCCCCGGAGATGTTGCACAAGGACACCAAATACTTCATCAATCCCACAGGCCGCTTCGTCATCGGCGGGCCGGTGGGGGACTGTGGGCTGACGGGTCGCAAGATCATCGTCGATACCTACGGCGGCCAGGGCAGTCACGGCGGTGGCGCCTTCTCTGGCAAGGACCCCTCCAAGGTGGATCGCTCTTCCTCCTACGCCGGCCGCTATGTCGCCAAGAACATCGTCGCTGCCGGCCTTGCCAAACGTTGCGAGGTGCAGATTGCCTACGCCATCGGCATCTCCCAGCCCGTGAGTCTGATGGTGGATACCTTTGGCACCGGCGTCATCGACGATGACCAGATCGCCAAGCTCGTGCGGGAACACTTTGACCTGCGGCCCAAGGGCATCATCCAGATGCTCAACCTGCTCCGTCCCATTTATAGCAAGACCGCAGCCTATGGCCACTTCGGTCGTGAGGAACCGGAGTTTACCTGGGAGCGTACGGACCGGGCGGCCAGCTTGCGGGAGGCCGCCGGCCTGAGGTAAAAAGGTGGGGTGGGCCACGGCCCACCCGCCACCGTGGTCGAGGGGCGCTGCAGCTTCGTCCACCTTCCCCCTGCGCGAAGGTGCCCGATGAAGTCAGGCTCGATCCGGTCTTTCCTTCCAACGGCGCTCGCTTTCATGACCAGAGGATATCGACCATGAATGCTGTGCTGCAGACACACCACGATTACAAGGTTGCCGACATTTCCCTGGCCCATTGGGGCCGTCAGGAAATCGCCATCGCCGAGACGGAAATGCCGGCGCTCATGGCCATTCGCCGCAAATATCGGGCCGAGCAGCCCCTCAAGGGAGCCCGCATCGCCGGCTGCATCCACATGACGATCCAGACGGCGGTGCTCATCGAAACCCTGGTGGCCTTGGGTGCCGAGGTGCGTTGGTCGTCCTGCAATATCTTCTCGACCCAGGATCAGGCGGCGGCCGCCATTGCTGCCGCTGGTATTCCCGTCTTTGCCTGGAAGGGCGAGAGCGAGGAAGAATACTGGTGGTGCGTGGAGCAAACCATCCGGGGTCCCGAGGGCTGGCGGCCCAACATGCTCCTGGACGATGGCGGTGACCTCACTGGCCTGCTCCACGACAAGTATCCGGATCTCCTGCGCGACATCCACGGGGTCTCGGAAGAGACGACCACCGGCGTCCACCGTCTGTGGGAGATGCTCAAGGAAGGCAAGCTGCGCATCCCCGCCATCAATGTCAACGACTCCGTGACCAAGAGCAAGAACGACAACAAGTACGGTTGTCGCCACTCCCTCAACGATGCCATCAAGCGCGCGACGGACCACCTGCTCTCGGGCAAGCGTGCTCTCGTCATGGGCTATGGTGACGTGGGTAAGGGCTCCGCGGCCTCCTTGCGCCAGGAAGGCATGATCGTGCGGGTGACGGAGGTGGATCCCATCTGCGCCATGCAGGCCTGCATGGACGGCTACGAGGTCGTCTCGCCCTACGTCGGCGGTATCAACGATGGTACACCGGACTGCATCGATCGTTCCCTCCTAGGGCAGATCGACCTGCTGGTTACGGCCACCGGCAACGTCAATGTCTGCGATGCGGAAATACTCAAGGCGCTCAAGAAGGGAGCCGTGGTCTGCAATATTGGCCATTTCGACAACGAGATCGATACGGCCTTCATGCGCAAGCACTGGGCCTGGGAAGAGGTCAAACCCCAGGTGCACAAGGTCTACCGCCAGATTCCGGCGGGGGGCAAGGTGGATCTCGGCGATGATGACTACCTGATCCTGCTCTCCGAGGGGCGCCTGGTGAACCTTGGCAATGCCACGGGTCACCCCAGCCGCATCATGGACGGCTCCTTTGCCAATCAGGTGCTGGCGCAGATGCACCTTTACGCGGCGGGCTTTGCCCACCTGCCCGAAGAGGAGAAGGCCAAGGCCATCGGCGTGACGGTCTTGCCCAAGAGCCTGGACGAGGAGGTGGCGCGCTACATGGTAGAAGGCTTTGCTGGGGTCATTACCCGCTTGACGGAGGCGCAGGCCCGCTACTTGGGGGTGCCCGTGGACGGCCCCTACAAGAACGACGCGTACCGCTACTGATGGCTACCCGTTGCGAGTTTTCGGTGGAGTTCTTTCCACCGAAAAATCCGGCGGGTGAGGCGAAGCTGCGCGAGACCATCGGGGCGCTGCAGGCGCTGCGTCCCGATTACGCCTCCGTCACCTACGGTGCTGCCGGCTCCACCCAGGAGCGGACCCTGGCGACGGTGGCCATGCTCGCTCGGGATACGGAGCTGGAGGCCGTACCCCACCTCACCTGCATCGGATCCACGGAAGCGGGCATCCGCGCCATCCTCGAACACTACCGGGAACTGGGCATACGCCGTATCGTCGCCCTGCGCGGCGACCTGCCCCCGGATCGGGAAGATCCCGGTTTTTTCCACCAGGCCCTGGACCTCATCGCTTACATTCGTGCCTTTGGCGGCTTTCAGATCTATGCGGCGGCTTACCCAGAGTTTCACCCCAGGGCCGTCCATGCCCGCGCCGATCTGGAGTATCTGCAACGGAAGGTCGAGGCGGGTGCGTCGGGCCTCATCACCCAGTATTTCTATAATCCCGATGCCTACCTGCAGTTGCGCGACGACCTCGCCCGCCGCGGCGTCGATGTTCCCATCACCGTAGGCGTGATGCCCATGACCAACTACGCGCAGATTGCCAATTTTTCGGCGCAGTGTGGTGCCGAGATTCCACAGTTTCTGCGCCGGCGGATGGAAAGCTTTGCCGACGATCCAGGTGCGCAAGCGGAGCTGGCCATCGAGGTGGCCAGTCGGCAATGTCGCCTGCTGCTGGACCAGGGCGCGCCGGGCCTGCATTTCTACACCCTCAATCAGGCCGAAGCCACCCTCGCCATCGCCCGCAACCTCGGTCTTTGAGGGCCTGCATGCGGATGTTACACTCCGATGCAAAGGGCAGACGGGACGTGGCGCCCTGGCCCCACCTTTTCTAACCTCAAAGGAGTTCCTCGATGTCCAAGAAGCATCCTGTCGTTGCGGTCACCGGCTCTTCGGGGGCAGGTACCACCACGGTGAAGCACGCCTTTCACGATATCTTCCGGCGTCTGAAGATCAACCCCGTCGTCATCGAAGGGGACAGTTTTCACCGCTACAATCGCGCGGAGATGCGGGAAGCCATTGCCAAGGCGGCGGCGGAAGGCAAGACCATCAGCCACTTTGGCCCCGAGGGCAACGACTTTGCTGCCTTGGAGGATCTCTTTCGGCAGTACGGTGAGACGGGCACCGGTCGCATGCGTTACTACGTGCACGATGAGGAAGAGGCGGAACTGCGTGGCAGCGCGCCCGGTACCTTCACCCCCTGGCAGCCCATCCCCGAAAACACCGATCTCCTGTTTTACGAGGGTCTGCATGGCGGCGTGAAAACCGAGGAGCACGACGTCGCCAATTATGTGGACCTGCTCGTGGGCGTCGTCCCCGTGGTCAATCTGGAGTGGATCCAGAAGATTCACCGCGACAATGCCCAGCGCGGCTATTCCGCCGAGGCCATCGTCGACACCATTCTGCGGCGGATGCCCGATTACATCCACTACATCACGCCGCAGTTCAGCCGGTCACACATCAACTTCCAGCGGGTACCCATGGTGGATACCTCCAACCCCTTCATTGCCCGGGATATCCCCACACCCGATGAGAGCATGGTGGTCATCCGCTTCGCCAACCGGCGGGATGAGAACTTCCCCTATCTCCTGCAGATGATTCCGGGCAGTTTCATGTCCCGCACCAACACCATCGTCGTCCCCGGGACCAAGATGGGTTATGCCATGGAGGTCATTCTGGGGCCGCGTATCGAGCGGATGATGGAAGAGAAGGGCATGGCCATCTGAAGGACCTGGCCGCGGGCGTCCTTGCGGGCGCCTGAAGTCGAGTGCGCGGGGCCACCGGATGCCGGTGGCCCCGGTTTTTTTGGATGGCGTCCGCTCAGGCTTTCGGTGCGGCGCCGTTGGCGCGATCCTTGGTCTGGACGATGGACAGGGCAGTGGCCACCAGCGCCCCCACATTACCCATGTCCGAGGGAATGACCAGGGAGGTGCCGGCCTTGGCCAGGTTCCCCCATTTTTCGATGTAGTCCTTGGCCAACTGCATCTGCAGGGCCTCCATGCCGCCGGGTCCTTCCACCGAAGCACCGATGACACCGATGGCTTCGGCGGTGGCCTGTGCCACCAACTGAATGGCCTTGGCCTCGCCCTCGGCGCGCAGGATTTCCGCCTGTTTGCGCCCGTCGGCTATGTTGATCTCCTGCTGGCGCTGGCCCTCTGAGGTGTTGATCTGCATCTGTCGCTGGCCTTCGGACTTGGCGATGACTGCGCGTTTTTCCCGCTCGGCGGTAATCTGCAATTCCATGGCGCGGATGATCTCCGCTGGCGGGGTGATGTCCTTGATCTCGTAGCGCAGTACCTTGACGCCCCAGTTCAGGGCGGCTTCATCCACGGCATTGGCGACGGCCGTATTGAGGAGCTGACGTGAGGAGAGGGCCTGATCCAGATGCAGCTTGCCGATCTCCGAGCGCATGCTGGTCTGAGCGAGCTGGATCACCGCCGTATAAGGGTTGCTGGAGCCGTAGGCCGCCTTCACGGGGTCGGTGATCTGGATGTAGAGCACACCATCCACGGTCATGGTGGTGTTGTCGAAGGAGATACACACCTGAGGCGGCACCTCCATGGGGACTTCGCGCATGTCGAAGCGAAAGGCGATGCGGTCGATAAAGGGAAAAATCAGATTCAGACCCGGGCCCAGGACCCGATGATAGCGGCCGAGGCGTTCCACGACCCAGGCGCGCTGCTGCGGGACCACCTGAATGATGGTGCGCAGCAGGAGAAAGGCAGCAAACAGGACGACCAGAATGACGATCAGTGAGGCGGGCATAGAGGCTCCTGTGGTGGGGACACTACGGCAAGCTTGAGGATGTTGCCTTCCTTGGCGACGATGACGGCGCGATCGCCGGGGCAGGCGCTACCCGTTTCCAGTTCCGCCGACCATTCGCTACCGCGGTAGTGCACGCGATACCGTTGTTGTGCGTCGGGACCGCTGAGTATGGCGACGGTCTGACCGAGATCCATATCGTCGATGCCGCTGGCCCTGCGCGCCAGACGATGCCGCAAGGCCATGGTCGCCGGTATGGTGAACAGGCAGGCCGCGAGGAAAACCCAATGGAGGAAATCCGGACGGACGAAGGTGCTGGCACCCAGGGTGATGAGTGCGGCTAGGGCGACGGCCGCCAGATAAAAGGTACCGGTGAAAAGCTCGGCCACGCCCGCGACGAAGGCTATCAGCAGGTAGATGGCCGCCACGGCGCTATTCCTCCTGCCGGCTGAGGAAAACGGCCGCCAGTGGCGGCAAGGTCAGTAGCAGGCTGTGTTCCATGCCCATCCACGCCGTTGCCGTGGCCTCTTGCGGCCAGTTTCCCACGTTGCTGCCGCCGTAGACCTCGGCGTCGCTGTTGAAGATCTCGGCATAGCGCCCGCCGGCCGGGACGCCGATGCGGTAGTCCCGGCGCACCACGGGCGTGAAGTTGAAAACCGCGACAACAAAACCCCCACCGCGATCCCAGCGGAGAAAGCTGAGCACCGACTGCTCCGCATCGTGGCAATCGATCCAGCGGAACCCCTCGGGGGCGAAGTCCTGATCGTGCAGGGCCGTCCTTTCCCGGTGCAGACGATTGAGATCGGCAAAAAGGCGATGCACACCCGCGTGCCAGTCCACCTCCAGGAGTTGCCAGTCGAGACTGCGGCTGCTGTCCCACTCGCGGCCCTGGCCGAGATCGTTGCCCATGAAGTTGAGCTTCTTGCCGGGATGGGCAAACTGATAGGAGAGCAGAAGACGCAGATTGGCGAAGCGCTGCCAGGTGTCTCCGGGCATCTTGTCCAGCAGGGAAGCCTTGCCGTGAACGACCTCGTCGTGGGACAGGGGCAGGACGAAGTTTTCGGTGTAGGCATAGATCTGGCTGAAGGTCAGACTGTCCTGGTGATAGCGGCGGTAGATGGGATCCTCGTGCATGTAGGCCAGGGTGTCGTGCATCCAGCCCATGTTCCACTTCATGGAGAAGCCGAGCCCGCCGACATAGGTGGGGCGAGAGACCATGGGCCAGGCAGTGGATTCCTCGGCGATGCTGAGAATACCTGGAAAACGTTCGTTGAGAACGACGTGCAGTTCCCGCAGGAAATCGATGGCCTCGAGGTTTTCCCGGCCACCATAGCGGTTGGGAATCCACTCGCCCTCCTTGCGCGAGTAATCGCGATAGAGTAGGGAGGCGACGGCGTCCACGCGAAAGCCATCGACATGAAAACGGTCGGCCCAAAAACAGGCGTTGCTCAGGAGAAAGCTGCGCACCTCGTTCCGGCCAAAATTGAAGACGTAGGTTCCCCAGTCCTTCTGTTCACCCTCGCGAGGATCGGCGTGCTCGTAGAGCGCACTGCCATCGAAGCGGGCCAGCCCCCAGTCGTCCTTGGGAAAATGACCGGGTACCCAGTCCAACAGGACGCCGAGGCCGTGGCGATGGCAATGGTCGACGAAGTAGCGGAAGTCATCGGGCGTGCCAAAGCGACTGGTGGGGGCAAAGTAGCCGCTCACCTGATAGCCCCAGGACTCATCCAGAGGGTGCTCCATCACCGGCAGGAGTTCGATGTGGGTGTAGCCCATCCGCTGGCAGTAGTCCACGAGTCTCTCGGCCAACACCCGATAATTCAGGAAATTGCCTTCTTCGTCGCGCTGCCAGGAACCGAGGTGCACCTCATAGATGCTCATGGGAGCGTGCTGCCAGTCGCTTTGGGCACGCGCGGCAAGCCAGGCCTCATCCTGCCACTGGAAGGTGGAGCGGGTGACGCGGGCGGCATTGCTGGGACGTAGTTCAAACTCTTGGGCATAGGGATCGGTCTTGGTGAAGACCAGACCGGTTTCCCGGTGGCGTAGCTCGAATTTGTAGAGTTCGCCCACCTTGAGATCTGGGATGAAAAGCTCCCAGAGGCCGCTTTGCCCGCGCGAGCGCATGGGGTGGGCGCGTCCGTCCCAGCCATTGAAATCTCCCACCACGCTCACCCGTTCGGCATTGGGTGCCCAGACGGCGAAACTGACCCCGTCGACCCCTTCGAGGGTCCGACAGTGGGCACCCAGATGGGCGTAAGCGGCAAGGAGCCGCCCTTCATTGAAAAGGTGGATGTCGAGGTCGGAAAGAAAAGGCAAAAAAGTGTAAGGGTCGTGGCGCTGGTGTTCTCCGCGCAGATCCTGCCAGCGCAGGAGGTAGGGGGTGGGCAGGGGCTCGCTGCTGCGACCCTGAAAGAGTCCGGCCGGGTGCACCTGCTCCAGCGTCTGACTCCCCTGGGCCCAGACGATCTCGGCTCGGCTGGCCGTGGGCAGGAACACCCGTTGCACATAGGCGCCGTTGAGGGCGTGCTGGCCGAGCCAGGCAAAAGGGTCGGCGTGGCGCGCCTCGAGGATGGCCATGGCGTCATCCTCCATCCCTGCCGCTAGCCTTGCACGCGCCATCGCTCTCCCTCTCTTGCCTTGTACCGCTTTGAGCATAGCACAAGCGGTCGCTTTGGGAAGGGACGGTAGCGACGCGACGACGCGCTTGTTCTGACGGAATACTATGTTACCCTCAAGACATACGTACAGAAAAATACTGGGAGGGATGGATGGCGAAAAAATCCGCCGCGGTCGTCTGGCTGGAAGAACCGGAGGGCCACGATTATCCCGCGGCACAGTCCTACCTGTCTTTGCTCTTCGATCCAGCACATGCGGCGCAATGGGTTGCCGACCTTGTCCGTGCGGATATGACGCGTTTTTACGCCAAGGATATCTTTCGCGCTTCCGGCGCCTCGCTGCTGGGTGTCAGCAATTCGCACGTGCAGAAGGACGTCCGCAAAATCCGCAAGGGTATTGCCCTGTCGCCCCTGCTGCTGGTGCGCGATCCGCGCGCCACGCGTCTGATCATTGCCGATGGTTATCATCGCCTGTGTGCCGTCTATCGTTTTGACGAGGATGCCATGATCCCGGCGAAGATCTGCGGATGAGTACCGTGGCCGAGACCGCAAACCACGGCACGCGACTCGCCCCGGGGATCGTGGTGCATCCGGATCACGCCAGCCTCATCCAACTTCTGGACCAGGCGCCACTGCGTCTGCCCCACTACCTTGCTTGGCTGCTGTCTTCGGGGGGGACGCTGCTGGATGGCCTGTCGGTATTCATGCTGGGCATGGCCGTCCCGCTGGTACAACGGGAAATGGCCTTCACTCCGTGGCAACTGGCCTTTCTGGGGGCGGGCCTCGTGGCGGGTGCGGTGCTGGGGGCCAGTGGTGGCGGGCGGCTGGCCGATCGCATCGGGCGCAAGGCCGTTTTCCTGCTGGATATGTTCCTGCTCGTACTGGCTGCCTTGGGGGCGGCGCTGGCCTGGACTCCCACGCTGCTGATCCTGGCCCAGACCCTGGTGGGCGTGGCCATTGGCATGGACTTTCCGGTGAGCAGCAGCTACGTGGCCGAGACCATGCCGCAACGGGCCCGCGGGCGGATGATGGTGGCTACCATCGCCAGCCAGTCCGTGGGTATGATCCTCGCGGCCTTCGTCGTGCTGAGTCTTTTGCACCTGCACGCGGCCGCCGACGTCTGGCGCCTCTTTTTCGTGGCCGAGGCGGTCCTTGCCGCGTTCTTCCTCATCGCCCGTCTGCACCTCGACGAGAGTCCACGCTGGCTCATGAGCCAGGGCCGCAATCGCGAGGCGGTCCACGCCATCATGCGCATCCTGCCGGAGGACCGTCAGATACTGGAGACCATGGCGACCCGGCTTGCCGATACCCGCCTGCACGCGGCGCGTATTCCCCGAGATGACCAGCGGCCGCCTTTTTCGGCGCTTTTTGCCAAGGCCTACCGTCGGCGTACCCTTTTGAGCGCCGTGCCCTGGTTTTTGATGGATATGGCCACCTACGGCGTGGGAATGTTTACCGCCGTGCTTCTGGCGGCCATGCACCTGGGTAGTGGTAGCGGGGATCTTGCGGCGCGCACCCGCGCGCTGACGCTGGGCAGCGGTTTCATCGATCTTTTTCTCCTGCTGGGTTTCCTGCTGGGGATCTGGGCGGTAGTGCGCTTTGGGCGGATCCGCATGCAGTTGTTGGGTTTTGGCGGCATGGCCCTGGGGATGTCCGTACTGCTTCTGGCGAGCATCCTGCCCGGTGGCCCCGGCGCCCACATGGTACTCGTCTTCATCGGTTTCATCGTTTTCAATCTCTGCATGAACATGGGCCCCAACAGCACTACCTACGTCCTGCCGGCGGAGCTTTTTCCGACTCAGCTCCGGGGGACGGGTTCGGGCTTTGCCGCGGCCGTAGCCAAGGGCGGCGCAACCCTGGGGGTTTTCCTGCTGCCCATCGTGCAGGCGCAGGTGGGAGTGTCCGGAGTGCTCGTGCTGATGATCGCCGTGAGTGTGTTGGGCCTGTCGACGACCTGGATATTCCGGGTGGAGGACGGTGAAAAAAGTCTGGAAGCCCATCAGGCTCAGGATCTGGCCTGAGCCCGACGGGGCGGGGTTTCAGGGAACCGGTGTCTCCATCGTGGTCATCTGCGCCTCTGCCGGTTCTGCCAGCGCCCAGAGTTGGTGACTGTCCAGCAACAGCTCCGCCTGTGCCGCGTCGGCCTCGAAGCGCGTCTGCACCAGGGTGCGAGCCGTCTGCAGACTTTGGCGACGTAACTGCAGCCAGTCACTCAAGGGACTCTCCCCCAGGACATAGGCCTTCTGCGCTCGCTGCGCCGCGCGCCACTGGTCTGCATAGGCGCGTTCCAGTTGCGCCACACTCTCGGCAAGTCCCTGTGACTCCCGCAGACGGGCCAGGAATTCGCCTTGCAGGAACTCCCGGGTCTCGGCCAGACGCGCCCGGGCAGCGGTGGCATCGGCCGTGCGCGCAGCGGTCTGATCCTTGCGACTGCCGCTGGGGATGGGTATGGACAACTGCACCCCGACGATGCGCTCGTTGCCGCCACGCTCCGAACCCAGGTATGCGCCGAGGGTGGGTTGTGGCCACTCCTGCGCACGGGCCTGACGCGCCAGAGCCATGGCCTGTTGCCACTGCGATTGCCGGAGGAGCAACTGGTGGTTGTGCTCGAGGTAGTCGTGCAGCAGATCCGTAGAACTGCCGCTCAGGGACTCGAGTTGGATGTGCGCCTGGGGTTGTGGCGGAAGCTCCGGAAAACGACTGTGCCAGGTGGCCAGGGAGGCCTCGGCGCGTGCCCGGTCCTGAGTGGCCATGGCCTCCTCTTGGGCTGCCTCGGCGCGGAGGCGATCCCGTTCGAGAAGACTGGCGTCACCGGCGGCCTGGCGCTTTTCCACGATCCGGACCTGGGTCTGTAGGAGGGCTACGGCGTCGCTGGAAAGCTGCGCGAGGCCTGCATCGCGTTGTACCTTGGTCAGCATCCGCAGAATCTCGCGCAGGTTCTCGTGGCGGGCATCGCCGATCTGGATTCGGCTTTGTCGTACCAGTTCCTCGCCGACGACCCCATCGGCCTGCGCCTGTCCGGGCCAGCGCAGGGGACGCTGCACGCCCAACTGCCATTCCGTATAGCGGCCCTGATCGGGGCCACTGCGAATCTCGCGGCTCTGCACCTGGCTGGAGAGGCTGAACTCGTCGCTACCGCGGCGCAGGGCAGCGGCCTGCGCCTGCGCCGCCTGCCCTGCGGCCTCGGCCGCTGCCGTGGCTGGCAAGCGTTGGAGGATGGGCTCCAGCGCCGTGGTCGTTGGCAGTCGCAGGCCGCTGGAGCTGGCCAGAGCTGCGGGTGGGGGTAAGGCGGGAGCCTCCAACTCCGGGGGGTTGGCCGCAGCGCCCGCCGAGAGGCCAGCACTGAAAAGGCCGGCACTTGCCCATACCGCCAGTTTTTGGGTGATGTGTCGTATGGTCATAGGATTGCCTCACGGTTTTGGGACTGCCCCTTGGCGCCCGAATCCGGTTTCTGCGGTGGCAGACCGAAGCGCGTGAAGAGCAGGGGCAAAAGGATCAGGGTCAAGGCGGTGGAACTCAGGAGTCCGCCTACGACCACCACCGCCAATGGTTTTTGGATCTCGGATCCGGGGCCCGTGGCAAAGAGCAAGGGGATGAGCCCCAGTGCCGTGATGCTTGCCGTCATCATCACCGGTCGCAGGCGCCGCTGGGCTCCGGTGCGCACCGCTTCCACCAGGGGTAGACCGCGTTCCAGAAGCTCGTTGAAATGGCTGACCAGTGCCACCCCGTTGAGTACGGCGATACCCAGGAGGGCGATGAAACCCACGGAAGCCGGTACCGACAGATAGAGGCCCGAGGCCCACAGGGCGATGACGCCGCCCACCAAGGCAAAGGGAATATTGATGAAAATCAATGCGGACTGGCGCAGGGATCCAAAGGTCGTCAGCAGGATCACGAAGATGAGCAGCAGGGCGATGGGGACGACCAGACCGAGGCGCGCCGCGGCCCGTTGCTGATTTTCAAACTGGCCGCCCCACTCGATATGGACCTCCGGCGGCAAGGGCACGGCCTTGGCCACGGCCCGTCGCGCATCGTCGACGAAACCCACCAGGTCGCGACCGCTGACATTGGCCTGCACCGCCGCGAAGCGGCTGCCATTCTCGTGGGCCACCTGGACCGGCCCTTGGATCGCGCGCAGGTGGGCGAGATTCTGCAGCGGGTAGCTCACGCCTTGACCGTTGTCGACACGCACGGAAGCGAAGGCTTCGGGATTACTGCGCAAGGCCTCGCCCGCGCGCAGGAGGATGGGCACGGGCCGGACCCCCTCCAGTAGCGTCCCCTGGGGTTGTCCCTCCAGAAGCGCCCGCAAGTCTCCCTCGAGCGTGCTGGCATCGAATCCCGCCCTACCCATGGCCAGTCGATCCAGTTCGACGTTGAGGTACTCCACCCCTTCAGGCCGTGCTGCCAGGACTTCCGCGGCCCCGGGCAGTCCACGCAGGGTGGCAGCCACCTTCTGCGCCAACTCCCCGAGCTGGGCGATGTCGGGTCCGTAGATCTTCACCACCAAGTCGCCACGGGAACCGGTGAGCATCTCCGCGACCCGCATCTCGATGGGCTGGGTGATGCTGTAATCGAGTCCCGGAAAGCCGTCCAGGACCCGACGCATGGCGGCGATCACGCTCTCCTTGTCGCCGCGCCATTCCTTGCTGGGCTTGAGTACGGTGAACATGTCCGTTTCGTTGAGGCCCATGGGATCGAGTCCCAGTTCGTCGGCACCGCTACGGGCGATGACCGAGCGGATCTCCGGTACGCCATCCAGGAGCGCCTTCTCTACCTGCAGGTCCAGAGCTGCGGCACTTCCCAGGGAGATGGAGGGAAGGGTCTGCAATTGCACGATGACATCGCCCTCATCCAGGGTGGGCATGAAGGTCTTGCCGATGCGGGTATAGGCGATGCCCGCTGCGAGCAGGGCGAGCACGGCCGTGGCATACACCAGGCCGCGGTGACGGAAGGCGAAGTCCAATACGCCGGTGTAGATGTGACTGAGCCGGCGCACGAGCCAGGGATCCTCCGCAGGGCCCTGCCGCAGCAGGAGCGAGGCCAGGACCGGAACCAGGGTCAGGGCGATGAGCAGGGAGGCACCCAAGGCGTAGACGATGGTCTGGGCGACCGGGCGAAACAGTTTTCCTTCCAGACCCTCCAGGGACAGCAGAGGCAGAAAGACGATGACGATGATACCTACCCCAGCCGTGACGGGTGCTGCGACTTCGCGTACGGCGTGGAGGATGCGGTCGAGGCGCTGGCCCACCGCGCGGTCCTGGTCCAGCGGGCGTCCTGGATCGTGGGCGAGGTGGTGAACGAGGTTTTCCACCACCACCACGGCGGCATCCACCAGCATGCCCAGGGCAATGGCCAGTCCGCCGAGGCTCATGAGATTGGCGCTGAGGCCAGTGACTTTCATGAGGATGAAGGTGGCCAGGGCGCTCAAGGGTATGGTCACCGCCACCACGGTGGCTGCGCGCCAGTTGCCCAGAAAGATCAGTAGTAGCACCACCACCAGCACGATGGCCTCGAGCAGCGCATGACTGACCGTGCCCACAGCGCGGTCCACCAGCTGGCTACGGTCATAGAAGGAGTGCACGGTCATGCCCTGGGGCAGTCGCGGGGCAATTTCGGCCAGCCGTGCCTTGACGCCCCGGATCACCTGGGAAGCATTGGCACCCTTCAAGGCGACGACGATGCCTTCCACGGCTTCGTGGCGTCCGTCCTGGGTGACCACTCCGTAGCGGGTGAGGGCTTCCTCCCGGACTTCGGCCAGGTCGCGGACACGCAAGGTCTGACCTGCGCGTTGGGCGACGACGGTGTTGGCAATGTCGTCGCCATTGCGAAACGCGCCCTGCACGCGCACGATACGGGTCAATTCGCCCTCCTCCACGCGCCCCGCCCCGTCGTTGCTATTGTTGCTCTGCAAGGCCTGGCGCAGCCTGTCGAGGCTAATGCCAAAGGCCGTCAGTTTGGCGGGGTCGGGCTCCACCGCAAAGGCGCGGACGTCGCCACCAAGCATGTTGACATCGGCCACTCCGGGGAGAGTGCGCAACTGTGGGCGGATGATCCACTGTAGGGCATCGCGCTTTGCGGCGAGGCTGGCATCGCCATCGACGGTGAACATGAAGACGTCGGACAGGGGGGTGGCGATGGGCGCGAGCCCCCCCTGGGTGCCGGCGGGCAGGTCACCGCGGACATTGGCCAAGGCTTCCCCCACCTGCTGGCGAGCCCAGTAGATGTCGGTCCCCTCCTGAAAATCCACGGTGATATCGGCAATGCCGTATTTCGACAGGGAGCGCACCTGAGTTTCGCGGGCAATGCCCAGCAGCTCCTGTTCCACGGGCAGGACCACGCGAGTTTCCACTTCCTCCGGGGTCATGCCGGGGGCCTTGAGGATGATCTTGACCTGCGGCGCCGAGACATCGGGAAAGGCATCGATGGGCAGGCTACGCCAGGCCACGATACCCGCCCCGAGTAGGGCAAGCAGCAGCAGTAGCGCCAAGAGACGCTGACTCAGGGCGGCACGGGTAAGGGCAAGGAGTGCGTTCACGGGTGCACCTCGCCGGCGGCGGTTTGAATGGCGATGACGCCCGCCGCTGCCACCTGCTCACCCTGACGCAGCGCGCCGGTCACCACGGCTTCGCCATTGCTCCGACCCTGGACCTCTACGGGTGCTACCCGGAAGCCCTTGGCCTGATGGACGAAGACCACGCTCTGGTTTTCCATCTGGGTGATGGCGCTGGCGGGGATCCGCCAGCTCTTGGCAGGAACCGGGAGCAGGACCATCGCGCTCACCGTCTGCCCAGCCAGAAGACTTCCTAGCCGTTCCACTTTGGCCCGCACACGCACTTCCTGACCGGGGCCAAGACTCAGGCTCTTGCTCTGGATACGGCCGACGGTCCGGCTATCCGGGATTTCGACGCGCGCGCCCACCGGGATCTCTCCCGCCTGGCCGACCGGAACCGCCATCTCCAGATAGAGGGCCGCGACATCGACGATGCGCATCAGACTCTGTCCCGGGTCCACCCGCTGGCCAGGGACCACCCCGAGCTCGGTGACCTGTCCTGCACCTTTGGCCCGCAGCACGGCCTCACCGTTGATACCGGCGCTGCCCCCCAGGGCCTGCAGGGCCAGACGCCGCTCTGCCAATACCCGGCTCGACTCGGCGGCGGACAGGCGGCTTTGTTGTAGTCGGCTCAGGGGAATGATGCCTTCCTTGAACAGCATCTCGTCGCGCTGTAGTTGGGCCGCGGCGAGTTGCTGGCGGCCCAGGGCGTCACTGGCCTCGCGCTGAAGCAGGGCTATATCGCTTCCCTGAAGGCGTAGCACCGGCTGACCCGACCTGACGCTGCTGCCGTTGTCCACGAGGACAGCCTGCACAAAGGCCGAAGTGGGGCTGCTGACCAGCCACTGATTCTGCACCGGCACCATGGCCTGCGCTGGTAGCACGAGTGTGCGGGAGCTTGCCGCCTGGACTGGCGCAAGGCGTAGGCCCAGCGCCACCTGACGATCGGGACTGAGGGGAATTTCCGTGGGTAAGGCAAGGGCGGCGTTGGTCCCAAGACTCAGGGTGCACAGGAGCACGGCAAGGGCGAGTGGGCGCACACCCGCCACTGGACGACGGTTGAAAACCTGCATGGCATTTCCTCGATGACTGGATCAAAAAGGGTCTGAACTCGGCCGAGATGGGCCGAAGGACGGTTTTTGCTCAGGGACGAGGAGGCGCCAGGGGTTGTGGTGGCAGACCGGGGGAATGTCGATGCCGTGGCCCCGGACGACGTGGCCAAAGCCGCGCGCGCGGCTTGTCCCCAGCGGGTGCCAGAAAAAGGACCAGGAGGAGAAGGAAGGGGAGCGCGATGGGGGTGTCTGGAATTTCCTGGGCGGGACGCTCCAACAGGGCGTCGATGCCGATGGTGGCACCATCGCCGGGTGTGCTGCCGTTGCTGAGTTGCTGATCCACGGGGTCGGCATCCACGGGTAGCGTTTGCCCCAGATGGAGATGCCAGTGCCAGCCGGCAACGGAGGAGCTTCCAAGATGCTCATGCAGAAAGGGGGCAAACATCAGCAGCAAGGCAAGCCACGCCCCGACACCGATTTTGAGCCACTGGTAAGCCCGCGTTCTTGGACGAGCCATGCTACGCTCCCTTTCAGACTGTTTCCAAGTCTATCTCAGGTCGCGATGGGAGTAAAGGCCAAGGTCAGGTGCTCTGGGCGTTGATGGGAAGCGACGTCACCCGGTGTCGAGGGTGGGCTCAGGGTTCCCGGTCGCTTGGTCTCTGCTCATCCCTGTGGAAGCTGGCTTCGGCGGCGTCCATGGCAGCGGCCGTGTCGGTTTCCTGCGCGCTGTCCACGCCTGCGGCATTCCCTTCTTCCGCCCAGGGACGCGGTGCGACGCGCGCAGCAAAGAAAAGTCCGATCTCAAAGAGCAGGTACATGGGGATGAGCAGCAATACCATGGACATCACATCCGGGGGGCTGAGGATGGCGGCCGCCACGGCACAGATCAAGAACGCGTAGCGACGCCCACGGCGCAGGGTATCGATCTGCAGAATCCCGACCCGTACCAGGACCACGATGAGCACCGGTATCTGAAAGGCAAGGCCAAAGGCCAGGGAAAACTTGACGATCAGGGAGAGATAATTGTCGACCTTGGGCATGGCCGTGATGTCGGTTCCCGAAAAACTCAGGAAAAAGCGAAAGGCATTGGGAAAAACGACAAAATACGCAAAAAGTACGCCGACGATGAATAAAGCAAGAGAAACGAAAATCAAGGGGAAGAACAAGCGCCGCTCGTGCACGTAGAGACCTGGTGCGACAAAGGCCCAGAATTGATACAGCACCACCGGCAAGGCCAGAACGAAGCCGGAAATCAACGACAGTTGGACATAGGTGAGAAAGACCTCCGGCAGACTCGTGTAGATGAGGTGACTACCGGCCGGTAGGAGGCGGGTGAGCGGCTGCGCCAGGATGGTATAGATCTGCTGGGCAAAAGGGTAGGAGATCAGGAAGCCAATGAAAATGGCCAAAACGGCATAGAGCACCCGACGGCGAAGTTCCAGAAGGTGGCCGACGAAGGTATTCTCGGAGGAATCCGGGATGGTGGCCATGGTGATCTTCTACCCTTCTCGGTGGTGAACGGAACTCGTGGAGTGTAGCTCAGGCCGGTGGCAGCCGAGAATGCCCGCACCTTGCGCCCACGCAAAGGTACTATCAGGAGCTTTGCTTTGCTGGGTGAGGCTTGGTTTCGCTGGGCTGCGCCTGGACGACCTGGCCGTCTTCCGCAGCCGCCCGCGTGGTGGCGTCTGTCCGTGGCTCCTCCGCCGGGGCTGCACTCTGGGTGGGATCGGCGGGAAGCAGTTCCGTATCGGCATACTCCCGCAGCTTACGGGCCTCCTGCCGCAGTTCATCCAGGAGGAGCTGTTGTTCTACCTCGGATCGCGCATGGTCGACGGTACGCCGCAGCGCCCCATACCAACGGCCTGCCTTGCGCGCGAGCTCCGGCAGACGTTCTGGACCCACCACCAGCAGGGCGATGATCGCCAGCAGCGCCAGCTCGCCAAAACTGAAGTCAAACACCCTCGCTCACCCGTGGTGGACGCTCTCGGACTCCTTGACGGGCTTGGCCTCGGCGTCGATGGTGCTGTGGCTGAGATTGGCAGGCTCCTGCGCCTTTTTCTCTTCCTCATCCTTGACGGCGGAGCGAAAGCTCTTGATGGCCGCGCCCAGGTCGCTACCCACGTTGCGCAGCTTGGCCGTCCCGAAAAGGGCGACGACGATCAAGAGGATGATGACCAAATGCCAGATACTGAAAGCGCCCATGAACCACTCTCCTTCCCCGCAGGGATATTGCGCCGATATGCCTTGGACCTTATGCCAAGGCCTTAAGTGCCGTCAAGTTTGCTTGCCCCGTGCCGCTTTCTCGGCGAGGCCCGAGACACCCTCGCGGCTGGCCAGGCGGTCGAGTACATCGTCGATGTGCAAGTTCCGTTCCTCCAGGGCGACGAGGGTGTGGAAGAGGAGATCCGCCGCCTCGTTGAGGATGGCCTCGCGCTCGCCATTCTTGGCGGCGATGACGAATTCCGTGGCCTCTTCGCCCACCTTTTTGAGGATGCGGTCCTGGCCGCCCTGGAGCAGCCTGGCGACATAGGACTGGCCGGGATCGGCCGCCCGCCGCCCATGGATGGTCTCCTGCAGACTGTCGAGAAAGCTGCCCGGAGGCGGGGTCGTCTCAGCCCAGGCCGCATCCTTTGCAGCGCGGAAAAAGCAGGTGGCTGCCCCGGTGTGGCAGGCAGGGCCCTCCTGCAGCACACGCAGAAGTACGGTGTCGCCATCGCAGTCCAGGCGCAGGTCCACGAGTTTCTGGACGTGACCGGAGCTTTCTCCCTTGCGCCAGAGTTGCTGGCGTGTGCGCGACCAGTAGACCCCGCGGCCTTCGTCAAGGCTCGCGCGCAGGGCATCGGCGTTCATCCAGGCGAGCATGAGCACCTGGCCGCTGCGCGCGTCCTGGGCGATGGCAGGCACGAGACCCTGGTCGTTCCAGTGAACGGCCGCAAGCAATGCTTCGCTGTCCTTGGCTATCATGCTAGTCCTTACGCGGGCTTGGACGGCGCAGATGCATCGTCCAGGGAATCCAGACGCATGGGCAGGCCACGGGCGGCCAGAGCGGCCTTGACCTCGTGGATGCGGAATTTGCCGAAGTGAAAGACCGAGGCGGCAAGGACAGCGTCCGCCTCACCCTCCATGAGGCCTGCGGCAAAGTCGGCGATACTGCCGACGCCACCCGAAGCGATGACCGGTACCGCTACGGCCCGACTCACCGCGCGGGTGAGTTCGATGTCAAAGCCCTGTCCCGTACCGTCCCGATCCATACTGGTGAGGAGAATTTCGCCAGCGCCGTACTCGGCCATGCGCTGCGCCCAGGCTACGGCATCCAGGCCCGTGGGACGGCGCCCGCCGTGGGTGAAGACCTCCCAGCCCTTGCGCACGCGCTTGGCATCGATGGCCACGACGATACAGGAGTTGCCAAAACGTTGGGCAGCCCGACGCACCAACTCGGGCTCGCGCACGGCGGCGCTGTTGATACTGACCTTGTCCGCACCCGCCCGCAGCAGCGTGCGCACGTCCTCGAGGCTAGCCACCCCGCCGCCGACGGTGAGGGGAATAAAGACCTGGGCAGCCACCGCCGCCACCACCTCGGCCATCGTCCCCCGCCCCTCGTGGCTCGCCGAGATGTCCAAGAAGGTCAACTCGTCGGCGCCCTCGGCATTGTAGCGGGCTGCCGTCTCCACCGGATCACCGGCATCCCGCAGTTCGGCAAAGCGCACGCCTTTGACCACGCGACCGGCATCGATATCGAGGCAGGGAATGATGCGTCGGGTGAGCATCAGTCCTCCACCTGGGCCCGGGCACTGGCATAGTCCAGACTGCCTTCGTAAATGGCGCGGCCGGTGATGGCACCGACGATGCCGTCCTCTTCGTGAGCCTTCAGGGCCAGGACCTGCTCGAGGTTGGCGATGCCCCCGGAGGCGATGACCGGTACCGGTACCGCCCGCGCGAGCGCGACGGTGGCCTCGATGTTGGGGCCACTGAGCATGCCGTCGCGGCTGATGTCGGTGTAGATGATGGCCTCGATGCCGTCGGCCGCAAAGCGCTGGGCAAGATCGATGGGGTCGTGCCGGGACAGCTTGGACCAGCCTTCGGTGGCGACCTTGCCATCGCGTGCGTCGATGCCCACGAGGATGTGGCCGGGAAAGCTGACGGCGGCGTCGGCGACGAAGCCCGGGGCCTTGACGGCCTGGGTGCCGATGATGACGTAGCGCACCCCCGCCTGGATGTAGACCTCGATCTGTTCCTCGTCGCGGATGCCACCGCCCACCTGCACCTCCAGCTCCGGGAAGGCGGCGCAGATGGCGGCGATGGCGGTGGCATTGACGGGTTCGCCCTGGACCGCACCATCGAGATCCACGACGTGCAGCCGCCGGGCTCCGGCCTCTACCCAGCGGCGCGCCGTGGCCACGGGATCATCGGAGAAGACGGTGTCGTCCTCCATGCGCCCCTGGCGCAGCCGAACGCAGTTGCCGCCCTTGAGGTCGATGGCGGGGATCAACAGCATGATGTTTCCTCCATGGTCGCTGTCTATCGATGAGACTTTGTCGGGATGCCGTGCCGGTCCTCAGCCGAAAGCAGCGGGGCAATCGCTGCCGCAGTCGCCGCTCCACTGCAGAAAGTTGCCGAGAAGGCGCAGGCCCGCCTCACCACTTTTCTCGGGGTGGCACTGCAGCGCAAAGATGTTGTCCTGCGCCAGGGCGGCACAAAAGGCAAAGCCATAGTCGCTGGAGGCCGCCAGAAGGTCGGGGTGGGCCGGTTCCACATAGAAGGAGTGGACGAAGTAATAATGGGCATCCTGGGGGATACCCGCAAAGAGCGGATGGGTGATGAGCTGGTGCAGTTCGTTCCAGCCCATGTGCGGGACCTTGAGCCGACGTCCGTCGCTCGCCACCAGCGCCTCCTCGGGAAAAGGTAGGACCCGACCCGGCAGAATGCCAAGCCCGGTGTGCTCGCCGTGCTCGGTGCTGGATTCCATCAGGAGCTGCATCCCCAGGCAGATACCGAGAAAGGGGCGACTGCTGGCCGCCACCCGGACGAACTCCAGAAGATCGCGATCCTCTAGAGCCGCCATGCAGTCGCCGAAGGCACCGACACCAGGGAAGACGATGCGGTCGCAGCGGGCGAGCTCCTCGGCCCTGCTGCTGATGGTGGCCTTGCCCCCGAGATGTTCCACGGCCTTGGCAACGGAGTGGAGATTGCCCATGCCGTAGTCGACGATACCGACGCGGGTGAAACCCATGCTCATCCGCTGAGGGTCCCCTTGGTACTGGGGACACCGCTTTGGCGCGGATCCGGGCTCACCGCCACCCGCAGAGCCCGGCCGCAGGCCTTGAAGATGGTCTCGGCGATGTGGTGGGCATTGTGTCCCCGAAGATTGTCGATGTGCAGGGTGACCTGGGCGTGGTTGACGAAGCCCTGAAAGAATTCATGGAGCAGATCGACGTCAAAGCTGCCGATGAAGGCGCGCGGGTACTCCACGGCGTAGACGAGACCCGGCCGCCCCGACAGATCCACCACCACCCGCGACAGTGCCTCGTCCAGAGGCACATAGGCGTGCCCGTAGCGCTGGATACCGGCCTTGTCGCCCACAGCCTGGGCAAAGGCCTGACCCAGGGTGATACCGATGTCTTCGACGGTGTGGTGGGCATCGATCTGGAGATCCCCGTGGGCGTGGATCTCCAGATCAAAAAGGCCGTGGCGGGCGATCTGGTGGAGCATGTGATCGAGAAAGGGTATCCCGGAGGCGAGTTCTGCCCGCCCGCTGCCATCGAGGCCGATGGCAGCACGGATCTGGGTTTCCTGAGTATTGCGCTCGACAGCAGCGCGACGGGCGGTCATAGCAAGTTCTCCAGGGCAGTGAGAAAGCGTTGGTTCTCGACGGGAGTGCCGACGCTCACCCGGAGATGGTCACCTAGGCGCGGATGTCCTGTAAAGGCCCGGATGAGCACGCCACGCTCGCGCAAGCCGGCGTGGATGGCTGCCGCCCGCCCCGGGCAATGGAAGAGCAGAAAATTGGCCCGGCTTGGCCAGACCTTGAGCCCCAGAGCCTGGAGGGCCGCCGTGAGGCGCTCCCGCTCGCGACAGATGGCGTCCGCCTGCTCCGCCAGAAGGTCCGCGTGCGTCAGGAAAAAATCCAGGCTCAACTGACTCAGGACATTGATGTTGTAGGGTAGGCGCAGTCTGTCCAGAACCTCGATCCAGGGCCTGGGGCCGGCGAGGTAGCCTAGACGCAGGCCCGCCAGACCCTCTTTGGAAAGGGTTCGCAGGAGCAGCAGGTTGGGGTAGTGTCCGAGCTGCTGGGCAAAGCTCAGGCCGCTGAAGGGATGGTAGGCTTCATCCACCACCACGAGACCGGGAGCGGCCGCGACGATGGCCTCCAACGTTGCCTCGGGCAGGCACTGACCGCTGGGGTTGTTGGGCCAGTCCAGAAACACGATGGCCGGTCGCTGGGTCGCCATCTCACGCAGAAACTGCGATAGGTCGAGCTGGAAATCATCGTCCAGGGCCACGCCCACGAAGGGCAGCCCAAAATGCTCGGCGATGATGCGGTACATCACGAAGCTCGGCTCCAGGGCGAGCACCGGTCGGCCCGTGTGGGCCACGGCCAGGATCAGGAGCTGAATGAGTTCATCGGAGCCGTTACCGAGCATGAGCGCCTGGTCCGCCGGGATGCCGCCGTGATGGGCAAGGGCGGCCAGCAAGGCCTCGGGTCGCGGCTCGGGATAGCGGTTGAGGGGAGCCTCCCGCAGCCGCGCAAGCCACGACGCACGTAAGTCCTCGGGCAGGCCGTAGGGGTTCTCCATGGCGTCCAGTTTGACCATGCCCCGGGCATCGGCGACGTGGTAGGCCTTGCCCGCCCGCAGTTCGGGTCGCAGCAGCGCTTCCTGCAGTGCGGCGATGTCGCTGTCCATGCTTCAGTGGCCGGGGATGCGGGCGGCGGCGGATCGAGCGTGGGCGGTCAGCCCCTCCGCCCGCGCCAGACGCTCTGCCAGGGCGCCCAGGGTGGCGGCACCGGCGGCGCTGGCACCGATGAGGCTGCTACGCTTGACGAAGTCGTAGACGCCCAGGGGCGAGGAAAAACGGGCGCTACCGCCCGTGGGCAGAACGTGGTTGGGACCGGCCACGTAGTCGCCCAGGGCCTCGCAACTGTGGATGCCGAGGAAGATGGCGCCGGCATTGTGGATCTTGTCCAGCAGGGCCTCGGGATCGGCCACGGCGAGCTCCAGGTGCTCCGGGGCGATACCATCGGCGATACGGCAGGCGTCGGCGGCGTCCGTCGCGAGGATCAAGGCACCGCGTTCTTGCCAGCTCTGCCGGGCGATGGGAGCGCGATCCAGCTGGCTCAGGGCGTGGTCGACGGCTGCAGCCACCGCTTCCAGGTGGGCGGCATCCCAGGCGATGAAGATGCTCTGGGCTAGTTCGTCATGCTCGGCTTGGGAGAGCAGATCCCAAGCCAGCCACTCGGCGGGCGCGCTGCCGTCGCTGATCACCAGGATCTCGCTGGGGCCGGCGATCATGTCGATGCCCACGCGCCCAAAGACCATGCGCTTGGCCGTGGCGACGTAGGTATTGCCGGGCCCGACGATCTTGTCCACGGCGGGTACGAGTTCGGTGCCGTAGGCCAGCGCCGCCACCGCCTGGGCGCCACCCAGGCGGAAGACGCGATCCACCCCCGCCACCGCGGCGGCCGCCAGCACCCAAGGATTCACCTCGCCACGCGGGGTGGGCACGGTCATGTGGATCTCGCCCACGCCGGCGACGCGGGCGGGCAAGGCGTTCATGAGCACGGAACTGGGGTAGGCGGCCTTTCCTCCCGGCACATAGATGCCGACCCGGGCCAGGGGCAGGACGCGTTGGCCAAGAAGGGTGCCGTCGGCTTCTCGGTACTGCCAGGATTCCAGTTTTTGCCGCTCATGATACCCACGGATACGATGGGCGGCTTCCTCCAGGGCTTCACGCTCCGGCGCGCTCAGGGCGGCCAGCGCCTCCTCCCAGTCACGGCGCGGGATTTCGAGTTCGGCGGCGGTCTCGAGGTGGAGGCCGTCGAAGCGCGCCGAGTATTCCAGGAGCGCCGCATCGCCGCGTTCCCGCACCGCAGCGAGGATCTCCCGCACCCGATTCTCCACCAGCGGATCCAGATTGGCGTCCCAGTCGTGCAGCTGCCGCAGGGCTTCGGTAAAGTGGGGGTCGCGGCTATTGAGGCGCTTCATGGCTGGATGCTCTCCTGCAGCTGAAGGATGAGGTCATCGATGCATCGCTGCTTGCGTTTCATGGCAGCGCGATTGACCACCAGGCGGCTCGAGATGGGCATGATCTCCTCCACCTCCACGAGTCCGTTTTCCTTAAGGGTCCGTCCGGTGGAGACGAGATCGACGATGCGGTCGGCAAGTCCCACCAGCGGCGCGAGTTCCATGCTGCCGTAGAGCTTGATGATCTCGGTCTGGACGCCACGGGACTGGAAGAACTGTCGGGTAATGCGCGGGTATTTCGTGGCGATGCGTACCCGTTCCCAGCGCGCCGGGCGATCGTGCTCGGCAAGGGCAGCAGGCTCCGCAACGGACATGCGACAGAGGCCGATACGCAGGTCCAGGGGCTCGTAGAGATCCAGGCCCTCCTGTTCCAGGAGGACGTCCTTGCCGGCAATGCCGAGGTCGGCGGCACCCCAGCTGACGTAGGTGGGGACATCGCTGGCGCGGATAATGAGAAACCGAATGTTTCCTTGGGTGCTCGGGATGATGAGCTTGCGCGAGCGTTCTGGGTCTTCCGCCAGAGCGATCCCCGCCTTGGCGAAGAGGGGCATGGCCTCTTCCAGAATGCGGCCCTTGGACAGGGCGATGGTAAGGATCTGGCTCACGCGACACTCCGACTGGCGCGCACGCGCTGGATGTCGGCGCCGAGAACACTCAGTTTTTCCTCGATGACCTCGTAGCCACGGTCCAGGTGGTAGATTCGGTCGATGAGGGTTTCGCCCTCGGCGACGAGGCCTGCCAGCACCAGACAAGCCGAGGCGCGCAGGTCTGTGGCCATGACTGGAGCGCCGTGCAGGCGTTCCACACCCCGGACCACGGCCGTTTTGCCGTCGCTGCTGATGTCGGCGCCGAGCCGTTGCAGTTCCGAAACGTGCATGAAGCGGTTCTCGAAGATGGTCTCGGTGATGACCCCACTGCCTTTGGCAATGGCGTTCATGGCCATGAACTGTGCCTGCATGTCGGTGGGGAAGGCCGGATAGGGCGCCGTGCGCACGTCCACTGCCTGCGGCCGCTGGCGCATACGGATGCGGATGCCATCACCGTCGGTCCAGATCTCCGCACCGGCCTCCCGCAGTTTGAGGAGGACGCTTTCCAGGAGCCCGGGGTCCGTACGCCGCAGGAAAACCTCACCGCCGGTCATGGCCGTCGCCACCAGGTAGGTACCGGTCTCGATACGATCGGGCAGGACGGTGTGCTCGGCGCCGTGCAGCGCCTTGACGCCCCGCACCCGGATCACCGAGGTGCCTTCACCTTGGATCTGGGCACCCATGGCGCGCAGGCAACGGGCCAGATCCACCACTTCTGGCTCGCGCGCGGCATTTTCGATGACGGTCTCACCCTCGGCCATGGTGGCGGCCATGAGGATGTTTTCCGTTGCCGTCACCGACACGAGTTCGAGGACGATGTGAGCGCCGCGCAGGCGCCCGGCGCGGGCCTTGACGAAACCGTCTTCCAGAACGATGTCCGCACCCAGGGCGGCCAGACCGCTGAGGTGCAGGTTGACGGGGCGACTGCCGATGGCGCAGCCGCCGGGCAGACTCACCTCGGCGGCCCCGTAGCGCGCGAGCAGCGGGCCCAATACCAGGATGGAGGCGCGCATGGTCTTGACGAGATCGTAGGGCGCCACCAGGGAGTGTATGGGACGGGGATCCACCTCGATGCCCAGATGGCCATCCACCATGACCCGGGCGCCCAGCGTGCTCAAGAGCTGCAAAGTGGTGGTGATATCCCGGAGGTGGGGAATGTTGTGCAGGCGCACCGGCTCCTGCGCCAGGATGGTGGCGGCAAGGCAGGGTAGCGCGGCGTTCTTGGCCCCCGAGATCCGCAATTCGCCACGCAGGGGGCCGTTGCCCCGCAGGAGCAGTTTATCCACTGGCGATCAGGCGTCCTGCTGCTTCTGCACGTTGGCCACCAGCTTCTGGAGCTCGCCCTGCTGGTAGAGGTCGGCCATGATGTCGGAGCCACCGATGAACTCGCCGCCGATGTAGAGCTGCGGTATGGTGGGCCAGTTGGAGTACTGTTTGATGCCGTCGCGGATCTGCGGGTCGGCCAGGACATCCACGGTGAAGACCTCCGTGGCGCCGGCCTGCTGCAAGAGCTGCACGGCGCGGGCCGAAAAGCCACACTGGGGCATGCGTGGGTTGCCCTTCATGTAGAGAACGATGGGGTGCTTGTGCACCTGTTCCTGGATGAGATCTTGAATACTGGCCATATGCACCTCGTTTGGGGATGGGAGACCGGGCCCGCCGGGCGCGGTCTCAGGAAGGCTTGTGGACTTCTTCGGGACTGAGCGTGCGCAACTGCAGGGCATGGATTTCGGCACGCATGCGCTCGCCCAGACACGCGTAGACCTGCTGATGGCGCTGCACCAGCGAGCGTCCAGTAAACTGTGGGGCAATGACCACCGCCTCAAAATGCGCCCCGTCGTCTCCCAGGACCCGGACGTCGGCGCCGGGCAGGCCGGATTGGATCAGTTCGCGAATGGTATCTGCGTTCATGGGCCGGATTCTACCTCAAAAAATGGACGCTGTTGATCCCCGCAGGGTATTCAGGGACGGAGCTTGTAACCGCGGTACAGCAACCACCACGCCCAGCCCCCGGCGAGGAGGAAAAAAACCAGGGCCACCGCCAGGCTCACCCAGACCGAGACGTCGGCGTCGGCGAAAAAGCCGTAACGAAAGCCATCGATGATATAGAAGAAGGGGTTGACCATGGAAAAGCTGCGCCACACACCGGGCAGGGATTGCACCGAGTAGAAGACACCGGCCAGAAAGGTCAGCGGCATGATGAGAAAATTCTGAAAACCGGCGATCTGGTCGAACTTCTCGGCCCACAGGCCAGCGATGATGCCCAGAGCACCCATGCCCCCCGCGCCGAGGATGGTAAAAATCACCACCCACAAGGGATGCAGGATCGGAATCTGCAGATACAGCAGAGCCAGGGCCAGAATCGCCAGCCCCACGGCGGCACCACGGACGATGGCGGCTGCCGTCATGGCCAGAAAGATCTCCGTGGGGCTCAGGGGCGACAGCAGCAGGAAGACGATATTGCCGGTGACCTTGGACTGGATGAGGCTCGAGGAACTGTTGGCAAAGGCGTTTTGCAGGACCGACATCATCATCAGGCCAGGGACGATGAAGGTGGTGTAATCCACTCCCGGATAGACCGTGACCCGTCCTCCCAGGGCGTGACCGAAAACGAGCAGGTACAGCAGTGTAGTCACGAGGGGTGCGGCGATGGTCTGCAGCCAGACCTTGGCAAAGCGCAATACTTCCTTGCGGAACAGGGTCAGGGTGGGGGTGAGGTGCACTCCCTGGGGTAGACCCCGGGGATCGCTGGTCCCGAGCCGCGACGGGCTGGCGCAGGGGTTGCCCCGCGTCGCCCCGGACCCGAGCGTGGGCAGCTCAGGCATCCTGACTCCGCAGGCTGGGGTCGAGGATCTCCACATAGGCACCATCGCGGATGCGGCGCTGCCACTCTTCCAGACGCTGGCGGGCGATGCGGTTGTAGAGCTGCATCCGCGCTGCGGCCAGGATCTGCTCGTCTCCCACTGGTACCTGGCGCTGCGCCTGGGCCTGGAGGATATAGATGGCGTCGCCCACCCGCACGGGACTGCTCACCGCACCGGGCTGCAGGGCCAGGAGGGTGCGCTCCAGCTCATCGGGAAGCTTGCCCGGTGCGACCCAGCCCAGCTCCCCCCCGGCGGCGGCGGTACTGGGGTCCTGACTGTAGCGGCGCGCGAGTTCCGAAAACCGCGTGCCTCCCTGCAGGGCCGTCTCGATGTCCTGGGCGCGTGCCTCGGCCTCCTGCAACTGCAGGCCGTTACTGGCGCGCAGGACGATGGCCGCGGCTTTCACCTCGGTGACCGTCGGTTCTTCGTGTTTGGTGTCCAGCACCTTGAAGATGTGGAAGCCCGTGGGGCCTGGGATCACCGGGCTGATTTCACCAGGCTTCAGGCTCATGAGGGTCTGGCTGATGGCAGGGGGGAGCTCGGCGGCCTTGACCCAGCCCAGTCGTCCGCCCTGGAGCGCGTCGCGACTGCTGCTGACCTCTGCCGCGAGGCGGCTGAAGCTCGCTCCAGCCTCGAGGCGATCGCGTATCTCCTGGGCCTGACGGCGGGCGGCGCTGATGGCGTCGGGCGTGGGATTGTCCGGCAGGGGGATGAAGATCTGCTGCAGGTCGAAGCTCACCCCCCCCAGTTCCTTGAGCTGGCGGGCGAAGGTCTTGACCTCGTCGGGGCCGATGTGGATGCGGCTCTCCACCTCTTGCTGGGTCAGGCGGTCGACGAGGATGCGATCGCGCAGATCGTCCTCGAATTGGGTCCAGGACTGGCCCTGCTGCGCCAAGGCCTGGCGCAGCTGATCGGGGGTGAGATTGTTGGCTCGGGCGATATTGCCAATGGCCTGATCCAGGGTGGCCTGATCGACCTTGATCCCGGCCCGCTTGGCAATCTGCAGCTCGACATCCTGCAAGATCATCTGCTGCAGGACCTGGCGCCGCAGGACCTCCTCCGGTGGCAGCGCATTGGGATCCTGCTGCTGCAGGCGCGCGCGAATGGCCGCTACCCTCTGCGCCAGCTGCAGGGAGGTGATGATGTCGTCGTTGACGACGGCGACCACCTTGTCCAGATCCTCGGCGTTGCTGGGCAGAGGAGCGACGCTAGGGGCGAGGTCGGAACTTTCGGAATAGACCCGATCCGACGCCGATGTAGCAGGCGCCTGCTTTACCAAGACGCTGGGTGCCAGCAAGGAATCGCGGTTGACGAAGGGGGTATCGGCAAGGCCGACGGTACAGATGCTGTTCAAGGCAACCGCAAGGGCTAAGGCAAGACGAGGGTGTGACATCAAAACTCCATGCTGGCGCCCGGCACATACTGGTTGAGCAAGCCGTTGGAGGCGTTACCCACACTGGTCAGGCCGCGCAACACAATCTCGAGATAAACGGCATTGTTGGTCTGCCCACCCAAGAGGATCTGATGATAGACCATGAGTTGGGCCGCCCAGCAGCCGCCATCATAGCCGATCCCCACCAGTTCCTCCAAGGGCTTGTGATCGGCCACATCGTACTGATAGCTCCCCAATACCCGCCACTGGCGAAACACGGGCCAGGCGGCGGATACCCCCGCCTGATTCACGTAGTTTCGGGTATAGCGGTAGTCGAGGTTGAGGACCTTGCCCGCGCCGGGCAGCCACTGCGCGCGAAAATCGGCGCGTTCGAGGCGTTCCCAGCCAGAGCGCGCCTGACCGCTGCCGAGGAGGTAGAGATTCGGCAGCGGTGAATATTCCCCTTGAAAGAAATAATCGGACTGGGGATTCTGCGGAACGATATTGCCGGCGAGATCGATCTGTTGGCGATTGAAGTAGCGAATCTGCCCCAGGGCCGCCTGCCAGATCTGGCGTCCCGCGGCATTCTGGTGACTGCCCTGGAGCCCGTAGATGATCTGATTGGCGCCATTGATGCGGTCACTGCCGCTGAAGAGGCTATTGTCGGCAAAAATGCTGTCGTAGTTGGAAAAGGGCAGGCTGGTATCGAACAGTGGGATGTCGTTCTGGGCGCGCAGGGGGATGTACAGATACTTGAAGATGGGCTGCAGGACGGTGACGCCGTCGGCGGAACCGTAGCGGACGAAATTCAGGCTGCCCTTCAGGCTCAGGGCCGGCAGGGTGCGACTGATGGCGCGACTGTAGGGCGGATTGCGCTGCACCTGATAATAGCTGTAGTAGAGGCGTGCCTTGGGATCGAGAAAGCCCCAGGCGCGGCTGAAGCGCCAGCCGAAGGTCGGAGTCAGGTCCAGACGCTCGCCGATGGGTCCGGCGGACGCGTAGAAGTAGTTGAAATTGCTGCGCCAGTCGAAGTAACCGCGATTCCCCACCCGCCAGTAGCCATTGGCGTAGAGGTAGGGCAGCTGGGAATAGGGGGCGACGCCACCTGGTGCCAGCTCTTGATAATTCTGCAGTACGGCGCCGGCGTCGATGTGGGCGTTACCGTAGTACACCCCCGCCGTCGAGGTCAGGTAAGGAGCGTTGCCGATGCCGCCCAGGAAACTGCTGCCAAAGCCCGCACTGCTGCCGAAATCGGCGAGAAAATTCCGGTAACTCACCCGGTTGATGTTGGTGGCCAGGCTGAATCCGTCGCCCAGATTCTGCTGGTGCTGCCAGGAAATGGCCCAGACCGTGTTGTGCGTGAGGCGATCGGCGGGGAGCAGGTCGAGGTTCAAGCGCCCGGAATAGCTGGGCTCGAGGTAGCGAAACTGGTTCTGCAGCATGACGCCGCGCTTGGTGAAGCCCAACACGGTCAGGGTATCGTCCAGGTTGGGAGCGATGTCGAAGTAATAGGGTATCCCAAGCGTCAGGCCATTGACGGTGGAGCTGCCGAAGGTCGGGGTCAGGAAGCCGGAGTGGCGCTTCAGGGGAAAGCTCAGATAGGGCAGCCAGAAGATCGGCAGGCCAAAGACGTTGAGGGTCGTATTGCGGGTGGTGACGTAGTCGTCGTTCTGGTTCAGGTCCAACTGGCTGGACCACAGCTGCCAGGCCGGAACCTTGCCGTCGCAGGTGGTGTAGCAGGCCTCATTCAGGCGATAGCGTCCCTTGCCCAGTTCCTCGCCCTTTTTTGCGTGGCCGTGGCCGTGCTGGGCTTCCAGCAGATATCGGGGTTGCAGGACGATGCCCTGGTTGGCCTGGACGTGGACGATGGCCTTGGGGGCGGCGGTGACGAGGCCAGGGCTGACCATGCGCACGTGCCCAGTGGCGATGATCTCGTCTTCGTCCTGGCGGTAGTGCACCTCATCGGCATACAGGCGACGGTCGCCGTAGAGGACTTCGACGTCACCACTCGCGGTCCAGTGGCCGCTGGCCACCCCCTGCACGTGATCGGCATAGAGGGTGATGGGTCCGGCTGGCGATCCCCAGGCGCCCGGGGCGAGACCCAGCAAAACCAGGAGAGACCATCGCCAGGGAGCCACCCGAGGCATTTGGGCGTGGTGCCCGTGCGCCGTGCCGCGCGCGCGGTGGCCGCGAAGCCGTGGGGCACAGCCGGAGTGGGCGTGGGGCGCTTTCATAGGCGCCTAAAATCGCACAGAATGCGCGCATGTCGCAATCGCCCATGGCCGCCCGTCCAGAACCCTCGCCACTGCCCGCGCAGGTACGCTCCTGGCTTGCCCAATGGCATCTGCAGGATGGCGCCCAAGCGTTGCGCGGCGACGCCAGCGCCCGGCGCTACTGGCGTCTGCGCGGCGCCATGCTCGCCCAGTTTCCCGCGGAGGATGAACTGCTTCCCTTTCTCCGGGTCCAGTACCGTTGGCAGCGGGCAGGCCTGCCCGTGCCTCGCATCCTTGCCGTACAACCGCGCCTCGGGCTCATCCTGCAGGAGGATCTCGGCGATGTGGATCTGAAGTCCCGGCTGGACGACCGGGCGTCTGCAGAAGCCGCCATGGAGGCGGGCTTGGATCTCGCCTTACGCCTTGCCGCAGCGGGCCGGGGCCAGTGGTCGCGGCCGGCCTTGCCTGCCTACGATGCTACCCGTCTGCTCGGCGAATTGCGGTTGTTCCGCGACTGGTATCTTCCCGCGCACGTGCCGTCGGCGCCGTCTGCCGCGGCGGAAGCGGCCTTGGACGAAATTTTTGCCACGCTCACGGCGCGGGCCCTGGCCCAGCCACGGGTGTGGGTACACCGCGATTTCCATGCCCGTAACATCCTCATCCACCCAAGGTCTGGAGAACTCGTCCTCATCGACTTTCAGGATGCGGTGGAAGGCCCCTGGACCTACGATCTTGCTTCCCTGCTCTGGGATCGCTACTGGGACTGGAGCCAAGAGCGGCGCTCCGCCTGGATTGCCTCCTATCGAGAGGGTCTCGTGGATGCAGGCTTTGCGCCGCCGTCGCCAGAGATATTCGAGGCGCAGGTGCAGAGCATGGCCCTGCAGCGCAATCTCAAGATTCTGGGAATCTTTTGTCGGCTGGCCCGACGCGATGGCAAGGAGCACTATCTGGACTTTCTGCCACGCTTTTGGTCCTACGTCTGGGAAGGGTTGGGACACGATGCGAAGCTCGCAGCGTATCGGGACTGGTTTGCGCCGTGGGCACCCGCGTCCGCCAGGCCATGATCCTCGCCGCCGGGCGCGGTGAGCGGCTGCGTCCGCTCAGCGACTATGTGCCCAAGCCCCTGCTGGAGCTTGGCGGCAAATCGCTGCTGCACTGGCACCTGGAAGGTTTCGCCAGACTAGGGCTGGAGCGCGTGGTCATCAACATCGGGCACCTCGGCGGACAGATTCGTGCCAGTCTCGGTCGGCGCTGCATGGGGCTGGACATCCTCTATAGCGACGAGCGCGATAATCGCCTGGAGACGGGTGGAGCCATCGTCCGCGCCCGCGAGATCCTCGGCGATGCCCCCTTTCTGCTGGCCAATGGCGATGTCTGCAGCGATTTCGACTGGACGCCCCTCGTGACTGCCGACGCCGTGGAGACGCTGGTGCTGGTCCCCAATCCGGCACATCATCCCGGGGGAGATTTTGCCCTCGTGAACGGCCAGGTCCAGTGCCCGCGGGCGGGCCGTGCGACCTTCACCTACGCGGGCATGGCGCGCCTGTCGGGAGCCTGGTTTGCCGAGCGCGTGTGCGCGCCCGCACCCTTGGGCCCTTGGCTGTTGGATTGGGCGGCGGCTGGGCTTCTGGCGGGTTGGCTGCATGAGGGCAGATGGTTTGACGTCGGTACGGTGGCGCGCTGGCGCGATGCCCGGCGCGCCTGTGGAGGAAGACATGGCCTTTGATGAAACCGAGGTGGCCCGCTGGACGCGTCCCGATGTGCAGCAGCGACGGCGCTGGCGGGAAGCGTGGTTGGCCCTGATGGATCTGTGTCTGTGGGGAGAGCTGCGCAGCACCCAGATCGGTACCCTGAGCCGCCTGCGCAAGCGTGTGCTCGACCTGGGCGAGAAGCTGCGTTCCTACGTCGGCGACCGCCAGTGGATTCCCCACCCCCGCGAGCGCATTAAAAACTGCTTGAGCTCGGGTCTGCAGCTGCGCGAGGCGCTGGGGAAGGTGACCGAGAGTCTGGAACAGCTGGATGGTGGGGCAGATCTCGCCCAACTGCACACAATGTGGGATACTTTTTCGTCTTCTCTCCTGGATGACCTCGGCCCACGCGAAGAGGCTCTGGTGGCTCTGCTCAACCAGCAATACGCAGAGGATGTCTAGGGGTACTCCCATGCGGGCACACGGGTGGTTACAAGCGACTGGATCTATGAAAATCGTCTACACCTTGGTAGTTATCGGGGCCATCGGCCTCATCGCGCTGCTGCTCTGGTCGGAGCGGCCCCAGATCCTGTCGTCCGCGGAGACCGGGCAGGTCGGCTGGTACCGCAGCCATCCGCAAGCCCTCGCCAATGAGAATGTCAAATGCTGGCGGCTGTTGCGTGCCGCCTCCTTTGCCGACGTTGACCGTGTCATGGCCGAGCATCCCCGCTGCCAGGAGGTCTACCACGCCCTCTACGGCAAGGACTCGGCGACGGACGACAACGATGAACCCGACCAGCAGGATCCGGAGTCCGATGCGGATGACTGAAACGGCAGGTCGGACGGTGACTGCCCAACGACCCGCGCCCCCCGCGGTGGCTGCGGCGGACTTGCTGGCCACCGCCGCCGAGACCCTGCGCCTGGAGACGGCTGCCCTGGCCGCCCTGGTGGAGCGCCTGGACGAACACTTTGTCACCGCCTGCCAACTGCTCTTGGACTGCCGCGGGCGCGTCGTCGTCACGGGCATGGGCAAGTCCGGCATCATCGCCAAGAAAATTGCCGCCACCTTGGCCAGTACCGGCAGTCCCGCCCTGTTCCTCCACCCGGCCGAGGGCAGCCACGGCGATCTGGGCATGCTCACCCGGGACGACGTCCTGCTGGCCCTGTCCTACTCGGGCGAGACGGCGGAGCTTCTGGCCATTCTGCCCGTCGTCAAACGCCTGGGTGTGCCGCTCATCGCCATGACCGGGCGGCGTCAATCGACCCTGGCACGGCTGGCAGAGGTACACCTGGACTGTCGGGTGGAGCGGGAAGCCTGTCCCCTCAATCTAGCGCCCACCGCCTCCACCACGGCGACACTGGCCATGGGCGACGCCCTGGCCATGGCCTTGCTGCGCGCGCGCGGATTCACCGCCGACGATTTTGCCCTCTCTCACCCCGGCGGTGCCCTGGGGCGGCGTCTGTTGCTGCGGGTGCAGGATCTCATGCGCCGTGGCGCGGATCTGCCGCGGGTCCGACCGCAGACACCGCTTCATGAGGCCATCCTCGAGATGAGCGGCAAGGGCCTTGGCATGACCACCATCGTGGATGAGCAGGAGCGGGTTGTGGGTATCTTCACCGATGGCGACCTGCGGCGTGCCCTCGCCCGCGGGCAGGGAATCTGGAATCTGCCCATGGCCGAACTCTGCCACCCGCGACCCCGGCACATCGCGGCCACGGCCCTGGCAGCGGAGGCCCTGGCGCAGATGGAAGCCGAGCGCATCAACGCCCTCCTCATCCTACGCGACGATGGCCAGCTGGAGGGGATCCTGGCCATGCATGATCTGCTGCGCGCGGGTATCGTATGACGGAGCACAGCGTGGCGCAGGGCGTGTGGGCAAATATCCGGCTGGCCATCTTCGATGTCGACGGCGTGCTCACGGATGGGCGTCTGCTCTTCGATGCCGAGGGCAGGGAGAGCAAGGTCTTCCACGTGCGCGACGGGCATGGCCTGAAAATGTTGCAGAAAGCCGGAATCGAGATCGCTTTCATCACCGCCCGCTACTCGCCGGCACTGGCCTATCGCGCCCAGGACCTCGGCGTCAGCCGAGTCTATCAAGGCAGCCTCGACAAACGCCTGGCGTACCGGGAGCTGAAGCTGGAACTGGGTCTGGAAGATGCCGTCATCGCCTACATGGGCGATGACCTCATCGATCTGCCCATACTGACCAGCGCGGGGCTTGCCACCTGTCCCAGCGATGCCCACCCGGAGGTGCTGGCGCGGGCACATTGGTGTGCCCAGGCCCCTGGTGGTGGCGGCGCGGTGCGCGAATTCTGCGAAAACCTCCTTAAGGCCCAGGGTCATTGGGACCGTCTGCTGGATGCGTACCTGTCGGTGGAGGGGCGAGGGTGAGGCAGCATTGGTCGCAGGCGCTGACGCCCTTTTTCCTGCTCGTGCTCGCGGCGCTGGTCTGGTGGACCTGGCCGAAGCACGCGGTGGATCTGTCGGGCATCGACTGGCACGGCCAGATACATCGAGGCGATCAATCTGTCACCCAGGTGGTCTTGCGTCAGTACGACGCGGCCGGACGCCTGGACCTGCTGGCCACCGCGGCCTCGGCTTATCACGAACCCAAGGACGATGAGACTTTCCTAAGCGACGTGCATATCCGCCGTTTTCGTGCCGATGGTGACCTGCTCCTGAGCGGTGCGCATGCCCTGATCCACGATCAAAGTCGCGATGTGACCCTGTGGGGTGACGTGCGTGGTCGGCTGCAGCCCGATTCCACCCTGCGCACCCAGAAGCTGCGCTACGATCCGGCCAGCGGCATCCTGCGCAGCGCCGATCCCGTGTTCCTCACCCACGGTCGCAGCACCCTGCGGGGTGTGGGTCTGTGGGCCTCGGTGAAGACCCAGGAAGTCCGTCTCCTGCACGATGTGGAGGGAAGTTATGTCCCCTGATCGCCGCCGTCTCATCCCGTTCCTTGCGCTATTGGCCGGCGTCTTCTTGGCGTCGGCCCAGGGCGCCGTCGCACCCACGGACGCCGGTCTCGGTAAAGGACCCATCCACATCAGTGCCGACAGCCTTGCGGCCCAGAACAAGCCGCAGCAGCAGGCCGTATATACCGGCAAGGTGGTCATGACCCAGGGCGACATCGTCATCCACGCCGAAAAGCTCACCATCGATGCGCGTCAGGGTAAAGTCGAGGTGGCCACGGCCGTCGGCTCGCCCGTGACCTTCACCATGTCCAGCGCCCAACGCCATGGCTATGGCAATACCCTCGTCTATCGCCCCGGCAGTGGCGAAATCGTCCTTACCGGCAACGCCCACCTCTGGCAGGGCCCCAACGAGGTGAGTGGTCAGCAGGTTATCTATCACCTGGACGATCAGCGCACCAGCGTCAGTGCCGCCCCGGGCGGGCGCGTTCAGTCGGTGTTCTATCCCGGTACGGTCAAGACCGCCTCCAGCCCCGGTGGGAAACCATGAACGACTCCCTGCACGCCGAGGGTCTGTGCAAGCGCTATCGGCGCCGGACCGTGGTGCGGGAAGTCTCGGTGGAAGTGGCAGCCGGCGAGGTGGTTGGCCTGCTGGGGCCCAACGGCGCCGGCAAGACCACGACCTTCTACATGATGGTGGGCTTGGTGCGTCCCGATGGCGGCCACATCTCCCTCCTTGGGAAGGACATCACCGACCTGCCCATGCACCAGCGGGCACGTCTTGGTCTGGGCTACCTGCCGCAGGAGCCCTCGGTCTTTCGCAACATGAGCGCCGCCGACAACATCCTCGCCGTGCTCGAGCAACTCCCCCTGACGCCCACGGAGCGTGCGGAGCAGCTGGAGCGGCTCATGGGCGAATTGCACCTGCACGCGCTGCGCGACACCAAAGGCCATAGTCTCTCGGGGGGCGAGCGGCGGCGGGTGGAAATCGCCCGAGCCTTGGCCATGAACCCGCGATTCATCCTGTTGGACGAGCCCTTCGCCGGCATCGATCCCATCTCCGTGCTGGACCTGCAGCACCTCATCCGCGGTCTGCGGGAGCGGGGTATCGGCATCCTCATCACCGACCACAACGTCCGCGAAACCCTCGGAATCTGTGAACGCGCCTATATACTCCACGATGGAGCGGTGCTCACCTCCGGCAATCCCGAAGCGGTGGTGAGCAATCCATTGGTGCGGGAAGTGTACTTGGGAGATCAGTTCAAGATCTAAGCAGCCATGAAGCCAGGACTCGAACTCAAGCTCGGTCAGCATCTGACCATGACCCCCCAGCTGCAGCAGGCCATACGCCTGTTACAGCTGTCCACTCTCGATCTGCGCCAGGAAGTGCAGAGCATGCTGGAGAGCAATCCGCTGCTGGATGAGGATGTGGAAGAGGGGAACGAGCCTGCAGAGGCGCTGGAGCCGCGTAGCGAAACCCACGCCGACGAGCGCCAGCTGGATCTCGATGCCGACGACGCGCTACCCAACGAGCTTCCGGTGGACAGCCAGTGGGACGACATCTACGACCTCGGTAATACCCCCTCGGCGGGCCCGCCCCCCGACGACGATCTGCCCGATTTCGAGGCGCGTAACAGTCGCTCTCAGTCTCTGCAAGATTATCTGCGCTGGCAGGCGGACCTCAGCCATTTCAGCGTTCAGGAGCGCAATATCGCCGAGGTGATCATCGACGCCGTGGACGACAGCGGCTATATGGCGGCCAGCATCGAAGAGCTGGCGGCGACGCTGGAGCTGGCGCCGGCAGACGTTACGCCGGTGCTGCGCCGGGTCCAGGACTTCGACCCCCCGGGAGTGGCGGCACGGGATCTCGGCGAGTGTCTGTCCCTACAGTTGCGCCAGTTGCCGCAGCCGGATCTGCCCGTGGTCACCCTGGCGCGGCGCATCGTCGAAGCGCACCTGGACCTTCTGGGCAAACACGATTACGGCCGTTTGGGCCAGCTCCTGAATGCCGATCCCGAAACCCTGCGCCAGGCGGTGGCGCTCATCGCGAGTCTCAACCCTAAGCCGGGCAGCACGGTGGGCGACGATTCGGCCGAATACGTCATCCCCGATGTCATCGTGCGCTGGCGGGGTCGACAACTGCGCGTCGAACTGAATCCGGAGGCCATGCCGCGCCTGCGCATCAATCGGCATTATGCCGAGATGACCAGCGCCCGCGATGCCGCGCATCGCTACATCCAGGACCAGCTCAGTGAAGCGCGCTGGTTCATCAAGAGCTTGCAAAGTCGCCAGGAGACGGTGCTCAAGGTGGCCAGCGCCATCGTCGAACGCCAGCAGGACTTCTTCCGGCACGGGCCCGAATCCATGCGGCCCATGGTGCTGCGCGACATTGCCGAGGCAGTGGAGATGCACGAGTCCACGGTATCGCGGGTCACCAACCAGAAATACATGATCACCCCGCGCGGGCTTTTCGAGTTCAAGTACTTCTTTTCGAGTCACGTGAATACCGATAGCGGCGGAGCAGCCTCCGCCACCGCCATTCGTGCCCTCATCGCCAAGTTCGTGCAGGCGGAGGACCCGCAGCACCCCCTGAGCGATGCCGAGATCGCCAAGATCCTGGCAGATCAAGGGGTACAGATTGCCCGCCGTACCGTGGCCAAGTACCGGGAAGCGGCCAATATCCCTCCGGCCAGCCAGAGACGGCGGCTCTAAGGCGGGATTGGTTCGTCCCTGGGATGGCGCTACACTGTGCTTAGCCCGTAGGTATCGAGAGCGGCCATATCATTAAAGTTTAAAGGAGAATGCCATGCAGATCAGCATCACGGGGCAACACCTGGATCTCACCGAGGCCCTGAAGAGCTATGTCTCAGAAAAAATCTCGCGCCTCGACCGCTACTTTGATCACGTGCTCGACGCGCGTGTGGTGCTGAAACACCAGAGCCATGAGAAGCTGCCCAACATCGTGGAGATCACGGTCCACTCCCCCGGTCACGATTTCCATGCCGACTGCCACGACGCCGATATGTATGCCGCCATCGATCTGGTGGCCGCCAAGCTCGAGGGCCAGGTCCGGCAGTACAAGGAGCGGCTCCGGGACCACCGGACCGAGCCCTCTGGCGCCGTCAGCGTCGCCCTGCAGACGGATTGATACCATGACCGCTCTGCCCCTGGCACTGGATGCTGTCGTCCTGGATCTCGATGTCGATAGTGCCGAGGCAGTTTTGGCGGAACTCGCCCGTCTTTTGTCGCAGCAGTCGGGTGCTCCGGTGGACTCCGTGCAGCAAGCCCTGCGCGAGCGGGAGCAGCAAGGATCCACGGCCATCGGGCATGGGGTTGCAGTCCCCCACGCCCGTTCTGCGGCAGCCCGGGAATTGGTGGCGGCGGCCCTGCGTACCCGCAAGCCCGTTGCCTTTGCCGCGCCCGACGCGGAACCGGTGCAGATCTTCATTGCCTTGCTGGTGCCCGCCAAGGCCACGACGGATCACCTAGAGATTCTCTCGGGCCTCGCCAGCCGTCTGATGCGCGCGGATCTGCGCCAGGCTGTGCTGACGGTGCCGGAGGCGTCGGATTTTCATCGGCTTCTGGCCGAAGCCCTCGGCTGAAGCGGGCGAGGGCTCGGCATGGCCCTGGAGCGGCACATTCAATGTGAGGCGCTTTTCCACGCGCTGGAGCCGGGGCTTTCCTGGCGTTGTCTGCACCTCCCCGATCCTTTCTGCGTTCTCGCTGCAGACCCCGGTGGCGATGCCCACGATCTGGCCAGCGGTGCAGCACTCGTGGGTTTTCTCAATTTCATCCGGCCCCACCCCGTGCAGGTGGCAGGAAGGCTCGAACTGGACTACCTCCGGCACCAGCCCGAGCAGATTCCCCAGTTTCTCAACGAGCGTCTGCGGCTTTTGGTGCTGTGCGAGGTGGACGATATCGATACCGTGCTGCTGGAGCGTCTGCGGGCGCAACAGGTGGCGGTTTTCGTGGCGCCACAGCGGGCGCGAGCCGTGCTGTCGCGTCTGCAGCACTTTCTGCATCAGGAACTGGCACCGCGGGAGTTCCTCCATGGCGTCCTGGTGGATGTTTTCGGCGTCGGTGTGCTGATTCAGGGTGAGGCAGGCATCGGCAAGAGTGAGCTGGCACTGGAGCTCGTCAGTCGCAATCATCGCCTGGTGGCCGACGACAGTGTGCTGTGCGTGCGGGAGGCACCGGAGGTCATCACCGGTCACTGTCCGCCGGCCCTGCGGGATTTTCTGGAAGTGCGGGGGCTCGGGATCATCAATATTCGCGAGCTCTTCGGCGCGGCTGCCATCGTCCGCTCCAAACGTCTGCGCTTGGTCATCGAGATCAAGGAAATGGCCGATCGGGAAATGGCCGATATCGATCGGCTCCAGGGCAAGGTGGATCGTTTGCAGATTCTTGGTGTGGAATTCACGCGCCTGCGCCTGCCCGTGAGCCCCGCGCGCAATCTGGCCGTGCTCGTGGAAGCGGCGGCGCGCAGCCAGTATGTCAAGGAGTCGGGTATCGACATGCTCGCCGAGTTCGATGCCCAGACGCGTCTCGCGGCTGCGGGGCTGCCGTGACCGTTGCGCGCGACTTCATCGTCGTCAGTGGCCTGTCCGGCTCCGGCAAATCCACGGTGTTGCAGGCGCTGGAGGACCAGGGCTACTACTGCGTCGATAATCTTCCCGCGACACTCCTGGTGGAATTCAGCCACACCCTGCGGGCGCGAGCGCCGGAGCAAGCCCTAGCGGCGGTGAGTGTGGATGTGCGCAACCGCGAGTTCCTCGATGACCTGCCCGCAGCGCTGGCGCAACTGCGCGAAGAGGCGCAGCCACGCATACTCTTTCTGGAAGCAGACGAGGACACCCTGATTCGCCGCTACAGCGAAACGCGTCGCCGCCATCCCCTGACGGATGCCACGGATCAGAGTCCGGCGGCAGGCCTGCGTGCAGTTCTCGGGCGCGAGCGGGAGATGCTGCAGAGTCTTGCCAGTGAGGCCGACAAGCGTCTGGATACCTCGCGTATCAACGCCCACGAACTGCGTCTGCGGGTGCAGGCCTGGAGTCTGGCCGCGCGGCATTACCGCGGACTGGTGCTGCTCTTGCAGTCGTTTGCCTTTCGTAATGGCCTGCCCCTGGATTCCGACTTCGTTTTTGACTTGCGGGCCTTGCCCAATCCCCACTACCACCCTGAACTGCGCGAGCTTACCGGCCGCGACGCGCCGGTGCGGGATTTTCTCGCCGCGCGCCCGGAGCTGGCCCGCGCCCGCGATAGCCTCAACGATTTCCTGCAACAGTGGTTGGCACCCTTTGCCCGCGACCATCGCAATTATGTCACCGTATCCTTGGGATGCACGGGGGGCAGGCATCGTAGCGTCTATCTGACGGAAGCACTTGCCGATCTTTTGGCACAGGAGGGCCGCAGGGTGCTCGTCCATCACCGCGAGCTGCAGATTACCGAGTCGCGCCCGTGAATCGCATCGTGCTGCTGACCCACAGCGGGCTTGGTCGCGGTTTTCTTTCGGTGCTGGAACATATCTACGGGGCTGTGCCGGACGCCGTGGAGTTGCGTGAAATTGGCGCCGACAGCGACCTGGAATGGGAAAAAGCGCAACTGCGTCAACGTATCGGGCAACTGGCACCAGGCGAGGCGTTGCTGATCCTCACGGACCTTTTCGGCGCGACACCGACGAATATCGTGCCCGTGGAAATGCTGGGCGCGCGCGCGCGAATGGTGACGGGTGTCAACCTGCCCATGCTTTTGCGCGCGCTATCCCGGCGCGATATGCCCGTGCAGCCGTGGCTGGACGCCGTGCTCGCGGGTGCCCACGAGGGTATTCGCGCCTTTCCCCATAAGCGCGGTAATTTTCCGTCCTAGCAAGATTTTCCGCTTTTGCCCTGTTGCGCGTATTGAGTAGCGTTGCGGACCTGCTACAATGCAGCCCACGGAATGCTCGACAGCGGGGCACTGAGGTTTGGCTCTGCGCGTGCTGGTGCGCCGGACTTTTTTTGACTATGCTTTAAACGCTCGTTATCCAACTCGACAAAGGAGACTGTCATGAGCAAGTTCACCACCGCTTTGAAGGTTACTGCGCTGATTCTGCCCCTCGGTCTGGCCGGTTGCGCCACCACCTCCGATCTGAACAAGGTCGCCGCCAAGGCCGACGCCGCGCAGTCCACGGCCAACGAGGCGCTTGCCAAGGCTAACGCTGCTCAGAACACCGCCACTGAGGCCCTGAGCAAGGCCAACGCCGCGCAGAGCACCGCCGATCAGGCCATGAGCACTGCCAACTCCGCCAATCAGAAGGCTGAAGAAGCCAATGAGAAGGTTGAGCGCATGTTCAAGAAGGCGATGATGAAGTAAGACCACCGAAAGTTTCGGAAAAACCCCCGCCCATGGCGGGGTTTTTTATTCCCGCCAGCGCAACGGTATCAGGACGCCGCTGGCAGGATGCCCACCAGCACCGGCACCCCCTCGGCCTTGTGCAATAGGGTCAAGGCTTCGCTTGGTTCCAGATAAATCCCGGCCGGTGCGCTTTCCTTCAGCCAGAGCATGAACTTTGCCTCGAGTTCCGCCGGGTCCGAGTCATCGTCCAGCACGGGATAGATCTGTAGGTACACGTGGTCCCCGCGCCGGCCCCACAGCCAAGGCTGATTGACCACGGTCACCGGGGTGCCCGCGGGCACCGCAGCAAAGAGCTTGGCGATATCCTCCGGGTAGAGGCGGATGCAGCCGTGACTGACACGCATGCCCACGCCCCAGGGCTTGTCGGTGCCATGGATGAGATAACCGGGCCAACCCAGCCGCAGGGCGTACTGACCGAGGGGATTCTGGGGGCCCGCCGGCACGACATCGGGGAGTATTTCGCCCTTCTCCGCGTGCTCGGCGCGGATGCTGGCTGGAGGCGTCCAGGTGGGATCCTTGACCTTGCCGGTCACCTGCGTCTTTCCCAGGGGCGTGCGCCAGCCCTCGCGGCCAATGCCCAGGGGATAGCTCACCACGACCTTTCCGTTCTTGCCCTCGGGGTAGTAAAAAAGCCGCATGGCCGCAAGATTGATGACGATGCCCTGGCGTGGTGCGTCCGGCAGTATGGTCTCGCCTGGGATCAGCACGGGCGTCCCCGCACCGGGAAGCCAGGGGTCGACCTTGGGGTTGGCCAAGCGGATCTGGTCGTAGCCGATATCGTGGCGCCGGGCAATGTCGATGAGGGTGTCTTCATAACGGGCGTCGGTGTAACCGAGGCTGCCAATCAGGTTATCTGGAGGCGGTGGCAAGGGGAATTCCGCTGCCGCAATGGACGTGGCGGCACAGAGCCCGATGAGCAACAGGGTAATTCGGATGACGACGTCCAAATGAGCTCCCTCTAGTTTCTCGTTCATGGATTGGTGGGGATGGATCCCCGTGCCCGGCGCGGTCAGCCCTCGACGGCAGATCGAAGCGGTTTACCGATTATGGTAAAGACCTTGCTGAACCTTAGCAATCGCGTATGTCCCATGGCACTGGGTTGAAATTCCCCCAGAGCGTAGACCCCGAGCATGGGTAGCCGGCCGAAGCGCTCCTTCCACAGGGCCAGGTCGTCGTCCCGCTGACCAAAGAAGCTGGCGTTTCGCCCGATGGAACTGCTGATCCACGCCGTTCGTGCCTCGATGTCGGCGGCTTCCAGCGCCTCCAGCGCCAGACGGGTGTCGCGACGGGCGACCTCAGGATCGCGCACGGCCAGATAGACGCTGGCTCCAGGGTGCAGGGGTCGTTCTAGCCAAAGGCCGCTGCGGCCGACATCCGTGGCGGTAATGGAGAGCAACTCGGGCTCTGCGTCTCCACCTTCCGGCACCTCCACCACCACAAAGCGGTCCAGGGGCAGCTTGCGCGCCTGGCGCAGTGCATAGGGGATATTCCGGGCCAGCAGGGGCAGCGCGGAGTACCGTTCCAGCGCCAAGAGCAGCGCGCCCTGCTGACGGCGGATGGGCAGCGCCTCGGTGAGGGGGCGCAGGCCACGGGAGGCCTGGCTTCGTGCATGCAGCGGTCCAACCACCTGCAGACAGAGACTGCCAGAGATGGGGCGACCCTGGGCTCCACGCCACTGGCTGAATTGACTGCCGACGGCGCCGAAGCTGCCATGGGAGCAGGCTTCAGCATACCGGTTGAGGCTGGCCCCGGGTCGGTCCCACAACAGAAACGGAGCCTCGGCAACGGATCGTTCGGACCGGCCCCAGGCCAGCCCCAGTGGAGCGGCAAAGAGTTGCACGGCACAGGCGGAACTGCCCAGTGCGCTCCCATCCTGGGTAAAGACACCTGGGAAGGTGCCGACGACGAATTGAAGACAGCCGAGATCGGCACGGGCCCGCCGTAGCGCCTCCTGCGGCAGTTGGAGGTGCGGCGGGCTGAAAAGGATGATGGCCGCGGTAATCTCGCCGCACTCCCCCATGCCTGCACGCGCCATGGTCAGGGCCTCGTCAAGAAGGGCTGCCGGCGCCCGCGCACCCGAGGCAAAACCGGTGCTTAGCTGGGGCTCCGCTGCCAAAGGGTCTTATCGGGCCAGGCACAGCAGGAGAAAAGGGCGCAGTCGGCGCAACGCGGCTTGCGCGCTGTACAGGTGTAGCGGCCGTGCAGAATCAACAGGTGGTGGGCGTCCTTACGCACGTCGGCGGGGACGACCTCCAGCAAGCCTTTCTCCACCGCCAAGGGCGTTTTGCCCGGAGCAATGCCGAGGCGATTGGCGACGCGAAAGATGTGGGTATCCACGGCGATGGTGGGTTCACCGAAAAGGGTGTTGAGCACGACATTGGCGGTCTTGCGCCCCACTCCAGGCAAGGATTCCAGCGCCTCTCGGGAGTTTGGCACTTGTCCATCGAAGCGTTGCAACAGGGCACCGGAGAGGGCGTGGACGTGCCGGGCCTTGGCGTTGAAAAGACCCAGGCTGCGAATATGGGCACGGATCCCCTCCTCACCCAGTTCCCACATGGCTTTCGGTGTCGGCGCTGCAGCAAAAAGCCCAGCGCTGCAGAGGTTTACCGCCTTGTCGGTGCTCTGCGCCGAGAGCACCACCGCCACCAGCAGTTGAAAGGGACTGTGGTAGTGCAGTTCCGTGCGCGGGTCGGGAATGGCAGCGCGCAACGCGGCGAAACAGCGCGCTGCGCGCTGCTTGCGAGTCTGGCTCAATGTCCGGAATTGGCCTTCGGAACCTCAGACGTGCCGATAGCGTCCGATCTCCGGAGCTTCGGGGCGAGGATGCTTGGCCGCCACGGCATTGGCCTCTTCCACCCAATGGTGGTGCTCTTCTTCCAGCTGGTGCAGTGCCTCGTGGTCCAGCTTGGGCAGAATACTACCTTTGATGAATTCGCCAAGATCCAGCAGACGGGTGGCGATGGCATAACCGTGCAGGTGGAACTCGTGATCGGCGTGGGTACCGAAGTGGAAATGCTCGCCCTGGAAGAGTACACCCTTGGCGGCCAGCAGGTCCGGATCGTTCAGAACGAAATTCTTGGCCCAGGTATACCAGTGCTCGTAATACTTTTCCTGTGCTTCAAGGCCCCAGTTGTGGGCTTCGAAGAAGGCATAAACGGAAACCCGGTTGGCCTTGCCGGAAAAAGGAAAGTGTCCTGCCATGCTGTACTCCTTGGGGTCGTTCACGAATATATGCGCATCATTATAGACCCTTTGCCGCGGTATCGGGTAGCGTGGCGGTCAGGCTGTCCTCGGTCTGCAGGCAATGGCAAGAGGACAGGTAGTGGAGTCTCCTTGGGATGATCCCATGTGGTGGCCGTCGCCGCAGGACCGCCCAAGGCGCTACACAATACTGCCGTAGAGATCCCGGTAGGCGAGGGCGGCGCTACGCCAACTGTGGTCTTCGCCCATGCCGCGTGCTTGCAGTTCCCGCCAGAGGGCAGGCTGATGAAAATAGCGCTCGGCGCGCAGGATGGCCGTGCGCAGGGCATCCACCTGGGCGGGACGGAAAACGAAGCCGTTACCGGGCCGGGTCACGGACCCATCGACATCGACCACGGTATCCGCAAGGCCACCCGTCTCGTGGACGATGGGCACGGTCCCGTAACGGAGACTGTACATCTGGTTGAGACCGCAGGGCTCGAAGCGGGACGGCATCAGGAAGATATCGGCACCGGCTTCGATGCGATGGGATAAGGCTTCATCGAAGCCGATCCGGGCCGCCATCTGGCCGCGGTGCATGGACCCGAGCTCGCGCAGACGCTGCTCCAGTGCCCGCTCGCCACTACCGAGGATGACCAGCTGGAGGCCACGCTTGAGTAGCTCTGGGGCCAAGGCCAGGACGAGGTCCGAGCCTTTCTGCTCCACCAGGCGACTGATCATGCCCAGCACCGGCACGCCGGGATCGGGAAAGAGTCCAAGTTCCTGCTGCAGACGCGCCTTGCAGATGGCCTTGCCCTGCAGATCGTCGGCGCTGTAGTGGGCAGGCAGATAGGGGTCGGCAGCCGGATTCCAATGCTCCGCGTCGATGCCATTGAGAATCCCGCTGAGCGCGTGGCTGCGCGCCCGGAGCAGGCCGTCGAGGCCCATGCCGAATTCCGGGCGCTGAATTTCTTGGGCGTAAGTCGGGCTCACGGTGCTCAGGTGGTCGGCGTAGACGAGGCCGGCCTTGAGGAAGGAGAAACTGCCGTAGAGCTCGGTTCCCTCGGGATGGAAATCCGCCGCTGGCAGATGCAGAGGCTCCAGAACGGTGGGGGCAAAGCGCCCCTGGTAGGCCAGATTATGGATGGTCAGGAGCGTTCGCGGTCGGGCCGCACCGACGCGCGCCTCCAGATCCAGCAGGTAGGGCACGAGACCCGTCTGCCAGTCGTTGACGTGGACGAGATCCGCTTGCCAGAAGAGCTCCGCTACCCGTCCCTGGGCAATTTCCACCGCCGCCCGGCACAGGCGGGCAAAACGCTGGGCATTGTCGGGCCAGTCCTCCCCCGCCGGATTCTGATACGGGGTGCCGGCCCGCTCGAAGTCGGGGTGGCGCAGGAAAAGCCACTCGGGGTGCTCGCTGTGGCTCAGGATCGCCAGCTTCTCGCCGCTGAAGGGTAGGTAGATGTCGGCGCGATGCTGCAAGCGTGCGCCATCTGGCCGTCCGTACCAGGGAACCAGAACACGTACATCCTCGCCCGCCGCCAATAACTGACGCGGCAAGGCACCGCTGACGTCGCCGAGGCCGCCCGTCTTGGAAAAAGGCGCCATTTCCGAGGTCACGAAGAGGATCCGCAAGGGCTGCTCCCATTTTGCCAAGGGGACCATACCCTAGCACGAAAGGTGCGGGGCTTCATCGCCTTTTTTGAATGTTATCCGCGTCTCCCGTATATTCAGTGGCCATTGCGACCCCTCGCCGCAGGGGGGGGGCTTGGCCAAGGAAGACGGGACATGGATATCTGTGAACGTTTCAAGGAGTTTCGGGATCGTGGGCGGCTGGTGGTGTACTTTCCCAATACCCATACGGGGGAGGAGCCGGAAGCCTACGCCGTGTTTCTGGCGCTGATGCGGGTGCGCATGGGCCTCATGGTGCTGGCCCCGGACCAGGAAGAACGCTACGAACCCATCTACCGGGAGGCCATCAAGTACCACCTGCAGACCATTCGCCACAGCCGTCTTTTCACGAGCTTCGTTCCCATCAAGACCCGCGTTTATTTTGTCGAGACGGCGGCGGTACGCGATGCCTTTTACGGCTGTGCCGATTTCTGTGTTCCCGGAGGGAGTCTGGTGGGGGGCGCCGTCGATCTCGCCGGCCCCATCCAGGCCGACTGCCCCATCGTGCTTGGACCAGCGGCTAACGATGGCGCGAGCAAGGCTCTGGTGGCGGCGGGCGGCGCCCTGCAGGCCGATAGCATCGCTGCCATCCCTGAGCTTGCCAAAACCTGGCTCTCCGACCCGCAGGCGGCTCGCGACGCGGCACGCAAGGCGCGCGATTGGTGGCAGAACCGCTGAAAAATGCTACCCGGCAGTAGCGCCGAGCATCGAGGCTTTGCTTCCCGAAGCCCGTGGAGTCGGCGTCAGCCGTAGTGGCGCGCTATCCAGTCGCGATAGCTGCCGTCCAGTACCGGCTGCCACCACTCCCGGTGCTCCAGATACCAGCGAATGGTCTGGCGGATGCCCTCGGCAAAGGTATACTGCGGTGCAAAACCCAACTCCTTGCGGATCTTGCTGGCGTCGATGGCGTAGCGGCGATCGTGTCCGGGGCGATCGCGGACGTGCTGGATGAGTTCGGCGCTGGGTCGTCCGTGGGCAGGTGCCGCCTGCGGATAGCGCCTTAGCCAGGCACCGTCCTGGGCAAAGATCGCATCGATCTCCGCGCAGATGAGCTCGACGATGTCCAGATTGCTCCACTCGTTACAGCCGCCGATGTTGTAGCTCTCGCCCACCGTGCCCCGCTCCAGAATCTGGGCGATGCCTCGACAGTGGTCCTCGACATACAGCCAGTCGCGGATCTGCCGTCCATCGCCGTAGATGGGCAGTGTCTTGCCGTGCAGGATGTTGAGAATAACCAGGGGGATGAGCTTTTCCGGGAAATGGAAGGGGCCGTAATTGTTAGAGCAGTTGCTGGTGGTCGTCTGCAGCCCGTAGGTGTGGTGATAGGCCCGCACCAGATGGTCGGACCCCGCCTTGCTGGCGGCATAGGGTGAGTTGGGTGCGTAGGGGGTGTCCTCGCGAAAGGGCGCGTCGCCTGGGCTGAGGCTGCCATAGACCTCATCCGTGGAAATGTGGTGGAAGCGGTGCGGGACGGAGCCCTGGGGATCGTCCAGCCAGACGGTCTTGGCTGCCCGCAGCAGACTGTGGGTGCCGAGTATATTGCTGCGAATGAAGGCGTCTGGGTCGTGGATGGAGCGATCGACGTGGCTCTCGGCGGCAAAGTGCACCACGACATTGAGGCGATGGTCGCGCAACAAACGTACCACCAGTGCCTCATCGTTGATATCCCCCTGCACGAAGCGAAAGCCCGGACGTGCCTCGAGGCCCGCCAGGCTATGTCGGTTGCCGGCATAGGTCAGGGCATCCAGCACCACCAGAGTGGCCCGTGGATGCTGCTGCAGCCAGTAATGGCAGAAATTGGCCCCGATGAAACCGGCACCGCCCGTTACCAGCAGGCGTTTTTCGGGGAAGATGTCCGTGTTCGGCATGGTGGCTCCCATGGGTTCAAGCAGAGGATACAGTGGCCTGGGCGGCCAGCGTCTCGCGCAGGGCGACGCGCCAGTGCGCCGCGGCACCCAGAGCGGCGTAGGATCGGCTCTTGTCCAACTGGCTGTTGGCGGGACGCCGGGCCGGGGTAGGGTAGGCGCTACTGGGAATGGCTTCGATGGGGATGCGGCGGGAAAGCAGCCCCAAAGCCAAGGCCTCTTCCTGGATGGCCACGGCAAAATCGTACCAGGAGGCGACCCCGGCATCGGTCCAGTGCTGGATACCGCGAAAATCGGGTCGCGCAAGCGCCCGCCAGAGGGCACCGGCAAGGCTGTGGGCGGAGGTGGGGCTCCCCACCTGATCACAGACGACGCGCAGCAGCGGCCGGTTTTCCATGAGCCGCAGCATGGTCTGCAGAAAATTTTGCCCCCAGGGCGCATACACCCAACTCGTGCGCAGAATGAGGGCTTGCTCGCCGAGGATCGCCGCTATGGCCTCTTCACCCGCCACCTTACTGGCGCCGTAGGCATTGATGGGGGCAGTGGGATCTTCGGGGCGGTAGGGTTGTCCTTGACTCCCCGAAAACACGAAGTCCGTGGAGATGTGCAGCAGTTCCGCACCCAGTTCTCGGGCGGCGCGAGCCAGATGGGCCGGGCCTTGGGCGTTGATGGCGTAGGCCTGATCGGCCTCGGATTCAGCGCGGTCCACGGCGGTGTAGGCAGCGGCATTGATGATGACCTGGGGCCGATGGGCGGCAAGGGCTTTAGCTACGGATCCCGCGTCGGCGACATCCAGGGCTTGCCGATGGAGGAAAACGGCATCGACCTCCGCTGGCACCGTCTGCGCCAAGGCGCGGCCCACCTGGCCCCCGGCCCCTGTGACCAGCACCCGTTTGCGACTTGCTCCCGCCATGGCTTCAGGGCCCATGGCGCTCCAGCAAACCCCGGAGCAGCGGGTAGAGCGGCACGGACGGCTCCGGCTCCGAACGGCTCGCGGGCGGATATGGGTAGAGAAATTCGTAAAAGTTGTCCATGGGCAGACCCTGGGTGTCGTAGGCCTGGACACGAATTTCCGCACCCTGGCGTTCCACCAGGATATGGCAGGCACGGGCAGCGTGGGCGCGGGGCAGCTGCGTCTGGAAGGGCGAGCCTGGCATGCCGCAGGCGGCGTGCGGAAAGGCATCACGCCATTCCTGCAGGAGACTGTCTTCGAGCTTGGCGGCAACCTTGGCCGAGGGGAGCAGCAGGGCGCGTCGGTCGGCCCAGGCGGCATCCACGGCCGCACGCTCACCCGGCGCGCTGACGGCCACGAGCTGATGGAGGCGGTCCAGATTCTCCAGGGCCATGGTGAGTTCGGTGCGGACGGCTGCCTGGCGATGGATGATGTGCACACTCAGGGCAATGGCGCCGATGCCGTAGGCGGCAATGATGCCCAGCAGAATCCAGGCAAAGCGACGGCGGGCACGGGGCGATGGTGCGCTCATCCGGGGCTGCTGCGGCGGGAGTCGCGTCGTGGCATCTCACCCAGCAGGCTGGCACGCTTTTGCGCGACGCTGCCCGGCTCGTAGTGCATTACCAGATGATTTTCCTTGGCGAAATGGAGAATCTCCTTGTAGGCCTCGGGACGGATCTTTTCCAGTTCCTCGTCCATGAGGATGGCGGCGTTACCGTTGATGGTGGCGGGCTCGATGTATGGCAGATAATGGATCTTGTGGTCGATACCAAAATGGGCAAGGCCCACGCCCTCGATGAGCATCTCCGCCCAGGCCGAGGGTCGAAACTTCCGCCCGCTGGCCGTGATTCCTTCAATGATGATCATGCAGCGCCCCTCCGTGAACCGGCGCCATAGCATACCGCAAAGCGGGGCGGGCGGGAAAAGTCAGGGGAAGCACTCCAGTTGGGCGAGGAGGCTGCCGGCGGCGTCCTTGGCGGCAAGGGTGGGCTGGCTGCCGGGCGCAAGGGGCCACTGGACGCCTACGCTGGGGTCGTCCCAGCGCAGGCAGCGCTCGGCTTCGGGCAGATAATAGTCCGTGGTCTTGTACAGAAAGTCTGCCTGCTCCGACAGCACCAGAAAACCGTGGGCGAAGCCCGGTGGTACCCAGAGCATCTGGGCATTGTCGGCGCTGAGCCTTGCCCCCACCCAGCGCCCAAAGTGCGGTGAACTGCGGCGCAGGTCCACGGCGACATCAAAGACCTCTCCCGCAACCACCCGCACCAGTTTGCCCTGGGGCTGACGGATCTGGTAGTGCAGGCCGCGCAGAACCCCGCGTTGGGAGCGGCTGTGGTTGTCCTGGACGAAATCCAGGTCCAGTCCGGCGGCGGCAAAGCTGCGGCGATTCCAGCTCTCGAGGAAGAAACCGCGGGCATCGCCGAAAACCCGCGGCGTGATGAGGAGTACCTCGGGGATGGCCAGGGCCTCGATGTTCATTCCGGTCTTCCTCCCTCCTCCAGCAGGCGCAGCAGATAGTCGCCATAGCCGCTCTTGCGCAGGGGTTCGGCCAGCCTGCGCAAGGCTTCGTCGTCGACGTAGCCCAGCCGCCAGGCGATCTCTTCGGGACAGGCTACCTTCAGCCCCTGGCGCTCCTCCAGGGTACGGATGAACTGGGCGGCGTTGAGCAGATCGGCGTGGGTTCCGGTATCGAGCCAGGCCGTGCCACGACCGAGTATCTCCACGCGCAATTTGCCGTGGTTGAGGTAGAGGTTGTTGAGGTCGGTGATCTCCAGTTCACCGCGGGCCGATGGGCGCAGCTGGCGCGCCAGACGGCTGCCGTCGGCGTCGTAGAAGTACAGGCCGGTGACGGCGAAGGGTGAGCGCGGTTGGGCAGGCTTCTCAGAAAGGCGCAAGGCGCGACCGGCGGCATCGAACTCCACGACCCCATAGGCTTTGGGGTTGGCCACGTGGTAGGCAAAGATGGTGGCGCCAGCGTGATCGGCGGCGGTGGCCTGTAATTTTTCGCTGAGCTCGTGGCCGTAAAAGACGTTATCGCCCAGCACGAGGGCCGAGGGCGCACCCGCCAGAAAGTCCTCGGCAATGATGAGGGCCTGGGCAAGTCCCTCAGGGCGCGCCTGTTCCGCGTAGTGGAAATCCAGCCCCCACTGGCTACCATCGCCCAGCAGTTGCTGAAAGCGGGGTAGGTCCGTCGGTGTGGAGATGATCAGAACCTCGCGGATGCCGGCGAGCATCAGGGTGGAGAGGGGATAGTAGATGAGGGGCTTGTCGTAGACGGGCATGAGCTGTTTGCTCAGAACCTGCGTCAAGGGATAGAGACGGGTACCCGAGCCGCCCGCCAGAATGATGCCTTTACGCATCTTTGTGCTCGCTGGCACGGGCGGCGCAGAGTCCGTCGAGGTAGCGCACGAAGGCGGGACCAACCTCGGGATGCAGCTGGGCAAAGGCAATGGTGGCCTGCAGGTAGCCGAGCTTGTCGCCACAGTCGAAGCGCTGACCGCGGAAGCGGTAGGCCAGAACCTGGCGCTCACCCAAAAGGTTGGCGATGGCGTCCGTCAGCTGGATTTCGCCGCCGGCGCCACTGCCAAGATGCTCCAGAAAGTGGAAGATCCGAGCCGGCAGGATGTAACGTCCCACCACGCCGAGATTGGATGGCGCGTCTTCCGGCCGGGGTTTTTCGACGATGCGACTGACCTGGAAGATGTTGTCGTCCCAGGGTCTGGCATCCACCACGCCGTAGCGCGAACTGTGCTCCCGGGGGATTTCCTCCACGCCCAGAATACCGGCCTGATAGTGCCGATACTGCTCGACCATCTGGCTAAGTACGGGTTCCGTTGCCAGCATCAGATCGTCTGCCAAAAGTACGGCAAAGGGCTCGTTACCCACCACCGGACGCGCCATGAGGACGGCGTGGCCGAGGCCCAAGGGATAGGGCTGGCGCAGGAAAATGGTGCTGACGTGGCTGGGGAGAATGGCCCGCACCTGGTCGAGGAGCGCGGTTTTCTGCTTCTTTTCCAGCTCCATCTCCAGTTCGTAAGAAACGTCGAAGTGGTCGGCGATGGCCCGTTTGCCGCGACCGGTGACGAAGATGAGCTGATCGACGCCGGCGGCGATGGCTTCCTCCACGGCGTATTGGATGAGCGGCTTGTCCACCACCGGCATCATCTCCTTGGGACTGGCCTTGGTGGCGGGAAGAAAGCGGGTACCCAGACCCGCCACGGGGAATACGGCTTTACGCACGAGCTCCATGTCGTCTCCTCACGGTATTGTCGGCGCCAGTATAGTGAGCCGGGTCGAAGGCGGCAAAACCCCTCAGGGCTGCGGTGCCTTGCCGGGGTCCGCCTGCTCCACGCTGTCTGTGGCCGCCTTGACCGCCTGCAGTTTTTCGCGCAGGTGCCGCCCGCTGCCCACCCCGCCTGCCATGGCAAAGCGCAGCGCCTGCTGTGGCGAAAGCTCTGGCAGCGGGATGAGCTTGTCGCGCGGCACCACATAGGTGAAGCCGCCGATGTTGTAGGCCATGGGCACATAGACGGCCAGACAGTCCTCGCCCAGGCCCGGCACTTCGCTCAGTTCGTCCCGGGTGACCAGGCCGATGACGTAAGCGCCGGCGCCATTCTGGGGGACCAGCACGGCGCTGCGAAAACCACGGTCCTTACCGCCCAGAAGGAGTTCCACCGTTTCCTGGATGGTGCTGTAGATGCTGTGGAATACCGGGATGCGCTCGAGTACGGCATTGATCCGTTCAAAGATCCAGGCCGACAGGGTGTGCGAGGCCAGAAAGCCAACGCCGAGGATGGTGACGAGGGTCAACAGAATACCGAGACCGGGGATGTCCACACCAAAGAGGGCATGGATGGGGCCGTTGAAGATTCCATCCACCCAGCGCCCCACCAGCAGCACGAAGTAGACGGTTAGGCCGATGGGCAGGGAGATCAGCAGGCCCTGGACAAACCAGCGGCGCAGATGCCAGCGCCGCGAGGGTGGAACTTTCGGAGGACTGGATACGGGTAGCATGGTGGCCTCGGCGAAGGTCAGTGGTGGCTGTGGAAGCATAGCAAGGCCACCCCCTGGGGCAAAGGGACGTCGTCGTTCACGGCGCTTCCTCGTCGCCCTGATTCTTGAACTCCTGCGGGGTGAGTTCGTGCTTGCGCATCAGCTTGTAGAGGTCCGTGCGGTGCCGACCGGCAATGCGCGCCGCCCGCGAGATGTTGCCATCCGTTGCGCGCAGCAGGTTCTCGAGATAGCCGCGTTCAAAGGCCGCTTTGGCATCTTGCAAAGGCGGGAAGGCACTGCGTCCGCCGGCGCGACTGGGGTCGGGAATGGTTTCGGCGGCCACCCAGCCTTTTTCCGTCAGGGCTGCGGCCAGGGTGACGGCATTCTCCAGTTCGCGGACATTGCCGGGCCAGGGGCGGCAGATCAGCTTGTCCAGGGCCTCCGGGCTGAATCCTTGGATGGGGCGACGCAGGCGGGCGATCTCCCGATCGAGAAAGTGCTGGGCCAAGAGCAGGATGTCCTCGGGGCGTTCGGCAAGGCTCGGCACCCGCAGTGGAATCACGTGGAGGCGGTAGTACAGATCCTCGCGAAAGGCGCCGCTGGCCGTCAGGGCGCAGATGTCCTGGTGCGTGGCGCTGATGACGCGGATGTCCACGCGATACTCCTCCCGCGATCCCACCGGTCGCAGGGTGCCCTCTTGCAAAACGCGCAGGAGCTTGACCTGCAGGCTCAGGGGAAGATCGGCAATCTCGTCCAGAAACAGGGTGCCGCCGTCGGCGGCGCGGATGAGACCGGGGTGATCCTGGCTGGCGCCGGTGAAGGCCCCCTTGACGTGCCCGAAGAGCTCGCTCTCGGCCAGATCGGCGACGATGGCGCCGCAGTTGACGGCGACGAATGGGCCCTGGGCGCGGGGGCTGGCGGCGTGGATGGCGCGCGCCACCCGCTCCTTGCCCGAGCCGCTCTCGCCCGTGAGGAAGACGCTGGTCTGGGAGTGGGCAACGCGGGTCAGTTCATCCACGAGCTTGGCCATGACGGGACTGCGGTGCAGGATCATCTGCCCGGCCAGATCCTTCAGCGTGGCGCGCAGGCGGCTGGTTTCGCGACTTGCCTGACGCTGGCGCAGGGCGGCGGCGACCAGGGATTCCAGCTCCTCACTGCTGAAGGGTTTGCCAAGATAGCCAAAGGCTTGCGCACGCATGGCGGCGACGGCGTTGGGGATGCTGCCGTGGGCGGTGAGGAGGATCACCGGCAACTCGGGATCCAGCTCCTGCACCGCTTCGAGGACTTCCATGCCATCCATTTCGGGCATGCGCAGGTCGGTGATGACCAGATCCGGAAGTTCTCGCTCCATGGCCTTGACCGCCTGCACCGGCGTGCTGAAGGCCTGTACCTTATGCCCTTCACTCTCCAGCCAGAGGCCGAGAAGGCGCAGGAAATCGGCATCGTCGTCGATGATGCAGATGTGGCCAGGGTCGCTACCCAGGGACTTTCGACTCATTGCGGGGCCTTTGTGGTGAGACTTTCCTCAGCCTGTTGATGCAAGAGCTGCTCCAGACGTTGCAGACGCTGCGCCGCCGATGCTTCCGCAGCCGATTTGGCGGGGGCCGTTGCCGGATGTGCGGCCTTCGGGAGCTCCGTCGGTAGGCAGGAAAGGCGGCGCCGTTGCAACGAACGGCTATAGGCGATGAGGTTCTGCCAGGGCTGTATCTCCTCGGCCACCTTGGGGTTTTGCGCGGCCATCTGCAACTCCCGTGCGGCGTTGTCGACATTGGTACTGGTCAGTGGCGCCTGCTGCAGGTAGCCTCTGGCCAGGGCAAAATGGATACGGGCGCAGTCGACGCCATCGGCCGCGCCGCAGTGACCAAGCTCCGTCAAAAGCTGCGCCCGGCTGGAGCTTGCGGCTGGCTCTGCGGACGGAAGTATCTGGGCACAGGCAGCCAGGGCCGGCAGGACCAGAAGCACAATGGAGCTACGGATGTTCATGGCTGTGCCTCGCGGGGTGGCGGAGCGGGAAGCCAGACCTCGGCACTGAGCCCCCCCTGGGGATGGTTGCGGACCCGGATCTCACCGTGCTGGGCAAGTACCAGTTCGCGGGCGATGGCCAGGCCGAGGCCGGTTCCGCGCGGCAGATTACTGCTGGCAGAGACCTGAAAGAAGCGCTCGAAGACGCGGCCCAGGAGTGCCTCGGGTATGCCCGGGCCATGATCGCGCACCTGAATCCGTACCCCTGCGCCCTCCGCCCGCGCTGCGACGCGGATGGTATCTCCGGACACACTGTACTTGTGGGCATTGCTCACCAGATTGCTGAGGATCTGGAGCAGGCGCTTGGGATCGGCGCGCACCTGCAGTCCCGCGTCCACCGCGATTTCCATTTTCTGCTGACGACGGTCGAGGAGCGGCTGCATCCGTCCGCATAACTCCTGCAGTTGCGTCGCCAGTTCCAGATCCGTCACCGCATACTCCAGACTCTGTGCCTGCAGGGCATGCATGTCCAGCATCTCTTGGATGGCGAGGTAGAGTTCCTGGACCTGCCTCGAGATGATCTCCAGCACCTCGCGCTGTGCCTGGGAGAGTTTTCCGAGGCGCTCGCTGAGCATCAGCTCGGCGCCGGAGCGAGCCGAGGCCAGTGGCGTCTTGAGCTCGTGGGACACCTGACTGAGAAAGAGGTGGCGCAGGCGCTCCTCTTCGCGCAGGCGGCTCTGCATGGTCTCGATGCTCGCCGCCAGATCGCGGATCTCCTGGGGCCCCTCGCGCACGAGGCGTGTTGCCCGCCCGGCCCCAAGGTCCTCCAGAGCGCGGCGGATCTCTGCCAGGGGGCGCGTCAGCGCCACCGCGACCCGCCAGGGAATCCACAGGGCGAGGGCTGCCGTCACCGCCACCAGCAGGTAGAGTAGCCAGACGGCCCGCGTCCGCGCCACGGCCGCCTGCTCCGACTCGCGGGTGAAGAGTTTCCGCAGGCTAGCGTGGAGATCGGCCAGAGCCGCATCGACGCCAGCCTGGCCGGCCTTCCCATCCTTGGTCTGGACACCGGCGCGCCCGTAGTCGGCGAGGGCCTTGCTGAGTGCCATTATCCGACTGCCCAGTTCAGGGTGCCGGTTCTGCACGATGGGCAGGAGCTCCTGTAGTTCCTGCTGTTCCCTCTGCACCAGCGCGCGAAAGGTGCGCTCGTAGCCGCTGTGGGGAAGCACTCCGGCCAGACGCCGGTAGAATTCTGCCTGTCCTTGGGTGTCCCGGATCTCCAGAAGCTGTCGTTGTACCGGCAATGCCGTATCCAGCAGCACGTCGCTGCTACTGCCCAGGCTGTGAATGGCTTGCAAGGCGAGGGCCACGAGCAGCACCACCATGAGGAAGATGAGCAGGGCAGCGGCCCGCACCCGCCGCGGAATGGACCCACCCTGGCGGCTATCCACAGGCACGCCGGCAGCCCAGCTTCCATCCGTCTCCAATCCCTTGACCACGCTCATGATTGCACTCCCCGTAGCGGTTCGGGGCCTCCTTGATCCCGGCGAGCAGAATGTCAGTGTACGGGAGCGCCGATCTTTCGCCCACTGTAGTCATGTCGCTACGGCCGCCAAAGCCACGCTGGCGCGGGTGCTCTGACTCGCCCGTGCGCGGGTACGGGCCAAAATGTCGGTAATCGTCTACAGGCGAAGCGCTGGGGCTGGGGCTTGGTCCGCCGCCGCCGCCGTCGGATGCGTCGCCAGGGCCTGTCGTTTCTGGGCTGGCACGAACCCTGCTTCAATGACTTGCAAAACATCAGAAAAAGTAAATTTGCTAATGGAATGACGGTAAAGGAGTCACGATGCAGCTACTGTCTTTGTCCCCGAGTCGACCACGCCACCAGCACCGTCAGGCTTTGTGGGATGCCGCGAGTCATGAGGCCTTGATCCTAGATTTTACCAGCGCTGCCCTGGAGGGCGATCTGGATCAGCTCCTGGACCGTGACCCGCAGTTGCGGCCCCGATATATCCTGGTCAGCCACAGCGATCCGGACCTCAATGCCGCCGCCGAGCGCTTGGCCCTACTCCTGCCCGACGCCCGTCTGCTCTTGCCGAGCGAGGAGAACTGGGACCAGAGCGCGGTGGGACCACTGTCCTTGGGTCGTCAACAACTGCACCTCATTCGCCTGGGAAATGGCCATTGGGGCGTGCATGCCCCGGGACACTGCCTGTGTGCCGCGGTCTGGGACCAGCACGGTCGCTGGCAAGGGGATGAACTGGGCTATCGGCGCGTCCGGCACCTGCCGACAACAACCCGGCTCTACAGCGCCGGATTGCCCGACGGCGGCCTTGCGGTAGCGCGCTGGCAGGCCGCGCGCGGTCAGGTGCTGACACTTCCGCGCCCGCGACACCATCGCGCTGCCTGAGGGCTTCAGGTTTTGTTCGCCTCGTCCAGAAGCCGCTGGGCGGCACGGTGGATACTGTCGTCCAGTTCGATCCCGCCGAGCATGCGCGCTACCTCGTCCCGTCGTCCCTCGGTATCGAGTACCCGAATGCGGCTGTGGGTCGCCTCGCCCGTCACCACTTTTTCCACCAGGAGTTGGTGGTGCGCCTGGGCTGCCACCTGTGGCAAGTGCGTCACGCACAACACCTGCTGCGCCTTGCCCAGGCGGCGTAGCAGGCGACCGATGCGCTCGGCCACCGCTCCCCCTACGCCGACGTCCACTTCGTCGAAGATCAGGGTATCGACCTGCTCTGGTTGTGCCAGGATGACCTGCAGCGCAAGGCCGATACGGGCGAGTTCACCACCAGAGGCAACCCTGGCCAGTGCCTGCAGGGGATGTCCGGGATTGGCGCTGAAGTGCAGCTCCACCTGATCCCAGCCCGTGCTTTGCCAGTGACGGGGATCGTCCGGGTAGCTTTGCACGTCCACTTTCACCGTCGCATGGGGCATGCCGAGATCCCGTATTTCGGCGGCGATGGCCTGTGCCAATCGGGGTGCCGCTACCCTGCGGGCCGTGCTGACGCCCTTGGCCTGCTCCCGGTAGGATGCTTCGCTCTGGTCGGCCTCTGCTTGCAGACGATGGAGGCGCTCGCCATCCTGCTCTGCGTCACCCAGTTCAGCGCGTAGTTCCTCCAAGAGGGACAGCAGTCCCGCCATATCCCGCTGATGCTTGCGCTGCAGGTCCTGCAGTACCTGAAGGCGATGGCCGATCTGTTCCAGGCGCGCGGGGTCCGCTTCCAGATGCTCATGGTAGGCGCGCAGAGCGTGACAGGCCTCTTGAACCTGGATTTCTGCGCTGTCGACGAGGGCCGCGCTATCGGCGAGGGCGGTATCCTTCTGGCAAGCACCTGCCAGGGCGCGCTGCGCCTCACCCAGCAGCCCAAGGGCACCACCCTCGTCCTCCAGGCAAGACAGGGACGTGGCGACGGCCTCACGAAGCTGTTCCACGGCCCCCAGGCGACGGGCTTCGCTGGACAATTCCTCCCACTCACCCGCGCGCAGACCGACACGCTCCAATTCCTCCAGCACGAAGCGGCGCCATTCCCGTTCTGCGCCGCTGCGTTCGCGTTCGCTGCGGTACTGCTCAAGGGCGGCTTGAGCGGCGCGCCAGCGTTGTTGGCGACGTGCCAGCTCGTCCAGTTCCGCCTCCAGATGGGCAAAACGATCCAAAAGAGCGCGCTGGCGTTCTGGACGCAACAAACCTTGCTGGGCGTTCTGGCCGAGCAGCTCTATCAGGTACTCCCCCAACTCGCGTAGCTGATTGCCAGCAACCTGCCGACCATTGATGAAGGCTCGGCTGCGCCCTTGTCGCGGGATGAGACGACGGACGATGCAGCCCTCGCCATCGTCGTCGTCGAGTCCCTGATCGCGCAGCCATTGACGGGCAGGTGCAGCGTCCGTCAGGCTGAAACTCGCGGCAATCTCCGCCTGTTCGGCGCCGAAACGGACCAGGTCCGCACTGGCCTTGTCGCCGAGGATCTGGGCAATGGCATCGACGACAATGGACTTGCCCGCGCCCGTCTCGCCCGTCACCACGGTCATGCCCGGGGCGAGTTCCAGTTCCAGAGCCTCGATCAAGGCAAAATTACGGATTTCCAGACGGGTCAGCATCGCTCCTCACCCGGAAGCTCACCCCAGTGCAGCTTGCGGCGCAGAATGCCATAAAAGTCATGATCCAGGGGATGGATGAAGCGCGCCTCACACGGTGAGCGGCGGACCCGGACCTCATCGCCCGCCTGCATGGGGTAGGAATGGTGACTGTCCAGACTGAGGGCCGCCGGGTGGCGGGCTGCCAGCAGCGACAGGCGCAGTTCCAGCCCGTCGCCGATGGCAATGGGTCGGGCGCTGAGGGTGTGCGGACAGATGGGAACCAGCAGCAGGGCCGGAAGCTCCGGGCTCAGGATCGGTCCTCCCGCCGACAGGGCATAGGCAGTGGAGCCCGTGGGTGTGGCTATGATCAGGCCATCGGCTCGCTCGGTGTAAAGGGGCCGGTCGCCCAGCAGCACGCGCAGTTCTACCATGCTCTCGCCGCAGCCCTTGTGGACGAAGACCTCGTTCAGGGCAAGACCGCTGACGATGCGGCGTTCGTCGCGCCAGAGTTCAGCCACCAAGACGCTGCGACGGTCCTCGCGGTAGGCTCCGGCGAGGATGGGCGGCAGGGTCTCCTCAATGGTGTCCAGAGGAATATCGGCGAGAAAACCAAGCCGTCCCTGATTGACGCCAAGAACCGCCGTGCCGCTGCCAGCGAGACTCCGGGCCGTGCTCAGCAAGGTACCGTCGCCGCCCAGGGAAATCACCAGATCCGGTGTGGGCGTCGGATCTTCCAGGTTCAGCAGGGGCAGGCGCAGGTCGTGCTGCAGCGCCGGCGCACAATGGCTTTCGAGAAAAACCTCGGCGCCGAGGGTGTGTAGCAGCGTCGCCAGACGAGCAAGACCGGGCCCCGAGCTCGGGTCTCGATACTTGCCGATGAGCAGGACGCGCGGGAATATCGGTGCCATACCGCTAGCCTACCTTGGGCCATGGCCGGCGCCAAGGGGTGCGGCCCCGGGGTGCGGCATAGCTGCCATCCGCGCCTGCGCTGCCCCGCCAGGGAGCTCTGGGGCCTTGGAGGGTAAGGCCACGGCGCGCTATGCTCGCCACTGATCTTTACTGGCGAGGAAAACCCGTGACTGTCCGCATCGATTTTCCGATCCTCAACCGTTTGGGTCTGCACGCGCGGGCATCGGCGCGCTTTGTCAGCATCGCAGCTCGTTTTCCCTGCCAGGTCTGGGTGGAGCGCGATGGTCAGCGAGTCAACGGCAAGAGCATCATGGGCCTGATGACTCTGGCGGCGGCCCAGGGCAGCACCTTGCAACTGGAGACCTCTGGCGAGGGTGAGCGTGAGTGTGCCGATGCCCTGCTGGCGCTGACCATGGATCGCTTTGGGGAGGGGGAGTGAGCTTCGAGATCAGCGGTATTCCTGCAGCCGCCGGTATTGCCATCGGCACGGCGGTGGTGCTGGAGGCCGCCGCTTTGGACATCCCCGAGTACCTGGTGGAGCCGGGTGCCGCCACGGCGGAGGCAGAGCGCCTGCGGCGGGCCCTTGGCCTCGCCCGGGAGGAGCTGCTGCGGGTACGCGAAGCCATCCCCGGCGATGCGCCCCAGGACACGCGGCTGTTCATCGACGCCCACCTGCTGATGCTGGACGACCCGGCCCTGCGCGATCGCCCTCTGCGTCTCGTGCTGAACGAGCACCGCAATGCCGCCTGGGCTCTTCATCACGTACGCGAGCGCTTGCTCGAGATCTTCGAGCGCATGGAAGATGCCTACCTGCGCGCCAAGCGTGAGGACATCCTGCAGGTGACGGATCGGGTGCTGCGCCACTTGGTGGGCGTGCGCACGCCGGAGCTCCCCGTGGGCGAAGAGCGCATCATCGTGGCAGCGGAGATGAGCCCGGCCGATACCGTACTCCTCAAACAGGGCAAGGTGCTGGCCTGGGTCACGGACTTTGGTGCCTCCACCTCGCACTCGGCCATTCTGGCGCGCAGCCTGGGATTGCCTGCCGTCGTCGGCACCCATATCGCCAGCCGGCTGCTGCGCACGGGCGACACCGTCATTGTCGACGGCGAACAGGGTACCGTACTGGTCAACCCGGACCCCATGCTGTTGGAGCAGTACCGTGAGCTACAGGCGCAGCGCCTGCGTCGCCTGCAGCTTCTCGAAGAGCAGCGTGGCCTGCCAGCGGTCACCCGCGATGGTCTCTCCCTGCACCTGTACGCCAACATCGAACTGCCCGAGGATGTCGATTGGGTGCTGCGCAGCAATGCCGAAGGGGTTGGCCTTTTCCGCAGCGAGTTCCTCTTCATGAATCGTGCCGACAGTCCCGGCGAGGAAGAGCAGTTTCAGGCCTTCAGCCAGGTCATCAAGGCCCTTGGCGGCGCGCCGGTGACCATTCGCTCGGTGGATGTGGGGGCCGACAAAGGGCTGCGCGACGATGAGTTTCGCGCCGCCCACGGCGTCCTCAATCCGGCTCTGGGCCTGCGCGGCCTGCGCCTGTGTCTGCGCCGACCGGAGTGGTTTCGACCGCATCTCCGGGCCATCCTGCGCGCCTCTGCGCTGGGGCCGGTACGGCTCATGCTGCCCATGGTGAGTTCCCTGGTGGAGCTGCAGCAGACGCGGGCCCTGCTCGCCCAGATCCAGGAGGAACTGCGACGGGATGGGCATTCCTTCGACCCGCGGCTGCCCGTGGGTATCATGGTGGAAGTACCCGCCGTGGCCATGGCGGCCCACAGCTTTGCCCGCGATGCCGATTTTTTTTCCATCGGCACCAACGACCTCATCCAGTACGCCTTGGCGGTGGATCGTGGCGACGACGATGTCAATGCGCTCTTCGACCCCCTGCACATCGGCGTGCTGGCCATGATCCAGCACACCATAGCGGCTGGGCAGACGGCGGGAATACCCGTGGCCATGTGCGGTGAGATGGCCGCCAACCCCGCCCTCACGCCGCTGCTCATCGGCCTCGGTCTGCGGGAATTCAGCATGTTTCCGGGGGCGGTTCCCGAGGTCAAGGCGCAGATCCGCCAGACCTCCGCCGCTGAGGCGCGTGTGCTCGCGCTGCGTGTACTGGCAGGGGAAGATCTTGGCTGGAGCCCGGATCAATCCGAGAATATCTAGAAAATCCCGGAGGAAGAGGCTCCTTGCACTCTTCATCCTCGGCCTGCCGCTGGCGCTCTTGCTGTTCTGGCTGGCGCGTGGGCCGCGCGCGCTGCTCGTCCAGGCCCTGGGCGCCGCCACGGGTCAACCGGTGCGTCTGGCCGCCAACCCCCACTTCTTCCTGGACCGCGACGCCCTCGGCATCGTGCTTGACGGTCTTGTCGTGGGCCCCGCCGCGGAACCTCTGTTGCAGATACCCCGCCTACAGCTGGAAATCGCTTTGCCCGCCCTTTTCCACGGACGTCTGCGCCTGCGCCAAGTGCTTGCCGATGCACCCCGTATCCGTGGCCCCTGGCCTACTCACGGTAGCGGCACGGGTCTGCCGCCACTGCCGCAGGCGCTCCTGGTGCGTGGCGCGTCGGTCCAGTGGACGCAGGCGGGGCGAACATTGGAGCTGACCCATCTAAATCTCGGTTGGCAGCGAAGTCGGCTGTATGCCCGTGGGCAATGGTCTGTGGCTGGTGCTGCCGGGTATCTGGCCGTGGCGGCGCGATGGCCAAGCGCGTCCCGTCTCGGTCACGGGCAGCTGCAGTTGACGGTACGCAGCAGTCAAGGCGCGGACCGCTTGCATCTTCAAGCCAGCGGCCTGCAGCGTGCTGGCGCGGATCTGCACATGGCGAGACTCGTGGGTAGGGGTAGCTGGCGTGGTCGGGAATTTTCCCTGAATCTGGAGCAACTCGCCTGGCAGGCGCAGAGCGCTCGCCTCTCCTGTGCCGACTCGCGCCTGCGCACGGCTGGAGCCGCCCTCGAGCTGCGGGATTTCCAGCTCGGTCTACGTCCGCCGCAGCCAGTTGAGGCACAGTTGCAGATGTGGGTGAGCCGGCCTCAGCTGCTTGCCCAAGGCTTTGGCATTCACCTTCCTCCTATGGCCAATGCCCATAAGGCTCTGGATCCCCTGCGCCTGGAGGGCTCTGTGCGCGGGCATTGGCCAGCGCAGTGGTCCATGGATGGCGCACGGGGTCAAGTGGGGAAAACCCATTTCCACGGCCTGCTGCGTGCCCGTCTGCAAGGTCCACACCTGGACGTCGATCTGCAGATTCCCAAGCTCGATCTCGACCCCTATCTTCCGCGATCTTCCCCCCGCGCCGGCCCCGGCCAACTGCCGGCGCTGCCCACGCGGTGGCCGGTGCAGGGTCGCATCGAGATCGGGCAGCTGCATTGGAAAAGCTACACGGCGCGGGGGGTGGTCGTGGAGATCCGCCCTTGAAGCCGCCGCCACGTTCAGAACCAGGGACTGGAACCGCGGAGGCACCCCTTGGCTTGGCCGAGCTGCTGCTGCCCTGGTACCGCCGCTGTGGCCGACACGATCTGCCGTGGCGGAAGACCCAGGACGACTACGCCCTGTGGCTGGCGGAAATTCTCCTGCAACAGACCCAGGTGCGTACCGCCTTGCCCTACTACGGGCGTCTTCTGGCGCACTTTCCGCGCTGGCAGGATCTGGCCAGCGCCCCTCTGGATGCGGTTCTCGCGCAATGGAGTGGCCTCGGTTACTACGCCCGTGCACGCAATGCCCACCGCGCGGCGCAGATGGTGGTACGCGACCACGGCGGTCGCTTTCCCAAGGATAGGGCCAGCGCCATGGCCCTCCCCGGCGTGGGGCGCAGCACCGCGGCCGCCGTCTTGGCCAGCGCCTATGGTCAGGATGAGGCGATTCTCGATGCCAATGCTCGGCGCGTTCTGTTTCGCACAGCTGGACTCGTGGGCGAGCCGCGCAGCGCCGCCAACGATCGGCGGCTGTGGCAGCTCGCCGCCATGGAGACGCCCCGGGGTACCGCCCACGACTACAATCAGGCGATCCAGGACCTCGGCGCCATCCACTGCCGCTCGCGTCGGCCAGATTGCCCCGGTTGCCCGCTACGCCCGCGCTGCCGAGCCGCCGCCCGGCCCGAGCTCCTGAATCGGTACGAGCAGACCCACAGGTCCGACCGTCCGCAGCGCTACGCAACCTTGCTGCTGGCCCGCGATGCTGCTGGTCGGGTATTGCTGCACCGCCGTCCGGAACACGGCATCTGGGGCGGGCTGTGGTCCCTGCCCATCCTGGATGCCAGCCAGATCCTTACCGATCCAGACCAGCGCGCGCAGGCCCTCGAGCGTTACGCCTCTGCCTGCGGTTTGCGGCTAAAAGCGCAATCCCTGGATCCCGTGCGACGCCACCTCTTCAGCCACTTCCAACTGGAATACGCAGTACTCCACGCGCAGCTGCGTGCCGAGGTCGTTGCCGACGGGGATTCTGGATTGGTTTGCCAGGATATTGGTAGTGCCCTTGGCCTCGGTCTCCCAAGCCCAATCCGGCGGCTGCTAGAGCAGCTGGATTGAGCTACACTGCGCAACCGTATTCTGCTTTCGTCGACAAGGAGTGCTGGCATGACCCGAATGGTACATTGTGTGAAGCTGGGGCGTGAGGCAGAAGGTCTCGATCGCCCCCCCTATCCCGGTCCCCTGGGAGCACGAATCTACCGTGAAGTGTCCAAGGAGGCCTGGGCCGATTGGCTCAAGCACCAGACCATGCTCATCAACGAGTATCGTCTTTCCCCCATCGACCCCAACTCCCGCAGTTTTCTGGAGAAACAGATGGAGGCCTACTTTTTCGGTGAGGGTGCCCAGGCTCCGGAAGGCTACGTTCCGCCCGAGCAGTGAGTTGTCCCTGTCTCCCGACAAGGACGATTCAGCAGGGACGCGGATTTTCGTGGATCGCTGCGGTGCGCGTCGCCGGAAGGTGACGCCTCCGCTGGTCAGCCCCAGGCGGCAGGGAAACCGGGCGAAAAGCTTACAAGGAAATGCATAGGCCGGAATACCTTCCCTTTTTTGATGAGGCGCGGCCAATCCCAGTGCCCAGCTGCGCAGGTCGCGGGCCCGAATCCCTGGTCCTTGGGCCACGGGCCGATACCAAAAACCGACAACATGGTGCTTTCCGTGGCCGCCAAAAACGCTCCAACCCCAGGATGGACGGGCCTTGGATACCTTGGCATGGCTTATGCTTCAGAGCCGGTGCCGCCCGTGCGGCCCGCATTTGCGGTGGACCATCACTTATTTGGAGAGCTTTTTATGAAGAAGATTGTTGCGTTGAGCGTCGCCCTGTCTTTCCTCACCGCCAGCAGCGCTTTCGCTGCCGAGGCTGCTGCCCCCGCCGCCGCGCAGGGTTCCGAGATGGCCGCCCAGAAGGCTCCGGAGAATAAGATGGAGCACAAGAGCTACCATCACCACAAGAATACCCATCACAAGAAGGCGATGGAGAAGAAGGAAGAGGCCAAGGAAGCTGCTCCTGCGGAGTAAGTCGCCCCATGGGTCGGCCCCCCTGGGGGCCGTGCCAAAAGCCCGGACCACAGCGGTTCCGGGCTTTTTTCATGAACGAAGTCCGGCAGCCAGGATTTTGAGCCAGGGTTTTGAGATTACCGTCATCCACAAAGAACACTCCGCTGCAAGAGCGGAGTGTGGGACGGACCAGACTACGAGCCGTGAAGGTCGCCGGACGAAATCAGGCGGTGGACTTCATGGACTTCAGGAAGATACTGGCAAAGCGCACGACGTAGCGCAGGACGTACTGGGTGTCCTTGGCAAAGAAGATCTTGACCAGGCCAAGGATGCCACCACCGCGATTGCTCTCGTCCTTCATCTCACGCTGGGTCTGTGCCAAGGCCTTGGCTGCCTTGTCCACCCCGCTGGCAAAGGCCTGATCCGAGGGCATGAGGGGCACGACCTGTGCCATTACCAGGTTGACCTTGTGCAGTAGACCCGCCTTCTGCAGGTTGCCGAGCAGGGCAAAAAGCTCCGGCAGCATGTCCAGGAGCTTGGCATCGTGCAAGCCCTGCACGATCCCACGCACACGGCTGGCAATACTATCGGCGTCGCCCTTGAGGGCCTTGCCGCCCAGTTGGGCAATTTCGAGCCAGATCGTGGCTCCCTGGGCAATATTCCCGCCGATGCGCTGGATGGTGCCGTCGCGCCACATCTCCCCGATGAAGTCCGCGGCCGTGCCAAAGGCGATGTTGAGGTCCCCATCGGTGGAGAAAATGTTCTTCAGGTGAATGCCCTGCGCTTCCAGGGACTGCGCAACCGAGGCCATGGACTGGCTCACCGTCTCGGCCATCACCAGAAGACCATCTACCCGATCCGCAAGACTTTCCGCGTTGCCTTGGGCCAGGGACTTGGCGCGCTGGGCGATCTTCAGCCACCTTTCCGCTTCGCTGGCGAGCTCGTCCAACTTGTCGGGCAACTGCATCTCGCTGACCATGTCCTTGACCACGGTCAGGCCATCCTTGCCCGCCTGCAGGAAAAACCGCAGGTTTTCACCATAGCTGGCCAGGTGTTCGATCTGACCCAGCAAACCTTCCACCCGGGTGGCGAGATCCGGGGCATCCCCCTGGGCCAGACCCTTGACCCGCAGGGCGATACTCAGCCAGCGCCGGCCACCACTGCCGATGGTGGCCAGAGCGCCGCTCATGTCGGCGGACTTCAATAGCTCCGGCGCCGTGTCCGTCAGGGTGCCGATGGCCACGCTCATCTGTCCGGCGAGAATCTCGCCCATGTTGAGCAGGCCCTCCAGACGGGCGTGCAGGCTCGGCGCATCCCCTTGAATGAGTCGCTGTGCGCGCTTGGCCAACTGCAGCCACTGGTCGGCCATCTCCTGGATCTCATCGAGGCGATCGGGCAGATCCATCTCGCTGAGGACATTGCCGATGACGCCGACGCCTTCCTTGGCGCTCTTGGTCCAATACTGCAGGTTGGCCGCAGCGGCGCGCAGCTTCTGCACCATGTCTTCAGGGGAATCGCCCACGAGCGGGCAACGCAACTCGCCGCTGAGCGCCGCCAAAGAGGCAAAGAAGCCGGCTTTCTGGAGGTTGTTGAGGATGGTGATGAGTTCTCCGAGGGTCTTGTCCAGCTGTGCTTCCTTGACTTCGGAGAGCAGGGCCTTGAGGCGTTCCGTGCCGCCCTCGACGGTGAGCATGGACTGCAGGCTCTCCACGGTCTCGCGCAGGGCATCCAGTTGGGGCTGGTATTTGGCCAGGAGCTTGTCGGTATCGATGGCGTTGGGCAACTCGGCGAGCACATCCCGGAGCATCTGCAGCAGATTCTGTACCTGTAGGGCAGCGTCACCGACCTTGCCCAGGCCCTCCCACTGCTTTGGGGTCAGAGGAGTAACGTTGTTGTCCGAGGATGCGACTGCATTTGCGTTGGCCATGACGTGCTATTCTCCCGCTAAGATATGGCTGTACCAGGCTAGTTCTGGTGGAATGGGGCCCAAATCCAACTTTTCCTTATTTACCACAAAAAGCAGTGCGTTCCCAGTCCGGCACTGGACCAGCGGCGCCGGTGTGGCGCCGGATTTGGGCGCGTGGGCACACCATCCGTATCATCGCGCAACAACGGCCTGAGGTCTTGCAAACATGCTTTATGGCAGTAAACGAGAGACTTATCGACAGGTGTTCATTGACCAATGGCAGCGCTATCGCCGTGGTTTGCCCCTGGATGGCATCGGCCAGCGCATCGTTGCCGTCGTCCTCGAGCACCCCGAGTACCACGCGCTGCTGGACGACCCGGACAAGGCCCTTGCCGCCGATTTCTCGCCCTTGCAGGGTGAGACCAATCCCTTCGCCCACATGGGCCTGCACGTCGCTCTCCTGGAGTTGTTGGCAAATGCCGAGCCGCCGGGTATCGTCGAGGCTTTCGCCGGACTGACGGAGCGCCTGGAGCGACACCCGGCGGAGCACGCCTTTGTCGAGTGTCTGGGTGAATTGATCTGGCAAGGCCAGCGTGCGGGCCGGCAACCGGATCTTGCCGATCTGCTCCCGTGCGTGCGGCGCGCCACCCGGGTGGGTGGAAGTGCAGATCCGGAGCGGAACTCTGAGGAGATGGACGATGCATAAGCGAGCCGGGCAGACGGGTGCGGAGCAGATACACTGGCGGCTGGAGGATCTCTATGCCGGACCGGACGACCCGCGTCTGGAAGCGGACATGACCTGGGCCGAAGCGGCGGCGACCGCCTTTGCCCGCGATTATCGCGATGCTCTGCCCAGGCTCGATGCCGCGCAACTGGCGGAGGCCCTGACACGCCTGCAGGAAATTCGCCAGCGTCTCGCGCGGGTCGGCAGCTACCGTTATCTGAGCTATGTCACCCATTCCGACGATGCGCGTTTTGGCGCAGCCCTGCAGGCCTATGAAGAGCGCGCCACACAGATTGGCAATATCCTGGTCTTCTTTGACATAGCGTGGGCGCGCCTGGATGAGGACCGGGCCCGCGCGCTCATGGCGGCGGCGGAACTCGCGCCCTGGCGCCACCTCCTCGCGCATTGGCGAGCCTATGGCGATCACCTCTTGAGTGAGGCGGAAGAGCGTATCCTGGCCGAGAAACGGGTGACTGGTGCAGGTCTCTGGGCGCGCCTCTTCGACGAGACCCTGACGGAGATGCGCTTTCCCCTGCGCGGCAAGAGCCTGAGCGAGCAGGAGATCCTGAGTAAGCTCTCGGACCCCGATCGCGCTCTGCGCCACGATGCGGCCGAGGCCCTGAGCAGCGGGCTGGAAAGCCGGCTGCACACCTTGACCACCTGTTTCAACGCCATCCTCGCGGACAAGGCCCTGGACGACCGTCTGCGCCGTTATCCCCATTGGCTGGCGGAGCGCAACCTGGCCAACGAGATCGACGACGCCATGGTTGCCAGCCTCGAGGCCGCCGTGGTGGCGCGCTACCCCCTGGTTGCCCGTTACTACCGGCTCAAGGGCCGCTTGCTCGGTATCGACCGGCTCATGGATTACGATCGCTACGCGCCTTTGCCGGGCAAGTCCCGCACCCACGACTGGCAAGACTGTCAGCGTATTGTCCTGGCGGCGGTGGCGGATTTCTCGCCGGAGTTGGCGGCCATCGGTCGACGCTTCTTCGACGAGGGCTGGATCGATGCGGCTCTGGCGCCGGGCAAACGGGGCGGTGCCTTTGCCCACCCCGTGACACCCGATGTGCATCCCTACCTCATGGTCAACTACACCGGCCAGACCCGCGACGTCATGACCGTTGCCCATGAGCTCGGCCACGGTATCCATCAGTATCTGGCGCGAGAGCAGGGCTTCCTCAATGCCGACACCCCCCTGACCACCGCCGAGACCGCTTCGGTCTTTGGCGAAATGCTCACCTTCGAGCAACTTTTGCGCGAGGAGAGTGACCCGCGCGGACGGCTCGCGCTGCTCTGTGGCAAGATCGAAGACACCTTTGCCACGGTCTTTCGGCAGATGGCCATGCATCGCTTCGAGGCACAGATGCATGAGGCGCGCCGACGGGAGGGTGAATTGAGTCGCGAGCGGCTTGCCGAGCTGTGGCTCGCCACCCAGACCGAGCAGTTTGCCGATTCCGTCGCCTTCAGCCAGGGCTACCGTTGGTGGTGGAGCTACATTCCGCACTTCATCGGCTCGCCGGGCTACGTCTACGCCTACGCCTTTGGCGAGCTGCTGACTCTGGCCCTCATCCAACGCTACCGCGCCGAGGGCAAGGCCTTCGTGCCGCGCTACATCGAGATGCTGCGTCTAGGCGGTTCCCGTAGTCCGGTGGAGGTGGTGGGGGTGACGGGGATCGATCTCACGGATCCCGGTATCTGGTCCAGCGCCCTGGATTACCTGGAGAGTCTCGTCGTTCAGGCCGAGACCCTGGCACGGGAGTGTGGCGATGTCTGAGGCCTGGCGTGAGGAGCGGGATTCCCTCGGTGTGGTCCGGGTGGCGGCGGATGCCCTCTGGGGCGCGCAAACCCAGCGATCCCTCCAGTACTTTGCCATCGGCTCCGAGATCATGCCGATGGAGCTCATCCACGCCCTGGCCGAGATCAAGGGGGCTGCGGCCCTGGTCAACGCGGAGCTTGGCCTCCTGCCGCCCGAGCTCGCCGCCGCCATTGCCAAGGCCGCGGCGGAGGTGGCCGCAGGGCGCTGGGATGCGCATTTTCCCTTGCGTATCTGGCAGACCGGTAGCGGCACCCAGAGCAACATGAATGTCAACGAGGTCATCGCCAATCTCGTCAACGAGCGCTTTGGTACGCCGCGGGGCAGTAAGCGGCCGGTCCATCCCAACGACCACGTCAACCTGGGTCAGTCCTCCAACGATGTCTTCCCGACGGCCATGCATCTGGCGGTGCTGCGGCGGCTGCACGAGCACTTCCTGCCGCGCCTCGAGGGCCTGTGTGCCGGCCTCGAGGCCCGCGCCAGCGAGTTTGCCGGGATCCTCAAGATCGGTCGGACTCACCTCATGGATGCCGTACCTCTGACCCTGGGACAGGAGTTTTCCGCCTACGCCCACCAGCTTCGTCAGGGCGAGGAGGCGCTGCGGGCGAGCATTCCGGGACTCTCGGCGGTGGCCTTGGGAGGAACGGCTGTGGGCACGGGGCTCAATACCCATCCGGACTTTGCCCGCTTGGTCTGTGCCCGCCTCGAGCAGGATACCGGGCTGCCCCTGCGCCCGGCGGAGAATCCCTTTGCGGCCCTGGCGGGGCACGAGGCCCTGGCGACCGTGAGCGCCGCCCTGCGCAATCTGGCCATGTCCGCCATGAAAATGGCCAACGACATCCGCTGGATGGGCTCGGGTCCGCGGGCGGGCCTTGGTGAGCTCGCCTTGCCGGAAAACGAACCGGGCTCCTCCATCATGCCTGGCAAGGTCAACCCTACCCAGGCCGAGGCCCTGACCATGGTCTGCGTGCAGGTCTTCGGCAACGATGCGGCGGTGGCCTTCGCCGCTTCCCAGGGGCAATTCGAACTGAATGTCTTCAAACCGGTCATAGTCAGCAACGTGTTACGCTCGCTGCAGCTCCTGGGCGACGCGCTGGATTCCTTCGCCCACCACTGTCTGGAAGGTCTACAGCCGCGGCGGGAGGTCCTGGACCGGCATCTGCACCGCTCGCTCATGCTGGTCACGGCCCTGGCGCCGCGTCTGGGATATGAGAAAGCGGCGGCGGTGGCGCAGTACGCCCACCAGCACGATCTGGATCTGCAAAGTGCCGTACTGGCTCTGGGTTATCTCGAGCCCGACGAGGCGCGCGAACTCCTGCAACCGGAGCGGATGCTAGAGCCTGCGTCCGGGGAGATACCGGAAAAAAGCGAGTCCCACCCCCTTCTGGCCACGAAAAGGAAGCCTTCATGATCTTGATTCTGGATACCGACCTCACCGAGGAATCTCCCACCTTTCAAGCTCTGGTGCAGCATCTGCGCGGCCTGGAAGGAATCGAGCACCGGGTACATCGGGTGCAGGGGGCCGAGCAGACCCTGCGCGAGATCTACCTCATCGGAAACACCAAGGCCCTGAACATTGCCGACATGGAGGCCTTGCCGGGGGTTGCCAAGGCCATCCGGGTATCGCGGGAATATCGGGTGCTGGGACGGCATGCGGGGGACGCACGACCCTCGGGCTTCGACTACCATGGCGTCCACTTCGGTCAGGACAACCTGCACATCTTCGCGGGCCTCTGCGCCGTGGACACCCGTGAGCATGTGGAAGCGATGATGCGCGCGCTCAAGGACAACGGCCAGGTATGCACGCGCATGGGTGCCTACAAACCGCGCACCAGCCCCTATGCCTTCCAGGGACACGGCGCTGCCTGCCTGCCCTACGTCTTCGAACTGGCGGGCAAGTACGGGATCCAGGTCATCGCCATGGAGATCCTCCACGAGGCGCACATGGACGAGATCCGCAAGGCCCTTGCCGAGACGGGTCACCCCACTGGGGTCATGCTCCAGATCGGCACCCGCAACACGCAAAACTTTGAGCTTCTGAAGGCCGTGGGTCGACAGCGGGAGTTTCCGGTGTTGCTCAAGCGCGGCTTTGGCATCACCCTGGAAGAATCCCTCAACGCCGCCGAGTATCTGGCCTCGGAGGGTAACGATCGGGTGATCTTTGGCTTGCGCGGCATGAAGAGCAACCTCGGCGACCCCCACCGCAATTTCGTCGACTTCGCCCAGGTGCCGGTGGTAAAGCGTTTGACGCGCATGCCCGTCTGTATCGATCCCTCCCACTCCGTCGGTAGCCGGGAGGTGGGGCCGGATGGGATTCCGGAGGTCTTTCAGGTGACCGCTCAGGGCGTGATCGCCGGCGCCAACATGGTCCTGGTGGACTTCCATCCGGATCCCGCCACTGCCCTCGTGGATGGGCCGCAGGCCCTGCGGCTAGAGGAGTTGCCCTGGTTTCTGGAGGATGTGCGCTTGGCGCGGGAGGCCTACGAGGAGCGCAGGCTCCTGGCGGAAGCCCAGACCTTCGCCCAGGCCGGATAATGGTGGCCATGGCCGTGAAGAGTTGATCCAGGTCCCCTTGGGTGAGTCCACCCGGGTAGTCGGGCGTACGCGAATAGTAGGTAGAGGCGTCGATGAGGATGAGTTCCCGGAACCCTTGCAGCGCGGCGACCCGACGGCGATCCACGCCGTCGGGTCGCCGAGAGTCATGAAGCGGTCTCAGCCGTGCCGGACACTTTTGGCGAAACGGCTCTCCCATAGCGCACATGCGGGCCGTAGCGCTCGCCGCTGGGTCGGCTGGGCAGGAGTGTAAAAATAAGCATCAGCAGTTCAATGAGGATAAACGAGACCACCACCGGGGCCAGCCACCACGGTGACAGGAGACGAAGCGCTGCAAGGCCGCCGATCAGGAAACCGGCAAACATGGATACATACGCAGCGAGTACCCACTTGCCCGATTGACCTGCGTCGTGCAGGCGCCGCACGGTGATGGAGAGCTCAGGTATGGCAAACCAGAGCAGGACAATCCCATAGAATATGGTGAGTACGGTTCCAAGGAGGGTGGTCGTCTTCGTTTCAGAATCCCCAAAAATGTCGGAATCCCCAAAAATGAGGGCGACGATCACGGTTGGGCCAAACAGGATAATGAGATAGGCCAACCGGTACCACCAGTAATCCACCCTTCGGGTACGACCAGTGAAGTTGAAATAGTTGAAAAAAACCTCGTACTTGAGAACGTCCAATAGGCGCATACATACCCTCCAACACGGTATTGTGGTCATAGGCGACGCGGCGGGGAGTAGAAGGAGTCCCGCCGGCAACCATTGGAGGGAGCAGAAGCGGCACGACCGGATAAACCCGGCCCTGCCCGAGATACGGCCACAGCTTTTGCTCCCTCCACTGCACGTGGTTTTCTATTCAGCAACGCGGGGGACCGGCAGGCTGGACCAAAGGGCATTCAGCGCGTGGGCGAAGCCCAGCGAAAGGCACCCGAGAAGCCGTCGATAGTATAATGGCTAAGCCATTGAAAAGGCAAAGAGGATCTGGGCTGGGTGGCGCTGCCAGGGCCCTTTGTTCCAGCCCGTCCCTATTTGATACGCATACCGGGCTCAGCGCCGCTGTCTGGAGCCAGCAGAAAGGGTCCGCCCGTGGGGCCGCTGGCGGCAAGCACCATGCCCTCGGACAGGCCAAAACGCATCTTGCGCGGCGCGAGATTGGCCACCATGACCGTCAGGCGCCCCTGCAGGTCCTCGGGACGGTAGGCGGACTTTATACCGGCAAAGACCTGACGCGGCTTTTCCTCGCCAATGTCGAGGGTGAGGCGCAGGAGCTTGTCCGCCCCTTCCACGGCCTCTGCCGCAACGATGCGGGCCACGCGCAGCTCCACGCGGGAAAAGTCTTCAATGGAAATGGTGGCCGGGGCTTGGGTTGCCTGGGTGCCACTCGCCGCCTCGGGACTGCGCTCCTCGGCTGCCTTGTCCTTGGGGGTTTGCGCCGGCGTGGGGCTGGCGATGAGGCTGTCCACGGTGCTTTTCTCCATCCGTTGCAGGAGGTGCTGGTAGGGGGCGATGTGGTGATCCAGCAGCGGCTCGGCAAGGCTATCCCAGTCCAGCGGGCAGTGCAGGAAATCCAGGGAACGGCGGGCGAGCTGCGGTACCACCGGGCTCAGCAGAGTGATCAGCAGACGAAAGGCATTGAGCGTGGTGGTGGCCACCCGCAACAGGACCTCGCGCTGTGCAGGATCCTTTGCCAGTTGCCAGGGCGCATGGCGATCGACGTAGGCGTTGACGCGATCGGCCATGGCCATGATGTCGCGAATGGCGCGCGCGTAGTCGCGCTCGGCGTAGGCGGCACCGATTCGTTCCCGCTGTCCTGCCAGTTCGGCGTAGAAGGTGGCGTCCTCGCCCAGACTCGGGGCAAGGCGACCGCCACCGAACTGGTGAATGAATCCGGCGCTGCGGGCGGCGAGATTGACCACCTTGCCCACCAGGTCGCCGTTGCCCTTAAGCAGGAAATCCTCGAGGTTGAGGTCGATGTCCTCCGGACGCGGATTGAGCTTGCTGGCGAAGTAGTAGCGCAGGAACTCCGGCTCCAGGCGCTCCAGATATCGGGCAGCGGTGATGGAGGTGCCGCGGGATTTGCTCATCTTGGCACCGTTCACGGTCATGAATCCGTGGGTGAAGATGGCCGTGGGCAGGCGGTAGCCCGCACCCTTGAGCATGGCCGGCCAGAAGAGGGCGTGGAAGTAGATGATGTCCTTACCGATGAAGTGGTAGACCTCGCTTTGGGCCTGGGCTCCCCAGTAGGTATCGAAATCCCGGCCGTGCTCCTCGCACCAGTGGGTCGTTGCCGCCATGTAACCGGGTAAAGCATCCAGCCAGACGTAGAAGAATTTGCCCTCGGTATCGGGAATGGGGATACCGAAGTAGGGGGCATCGCGGCTGATGTCCCAGTCGGCCAGACCGGCCTTGAACCACTCGTCGAGCTTGTTGGCCATCTCCTCCTGCAGCGTGCCGCTGTGGATCCACTCCTGCAGAAAGTCGGCAAAGTCGCTCAGGGTGAAGAAATAGTGCTCCGTGGGGCGCCGCACGGGGGTGGCGCCGGAGACGGCTGAGACGGCATCCACGAGATCGGTGGGGCTGTAGGTAGCACCACAGACCTCGCAGTTGTCGCCATACTGATCGGCGGCGCCGCATTTTGGGCAGGTGCCGCGGATGAAGCGGTCCGGCAAGAAGATGCCGGCTACGGGATCAAAGGCCTGCTCGATCTCGCGCACGACGATGTGCTCGGCTGCCCGCAGCCGCCGGTAGATATCCTGGGAAATGGTGAAGTTCTCTGGCGAGTGGGTGCTGTGATAGCAGTCGAAACCGATGCCGAAGGCGGTGAAGTCACGCAGATGTTCCTTCTGCATGCGTTCCACCAGGGTTTCCGGCGAGATCCCCTCGCTCTGGGCGCGCAGCATGATGGGGGTGCCGTGGGCATCGTCGGCGCAGACGTAGACGCAGTCGTGGCCCCGCAGTTTGTGGTAACGGACCCAGATGTCCGTCTGGGTGTACTCGACGAGATGGCCAAGGTGCAGAGGACCATTGGCATAGGGAAGGGCGCTGGTGACCAGGATCTTGCGTTTCATAGCCTGCTAAATTACCTGCCTTGCCGCCGCGGAGCAATGGGCCGGGGACTCCCGGCGCGGCAGACTTGCCGCCTTTGTGGCATACTGGATCCTTTGCGGATTTGGAGTTGCCATGTCCAGTCACGACTTGCCCCGGCCAGACTATGCCGCCCGTCGCCGTCGCCTCATGGAGCGGCTTCCCGACGGGGTGGCCATCGTCCCCACGGCTACCGAAAAGTCTCGCAATGCCGATGTGCATTATCCCTTTCGGCCCGACTCCGACTTCTGGTACCTCACCGGCTTCGCCGAGCCCGAGGCGCTGCTGGTTTTGGTGCCTGGTCATCCCGATGGGGAGGAATGGCTGTTCTGTCGTCCCCGCGATCCGGAGCGGGAGATCTGGGACGGCCGTCGGGCGGGTCTGGAGGGCGCCCGAGAGCTCTGTGGTATCCAGCAGACGCGTTCCATCGCGGAGCTGGACAGCCTCCTGCCCGAGCTCCTGCGGAACCGGGAACTGCTCTGTGCGCCCTTGGGACGCTCCGCCGATTTCGACGCCCGCCTCATGCTCTGGCGCAACCAGGCCCGAAGCCGCTCCCGGGCGGGCATACGCTATCCCCAGGAACTGGTGGATCTGGGCTTTTTGCTGCACGAGATGCGGGTCATCAAGGACCCCGTGGAGCAGGAGCACCTGCGGGCGGCGGTGGGCATCAGTGCCGCCGGTCACCGCCACGGCATGCGGGTGTGTCGTCCCGGTATGACAGAGTATCAACTGCAGGCAGAGATCGAGTTCGTCTTCCAGCGCCTGGGTGCACGCAGCGTGGCCTACCCCAGCATCGTCGGTGGTGGTCCCAACGCCTGTATCCTGCACTACACGGAAAATCGCGATGCCCTTGCGGACGGTGATCTCGTCCTCGTCGACGCCGGTGCCGAGTACGGCAACTACGCTGGGGACATCACCCGCAGCTATCCCGTGAACGGGGTCTTCAGTCCGGCGCAGCGGGAGGTCTATGCGCTGGTTTTGGCAAGTCAGAAGGCAGCCATTGCTGCACTTGCCCCCGGTCGCTCCGTGGCCGACTACCACGAGGCAGCGGTGGCCGTCCTGGTGGACGGCCTACGGGATCTGAAGATCCTCTCGGAAAGTCGCGAGACGATCCTCGAACAGGGTCTCTATCGGAGTTTCTACATGCACCGCACCGGCCACTGGCTGGGCCTCGATGTCCACGATGCCGGATCCTATCGCCAGCGCGACGGCAACTGGCGGATGCTGGAGCCGGGCATGGTGGTGACGGTGGAGCCTGGACTCTACTTTTCCCTAGAGAATCCTGCCTGTCCGGAGCGTTACCGCGGTATCGGCATCCGCATCGAGGACGATTGCCTGATCACCGCCGAGGGAGTGGAGGTGCTCTCGGCGGCAGCACCGAAGGAGATCGACGAGATCGAGGCCCTCATGGCCCTGGGTGGCTAGCTGCCGGGGGTCGTAATAGCCGTTCCCGTCACGAATTCGTACTGGTGGGCAAGCGCGCGGGCAGGATGCGCAATTCCGCTTCCTTGACGCCAAATTGCACGGCCTCGTGTACCGAATCCATGAGAATGTCCGCTGCCATTTTGTAGCGGGCGTTCATGGTATCCCAGACCACGCCGCGGATGACCTTGCCCGAGGACAGGACGATCTCCACGCGCTCGCCACAGCGGTTGCCGCCATTTTTGCGGAAGAAGAGATCCTGGGAGAGGGCAATCTGATCCGGTCGCGTCGGGCCGCAGGCCGAAATCTCCGGGTCGCTACTGGTCTGCCAGGGTACGGCGTTGTAGGCCGTCACCCGATGCAGGTAAAAGACGCGATGGTCGAGGAGCAGGGCGCCTTTGTCCTGTTCTTCCAGCGTCGCGTCCGAATCCGTACCGGCTGCGGCGGTGATAGCCAAGGACGCTGCTGCCGCTGGACCGTCCACGGGTTGGGTCCAGGCCCAAGCGAGTTCGGGCCGGGCCAGAGACAGGGTATTGGGGAGCAGGAACGCCAGGAGGGCGACACCAGCACCCGCAAAAATACCTTTGAACAATCTGCAACTCCTTTTGCCTGATGGGATCTTCGCCGAGATCCGCTCGCCTCATAAAGCGTTCTTATCCACCAGCAATGGTTTTTGGGTCGCAAACTATCTCAAAAAAATCGCTCTGAATCAATATCCTGCTTATAATCGTTCAGAATCAAAGCATTAGAAACAACTCACTGAAGCAGCAAGAAAAATCCCCGCAGGAGCAACTGCGGCGCAACCTCACCGTGGCCGAGCCGCTGGCGCAGCAGGGGCGCGTCCCCGCCGGTCAGGAGCAGATCCAGATCGGGGTAACGGCGGCGTCCGTCGAGAAGGGCTGCATCCACGGCCGCCGCCGCTCCCGCCGTGACGCCCAAGAGCAGGCACTCCTGGGTGGAGTTGCCAAAATCCCCCGTGCGGTCTTCTGGTACCAGTTCGGGAAGCCGGGCGGTCTGCTGGGCCAGTGCCCTCAGGCTAAGGCCGAGTCCCGGCAGGATGCGGCCGCCGCGAAAGCGTCCTTCGGCCAGCAGATCCAGGGTAATGGCGGTGCCTGCGTCCACCACCAGGAGGTTTCGCCCCGGCCAGTCGTAGGCGGCGGCCAGCAGGCAACAGCGGCGATCAAAGCCCAGACTTTCTGGCGGTCGATAGGCGTTGGGCAGGAGTGCGTGGAAACGCTCGGGATCCCAGGGGCATAGCTGTTCGCGGGCAAACTGCGCTCGCCAAGCGGCTTCCCGCTCCGGGACCACGCCGCCAATATAGACGGGTTCTTGCGCCAACCAGCGGGGCCAGGGCGGCGGCAGCTGTGCACGCACATCGGCAATATCGGCGCTGCTGGGTCGGCGTTCCACCAGAAAGTCGTGCCCGTCCTCGGTGTGGGCGATCTGCGTGTGGGTATTGCCGACGGCGATGAGGATCATGGGCGGGCCCGGATGCGGACATCGGCGGCGTGAAGCCGCTCCTCATGGCCTTCGATCCGGACCTGCAGGCGGCCTTCCTCGTCGACACCCAGGGCACGTCCAAGCCTTTGCCGACCATCCTGCTGGATCTCGACGATCCGATCGCGGAGGCGGTCCGCTACTTTCCAGCGCTGGGTAAAGGCGACAAAGCCCGCTTGGTCCAGGAGCGCAAAGTCCTTTCGCCACTGCCGTAGGATGGCAGCGGCCAGCTCGTTGCGGTGGACGATGAGGCCATGCTCGGCCAGGCAGGTGGCCGCGGGCTCGAGACTCGGGTCCAGGTGGCAGTTGAGTCCCATGCCCAGTACCCAATCCTGCCGCCCGCCGCAATATCGGCCCTCGAGGAGAAAACCGCCCAACTTTTGCCCGCCGACCCAGAGATCGTTGGGCCACTTGACCCAAAGCCCCGGTAACTGGGCGGCGAGGAGCTGGTGCACACTGAGCGCCGCCACCAGCGGCAGACTAGCCGAGGTTCCGGGAATGGCGGGCAGCCGCAGGCTGAGGTAGAGGTGACGGCCAAAGGGCGAGTACCAGGAGCGACCACGCCGTCCCCGTCCGGCCCATTGCGCCTCGGCCAGACAAAGCATAAGCCCGGTGGCCTCGAAGAGGCGGGTATTGGTGGAATCGCAAAAGGCGAGCGTGCGGACGGACTGCGGGGGGTATCCAGCGTCCGCGGCGATGCGCGCGGCATCCAGGGGCTCTGCGGGGTAATCCAGAATGGGCCCGTTGCCGGTAAAGGAGAGCGGCAGACCCCACCGTTGCGCCTCAGCGAGGACGGCGCGCCGTGTCGCGTCATCCAGCTGCGGTGGCGGCGTGCCCATGCGCCCGTCGGCGGCCGCTGCTACCACCTGCTGCAACCAGGTGGAGGGTTCAGGAACGGATATGGCCGTCCCCCAGCACGATCCACTTCTGCAGGGTCAGGCCTTCCAGGCCCACTGGCCCGCGCACGTGCAGGCGATTGGTGGAAATCCCGATCTCTGCACCGAGTCCGTATTCAAAGCCATCGGCGAAACGGGTGGAGGCATTGACCATCACCGAACTGGAATCCACCTCCCGCAGGAAGCGCCGGGCGGTGGTGAAATTCTCGGTAACGATGGACTCCGTGTGCCCCGAGCCGTAGCGGGCGATGTGGGCCATGGCCGCATCGAGATCATCGACGATCTTGAGAGAGATGATGGCCGCCAGATACTCCGTGGCGAAGTCTTCCTCCGTCGCCGCCACCGCCTCGGGTATGCGTGGGAGACTCTCGCTGCAGGCGCGAATCTCGACCCCTTTCTCGCGCAGGGCTGCCGTCAGGGGCTCGAGCAGATCGTCCACCCGGTCGCGATGCAGGAGCAGGCTCTCGGCGGTGTTGCAGGTTCCGAGTCTCTGGGTTTTGGCGTTGACCACGATCTTCAGGGCTTTGGCGGCATCGGCATCGCGATCCACATAGACGTGGCAATTGCCGTCCAAGTGCATGATGACCGGGACCGTAGCCTCGGCGCGGATCCGGCTCAACAGCCCCTTGCCGCCCCGGGGGATGACCACATCCACCAGATCGTCCATGCGGATGAGGGCACCCACCGCCTCCCGATCGGGAGTCTGCAGATACTGCACCAGGTCCAGAGGCAGCTGCGCCCGACCGAGGGCCGCACGCAGGCGTTCGGCGATGGCGAGATTACTGTGCAGGGATTCGGAGCCGCCGCGCAGGATCACGGCATTGCCGGATTTCACACAAAGACCGGCGGCATCGGCCGTGACATTGGGGCGGGATTCGTAAATCATGGCGATGACGCCCAGAGGCATCCGCATGCGCCCCACCTGAATGCCGCTGGGTCGATAGGTCAGGTCACTGATCTCTCCCACGGGGTCCGGGAGGGTCGCGATCTGTTCGAGGCCCTTGGCCATGGCCTCGATACGGCTCTCGTCCAGACGAAGACGGTCGATGAAGGCGGGATCACGACCCGCCGCCTCGGCTGCACGCAGGTCCTTGCGGTTGGCGCGCTGGATGTCCTCGGCATCGCGGCGAAGCAATTCCGCCATTCCCCGTAGCGCCCGATCCTTGGCGCCACTGTCTCTGGCCAGAAGCTGTCCCTGAGCCTGACGCGCGCGTTGGCCGAGGGCGCGAACTTCCGCTTCGATTTCCTGGGTCATACGGTCTCCTAGCTAGTGGCGAGGCAGATGCGAATTTCCATTGTGCCTTCAGGGGCGGGCAGCGGCAATGCGCAGGGCGAGCGTGCCCAGGGCCGGCCACGGAGGGCTCGGATCCTGACCTTTGATGCGCGCATCGATGGCCGCGCAGCTGGCAAGGGCCTCCCACAGGGTGCGTGCGGGGATGCGCGCCGCCGCACGGCGCAGCCACTGGCTGCGGGGCGGAAAGAGCCGCTCCTCACGACACAGGGTAGTGACGTCTTCGCTCTGCAGACGCAGCAAGAGGCGCAGGTCGCGGTGCAATGCCCAGAGCAGGAGCACCGGCTCGGCATCGCCGCCCCGCAGTCGGTCCAGAATGTGGTCTATCCGCTCCACCTCGCCGCGCAGTGCCGCATCGGCCAGTTCGAAGACCGTGAAGCGACTGTCATCGGCGAGCAGCTCGCGGACGGTGGCCGCATCGATGCGGGTCCCAGCAAACTCGCGCAGGCGCAGGATGGCCTGCTGACAGGCGACGAGATTGCCCGCCGTCAGCTCGCAAAGCAGGTGCCTGGCCGAGTCGTCCGCCTCCAGACCTGCCTGCTGCAGCCGCCGCCCTACCCATTGCGGCCACTCCTGGGCATTGGGAGGATAGAGGATGAGCACGGTCGCGTGCTTTTCCAGATCCCGGAACCAGGCGCTCTTCTGCTGCCCGGCATCGGGGCGTGGACCGACCAGGCACAGGCGGGCCATTTCTGCGGGGGCGGCGAGCCAGTGCGCCAGGGCATTGGTAGCGGCCCGGGACAATTTCAGCTGGTCCATCTGCAGGATCAGACAGCGTTTCTCGGCAAAGAGCGTGAGGGCGTCGCGCTCGTCGCGCAGCCGCTCCCAGGGTTCATCCTGTTGATAGAGCCGCTCGCGCGCGCTGAAGCCTTGGGTGTCGGCCGCCTTCAGGTAGTCTGCCAGGGCCTCCTCGCGCAAGAGGATCTCGTCGCTGAAGATGGCGGCAACGGCGGGTAAAGACCGCTGCAGGTGGGCCGACCACGTATCGCCTTTGACGCGCATCAGTGCCCGTCGCGCAGACCCTTGTCGTAGAGGATGCGACGCAGGATATCGCGGGCCGCCTCCCGGAACAGCAGGCGCTGGTCTTCCTCCTGCTGCACATTGGTGGCAAGGGGGTTGGAGCTACTGTAGCTGAAGCTGTGCTCCAACAGCAGGGGCTCGGGAGGGAGCAGTACCCGGTCGCCCTGGCGCAGACTGATCTCGGCGTGCAGGGTGTTGAGAAACTCCAGGGCGACGCCCGTACTCGGGCTGATACTGATGATGCGCTGGCTGACGTAGGCGTTGCGGATATCGAGGACGGGCGCCGTGGGCGAACTCCGATTGCCGTCCAAGGCAAGCTCCCGCTCCACCGCCGTGGCCAGGGATCCTCCCGCCGGTCCCGAGGCAAGAACCTGCAGACCCTGCAGGCGCGGCGGGATCGTGCTGCCCGTGGGCAGATGGAAGCCGCAGGCGCTGAGGCTCATCCCCAGCAACGTCACCGCAAGCCGCAGCGCCCAAGCCCAAGGCAAGCGTTGCATCAGGAGAGCACCAGATTGACGAGACGGCCAGGGACGACGATGACTCGCCGCAATTCCTTGCCCTCCATGTGTTTCTGGACCTGGGGATGCGCCAGGGTCAGAGACCGTATTTCCGCCTCATCGGCGCTGGCGGGGAAGTCCAGGCGCTCCCGCAGCTTGCCGTTTACCTGCACCACCAGGGTCAGGGTGTCGGCAACCAAGGCCTCGGGGTCTACCGTGGGCCAGGGGGTGTGTGCCAGAGCCGTTTTTCCCCCCAGCGCCATCCAGCAGGCCTCGGCCAGGTGGGGAGTGAAGGGTGCGAGCATCCGAACCAGAGCGCTCAGACCCTCGCCCAGGACTGCACGGAGTTCGGGATCCTTTCCGTCCACCCGCGCCAAGGTGTTGGTCAGCTCCATGCACGCCGCTATGGCCACATTGAAGTGGTGGCGCTCTTCGAGGTTGAAGGTTACGCGCTCTATACATTGGTGGATGGCGCGGCGCAGGTCCCGGGCAGCGCCCGAAAGTTTGGCGGGCAGGGGGGTGGGCTCGCCATCGTAGTCCTGCACCAGGCGCCAGACGCGCTGCAGGAAGCGGTAGGCTCCCTCGACGGCGCTGTCCGACCATTCCAGAGACTGCTCGGGGGGCGCGGCAAAAAGGATGAAGAGCCGCGCCGTATCGGCTCCATAGCGGTCCAGCAGCTCCTGCGGATCGACGGTGTTGCCCTTGGATTTGCTCATCTTGGCACCGTCCTTGAGGACCATGCCCTGGGTGAGGAGGCGACGGAAGGGCTCATCGAAGCGACCATCGGCGGGCAAGAGCCCGAAGTCGCGCAGCAAGCGATTGAAGAAACGCGCGTAGAGCAGGTGCAGGACGGCGTGCTCGACACCACCGACGTACTGGTCCACGGGCATCCAGGACCAAGCGCGGGCATCCAGCATGCTGGCAGCGTCGGGACAGGTGAAGCGGGCAAAATACCAGGAACTCTCGACGAAAGTGTCCATGGTATCCGTCTCGCGCTGCGCCGGGGCGCCGCACTGGGGGCAGGGGACGTCCCGGAAGCTTGGATCGTCCAGCAGCGGTGAGCGCGGATCGCGCAACTGGTAATGGGTCGGCAGAACCACCGGCAGCTCCGCCTCGGGCACGGGCACGACGCCGCAGTGCGGGCAGTGGATCATGGGAATTGGGGTGCCCCAGTAACGCTGACGCGAGATGCCCCAGTCGCGCAGGCGCCAGTTCACGGTCTTACGGCCGAGACCGCGGGCTTCCAGGGCCGCAGTGATGCGGCTTTTCGCCTCCACCGAATCCAGGCCATCAAAGGGCCCGGAATTATAGAGGCGCCCGGGGCCCGTGTAGGCGGCGTCTACGGTGCCCGCATTCTCTGCCTGGGCGGGCTGGATCACCGGGCGAATGGGCAGGCCATACTTCTGGGCAAACTCGAAGTCGCGCTGATCGTGGGCCGGCACGGCCATGACCGCACCTTCGCCATAGCCCATGAGCACGAAATTGGCCGCCCAAACCGGCAGGGTCTCTCCCGTCAGGGGATGGCGCACGGAGATCCCCAGGGGGCGGCCGGCTTTTTCCTGGGTCTCCACGGTGGCTTCGGATACGGCCACGTGTTTGCAGTCCTCGACGAAGGCAGCGAGGTCCGAATCGGCACGGGCACGGGCCAATACCAGAGGATGCTCCGGGGCGAGGGCCAGATAGGTGGCTCCCATCAGGGTATCCGGACGGGTACTGAAGACCTTGATCACCCCATCCTCGTCCACCAGCGGAAAATGGATCTCCGCGCCCTCGGAACGGCCAATCCAGTTGCGTTGCATGGTCAGCACCTGATCTGGCCACTGTCCCTGCAACTGCTCGAGACCCTGCAGCAGTTCGTCGGCGTAGGCGGTGATGCGCAAGAACCACTGGCGAATTTCGCGGCGTTCCACCAGCGCGCCCGAGCGCCAGCCGCGGCCATCCACCACCTGTTCGTTGGCGAGCACAGTCTGATCCACGGGGTCCCAGTTGACCGTACTTTCCTTCTGGTAGACGAGACCCCTTTCCCACAGTTTCAGGAATAGCCACTGCTCCCAGCGATAGTACTCCGGGGTGCAGGTGGCAAACTCCCGCGTCCAGTCGTAGGACAGACCCAGGCGTTTCAACTGGCCGCGCATGTGGGCGATGTTCTCGAAGGTCCACTGCGCCGGAGCGACTCCGTGTTTCAACGCCGCGTTCTCGGCGGGCAGACCGAAGGCGTCCCAGCCCATGGGGTGGAGCACGCTCTTGCCGCGCATGCGCTGATAGCGGGCGATGGCGTCGACGATGCTGTAGTTGCGGACGTGCCCCATGTGCAACTGCCCCGAGGGATAGGGGAACATGGCCAGGACGTAATATTTTTCACCCTCGGGCGTGGCTGGGGCGCGATGATCCTTGCGCTCTTCCCAAAATTTCTGGATTTCCGCCTCGAGGGTCTGGGGCTGATAGGATCGCTCGTTCAGGGTGTCACTCATGGTGTACTGGACTTCCGTCTCGGATAGGGTTGCCTGCTTGCGCGGCAGGAAGCTGTTCTGGAAAACGTGACGTGGATTGCGCCACGACTCAGTGTCGTGTCCGCCGCGCCGCCACCTTTCGGGCAGGTACCGGCGTGGCTGCACTGGCCAAGGTGCCGGGCTCGGGTGGGCGCGGACGGTAAAGAATGAGGATACGACCGATACGGGCAATGGCTTCGGCACCACTGGTGGCCAGGATCTCGGCCACCATGGCATCCCGAAGCTCGCGCTCCACAGCGGGCAGGCGCACCTTGATGAGCTCGTGGTGGAGCAGAACCCGATCCAGTTCCTCCATCAGTGCCGGACCGAGGCCTGCGCTGCCCACCAGGAGCACGGGCTGCAGCGGATGGGCGCGCGCCTTCAGGGCCTGTCTTTCTTTGCTGCTCAACATGCTATGCTTCCCCGACGGATGAGTGTGGAGAGTGTACGGCCCAGCCTGCGGGTGGTCAAAGTCGCGGGCCTTGGTGTGTTGTCCTGGGGAGAGCCGGTGGCGCGCAGTAAATCCAGTAAGCAATGGTTACGCGAACATTTTCAGGATCCCTTCGTGCAGCGGGCGGCGCGGGAGGGCTATCGTTCCCGGGCCAGCTACAAGTTATTGGAAATCCAGGAAAAGGACGGCCTCTTGCGGCGTGGGCAGCGGGTTCTGGATCTGGGCGCAGCACCGGGTGGCTGGACTCAGGTGGCCGCAGCCATCGTCGGATCTGAGGGACGTATCGTCGCCGTGGATCGTCTGGCCATGGATCCCGTCCCCGGAGCCTTGGTGATCCAGGGAGACATTTACGACGAAGCCGTCATCGCCCAATGCCGTGCCGCCTTTCCCGAGGGCGTTGATCTCATCCTCAGCGACATGGCGCCAAACCTCTCGGGCATTGCCAGCGCCGATCAGGCACGGGCCGTGGCCCTGTGCGAACTCGCCCTGGACTTGGCGCGGGAATGGCTGGTGCCCGGTGGCAAGCTGCTCATGAAAGTGTTCATGGGGGCCGGAGCGCAGGAGCTGCGCCGCGAACTGCAGGGTTCCTTTCGGCGCATCGTCGTGCGCAAGCCCGAGGCCTCGCGCGCCCGTTCGGCAGAGCAGTACTGGTTAGCCCTGGATTATCGGCCCCCATCGTGACGCTCCTGCCCACACGGTCCACCCAGCTCGCCTTGATCCCGGTGTCCCGTGGACAGGCTCCGTTGCTCCGCCCTATAATGCGGTTCAAGCGCGGTTAGCTCAGCTGGATAGAGCGTTGGCCTCCGAAGCCAAAGGCCAGAGGTTCGAATCCTCTACCGCGCACCAAGTAAATCAAGGCTCTAGGTAATGGTCTAGGGCCTTTTTCTTTGCCAGATTGATTTTCCGCGACACTGGCGCGACACTCCCAGAAGAGCGAGGGCTTTTCTGGGGTCCGGTATGGCAACCATCTCTCCACGGTACGATGACCAAAATATCCGCATCGGCTGGCAGGTGCGCATCCGCAAGCGGGGCTTTCCGCAGCAGGTCAGAACATTTCGCACCAAGGCTGAAGCCGAAGCCTGGGCACGGTCCATCGAGGCGGAGATGGATCGGGGCGTCTGGCAAGACCGCAGCGAAGCCGAGCGGACCACGGTAGGCGAGCTGCTGGATCGGTACGCAAGGGAAGTCTTGGCAGACAAGAAACACTGCACACCGGAGCTTTCCCGCCTCAAGACGCTCGATGATGCTTTTGGCCGCGTTGCTGTGGCCCGCCTCACGTCGAGCGCCATCGCTTCCTTTAGAGATAAGAGGCTCCGAGATGAGGGACGAGGCGGAAAGCCAGTCTCAGGTCAGACCGTCAAACACGAGATTGGGCTGCTGCATCGTGTGCTGAAGAAGGCAGAACGTGAATGGGGTATTGCGCTACCCATGGGCTTGCCGACAGAGAAGGTGCAGGCTCCAAAACTCCCCCAGGGCCGGGACCGTCGGTTACAGGGTAACGAGGAAGAAAGGCTCTTGGCCGCGTGCGCCAGGGCGCGCAATCCCTGGCTCCTGCCGTTGACCCGGTTCGCCATAGAAACCGCCATGCGGGCCGGTGAGATGCTGGAAACGAAGGGCACGGCAGACCCAGAGACCGGCGAGCGGCCCATCCAGACAACCGGCCTGCTCTGGAAGCATGTTGACCTCAAAAAGCGCACGGCCACGCTTCCCATGACGAAGAACGGCACGGCGCGGGTGGTGCCCCTGTCGAGTGTGGCGGTGGAGATTCTGCGAGGCCTGCCGCGAAGCATGGATGGTCGGGTGTTCGGGACGACCTACGAAGCCATCCACTTGAGCTTCACGAGGGCCTGCAAGCGCGCTGGCATCGAAGACTTGCGGTTCCACGACCTGCGGCATGAGGCCACGTCCAGGCTCTTTGAAAGGGACCTCAATCCCATGCAGGTAGCCGCCATCACGGGCCACAAGACTTTGCAGATGTTGAAGCGGTACACGCACCTCCGAGCCGAGGACTTGGCGAGGCTTCTAGGATGAAAATTTTTAACTCACCACTCCGATGCAGAGGCGACGTATTCATTCGTCCACCCCATGAATTATACCGTGAAAGGATCTACGGGCGGCCGTTGGGCTCAGGGCAGGGTATCCGCCAGCCTCCTTATGGCGGGATGCGGAACTGGCGTGTCCTTGGCAGAGGAGGTGCCATTGAACAATCCTCCCTCCTCGACGGCATAGCCAGGAGATTGATGGCCGAGCCAACCAGTCAGAGCGAAGGCCAGGATCAGCAACCCTGGCCATTGGCACTTTTTGAGCAGTGTTGCATTCGTTGCCTGCACGGTGAAAGCCCCCAAGACGATTACTGTACATTTATACAGTAATAGTTCGGCCCAGCGCAGTTCCCATTAGGAAGCTGCTGAAAAAGTCGGTGGTATACTGGGCAAAATGGTGCAGCGGGGGGTGGAAAGATGCGTGGAGCCAAGGTAGAGACTCAAGGGTTATTCAGCTACGTTTCCCCGGAGCAACGGGTGCCCCAGGACCATCCGCTGAGAGCGATCCGGGCTATCGTGGAGCGGTCCCTAGCGGAGATGGATAGCCACTTCAGCACGATGTACTCGAGCTACGGTCGCCCCTCCATTCCCCCGGAGTTTCTCCTGCGCGCACTGCTCCTGCAGGTCTTCTACAGCATCCGCTCGGAACGGCAGCTGATGGAGCAACTCAACTACAACCTGCTGTTCCGCTGGTTTGTCGGTTTGGGAATGGACGACGAGGTCTGGGTGCCCACGGTCTTTACTAAGAATCGCGATCGGTTGCTGGATCACGGGACGGTACGGGAATTCTTCCGATCCGTACTGGAACAGGCTCGCGGCCAGAATCTGCTCTCCGAAGAGCATTTCTCCGTCGATGGTACGCTGTTGGAGGCCTGGGCCTCGCAGAAATCCTTTCAGCCCAAGGATCCCGAAGATCGTAGCGGTGATGGCTCCGACTTCCGGGGCCAGGAGCGCAGCAATGAGACCCACGCATCGGTGACGGACCCCGATGCCCGGCTGTACAAGAAGGCTCCCGGAGAGGCGTCCCGTCTGGCCTACCTGGGTCATGTGCTCATGGATAATCGGCATGGATTGATTGCCGGGGAACAGGTGACCACCGCCGATGGCACGGCAGAAGTGGATGCCGCTACCCAATTGGTGGATGATCTGGGCGGGAACCAGCGCATCACCCTCGGTGCCGACAAGGGCTATGACCGTCACGGCTTTGTTCAGGATCTCCGGGACCGGAATGTGACCCCTCATGTAGCCCGCAAGCGGAAAGGCTCGGCCATCGATGCCCGGACTACTCGCCACCGGGGCTATGCCATGAGCATCCACGTCCGGCGGCGGATAGAATCCATCTTCGGCTGGATGAAGACTGTGGGAGGGATGCGGAAAACCCGATTCCGTGGTTTGGAACGGGTCGGTCTGCACTTCTCCTTGGCGGCCACCGCGTACAACCTCGTGCGGATGGCGCGACTGGCAGTGGCTTGATGGGATTCGTGCGTCCGGAATCCGTCCAAGGGCTACCAAAAGCTCAGAAAAACAACAAAACAGCTGCGCCCGCGCCTGTTTCCCGGGGTTTTGTGACCGAATATCCCAATCAAAAGAGATTTTTCAATATTTTTTCAGCGACCTCTTAGAGGGGCGCCCCTCCCCTGTTTGCTGACCTATTTCGACAGCTCATCAAACTTTGCCTTCATGGTTGGGTTGCCTCGGGTTAGGCGCTTGATGGTGACGTTCTGGGCCTTGTCGTTGGCCAGACGTAGGTTGCGATCGGCACCCAGGAGGGCGTCCTTGGTTTTCTGCAGGTGATCTATCGACTTGTCGATCTCGTCGATGGCGGTTTGGAATCGCCGGGCCGCCAGATCGTAGTTTTTGGCAAAAGCGTCCTTGAAGCCTTCCAGTTCGGCCTCGAAATTGGTGATGTCGATGTTCTGCGCCTTGACCAGGGCCAGCTCCTGCCGATAGCGCAGGCTGTTCAGCGCCGCATTGCGCAACAGGGTGATCATGGGGAGGAAGAACTGCGGCCGGATGACGTACATCTTGGGGTATCGGTGCGAGACGTCGACGATGCCGGTGTTGTACAGCTCGTTATCGGATTCCAGGAGTGAGACCAGCACCGCGTACTCGCAGCCCTTCTCGGTGCGGTCCTTGTCGAGCTCCTTGAAGAAATCCTCGTTGCGCTTCTTCGTGGTCGTGGTGTCTGCCTCGTTCTTCATCTCAAACATGATGGACACGATCTCGATGGGATTGGCGGGATCGGTGTGGTCGAAGTCACGGAAGATATAATCCCCTTTGCTCCCGGTGCGGGCGTCGGTGTCCTTCTCGAAGTAGGCATTGGGGAAGGCGGTAGCGCGAATTTGGTTGAAAGTGACCTCACAGTGCTGTTCCAGCGTCTCACCCAGCATCTTGGTGGAGAGGCGCGCCTTCATATCGCGTAGTCGCTCGATGGCCTCGTCGCGGTCGCGGATCTGGGTTTGGTATTTTTCGATCAAGGCTTTTTCAGCCAACTCTTTTTCCAGCGCGGCTCGGTCCAAGGCTGCGCGTAGGGCATCGCGTTCCTGCTGCACGCTCTCGATAGACTCCCGGATGGCCAGGGCCTTGCTCGTGTCGTGGGCCTGGACCTGGGCCTGGAGCTTCTGGATCTCGGCGTCCTTTTCGGCAGCGACCCGCTGGAGCTGGTTCAAGAGCTTGGCCTCGGACAGTTCGGATAGCGAAGCAATCTGGGCCTGGAGCCTCGCGATTACTGCCTCTTTATCGGCCACCGACTGTTGGCGCTCCTGCTCCCATTGCGCGCGGGCGAGCTGCAAGGCCGTCTCCTTGTCGTGCTCCGCCAGTGCTAGACGCTCGGTCACTTGCTTGTTGAACTCCTTATCGCGGACCTGTCGCAGTATTTCGGCATAGCCGGATTCATCGACTTGAAAGGCCGTATGGCAATGAGGGCAGACGATTTCTGGCATGGTATGGCTCCTTGGCGAACGCGGACTTTCTAAGGAAGGGGCTTCAGGCTGGCCGACTCCCGATCGTAGATATAGTGGGTGATACTGCCATCTTTGATGCGCTCCACCGCTTCGTCGATAACGAATAAGGGCACCAAAAACCATTCCTCAGGTTGTACCGGATGACCGAAGCGGTCATGGATGGTGATATCGAGGCGCGCGGGCGCGAACAGCCGGTGCATGAGGTTTTCCAGACGGGTCCGCTGGATGCCCGCGAGTTTATACGTGGCCACCACCTCGACCTTGGCAAGGAGATAGGTGGCCTCGTGTTCGGCGTTGGCGATGCGGCTTTCCACCTTGCCTCGCGTTACGCCGATCTTGTGGATGAGCTCGCGGTGGGCGGCGATATAGGGATCGCTCGACAGCGACCGCAAGACGTAGATGGTGCCGCTTTCCACGTCATCGGCATCGAACTCCCCGTCGAGGGCGAGCTGCCCGGTTTCGGGGGAAGCCAAGCGCCGGGCGGCAGGGTCATTGTAGAAGGCCCGCTGCAGGGAGCGCAGTAATAGATTGCTCTCCGTTCCGTTGGAGTAGATAACCCGTAGACGGCGGTCGATCTCCCCAGCAGTGGTTTTCAGAGGCTCCCCTACCTCGGCGATATAGAGGGTGAGCCCGCCCAGAACAAAAAAATCCCCGACCTCAATACCCCGGCGTCCCGCCTCTATGGGCTGGGACTGCCGCATACCCGTTTGGATATCGGTTTGTACCCGTTCGAAGAGCGGCCGAAAGGTCTCAAAGTCCTTGCACGGTGTGCGATCCGCGATTTCCTCTGCAGCGCGTTTCTCGGCACTGGCACGTACGTGGCGGAGCACCGTGATATCGTTGGTTTCCGTTACTTCCGACAGTTCCGCGGCCAGATCCTCGATATCTGGAGTTTCCACTGCCATCCGATCCTCGGGCGTGCCCGAGAGCAAGCCCTGATGATCCAGCGGCCGCAGCAGCTCCCGGCATTCTGGCAGGGCACGCAAGCGATCCAGGCGCACGGCATAGAGGCGTTCAAAGATATCCCGATCCTCCCCATGCTGCGGCACCCGCCCGTGGGTGGTGACAAAGCGTTGGATATCCTCAAATCCAGCAATGATGCGTTCTTCTCTGGCCGTCCTTCCTGCTTTTTTCTCGGGCGGCGCGAAGTCCGCGAGTTCTGCGGCTAGATCCTCGAGTTCACTGCTCGACATAGCGGCCCTCTGCCCTGAAGCGCATGAACGCCGTGGCACCCTCGGCCATGCGACGCTCCCAAGGATCGTGAGCCGTGAGCGCCGGCACCCGTCCCCGCTCTTTTTTGAAAAGCACAGCGCGGACGGCCAGTTCCTTCGCTTCCTCCGGCGTCAAGCTCGTGCGTTTCGCCGTAATGGCCGCCGCTACCTGCTTCAGACTCTCCTCACTCATGGCCTTGGCAAGAATGGCATAGGCCTCCCCGAAGGGATTGATGCGATCGATGAGGTCGATGTCCAGCTCCCGTACGTCCATGGTAAAGCGGCGGACTCCGTGAAGTAGGGCGGTGTTGGCGTTTTCCTTTGCTCACTCTCGTTGGTGATCCGCTTGGCCTGCTGAGTCAGGTTCAATGCGGCAATGGCGTGCTGACGCACTGCCTCTTGATTTTGGGTGTCGAGTTCGGGGTATTTTTCCTTGATGATCCTGCCCAAACGCAGCTGGGTCAGTTCTTCCGGTACCAGGTCTTCATCAAAGAGCCCGCGCTCGATGCTGGGCTTGTCCTGCACAAAGGCAGCGATTACCTCGTTCAGATCCTCCCGGCAGATACGCGCCGCCTCCGGGCTCTTGGGCTCGGCCAGGCCCTTGATCTCGATCTGGTAGGTTCCCGTCTGTTCGTTGACTCCGACATTGCAGCGATCGGGAAGGTAGCCACCCTCGCCATAGTCAAAGCCCGGTGTTGGGCCATTGTCGGGGTGCTTGGCCTTGAACTCTAAGCGTGGGGCCAGGACCTGTTCCATCAGGAGGCTCGCGGCGATGGCCTTCAGGGTATCGTTGACGGCCTCGGTGACGGCGGCTTCTGCCGCATCCGGCTCAGCAATGAGGTTGGTGAAACGCGCCCGGGTCTTGCCCGGCGCGTCGCGGGTGGCGCGGCCAATGATCTGCACGATCTCGGTAAGACTTGCCCGGTAGCCTACGGTCAGAGCGTGTTCGCACCAGATCCAGTCGAAACCCTCCTTGGCCATCCCCAGCGCGATGATGATATCCACGTGGTCGCGATGGTGTTTCTGCGCCGGATCTTTGAGTGCGGCGGCGACCCGGTCGCGTTTGCTGGCATCGTCGTCCACCAGATCGGCAATCCGTAAAATCCGCCCATCTGGGCGTCGGACCAGCTGGAAGCCCGTTGCGGGATCGACGCCTTGCCATTGCCCCAGGGCCTCGATGATGTGCTCCACCTCGCGCATCTTGTCCTTGGTGCTCTCGCGGGAGTTGACGTTGGGAATGTGCAGGATGGTTTTTTCGTTGGGGTCGAGCACCTGGAGGATCTCTTCGACGTAGGCTCCACTGTAAAAGTAGTAGCCGATGTCGAGCTGCTTCAGGTAGACGTAGCCGTTCAGTTGCTCATAATAGGTGTAGGTAACGGACTCGAACTTGGCCTCGTCGATGGGTGCCAGAACGGACTCGGCGTCGCCCCGAAAGTAGGAACCAGTCATGGCGACGATGTGCGCCTTGCCCCGCTCGATGAGTGCGCCCAAATGGGTGCCGAGCTTGTTGTCGGGATTGGCGGAAACGTGGTGAAACTCATCGATGGCGATGAGACGGTCATCGAAGGCCTCGATCCCGTAGGCATCGACGGCAAAACGGAAAGTCGCGTGGGTGCAGACCAACACCCGATCCCCACTCTCCAAGAAGGCGCCAACGGCTTTGACCTTCCCGCCATTGTCGTTACCCGGCGCATTGCAGAGGTTCCATCTGGGTTCCACCCGCCAGTCCGCCCAAAAGCCGTGCTGAGACAGCGGTTCGTCATGGAAGCTCGCACCAATGGCCTTTTCCGGGACGACGACGATGGCCTGTTTGAGGCCCTGGTTCATGAGTTTGTCGAGGGCGATGAACATGAGCGCTCGGCTCTTGCCCGAGGCCGGTGGCGACTTGATGAGGAGATACTGCTCACCGCGCTTTTCATAGGCTCGCTCCTGCATGGGGCGCATCCCCAAGGCATTGGCCTTGGTGGAGCTGCCGTTTTGCGCGTAGGTAACGGAAACGGAAGGGACGCTTTGGGTCATGCTGCGCTTCAATCCTTCGGACCAGTCTTGGCCAAGAATGTCACATGGGGTAGCCCCTGAAAATGCGCATCGCAGGTCAGCAGGGTCGCGCCGTGGTGGCGTGCCGTGGCGTAGACGATGGCGTCGGCAGTGGCCAGTTTGTATTCCCGGTGCATCTCAACGGCCAGGAGTGCGATGCGCGTATCCAGGGGCACGACGACGCACTTTTGCGAAAAGGCGATCACCTGATCGGCCTTATCCTCCCCCACCTCGCGCAGCAACCACTTGGAGAGCTCGAATTGCACCAGGGTCGGCACGATCCAGCGCGACTTGTCCGGAAAGTGCTCAGCCACTTGTGCACCCAGCGTGGTACCGGCCAACCACTCCACCCAGGCCGAGGTGTCCACCACACAGGGCGTAGCGGTCATCAGACTCGATCCGTCCGGTCACGCAGCGCCTCAGTACGTGCCCCTTTTGCGATGCCAGCGAGCTCCGCCGCCTCGGGCACGGGCATCACCAGCACACCCTTGCCCTTGGGAATGAAAACGAACTCTTGCCCGGCCTGCCAGTGCTGCTCTTCGCGCACCGCCTTGGGGATGGAGATCTGGTATTTGCTGGATAAGGTCGCCGTTGCCGTCATGGATCCTACTCCGTAAAAATCGATCAGCTGAAAGTAAGAATAGTCGATTCTGCCGTGACCTGCCAAAGCTCCTCAATGGTCCCTTACCTTCCTCCCGCGCTTACCCTTTACCGGCGTCGCCGCAGCGGTCATCTTGGTGTAGAGGTCGAAGAGCTTTTCCAGCCGCTCGGTGTCGTTCTTGAAGCGGCGGCCGATGTAGATGCGCTCCAGCACCTCGTCGTTGTGCTCGTGGGCGGCGCGCAGGTCGTCCGGCATGTTTGCGGGGTCGTAGAGCTCGGCGATGGTCGCCGGGAAATGATGCTCCCGCGCCAGCAGGATGTCCTCGGCGCAGCGGGTGAGATCGGCCTTGTTTTTCTCGGTCAGCGTCGGCACCGGGAAGGTATTCCAGCCAAGGGTGTTGGAGTAGGAAAAATCGGTTCGCATCCGGACACACACCGTGCCAATCCAGACCCAGTGTAGGCGCGAGGCAATGAGCGCCATGTTCCAGAGCGGGGTATCGTAAAGAGCAAAGTTCCGGTCTCCGATGATGGTTTGTCCATCCTCTAGGCCGACGGGCAAATATTCGCGGTTTTCCGAACTTACACGGGCTACGACCAAGGAGTAATTCTTAGCAATCGACTGAATTTGGCGAAAGCGATGCGGGAAAGCAGCAGCAGGGCGCGTTTCTTCCGCCTTGCTTTCCGCACGCATCCTTGCGACCGCCTCAATGCGACGTTTCAGCTCGGGAATCTTTTCAGCATCGCCTCGCTCTGCATTTTCGATCCATATGCAATATCGTTGTTCCCCACGGATGAGCTCCTGAGCACCAAGAAATCGTTTGATGAAAAGATCCGCCTCCGGAAATTCCCGCAAAACGGTATCCCGCTCATGAGGGGTCAGAAAGAGATTACCGCCGTCTGTTGGTTTGTTGCCCCATTCCATCAGGCCGCGTCCATCTGTCGGCCTCGGTATTGGCGAGACGATGACATCCCATCCTGGAACCAGGTAGGCGTTGATGAACTCGACCTGTTTCTCAATCGTCGAACCATCATCGGCCACTGAAAACAGCCTCCGTGATTTGGCTGGGTGATTGCAAATAGCCACGATAATTACCGTAACACCCGCATTATGGCTGGCGAGATTCGCCCACTTGAACGAGGTGTGGGCAAACGCAATCTGATTGCCCGTGGCAAATATCAGCGGCCACAGAATCGGCACTTGCTGACCTTGGCAAATAGAGTTGGTGGACACGAACGCGGCAGTGGTTGGTGTGTGTGTGCCGTAATCAGCGGCTTTCATGAACCAGCCGGCTACGTAATCCAGCGATTTCCAGGTTTTGCAGCGGTTGCCAAAAATCGCTTTGAGGTCGTCTTTTTGCTCGGCGGATTGCCAAGTACTGCCCAGATAAGGCGGGTTGCCACAGATGTACGTCTCACCGCCTTCGTTCTCGAAGTCGATCTCTGCCTGATCGAGCGGAGAACCGAACAAGTCGTCGGCCTGCACTTTCACGCCGGTGCCGGTTGGTGGGCAAATGCTCAACCAGTCGATTCGCAGCGCATTGCCGCAGGTAATCCAGTTCTCTTGGCGCAGGGGGAGAAATTCGGCTAGAGCCAGCTTCGGCCCCCGGTGCAGCACGTCGCATTGATACTCGGCAATGACCAGCGCCAGGCGGGCTATCTCTGCCGGAAAGTCACGCAGCTCTATGCCCCGGAAGTTCGTCAGGGGAATATCCGAGCGGCGATCTGATTCTCCCCGTCGTTGGTTGATCTCCGCCTCGATGGCGCGCATTTCTTTGTAGGCAATCACCAGGAAATTGCCGGAACCACAGGCAGGGTCAAACACCCGGATCCTTGCCATGCGCTTGCGCAGATTGAGCAACAGGCGGGGGTTGTCTCCCGCCTAGACAAGTTTCGTCCGCAGGTCATCCAGGAAAAGCGGATTCAATACCTTGAGGATATTGGGAACACTGGTGTAGTGCATCCCCAGCTCGCCCCTTTCCTCGTCTTCGGCGATGGCCTGGATCATGGAACCGAAGATATCGGGGTTGATCTTGGTCCAGTCCAAACCACCGACGTGCAGGAGATAGGATCGGTCGATCTTGCTGAACCTCGGCACATCCAAACTGCCCGAGAATAAACCGCCATTGACGTAGGGAAAGTCGCGACTGGCAGCCCAGCGTGGAATATTGGCTGTAGCCCGGTGATCGATAGGGGTGTTCATGGACAGAAACAGTTCGCCGATCACCTCATGGACATTGGCGGCGTCTTGGGTACTCATCTGCTGAATCGTCTCAGTAAACCGGCCTTGGCCACCAAAGATACCCGTATCCTCGGCAAAGAAGCAGAAGATCAATCGTGCCATGAAATGGTTCATGTCGTGGCGGCGCTCTGCCACCGCCCACTCGGGATTGTCCTTGAGTAGCTCCACATAGAGCCGATTCAGGCGCTTGGTGGCGCCGATGTCGAAGGCGTTCTCGCTGATCTGGCGGACGGTGCTGATGCCGGCCAGTGGCAGGAAGAAACCAAAATGGACCGGGAGGTCCGTGTAGGAGCAGGCGATGGTCTCGCCGCTCATGAGGTCTTCTGCTTCGATGTCCACGCCATCCGTGGCAAGGATGAACTTGGCCTTGGCCCTGGCCGTAGCAGGGCTCGCTCGTAGGGCCGTCATTGCCGACGGGATTTGTCCATCTGCGCATGTAAGGATGTGGATATTGTTGATCTGGAGCACACCGCCCAGGTCGGATTTGTTGGTCGCGCCACTGCGCAGGCGCTGGATAGTCGTGGTTTTGTTGCCGAAGGCTTCCAGAAACGCATAAGGAAACTCGGCCGGGTCAAAAGGCTGCCCGGCTAGGTCAGTAATGGCTTGTTCGATTTCTACAGCATTCATTCGACTGCAACACCGTTTCCTGCCGGGACGTTGTGGGTAGGGTGAGTATCGAATTTTCGGCAGAGAGCGAGGCCGTTGCGATCAGAATTTCCGTACCCGGGGCAGTTGGCCGGACCAAAGCACCGCCAAGACTTTGGGCGGATCAGTGTGGAGCTGGAATGCACTTTGGACGGTGCCGGGATGCAAGCGGAATTCACTGAGGGATGGGGCATGGATAGATGACTCCAGCTCGGCCACTTGATACCGCAGTGCATGGTTTGTCTTTTTTCCCTCCACCATTTGAGAGCTGACATTGTGGCCGAAAAGGCTGCCACCGGAAAGTCTGCTAGCCTGACAGGGTATTCACGACGGTGTTTGTGGTCATGAGGAAAGTTCCCTCTGTCGAAAGTCTGGTGGACCCCGAAAGGCCGGACGTCTAGTCGACTCGCACCGATGTAGATGTCCAGTAGGGTGCCCCACAGGCGTGCTAAAGGGTCCTTGTTGTCCACAGCAACGCACATTAGCCTTTACCGATGGAGGTGCTGATGCCTACCTTACTGGTCGCCTCCGCCAGGTCAGCATCGAGAGTTGCCAGTGGCAGCCCTTCGCGGAGGGCCAATTCCAGGTAGGCAGCATCGTAAACAGACAATCGGTGGCGGCGGGCTAGGTTAAGGGTATCCCCCGTGGCCTGCTTAGCGGTCGCTGAGTCTACCACGATGTTGAGTTGGCCCAGCAGAGCTAGATAACGCTGTGAATCCGCCTCGGTAAGTTGACCTTTCCCCTCCAGCTTGCAGATGACATTGCCCACCTCGAGAAAGAACAGGGAAGGCACCACGGAACGCCCCTCTTTCAGTTGCTCCAGAACGCCCTGGGCGTAGGGCACGCCAGCAGGCTGGGTACTCGGGATCAGCCAGAGAAGAGCGACGGAGGCATCCAGAACAAAGTTCATGCTCGCCCCTCGTCCCTGAGCGCACGGATATCGACCGTTGCTTTGGAGGGGCGCGACGCCATGAAAGACAACATTTCTTCTGCGGCCCTACTAAAGACGGCCTGATGGCACGTTTCTGCCGGAACCAGCTCGGCTATTGGCTCTCCTCGCAGAGTAATCGTGTAGCGCTTGCCAGTTTGTATACCCCGCAGCAACTCGGGTAGCTTTGTCTTCGCCTCATAGGATCCAACCTCGATATTCATCGCGCACTCCTCAGCCTAGTCGCTACAGACTAGCATACAGACTGGACTAGTTTATTCAAGGGGCCTACGAAACCGAAGCCTTCTCCGGAGCAGGACTGAATCCCCCCGGTTTTCGTGGAGGCTCTGGAGTGTGAAAAAATGGAGCCATGGATACCATGAAATCGAGTCAAAAGGTTCCGCGGGAAGTACAGTCTCGCGCAGTGCGATTGGTGGAGGAGCATCGAGAGGAGTATCCCTCCCTTGCGGCTGCGCTGCAGTCGATTGCGCCGAAGATTGGTTGCACCCCCAAGACGTTGCGGGTGTGGGTGAATCAAGCCGCAGTAGAGGCCGGCAGCCGGCCCGGGATGCCAGCGTCGGAACGACAGCGCATCCAGGAACTGGAGCGGGAGGTCAAGGCGCTGCGGCGAGCCAATGAGATCCTGAAGCTGGCCAGCGCGTTTTTTGCCCAGGCGGAGCTCGACCGCCGATGCAAGCGCTGAGGAGTTTTGTCGACCAACACCGCCGGTCCTATGGGGTCGAGCCTATCTGCCGGGTCTTGCAGATAGCTCCATCGGGATACCGCCGCGCCGTGGCGTGCCAGAAACATCCCGAATGGAGAAGCCGGCGAGCCAGGCGAGATGAGGAGCTCTTATCCGCTATCCGCTCGGTCTGGGAAGGGAGCCGGCGGGTCTATGGAGCCGTCAAGGTTTGGCACAAACTGCGCAAGGAGGCACGGTGGCACGCTGTACCGTCGAGCGCCTGATGCGCTCTCAAGGTTGGCAGGGGGTCCGACGCGGCAAGCGGCAAAAGACGACGATTGCTGACCAACAGCAGCCCTGTCCGCAGGATTTGGTGCAGCGAGATTTTCGTGCCGAGCGGCCCAACCAGCTCTGGGTGGCAGACTTCACCTATGTGTCGACCTGGGAAGGGTGGACCTACGTGGCCTTCATCATTGATGTTTTCTCCCGCAGGATCGTCGGTTGGCAAACCAGCACCACCATGCACACGGACTTTGTTCTGGATGCTCTGGAGCAGGCCATCCACTCCCGGCGCCCCGGCCAAGGACTCACGCACCATTCTGACCGAGGCTCACAGTACCTTAGCATTCGCTATTCGGAGCGGTTAGAAGAAGCGGGTATTGCGGCTTCCGTGGGCAGCAAGGGGGACTCCTACGACAACGCCTTGGCCGAGACCGTCAATGGTCTCTACAAAGCCGAAGTCATCCATCACCGCGGTCCCTGGAAGAACCGGACATCTGTGGAGTGGGCCACCTTGGAATGGGTCCACTGGTACAACACGGATCGGTTGTATGGACCCTTGGGATACATCAGCCCAGCAGAAGCAGAGGAGAACTACTATGCTCAGTTGAAACTGTCCACCTCAAAAGCAGCATGAGGAACGAATAAAGCCCTCCACAAAACTCGGGGGGATTCAGGGTGGCTTGAAGTCCGCCATGCTTGGCGGCACCCCGCTACGTCTATACTAGTATCTTTCCGTGAGTTTGCAAGTAGGCTTCGTGGGTGTCACGCGGCTGGCGTGGGTGCTCTGAAAGTCATATTATACGGGCGATGCAGGCGAATCCGGCGCGACACTTGCGCGACAGCGCGGAAGTGACGAGAGATGATTTAGGATGACGGGGAATGATAGTGTAGTGTTCAAATTATTGATATTGATGATGTCAGGAAAAGCGACGAATGGCGGGCATGGGGCAAAAATGGGCTACGTTGGACTCCGAATCCAAAGTTCACTGGTTCGAATCCAGTATCGCGCACCAATTACATCAAGGCTCCGGGAGGCATCCTGGGGCTTTTTTCTTTGCCGATTTGATTTTCCGCGATTCTGCCGATAGTAGAGAAAACCTCGGAGGATTTTCCCGTGTCCGGGTCTCTGACGAGTCTTCTAGACGGCCTCGGTTTTCGTCATGGTAGGGTCAGCCGCCGTGCACAAAGGTAACAAACAATCGCTACCCACCAAGATTTGCGCGCATTGCGGGCGGCCCATGACCTGGCGTCGGGCCTGGGCTCGCTGCTGGGACGAGGTGCGTTATTGCAGTGAGGCCTGTCGTCGGCGAGCGCGGCAAGGTCGCGCTGAAACGCCACCCTCGGGGAAGCGTTGACCGAGACCCTGCGCCGACCTATTCCGCGGACGGATCCGTGCCGCTTTCGGGGGACCGGGCAGCCGCAGCAGCGCCCGCCTCGCTTTCCTGGGTACGTAGCTCCTCGAGCCAACGTTCTCGCAGTGCGCGCGGCTGCGATTCCAGATCCAGGGTTTCCGCATCGAGATCGGCGCGCAGTTCGTCGAAGGTTCGCTGGCTGATGAGTCCCGCCTGCTGGGCGTCCAGGAGTCGCTTTTTCTGGCGCGCCAAAAGGCGCTGGTACAGGCGCGTAAAATCCCCCTGAAGGCGTTTGGCTGGGTCAAAGTCGAGGTTGCCGAGACTCGCCCGCGAGCTTTCCTGGATGGCGACAAAATGCTTGCGGATGAGTTCGACCGCTTCCTCGGAGTAGAACTCCTCGCGCCGCAGACGCTCCAGATCGTCCAGGGTCCCCTGGGCGAGGCGCAGGCGCATGCGGCGGGCCTCCAGAACACTCCAGCGATCGTTGGGATCGATGATGCCGAGGCTCTTGGCGATGGGAGTCATGGTCAGGCCCTGGATGAGGATGGTCAGCAAGACGACGCCGAAGACCAGATTGACGAGGATCTCGCGGTAGGGGAAATGGGGCGGTAGGCTGAGCACCAGAACCATGGACAGCGCACCGCGCACCCCACCCCAGAGGAGGATGAAATGCCAGATCCAGGGGATGTGCGAGCGGGTCTTGCTGAGCAAGGCGCCGACGCCATAGACCACGCTGGCGCGGGCAAGGGTGATGGCGACGTAGGCGGCGAGAATGAGCGGCCAGACCCGGAAAAGCTCCGGCAGGTGAATGGTAAAGCCCACCAGCAGGAATACCAGGGAATTGAGGACAAAACCCAGATACTCCCAGAAGGTGTTCACGGCCAGACTGACGCTAGGGGCCATGCCTTGACGAATGCCCGTTGCGCCGCAGACGAGGCCCGCGGCCACGGTGCTGATGACCCCCGAATACCCCAGCTGATCGGCAGCCAGAAAACTGCCGTAGGCGGCCAGGATCGTGAGGGTGATCTCCACCATGGCGTCGTCCACGCGCTTGATCCACTCTGCCGCCAACCAACCGATGAAGCCGCCAACCAGAATACCGCCGCCGACGATCTCCAAAAAACTGGTGGCCAGAGACGTCCAGTGGGCGGAGGAGCCCATGGCAATGCCGAGAAAAAGCGTGAAAAAGACAATGGCGGTACCGTCGTTGAGCAGGCTTTCGCTCTCCACGAGCAGGGTGAGGCGGGCGGGCGCCTGCAATTGCCGAAAGATGGCGACCACGGAAATGGGGTCCGTTGCCGCGACCATAGCCCCAAAAACCAGGGCAATGCCGAAGGGCATGACCACTCCCTCCAGGTCGCCCAGAAAGTGGCTGCTCCAAACGAAGACGGCGGCAGTCAGAACGATGGAGAGAAGCACTCCCGGCACCGCCAGACCAAAGATGGCAAGGCGGTCGCGCCAGAGGGCCGAAGCGGGAAGGTGATAGGCCGACTCAAAGATCAAGCCCGGCAGAACCACATTGAAAAGGAGATCCTGGCTCAGCACCGGCGCCTGAAAAAGCTTCAAGGACCCCAATAGCAGGCCGCCGAGGACGAGCGCCACCACATAGGGTATGCGCACCCGATTGGCGATGACGGCCAGGAGCGATGCGCAGACGAAGAGGATCAGAAGGGTTTCCGGATTCATGCTGAGGCCCTAACCCATTAGGTCGTTGGTGACGCTCAGGATACCGGAAATGGACGCGGGACGCCCGTCAGGCAGCGCCGGCGGCAGTTCACAAACGAAGAGCCCACACGTTGCCGACCGCGCAGGTGCAGGCTCTCCAGCGGCAGGAACCGCGCCGGGATAGTAGCCCTATTGGCCGTTGAGGGTTCTTTCGATACTGGGCAGTGCGGCCCCCACACCGGCGCCAACGGCGCCGCCAACGGCCGCGCCAAGCGCCGGATTACCGCCAGCGACGGCGCCCAGCACCGCACCGCCCGTGGCACCAATGGCACCGCCACTCAGGGCGCGTTGGCCCGTGGGGCTCATGTTTGCGCACCCGGCAAGACCGAGCACCGCCAGAGCCAGAATGCCCGCTCGCAGTATCGTTACGGGGTTATGCGTCGTCATAGTAGTCCTCTCTTCTCTATCCATATGCGAACTTGGACCTGGGGTCATTCCGAAGATTCCCAAGGCGGAATCGGAGTGTAAAGTCAATCGTCGTCCCAGTGACCCCAGTGCCCCTCGTGATGCCAGCGACCGGCCCAGGGCGGCGGACCATGCCGCTTCCAGCGACGCCCTTCCGGGACCACGTAGTATCCAGGCGCCGGAGGAGCTACGTAGTACACTGGGCGCGGCGGCGCCACCACCACCGGCGGGGCGTAGTAATAGCGTGGGGCTTGGCCCAGATACAGGCTCGCCCCGGGGATCGCCACACCCAGAGAAAAATCGTCCGCCCGCGCGCTCTGGCTGGCTACCGTGGCCAGCACCGCGCTGCTAAGCATCAGGCCGAGAATGACCGCACGGTACCCTCTGTGTGCTTTCATAGGTCTTGCTCCGTTAGAATCCTCAATATCAACATAAGCATAAACCATGCCATGCTGCACGGCGCCGTACCACGGGTGCTTTTTCGTACCTGTCGCCGCAAAGACTGTGGCAAGACGTCGACAATTCTCGTCGGAAAAGCTCAATATATTGAATATAATGAAAAATTATTGTCGCTAGGGAGATTCTCCCAGACCCTGGCCGGACACGAAAGCCCGTCCCCTTGCACCCATCACCCGGGGGGAGCGGTTTTCGCGCTGGTCTCAGGGAAGCAAGGCGATTGGTTCCAGACCGAGGGTCTCAGGAAAATCAAAAAGCAGGTTCATGTTCTGCAGGGCCTGGCCAGCGGCACCTTTGACCAGATTGTCGATGACCGAGAGGACGACCACCTGGCCCGGTCGCGGCTGGTGTATGGCGATGCGGCAGACGTTGGCGCCACGCACGGAGCGGGTTGCCGGATGGGAGCCCCAGGGCAGTACATCGACGAAGGGCTCCTGCGCGTAGCGGTGCACATACGTGTCCTGCAGCTCGGTATCGGCCACGGATCGATTCAGGCGAGCGTAAAGGGTTGCGTGGATGCCGCGGATCATGGGCATGAGGTGAGGGCTGAACTGCAGCTCCAGTTCCTGTCCGCTGCTGCGACGTAGCACCGACTCGATCTCGGGCCGGTGGCGGTGCCCACTGATGCCGTACGCCTGAACATTGTCGGCCGTCTCGGCGAGGATGAGCCCCAGACGCGCCGTTCGGCCTGCGCCACTGGCACCGGATTTGCAGTCGGCAATGAGACTGTCCGTGTGCAGGAGACCTGCCTGCAGGAGCGGATGCAGGCCGAGGATGACCGCCGTCGGATAACAGCCGGGGTTGGCCACCAGGCGACTATTCCGGATCTCCTCGCGAAAGAGCTCCGGTAGGCCGTAGCTGGCCTCAGCCAGAATATCGGTGGCGCTGTGGGCGAGGCCGTACCAGTGCTCGTAGCTGGCGGGGTCTTTCAGACGGAAATCGGCGCCGAGGTCGATGACCCGAACCCCTGCAGCAAGGAGTTCGGGTGCCATGTCCATGGCAACGCCGTGAGGCGTGGCGAAAAAGACGAGGTCGAGCCCGCGCAGGCGGGCGAGGTTCGGCTCCTCGTAACACAGCGTGGTGTGTCCGCGCAGGTTGGGGAAGTGATCGGCGAGGCTCTGCCCTGCCTCGGCGCGGGAGGTGACGATTTCCAGGCGTACCTTCGGGTGCCCCAGCAGGAGCCGTACCAGCTCAACACCCGTATAACCCGTACCGCCGACAATCCCGACTCGAATCATGGTGCCCACCTAAAAGCCTGCCAATCCGTCTACTGCCAATGAAAAAGCCGCCCTGGGGCGGCTTTCGGCTAGCGGCAATCCACCATCAGCGTTTGGAGAACTGATGGCTACGCCGTGCCTTGTGCTTGCCCACTTTCTTGCGTTCCACTTCGCGCGCGTCGCGGGTAACGAACCCGGCGCTGCGTAGCGGGCGACGCAGGGTTTCGTCGTAACGCATGAGGGCGCGGGTAATTCCGTGACGGATGGCGCCCGCCTGACCACTGGCACCACCGCCGCTGACGTTGACCAGAATGTCGAACTGGCTGCCGTGCCCCGTGAGTTCCAGAGGCTGGAGGACGATCATGCGCGAGGTCTCGCGGCCAAAGTACTCTTCAAGGCTACGCTTGTTGATGACGATCTTGCCCGAACCACGCCGCAGGTAGACGCGCGCCGTGGCACTCTTGCGTCGTCCGGTACCGTAATACTGTTCCATGGATTTCTTCGCCTTAAATGTCGAGAGGGCGGGGCTGTTGGGCCGAATGCGGATGCTCGGCACCGGCGTATACCTTGAGCTTGCGGTACATGGCCCGACCCAAGGGATTCTTGGGCAGCATACCCTTGACCGCGATCTCGATGACGCGCTCCGGATGCGTTTCCATCATCTTCTCGAAGGATGCGCTCTTGAGGTTGCCGACATAACCGGTGTGGCGATAGTACATCTTGTCCTTGGCCTTGTTGCCGGTGACGGCGACCTTGGCGGCGTTGACGACGACGATGTAGTCTCCGATGTCCGCATGCGGCGTGAACTCTGGCTTGTGCTTGCCGCGCAAACGACGGGCCAGCTCCGCGGACAGGCGACCAAGCACCTTGTCGGTAGCGTCAACAACGAACCAGTCCCCTTGTACCTCGTGGGACTTGGCGGAATAGGTTTTCATCGGGAAACTCCGGTTAGGGGTTCTTTGCCAAGGGTGCAGATACTACCCATCCGGCGAAGCCCTGTCAACGTAAGCTCTGATCCACCCTGGTGCTTCCTTCCTCCGCGCGGCGCTTGCTGGCGGCCTCGCGGACATCGGATGGCGCCGACGCTCCTTTGCTGGTGACGCGCAGGTTGGCGCGCAGCAGGGTCCAGAAGCGCCGGTAGCGTGCCCTTTCCTCATCCAGGGCGAGCAGGCGGCTGGTGATTTCCGCCGGCGAGGCTTCGGGCAAGGACTGGATGATGCTCTGCCACTGTCGCTCCAGCACGCTCTGACGCTCCGAGATGGCGGCGAGTACCTCGGCAAGGTCCGGCGTCCCCGGACTCTGACTGGTGTGGCAACGGCTCAGTCGACTGAGAAGGTGTATGGCGCTCACGGTGGGTCCTTTCAAGCAGGTCTTGCGGCAATATCTTTATGGTGGGTAGACCAGAGGAAGGCCATAAAGTTGCGTCGGAGGAAACGAAAAAGGGGCCACGCGGGCCCCGATGCGTTTTGCTCTGGACGATTACTAGTGTCCGCCGTAGACGCTCTTCTTGGTGAAGCGACCGCGGAAGACCCAGATCTGGTACCAGTTGTACATGATCATCACCGGCACGAATCCCGTCATGAACAGGGTGAACACCGCCAGTGAGTTGGCCGGGTTGGCTGCCGCCTCGATGGTCCAGGTGTTGGGCACGATGTAGGGGTACATGCTTGCCCACATGGCGGCCCAGAGGGAAACCACGACCGCCTCCCCCCAGAGCAGGGCAGTGAAGTCGTGACCGCTGCTGTGGTTGGTCATGGATTGATAGGCGAAGGAGAGGGTCAGCAACAGCCAGCCTGCCCAGATGTACCAGTAAGGGCCGGTCCACTTGGCAGCCGCCCAGGGGAAGACGGCGTAGGACCAGACGATGGTGACCACGATGGCGGCCAGTGCCAGGAGCGAAAAGACACTGGTCCAGGTCTTGGCCCGCTCGTGGATGACATCCCCGGGAACGAACCGGGCACAGAGATAGAGTCCGCCGGCAAGCCCCGCCGCTATGACCGCTCCCACCCCCGTCCACAGGGAGAATGGGCTGAGCCAGTGCATGGCCGTGCCGGAAAAGTGCAGGACCGGAGTGGTGTAGTTGCCGCTGTCCACCCCCCCGATGGCGAGGCCCGACGCCATGGGGAAGCCCTGCAGGGTGGCGCCCAGGGCGACCCCAGCAAAGAAGGTCGCAATGAGGCTGCCCAGCGCGAAGAACCAGCCCCAGATCTTGCGGCTGCTGCGTGCGTGGATATGGAACTCGAAGGCCACGGCGCGCATGATGATGGCCCACAGCGCCAGCATCAGCGGAACCATCAGGTAGTTGAAGGCAGAGCCGTAGACGAGGGGAAAGGCGCCGAAAAGGACACCGCCAGCCACCACGAGCCAGGTCTCGTTACCGTCCCAGAAGCCGGCCATGGACGCCATGATGGCGCCGCGCTCGTCCTCATCCTTGGAAAAGAGGGCAAAGATGCCCGCTCCAAGATCCGCCCCGTCCAGGGCAATGTAAAACAGAAACATCAGACCCAGCAGCAGCCACCACCAGGTGGATAGGGCAGAACTGATGTTTAGTATGTCGTGGCTTAATTCCATGATGGCGCTCCTTGTTTCTCACGGCGGGGCCGGCGCCGTGCCGACCCCGCTGCCGGGTTTCCGTTACGGCCTCAGCGATTCCGTTCCAGGACGGGCTTGGCGAAGCTCGGCCGCGCATGACCACCGCCAGCGTGGCTTTCGTCCTCTTCCGTGTGGTGGAACAGGGTATCCGAGGGAGCGATATCGTCCACACCCTTGGCAATGACCCGGGTGAAGAAGTACCAGGCGCCTGCCCAGACCACGAGTTCGAAGACGATGTAGCCCGCGAACCAAGCGATTTCCTGGGCCACGCTCATGTGACTCACGCCTTCATAGGTGCGCATCATGCCGTACACGAGCCAAGGCTGGCGACCGATCTCACGCACCCACCAGCCGGTCCAGATGGCCAGGTAGGGCAGGAGGCTCGACAGCACCAGGGCACGTAGGAACCAGGGACGCTTCTGCAACTCCCGCGCCGTGAGCTTGCCCCGCAGGCGCAGCCAGTTGCCCCACAGGGCCACGAAGAAGAGGAAGAAGCCGATGGCTACCATGACCCGGAAGGCATAGAAGGGTACCCAGACATCCGGGCGATCCTTGGCCGGGAACTGATCCAGACCTTTCACCACGCCGTTCCAGGTGTGGGTCTCCAAGAGGCTCAGGACGTGGGGGATGCCGATCGCAAAGACGTTGCCATCGTTCTGGGCATTGGGGATGGCGATGAGGTTCCAGGAGGTATTGGGGCTGCCATCGGGCAGGTAGGTGTGGTAATGCCCCTCCATGGCCGCCAGGGAGGTCGGCTGCGTGTCCGCCACATCCTTGCCGACACTGTCACCGATATAGATCTGGATAGGGGTGACGATGAGCAGCGCCAGGAGCGTGGGCTTCAGCAACTTGGTGAAGAGGTCGGCGTTGCGGTTCTTCAGGATGAACCAGCCTGCCACTCCGGCAAACACGAACAGGGACAACTCGACGGTCGCCACCCACATGTGTGGGAAGCCCCAGACGAAGTTGTCATTGAAAATGGCGTGCCACCAGTTGGTCACCTGGAAGAGGCCGTCCTTGAGCACCACGCCGTTGGGCGTCTGCATCCAGGAGTTGGCCATCAGGATCCACATGGCCGACAGGCTCGAGGACAGGCCCACGTTGAAGGTCGCAAAGGCGTGCATGGCCTTGCTCACCTTACCCCAGCCGAAGACCATGAGGCCGATGAAGCCCGCCTCGTACATGAAGGCAGTGATGGTCTCAAAGCCCAGGATGTTGCCGAAGAAGGGCCCTGCAGCCTGGGAAAAAGGCCCGTAGAGGATGCCGAAGGCCATCTCCATGGTCACACCGGTGGCCACACCGGCACCGAAGTTGATGATGAAGATCTTTTCGAAAAAGCGGTTGAGCTTGTACCAGCGCTCGTCACCGGTCTTGAGCCAGGCTATCTCCAAAGCGAAGAGCAGCCAGGACATACCGATGGTCAGCGGCGTCCAGAGGATATGCATGGTGGTGATCCAGGCAAAGTCCAGACGGCTGAGCAGGACCGGCAAGCTGTTTTCAATGATCATGATAGGTACCCCCCAGGTTACTTTTGACTTTTATCCAATTGAACCCATTACAAAAATTTCCGGACAGACAGGAGCAATCGCTGTGCCACGCTTTGGTGCAAGGCAAGGACCTGTAAAATCAGGAGATGGTAATATTCGGCGGGGTAGGTTTGTTCAAAAGCACCGGTATGTCGGTTCAAAAGACCCACCATCGAGCAAATCACCCAATATAATCATATATCAAGACCAACATGTCCTGATAATCCCCGCTTTTTTCCACGGGGTATCCCAGGTTGGCTTGCGCTTTTTTCTTGCCGCTACGCCGTGCCTCACCTAAGCTCAAGAAGACCCGCCCGGCAGTCCCGGTCGCGTCACCCCCGGAATCGGAAGAGGTGAGGTATGACGGAAAAAACTTTGGTAGATCTGGCCACTTGGCAGGATTTGCACAAGCAGGCGGCGGCGTGGCGCGGACGCCATCTGAAGGATCTGTTCGCCGAGGATCCGCAGCGTGGCGAGCGGTATCGCGCCGAGGCCTGCGGACTATACCTCGACTATTCCAAGAACTGGTTGGACGAGGCGGCTCTGGCTGGCCTCTTCAAGCTTGCCGAGGAGCGGGGTTTGGCGGCGCGGCGCGATGCCATGTTCGCCGGCGAGCATATCAACGTCACCGAGGACCGTGCTGTCCTGCATGTCGCCCTACGCCTGCCGGCCTCGGCGCACTGCGTGGTGGACGGCGCGGACGTCGTACCCGAGGTGCAGGCCGTACTCCAGCGCATGGCGGACTTCAGCGCCCGCGTGCGCGACGGCAGCTGGCTCGGGGCCAGCGGCAAGCCGATCCGGACGGTCATCAACTTGGGTATCGGCGGCTCTTACCTCGGCCCGGAGATGGCTTACCTAGCTCTGCGCCGCTTCCGCCATCCGCGTATCGAAGTGCGTTTTGTGGCTAATGTGGACGGCGCCGCCCTGGAGCAGGCCCTTGCCCGCCTCGATCCGGCGGAGACCCTCTTCATCGTCGCCTCCAAGACCTTCACGACCCTGGAGACCATGACCAACGCCCGCGCCGCCCGCCAGTGGCTGGTGGCAACCTTGGGAGAAGCGGCGGTCGCCCAGCATTTCGTCGCCGTCTCCACCAACGCCGAGGCAGTGCGGGCCTTTGGCATGGACACCGAGCACATGTTCGGTTTCTGGGACTGGGTGGGCGGCCGCTATTCCATGGATTCGGCCATCGGCTTGTCCACCATGATCGCGGTGGGCGCCGAGGCCTTTTTTGACCTGCTCGCCGGTTTCCATGCCATGGACGAGCATTTTCGAACTAGCCCCCTTCGGCAGAATCTGCCGGTGCTGCACGGCCTCATCTCCGTCTGGTACAACAACTTCTTCGGCGCCCAGAGCCAGGCCGTACTCCCCTATGCTCAGGATCTGCGCCGTCTGCCGGCCTACCTGCAACAGTTGCAGATGGAGAGCAATGGCAAGTCCGTCGATCTTCAGGGCCGACCCCTGCCCGTGGACAGCGGCATGGTCATCTGGGGCGAGCCGGGTACCGACGGCCAGCACTCCTTTTACCAGCTCCTGCACCAGGGTACCCGTCTCATTCCCTGCGATCTCATTGGCTTTCTGGAGCCTTTGGCGGAATCTGGCGCACAGCACGATCTGCTCATGGCCAACCTCATTGCCCAGGCAGAAGCGCTGGCCTTTGGCAGGACTGCCGAACAGTTGCGGGAGGAGGGCGCAGCGCCGGCGCAAATACCCTTTCGCGTCTGCCCCGGTAACCGCCCCAGTAATATCCTGCTGCTGGAGGCGCTGACGCCGCGGGCCCTGGGCATCCTGGTGGCCTTCTATGAGCACAGTGTGTTCACCCAGGGGGCCATCTGGGGTATCGACTCCTTCGACCAGTGGGGCGTGGAGCTCGGCAAGGTGCTGGCGCTGCGTGTCCTCGAAGATATCCAGGGCAAGGCGCAGCACGCCCACGACAGCTCCACCCAACAGATCCTCGCCCGCTATCGGGCAGCACGCAAGGGTTAGGCTCCCCGGGGCGCTGGCGCCCCAGGGCCGGGAACTTTCGGGCGGCTTCCGCCTTCCAAGGGACATTCCGACAAGCCGAATGTGCCGCACGACCATGAAGCCATCCCTGCCCGTTTTGGGTCTAGCCACGCTTTTTTCCACGCAGATTGCCCTGGGCGGTGTACCGCCCCTGCCCAGCCCACCGCCGCCACCGCCCATGCCAGCTCCGCAGATTTCCGGGGTGCAGGCGGCCGTGCTGTTGGATGTGCAGACGGATCAGGTGCTCATGGATGAGCACGGCAATCGTCCCCTCAACCCTTCGGGGCTCGTCAAACTGATGACGGCCTACCTGCTCCTGCAGGCGGAGCACCAGGGGCTGGTGCGTCCGGACCAGAACGTGCAGGTGTCGGATCGTGCGTGGCATGCCCAGGGTTCGCGGATGTTCATCCAGCCGGGCCTGCCGGTGACCGTGGCGCAGCTCGAACGGGGTCTGCTCATCGATGGCGGCAACGACGCCGCCATCGTCATTGCCCAAACCGTGGCCGGGAGTGTGTCGGGTTTCGTGGATCTCATGAATCGCGACGCCGCCGAGATGGGGCTGAAGCACACCCACTTTGCCAATCCCGATGGTCTGCCAGCGCCGGATCAGCGCAGCACGGCTCTGGACGTCGCGCGTCTTGCGCGGATCCTCATCGAGAATCACCCTTCGGTGCTGCAGGTGGCGGGGCAGCCCAAGTACACCTACAACCACATCACCCAGTACAACTACAATCCGTTGGCGGGTGAGAAAGGCATCAACGGTCTCGGTGTGGGGCTTGCATCCAGCAAGCATTGGGATCTGGCGGTGAGTGCCAGCCGCGACGGTCGCAGCCTCGTGGCAGTGGTCCTTGGAGCAGCCTCCCGCAGCAGTGCTGGAGCCGATGCCAGCGCCTTGCTGCACTACGGTTTTCACGGCTGGCAGCAGCACACCGTCTACGCCGCTGGGGCCCGGGTGGGAGAGATTCGCCACCTTTCCTGGAGTCCCGAGACCCTGGCGGTGACTACACCCAAGGCCATCGAGGTGGCGGTCCCGCGGGGCGGTATGGGTAAATTGAGCAGCCAGTTCGTTCCGGCGCCGGGACTCGCCTTGCCCATACGGGCCAGGGAAGTGGTGGGTCAACTGGAGCTGCGCTGGCAGGGGCGACTGCTGAAATCGGTGCCTGTGCAGGCGGCGCAATCCGTGCACCCTGCTGGTCTCGTCACCCGGCTCTGGCATCGCGTGCGGGCTTGGCTGTGAGATGGGTGCTGGACTGCAGATGCAGATTCTGATGCGTGGCCGCGTGGTGAGGGCGCTGGGGCATGGGTTCCGGCGTGCGTAGGCTGCGGCCTTGGCTCCTGTGGGGTCTGCTTTCCCTCGTCCCTCTATTTCTGTTGGTGTTGGCGGGCTTGGGGGTGTGGACCTACCGCCTCTGGGAGAGCCTGCCCGCCGTGCATCAGCTGGAGGACTGGCATCCGCAGGAGCCGCTGCGCATCTATGCCGATAATGGTCAACTGCTCGAGGTCATCGGTCCGCAGTTGCGTTATGCTCTGCCGCTGCAAAAGATTCCCCGCCACCTGCAGGAGGCCTTCATCGCCGCCGAGGATGCGAGCTTCTATAGTTCCAATCCCTTCTACTATCCGGTGAGCTTTCCCGGTATTGCGCGGGCCGCCTGGGTGGATCTCACGCACCTTGCGCCGGTGCAGGGGGCGAGCACCATTCCGGAGCAGGTGGCCCGGGATTTTTACCTGAGTCCCAAGAAGACGGTGACGCGCAAGGTGGCGCAAATCCTCCTGGCCTATAAACTGGCGGCGCACCTCGATCGCCAGCAGATTCTCGATCTCTATCTGAACAAGATCTATCTTGGTGAAGGTGCCTATGGGGTGCAGGCCGCCGCCAAGACCTATTATGGCAAATCGGTGGATCAGCTGACGTTGGGCGAGATGGCCACCCTGGCGGGTCTGCCGGCCGCACCCTCGGCCTTCAATCCCATTGCCTCGCCGGCGGCTGCCAAGGCACGCCGCGACTACGTCCTGCGCCGCATGGCCCGACTTGGCTTCATCACCGCAGCTCAGGCACGGGCGGCTAGCGCCGAGCCGATCCGCGCGCGCTATCATGCCCCCGCCAGCAATGTGGCGCCCTATGCCACGGCCTGGATACGGCACTGGCTGGAGTCCCATTTCGGCGCCGATTTCACCTATCGCAGTGGTCTGCGTGTCTACACCAGTATCAATCCCGTGGATCAGCGGGCGGCGGATCGCGACATGGCAACGGGTCTGGAGAATTACGCCATGGGTCTGGACAGCATGGACCCCAAGGCCTGGCACGGGCCCATCGCCCAGTTGCACGGCGCAGCACTGGCCAGCGCCGTACACGGCACCCGACCGCCCTTGCTGCCCGAACACGATCCGGCCAATCTCCACTGGGCAGTGGTGCTGAAGGCCTCGGCCCGGAGTGCAGAGCTTTCCCTGCAAGGACGTCAGCGGGTGACGCTCAGCCTGCGCGATGTGCGCTGGGTGCGCTTGCCTCCCAGTGGGCGGGCGCCACAGGCGGTCGATCAGGTATTGCAGCGGGGCGACCTGGTCTGGCTGCGTCACTATGTGGCCGCGGCGACGGCGGGGACGGGCAACCCAGTCTGGGGTAGCAAGGTCTGGCATTCCGTACCCCACGGGGGGTGGCAGCTCACCCAGATTCCCCACGTGCAGGGGGCCTTGGTCTCTCTGAATAGTCACAGCGGGGGCATCCTCGCCCTGATGGGCGGCTTCAGCTACGAACTCAGCCATTTTGATCGTGCCCTCTACGCCTATCGCCAGCCGGGCTCGGGTTTCAAGCCCTTCGTCTATGCTGCGGCCATCGATGCGCCGGCGCTTCTGGCCAGCGGTCACCGGGGCTACTTCACGCCGGTATCCCTCATTGCCGATACGCCGCTCGTCATCCATCTGGCCAACGGGCAGATCTATGCGCCCACCAACTACAGTCGAACGTTCTCGAAGACCCCCTTCCCCATCTGGGAGGATCTTGCGGACTCGCACAATGTGCCCAGCGTCCGTCTCCTCATGGATGTGGGCATACCCTACGCCCGCGCTTACGTGGAGCGTTTTGGCATACCGGCAAAACAGATTCCCGCCAGTCCGTCCATGGTCCTCGGTTCCGGCGACTTCACGCCCTTGCAGATTGCACGGGCCTACGCCACCTTCTCCAGCGGTGGCTTCCTGCCCCATCCCTACCTGATCCGCAAGATTCTGACCCGCAATGGAACCCAGGTGTCCTTACTGGATTGCCCGCTGGGCTACCGCCCACCGCCCAAGGATACGGTGATCCCTCCCGGAGTGGCCTATCTGCTCACGCGGATGATGGAACGGGTGATTCGGGAAGGCACCGGGGTGGCGGCGCAGATCCTGCATCGTCACGATCTGGCCGGCAAGACGGGTACCACCAACCACGAGGACAATGCCTGGTTCAATGGCTACAACCCCGACGTCACCACCTCCGTCTGGGTGGGTTACGACGACAATCACAGCATGGGCACCTGGGCGGCCGGCGCCCGCGAGGCTCTGCCCATTTGGATCCGCTACATGCACACGGCCCTCAAGCCCTATCCGGATATCGGCTTTTTCCAGCCACCGGATGTCGTGACCGCTCGTTACGATCCCAAGACCGGTACCCTGGTGTCCAAGGACGATCCCAAGCGCGGCAGCAAAATCGGCTATTTCCTGGCGGGCTACCTGCCGCCCTCGGCCAAGGCCGAGCGACGTTCGCAGCTGCGCAGCTTCATCCACGCCCTGATGCATATTTTCTAGGAGCTTCCCGTGACCGATCCGCGCGCAGAGTATTCCCGGCAACCGTCATCGCGTGGCCGCGAGATTCTGGCCGTGGTCGTCCTTCTGCTGGTTTTCGCCCTGGCCTATATGCTTCTTCACGCCTGGCTGGTGCAGGTCCCCGATCACCCCGACCCGCACCCTTTGCACGTCATCGCTCCGTCACGCTGAAGTCCTTTTCCCGAAGGCTTTGGTAAGGAGCGCATACATCGCGGGCATTACCAGCAGTACCAGCGGTATCTCGAACACCAGGCCAGCGATGATGGCTACGGCCAGGGGGGCCTGCATCTGGGCACCGGCGCCGATCCCCAGAGCCAGGGGCAAGAGCGCCAGGATGGCGATGAGCGCGGTCATGAGCACCGGCCGCAGGCGCACCTGTCCCGCCCGGATGAGTTCTTCGGGACGGTCGTTGCGCAGCTCGGCAAAGTAGAAAATGGCGGTTTCGGTAACGATGCCGACGATCATGGTCATGCCGATCATGGCCGTGAGATTGCGCTCGATTCCCGTAAGCCACAGGCCGATGAAGGTGGCGCCCAGGGCCAGCAGATCGGTGGCGAGGATGGCCAGGACCACGGAGAAGCGCTCGTAGAGAAAAAGCAGGAGCAAGGCGACGAGCAGTATGGCCGCCAGGAGCACCAGGGCCAGTTGCTGCATGGCACGCTGTTGCTCGGCATACAGACCGCCGTAGACCACCTGCACGCCCGCGGGCAGGCTCAGGCCGCGTACCACCCCTTTGACATCGGCCATGGTGCTGCCCAGGCTGCGTCCTTCGATGCGGGCGGTAACGGCCACCATGGGCTTGAGGTTTTCCGAGCGCAGTTCCGCCTGACCCGGCGCCACCCGGATGTCGGCCACATCGCGCAACTGGAAGTAGTGCCCGTCGGGGGCGAGGATGGGCAGGCGGCCGAGATCGTGGATGCGCTGCCACAGGGCGTGGGGGCCACGCAGGCGGATGCCGATGGTCTCTTCCGGCAACGGTATCCGGCTGGCGATCTTGCCATCCATCAGCACCTGCAGCTGACCCGTGATCTGTCCCGGGGACATGCCTTGAATCGCTGCGCGCACGGGATCGATGCGGATATCGACGCCGTCGCCCACCACCGTCACGCCATCGAAAATCTCCGTGACACCGGGCACGCGGGCAATGGCCTTGGCCACCCGCGGCGCAGTCCGCTCCAGCACCGCGGGGTCACTGCCAAAGAGCTTGATCTCGACGGGCTGCGGCACCGCGGTGAGGTCGCCGATCAGATCCTCCATGAGTTGACCCGTTTCTACCCGCAGGCCAGGCACGCGATCGTGGATCTCTTGGCGCAGGCTCGCCATGATCTGCCAGATGTCGCGCTGACGATGCTCCTTGAGGCGGATGAAAAAATCGCCGGTGTTGGCCTCGGTGAGACCGCCGCCCAACTGCAGGCCGGTGCGGCGCGAATAGCTGGCCACCTCGGGCGTATGGGCGAGGATGTCCTGCACCTGGTTCAATAACCGGTCGGTCTCGGCCAGAGAGGTTCCGGGTGGAGCGGTGTAGTCCAGGACGAAACCGCCCTCGTCCATCTCGGGCATGAAGCCACTGCCCACCTGGCTGTAGGCAAGGAGGGAGAGGACCAGGAGGGTGCCCACCGTGGGCAGGAGCAGCAGGGGACGGCGTAGGAGGGCGCCGATGCCCCGGCGGTACCAGCGCCCCAGGCTTTTCTGGAAACGGCCTTCGTGCTCCACCGCTTCGGCGTCGCGCTGACGCAGCAAGAGCTCGGCAAGCAGTGGCACGGCGATGAAGGCGACCAGGAAGGACACCACCAGTGCTGAGGCGATGGCGATGGCCAAAGCCTGGAAGAACGCGCCGGAAACGCCGGAGAGAAAGGCCAGCGGCGTGAAGATCACGATGGTGGCGGCGGAGGAACCGGCCAGGGGCCGGGCAAGTTCCAGCGCCGTCGGCAGGATGGGCAGGGGTCGTCCGGCCTCGCTGAAGCGGTGCATCAGATGCTCCAGCATCACCACGGCGTCGTCGATGATGAGGCCCACTGCCGCGGCCATGCCGCCCAGGGTCATGATGTTGAAGCTCATGTGAAAGACGTAGAGCATGAGCACGCTGGCCAGCAGTACGGCGGGCAGGGTGATGGCGACGATGAAGGTCAGCCGCAGATTGCGCAGGAATGCGAGCAGGACCAGGGCGGCCAGCACGGCGCCGATGAGGATGGCATCGCGCACACTGCCGGCGGCGGCGGTGATGAGTTGGCTCTGATCGTACCAGGTGTGAATCTGTACCCCGGCGGGCACGTGCAGATCGGGAGAGGCCAGGGCTGCGCGCAGGGCGCGGTCGATGGCTACGGTATTGCCGCCCATCTGCTGACGGATGTTGAGGAGCACGGCATTCTTGCCGTTGGCCGTGACCGTGGTCCACTGGGGCACCGTATTTGCCTCGACCCGCGCCACATCGCCAATATTCACCACGCCATTGGGACCGCTCTTGAGGATGATGGCGGCGATGGCCTGGCGACTGCGCACCGGACTTTCGCTGAGGATCTGGTACAGTCGGTAGTGGCGCTGCAGGCGGCCCACGGCAGTGATGACGTTGCCCTCCGCCAGGGCCTTTTCCACATCGCTGGGGGTCAAGCCGTAGGCCTGCAGGCGCATGGGATCCACCACGACTTGATATTCGCGCTGCTCTCCGCCCTGGACATCGACGCCTGCGACGCCCTTCAGGGCCAGCAGGCGCGGGCGCAGACTGTAGTAGGCCCAGTGCCTCAGGGCTACGGGATCCAGGTCCTTGGAGGTGAGGGAGATACCCAGCACCGGGAAAACCGTAGGATCCATGCGCTGGGCGTGGTAGGTGGTGTCTGGCGGCAGTTTGGGCAAGGTCTGATTGATGGCCGCCTCCGCCTGCAGGAGGGCTTCGTTCATGGGCGCGCCCCAGGCAAACTGGACGGAGATCTCGGCGGCGCCGCGGCTGGTGGTGGCACGGATCTTCTCGACCCCCGGCACGCCGCGCAGCGCCTGTTCCAGGGGCAGGGTGAGGGCCGTCTGGGTCTCGGCAATGGGCATGTTGCCGCTATCGGCAGACACCACGATGCGTGGGAAGGTGATCTGCGGGAACAGGGCGACGGGCAGGCGCAAGGCCGTGAAGGCACCGCCCAGGACCAGCAGCGCGAGCAGAAACAGCAGCGAGCGGCGGTGTTGCAGCAGCCACTCCCCGAGGGCTGCGTGCTTCATGGCTGGCCATCCGTGCGCAGCAACATGTGCTCGTGCAGCTCGTAATTGCCGAGCGTGACGACGGCCTCACCGACCTGGAGACCGCTGCGTATCCCTTGCCAGTGACCGTCCCGAGGGCCAAGCTCGAGCCAGCGCCGCTGGGCCCGGCCGTGTACGGCGATGAAGGCGTATGGCCGCCCCTTGTCGGTGAGGACGGCGCTATCCGGCACGGCCGGCATGCGCAGGGAGCGCAGGCGGATCTGCGCCGATACCATGCTGCCGGGCAGGAAGGGGCTATCTGCGGGCAGACTCACCACAGCTTGGGCCAGGTGGGTGCGTGGATCCACCTGCGCGTATATCTGGCGGATCTTGCCCGCGATCACGGCACTACCCCGCTCTAGACTCTGCACCCGCACATCGTCGCCAACGTGCACCCGGGCAAGATCTTCGGCTTCGATGCCCAGCACCACCCGCATCTGCCGACCTTTTTGCAGCTGGATCAGGGCCTGCCCGGCAGGAACGAGATCGCCGGCCTTGGCAAAGACCTGGGTGATGACGCCATTGCCCGGGGCACGCAGTACCCCGCCCTGCAGGGGCGCCAGGCGCGTGGCCAGGGCGTGGTAGTCCGCCGCTGCCTTGTCGCGGTTTTGCCGGGCGGTGGCCAGCTGGGCGTTGGTGGCCAGTTGTCGGGAGAGTAGGGATTCGGTGCGGTGCAGATCTTCTTCGGCAAAGCGCAGATTGATTCGGGCCTGTTCCAGCATTTGCCGATCGTTACTGGACGGATTCAAGCGCAGCAGGCCCTCGCCTTTGCGCACCTCTTGCCCAGGGGCCACCAGAACCTGCTGGATGAGGGCTTCCGCCTGCAGGCTCAGGGTCTGGGCTCCCTGGGGATCGAATTCCACTGTGCCGTAGGCGCGCAGATCCTCATGTAGCTCGTGGACCGCAACATCCTGGAGCTGGACTTTGGCGGAGACTTCCGCCGCTGCCGTGTTGGGAAGGCTAAGGGCAAGCCAGGGTGCGAGTACTAGGGTCGTGGCAAAGCGTTGCAGGTAGCGATGGCGAGGCTGGGTCATGGCGTTTTCCAGGTGGACCAGGGAGAACCGACGGCAAGCTCCAGGGCAACTTCCTGCTCGGCAAAGCTCTGCTCCAGGGCTGCCAGCTGCAGGGATTTGCTCAGGGCCTGACCGCGCAGGGTTTCGTAATCGAGGAGGGTGACGTTACCTTCGTTGAGGGCGGCGTCCAGGCGCTGGGCTTCTGCCTGCAGGGCCGGAACCTGCTCGCGCAGCAACTGGATTTCCCGACGCAGGCGTTGTAGATCGGCGACCAGGGCGTGGATGTCGGCGCGGGTCTGGAATAGGCGCGCCGTGTAGTCCGCGTGGAGCTTTGCCCGGGTGGCTTCGGCCTCGGCGATGACGCCCCGGTTAGCATTGAAAAGCGGCAGCGTGAGGCTCACGTTGGGTCCCCAGGTCTGGACGTTGGAGGTATCGGCGGCACGGGTCAGGCCGATGGACAGTCCCGGATACTGGCCAAGAATGGCGCGGCGCAGGCGCGCATCCTGGGCGCTGTAGCCAGCGCGCAGGGCAGCGAGGTCTAGGCGGTGGCGCAGGGCCAGACGATCCAGCATTTCGGTGGCGGGAATCGTCTCCCGCAATCGCGGGGGAGCGAGCTGCAAGTGCGCGTCGGGTGGTAGCCCCAGCGTTTGCAGGAGTTGGGCGCGTGCCTTGGTCACCTGCCGGGCCAAGGCCAGGGCGCGGTCCTCGCTATCGACGTAAGCAGCGCGCCGCAGGGCCGCCGTGGCCAGATCCAGATCTCCGCGCGCGAGCTCCGCCTCACTCTGCCGCCAGACCTTGCCGGTCAGTTGTGCAGCATCCCGGGCGATGGCCTCTTGCCGTTCCAGGTAGTACAGGCTGCGGGCCTGAAGACGCGCTTGTCCTGCCACGAGCCACTCGCGCCAGGCCACATCGTACCGCACCGAGCGGGCGTTGGCGCGCGCCGCCCGCAGATCCAGAGGGCGGGTGAAGAGACTGCCGATGCTCCAGTTGAGGCTCAGGTTGTAGGCGGTAAAGAGCTGTCCGTTGCCATTGCTGGGGAAGTCTGCGGCCAGGGAGATCTGCGGATCGGGCAGGAGTCCGGCCTGAAAGACCTGCGCCTCTGCCAGGCCCTTTTCCTTGCGCAAGGCGCGCAGGTCCGGGTTGAGGAGTACGGCAATCTGGGCGATCGCCTCACCGCTCAGGGGTGCGGCAAAGTCGATACCCTGGGTCTTCAGGGGCAATTGCGGAAGGGCCTGTGCCAGTTCGCGGTGCAGGCTGGCATCGCTGGGCGGGGCCTTGGCCAGGGGCAGGGCGGTGTAGTGGGCACAGCCGCCGAGGCCAAGGGCCAGGAGCAGCACGGGGAAAAGACCGCCGATCCGAAGCCGCCGGGGGGCTGCGGTTGGCGCCAGGGTGGCGGTAATGCCCGTATCGCGCCCAATCGGTCGCGACCTAAGACGGTGGTAGTCGAATCTAGGGGGCATGGCGGGTCTCCACTGCCGGGGCGGTTCCCCTGGGATGACGGTAAATGAGGCGCAGGCCGCGTCCCTGGGCACCATCGGCCAGTTCGATGGTGCCGCCCAGGCGTGCGGCGGCAGCTCGGATGATGGCAAGGCCGAGGCCGCTGCCCTCGCCCGGACTCTCCGGCAGGCGGAAAAAGGGATCGAAGACCCGCTGGCGCAGCGGCCCGGGAATCCCGGGGCCTTCGTCTTCCACCACGAACTCCAGGGCCGTGTCCGACTCGACGACGCGCAAGGTAACCTGGCTCATCGGCGGACCGTATTGCAGGGCATTGTCCAGGGCATTGGCCAGCAAGGTTTCCAGGGCGATGGGATCGGCGTCTAATGAGAGGCCAGCCGGTGCCGCGAGGCCAAGGTCAATGCGGCGGGCTTCGGCAATGGGTCCGCGCTCGGCAAGCAATCGGTGCAGGAAGGGCTCCAGGGCAAAGTGCTGCCAGATCGTGGCCCGCGATTCCTGCCGCTCGAGACTCAGCAATTGATCGAGCAGGTGGCGGGCGCGCTCCAGCCCCTTATCCACCTGCTCCAGGCGCTGACGGCAGAGGCCAATAGCTTGGGCATTGCGGGCGTTGTCCAACTGTAGGGACAGGGCCGCCAAAGGGGTGCGCAGCTGGTGGGCAGCATCGGCGACAAAGCGGCGTTCGCGCTGGCGCAGTTCGCCGATGCGCTGCAAAAGGTGGGAGATGGCATCGAGAAAAGGTCGCAGCTCCGCCGGCACCCGCCGTTGTGGCCAGTGTAGCGGTGCTTCCGCCGGCTGGCGCTCGAGGTAGTCGGCCATCTCCCGCAGCGGCGCCAGGGCGCGATCCACCAGCAGCCAGGACACCAGCACCAGAAAGGGCAGGAGGATGAGGAAGGGCCAGAGCGTGCGCTCGGCGCCATCTTCGGCCGCTTCGGCCCGCAGCTGGGTCGGCTGCAGGACCGCGAGACCCACTCCTTCGGGATTTGGCCGGACGAAAACCCGCCAGTGGCGCTCGCCGAGTTTCAGGGTATGAAAACCCGGGCCCAGGGATGCGGGCAGGGGGTGGGGCGAGTTCGGGTCGCCCAGGCGTTCCACCAGGAGGCGATTGTCCCGATCGATATCGCCGTAGAGGCGCTCCGGACTCGGGCTGGCGGCGGCGGCCAGGGAAACGTAGCGCGCCGTCTGTGCCAGGACATTATCCTGCATCTCCTGGGCGTCGCGATAGGCGAGCAGATAGGAGGCAACGGCCGCAAGGACACCAGCCCCTAAAATCCAGACGACGAGGGCCCAGGACAGGCGGCGGCGCAGGGAGAAATCGCCGGAACGCAAAGCGTCACGTCCGGTTTTGGTGCTCACCCGCGCCGCTCCACCAGCCAGCCGGCACCGCGGATGTTCTGGATGGCATCGCTACCCAGTTTGCGCCGCAGGCTGTGGATGAGAAAGTCTATGCTGTTGCTCTCCACCTCTTCCCCCCAGGGGTAGAGGCGCGTCTCCAGCTCTTGACGGCTGAAGATGACGCCGGGGCGGGACAGTAAGGTGGAGAGTAGGGCAAATTCCCGCTGGCCGAGGCGCTGTCGTTGCTCCTCTTGCCCCTCCCGCCAGGCTTCGAAGCTCGCCGGATCCATATGGATCTTGCCGTTGCTGAGGATGGCCTGACCGCTGCCGCCCTGGCGCCGCTGCAGCACGCGCAGGCGCGCTAGTAGCTCGCTGCTGGCGAAGGGTTTTACGAGGTAGTCGTCGGCACCGCTGTCCAGACCCTCGATGCGGGTTTCCAGGGCATCGCGGGCGCTCAAGATGATGACGGGCAGGGAGCTACCGCGCTCGCGCAGTTCCCGCAAGAGGTCCAGGCCCTCCCCATCGGGAAGGCCCAGATCCAGCAACAGAACCTCGTGTTCCGGGGGGTTCAGGGCGGTGCGCGCCGTCCTGGCGCTGCGCAGCCAGTCGACGGCATGACCGCCTTCGCGCAGGGCAATGACCAGGGCCTCACCCAGCATGACGTCGTCCTCGATCAGCAGAAGCCGCACGACCCCTCTCTCCCGGTTGTCATCCAGTGCCCAAGGACGAAACTCAGTCCTTGCCGTCGTCCACGGAGTTCTCGAGGAGCTTGCCAGTTATGGCATCCACCCCCACCTCGTGCACGACTTTACCGTTGCGGATGTCAAAAGAGTAGCGCAAGCCACTGCCACCCGCCTCCTTCTCCAGCTCCACATCTTCGATCTGGCCCGGGAAGGTCTTCAGGGCGGTGGCCTTGGCCTGCTCCAGCGAGACCTTGGCCTCCTTGCTGAATTGCTCGCCCTTGAAGGCCATGGCGGTACCACTGACCACGAGGCCGGCGAGGACGACACCAACAACAAGCGCTTTTTTCATGACAGACTCCTGCAGTTTTGGGAACGCCCCATGCGTTCACGAAGCAGAGTGTGCCGGTCGGAACTTAGGAGAAAATTAGCGCCGCCGCCCCCAAGTGGGCGTTGGAAGAACGGGAGGCGGGCGTACTGCCCATGGGCTTGGGGCAGTAGGCGGTGAAGGCAGTTACTGCGCGGTCTCGCCCCTCAGTCCATGAACAGGGAGCTGACGGAGTCTTCTTCGGCGATGCGGCGGATGGTTTCGGCCAAAAGCTCCGCAACGGACAGGACCCGGATCTTGCTGCAGTTGGCGGCGTCTTCCCGCAGCGGGATGGTGTCGGTGACGACGAGCTCGTCCAGATCCGAGGCGGCGATGCGGGCGGTGGCAGAGCCGGAAAGGACGGGATGGGTACAATAGGCGGAGACGCGCAGGGCGCCCCGTTCCTTGAGGGCGTGGGCGGCCTCGCAGAGGGTGTTGGCGGTGTCGACCATATCGTCCACGAGTACGCAACTGCGCCCGCGGACATCGCCGATGATGTTCATGACCACGGACTCATTGGGCCGGGGACGGCGCTTGTCGATGATGGCGAGATCCACCTCCAGACGCTTGGCGATGGCGCGCGCCCGCACCACGCCGCCGACGTCCGGCGAAACCACCATGAGGTCGGGATAATTCTGGCGCCAGATATCGCCCAGGAGAATGGGCGAGGCGTAGATGTTATCCACGGGCACATCGAAGAACCCCTGGATCTGGTCGGCGTGCAGATCCATGGTGAGGACGCGATTGGCCCCGGCGCGGGCGATGAGATCGGCCACCAGCTTGGCCGTGATGGCGGTGCGGGAGCGGGACTTGCGGTCCTGTCGCGCGTAGCCATAGTAGGGGATCACCGCCGTGATGCGATTGGCGGAAGCGCGTTTGAACGCGTCGATCAGGGTCAGCAGTTCCATGAGGTGGTCGTTGGTGGGCGCGCAGGTGGGCTGAATGGCGAAGACATCGCGTCCACGGACGTTTTCGAGAATCTCGACGAAGACCTCGCCATCGCTGAAGGTGCTGACGTCGGCCCGACCCAGGGGAATTTGCAGGAAGCGCGCCACCTGGGTCGCGAGGCGGGGATTGGCGTTCCCGCTGAAGACCATGAGATTACCGTGGGACATGCTGGAAGACTTCCTTTGACTCGGCCTCAGGGCGCGACAATGCAAATGGCTGGGGCGCCAGGATTCGAACCTGGGAATGCCGGAATCAAAATCCGGTGCCTTACCGCTTGGCTACGCCCCAAAAATCAATCCTCGACCAGGTGCTGCAGCGGGTGGATATTGCGGCCCTGAACCACCCACGCCCGCCAGCCCGACGGTAACTCGGCTTGGAGAGCTTCCGGCTCCACCGTGCCACCAAGTTGGCCGAAACAGCATGCACCACTGCCCGTTAGCATGGGCTCATGAAGACCCGCCGCCGACATCCAGCGCAGGCATTCGTCCACCGCCGGATACAACTGCCGTACCAGTGCCTCGAGGGTATTGGTCGGGGCCTCGGCCAAGAACGCCGATATTGTGATGGGGGGGTGTCGACGTGTCAATCGAGGGTGCTGGAACACGGCGGCCGTGTGCACGGAGACGCCCGGATGGATGAGGAAAAAGCGCGGTTCGGAAAGCTCTGGAAGGGCCTGTAGGCGCTCACCGATGCCCTCGGCCCAGGCGCTGCGGCCAAAGAGGAATACGGGCACGTCCGCACCGAGGCGTAGACCGAGCTCCATGAGGTCCGGGCGCTTCAATCCACAGCCCCAGAGCCGGTTGAGGACGAGCAGCGTGGTGGCGGCATCGGAAGATCCTCCACCCAGACCACCGCCCATGGGCAGCGTCTTGTCCAGGGTGATGGCAACGCCTTCACGGCAGCCCGTTTCCTCTGCGAGCAGGCGAGCGGCGCGCAGACAGAGATCCTGCTCCTCGGGGACCTGGGCGATCTTGGGGAAACGGCGAAACTGCCCGGCAGGAAGGGAGCGGAATTGCAGGGTATCGGCCAGATCCAGATACTGAAAAACCGTTTGCAGCAGGTGGTAGCCGTCTTCGCGTCGGCCCACCACCCGCAGCATGCGGTTGATCTTGGCGGGGGCGGGGAAGGTATCGCCGCTCACGAGTCGGCTCCCAATTGCCAGCGGGTCACCGCCAGGCGCAGGCGCACACCGTCCGGTCCGTCGGCCTGCAGCAGGCTCGGCATCTGTAATCCACCCACGGCCGCATAGCGCAGGTAATGAATGTCCCAGGCGCCCCGGCTCAGAGTTTCGGGCAGGCCCTGGGCATCGCGGTGCACGGCACTGGCGCCGTTGGTAAGGCCCAACATCCACAGGGGTAGTTCCCGGGCCGGCAGCTGCACGTGCAGAACGTCGTCGAGGAGGACCTCCAGACTCTCCGCCTTTTCCCGTTTGCCGTCGATGGTCTGCAGTTCGGCACCGTCCGGGCTGGCCGTCAGACGGGCAACGGTGCGCCCCAGGGGATCGTAGATGGAGAGTTCCTGGTGGGATGGACTTTGCCGCCAGCGATAGGAGAAGCTCTCGCTGCCCTGGGGCGTCTGGATCGAGGCCGAGCCGCTCGCCTGCCACTCCTTGAGGCTCTGCAAGACCTGGGTGCGCTCTTCGCTGGGCAGGGTCAGGGTGGGTTCGACCTTTGGCGGCGTCAGACTGGCGCAGGCATCCAATAGGAGCGGCAGGAAGAGCGCCAGCAGCAGAGTGCGGTAGTGCCTCACTGGTGCAGCGCCCTCTTCAGCGTGGCATTGTCGGGGTGGGCGCGCAGGGCTTCACGCCAAATGGCCCGCGCCTCGGTCTTGCGTCCAAGATCCCAGAGAACCCGACCCAGGTGCTCACCCACCTCGGCATCGGGGTGCAGCTGCCGCCAGGCCTCCTGCAGGTAGGGCAGGGCCTCCTTGTCCTTTCCCTGCCGGTGGAAGAGCCAGCCGACGCTATCCAGTATGGCCGGATCCTTGGGCGAGAGCTGCAGCGCTTTTTGGAGCAGGGTCGCGGCACGCTCCAGGTGCTGGTTCCGCTCCAGCAGGCTGTAGCCCAGAAAATTGTAGGCAGCGGCATCGTCCGGTTTAAGGCGGATGACCTCCGTCATGGCCTGCTCCATGGCGGGATAATCCTTGGCGAGTTCGGCCTGAACGCCCGCCTCGAACCACAGCCCGGCGTCCTCGGGGTGCTTGGCCAACGCCCCCTGCAGGACTTTGCGGGCGGCAGCGCGGGCCCCCGAATCGGCCAGCAGCTGGGCCTGAAAAAGCGCGATCTGGGTATTGTCCGGATGTTCTCGGGCGAGGCTGTCCAGATCCGCCAGGGCTTTTTCCCGCCGTCCCAGCCGGTACTCGGCCTGGGCGATATGCAGGCGCAGTTCCAGCGCTAGGGCAGAATCCTGGATCCTTTGGAAATATTGCAGTGCGGTGTTCCAGCGTGCCTGGGCCTCCGCTAGAAGTCCAAGATAATACAGAGGGATGGGGGACTGGGGGGCAAGCTCGCGGGCACGCTCGAGGGCGTTCTGGGCCACCTTCCATTGGGAGTTCTGCAGGGCAACGGCACCCAGGGAAACCCAGAGTTCCGGATTTTCCGAATCGTCGCGCGTCAGTTTTTGCAGGACGCGCATGGCCTGTTCCTGCCCCCCTACCTGCAGATACAGGGCAGCCAGGTAGCGTTGGGCATCGAGATCGCCGGGATGATGCGCCGTGAAGGCCTGGATACTCTGCAGGGCCGCCGTTGGACCCTGCTGCTGGCGCAGGGCCTCGGCCAGAGCGATGGCGATGTGCCCATCATCGGGTTGCAGCGTGCTGGCGCGGCGCAGGGCGGTGATGGCTTCCTGGGGACGATTCTCGGTGAGGTAGACCCGGCCGAGGTTGAAGTACGCGCTGGCCGAGTCCGGGTGATGCTGGACGAAGTCCTGTAGCAGCCGTTCGGCGTCACCACGGCGGCCGTGCTCCGCGAGCAAGGCGGCCAGTTGCTCGGTCACCGTGGCGTCCTCGGGGAAGCGAGCGAGGGTGGCCTGCAACAAGGCGATGGCTTTCTGATCCTCTCCCTCTGCTAGCAGGAGCGCCGCCTCGAAGCGGGCAGCCTCGGGATCGTCCGGCGCCGTTTCGCGCCACAAGCGTGCCCAGCGCAGGGCGTCGGAACGGTCGCCAAAACGTGTCGCCGCCTTGGTAGCAGCGGCGAGGACATTGGCTTGTGGAGCAAGCTCGACGGCCTTCTGCCAGGCTGGCAGGGCGACCTCCGCAACTCCCTGGGTAGTCGCGAACTCCGCCGTCAGAAGGTAGTAGAGGGTCTCGCCCCCAAGTGCTGGCGGTGGGGTGGCGGCACATCCGGAGAGGGGGAGGAGCAGCGCCAGTCCCAACGTCAGCGTCCACCAGCCCTTACCCATGGTCCTCTTTCCCCAGCCTCTGCGATGTCGGCACGATAGCGCCTCCCTCCACGGCTTGCAATCGGCCCAGGCCTTCGCGACAATCCGCGGATCGGTGAATTACGCAGCGGACGGGATCGGTTATTTACTGCTTCGGCATCAGTCATCACGGCGCACCCATCGAACTGCGCGAGAAAGTGGCCTTTTCTCCCGAGCAGTTGCCTCTCGCCCATCGCGACATCCTGGACCGGCAGCTGGCACGTGAGGTGCTCATCCTCTCCACCTGCAACCGTACCGAGATCTATGCGCACGGCCTCACCGGGGGTGGGCCCGAGATCCTGCGCGACTGGCTGCGCACCTTTCATGGTCTCGATGCCTCGGTGCTCGCCGGGCAGGGTTTCCAGTATCGCGGTGCGGAAGTCGCGCGTCACCTTTTCCGGGTGGCGTGTGGTCTGGATTCCATGATCATCGGTGAGCCGCAGATCCTGGGTCAGGTCAAGGATGCCTACCAGATTGCGGCGGACGTGGGAGCCACCGGTCCCGTCCTCAACCGCCTTCTGCACTGGGCCTTCCGCGTGGCCAAGCGGGTACGGACGGAGACGGCCGTCGGTGCGGCCCCGGTCAGCGTGGCCTATGCGGCCGTGAGTCTGGCCAAGCAGGTGCTGGGCACGTTGGAGGGCCGGCGGATATTGCTCATCGGCGCCGGCGAAACCATCGAACTCGTGGCTACCCATCTGCGTGAGCATGAGGTGGGCGGCTTTCGGGTGGCGAATCGCAGCCGGGAGCGGGCGGATGCCCTGGCCGAAAAGTTCGGCGCCAGTGCCCACGGGCTGGAGGAAATCCCAACGCTGTTGAAAGAGGCGGACCTGGTGGTCAGTTGCACGGCCAGCACGGAACCGGTTCTGCCCGAATCCCTGGTGGCCCAGATCCTGGGTGAGCGGGACGGACGCCATCTCCTCCTCCTCGACCTCGCGGTGCCGCGGGATATTGCCGCCGGGGTTGGTCAGCTGGACGGCTGTTTTCTGTACAGCCTGGACGATCTCAACGACATCGCCCAGGCGGGGATTCGGGCGCGGCGAGAGGCAGCCGACGCGGCGGAAGCCATCATCCACGACGAAGTGGCCGACTTTCAGCGCTGGCGCGACAGCCTGGACGTGGTCCCGGCCATTCGCCGCCTGCGTGAGCACGTCGAACAGGCGCGCCAGGACGAACTCAAACGTTTCTACCACTACCTGGATCAGGGGCAAGATCCGAAGCTGGTGCTGGAGTCCTTTTCCAAGGCGCTGATGAACAAGGTCTTGCACGACCCCATTTCCACCCTGCGTCAGCCCTGCCAGGAGGCTACCAGCGAGGCCCTGGTGGCCTCCCTGGATATCCTCTTTCACCTTAGCGACGCCGAGGGATGAGCCTCAGTCCTCGTCTGGAAGCTCAGCTGGAGCAGCTGGCCGAGCGTGCCGAAGAATTGCAAAAGGCCTTGGCGAGCCCCGAGATCGTGCAGGACAACGCCCGCTTTCAGGCCTTTTCCCGGGAGCTTGGTGAAATCCAGCCCATCCTCGAACTGTTGCAGGCACACGAAGAGCAGCGGCAACGGTGGGATGAGGCGCGTGAGCTCCTCCTGGCGGAGCGCGATCCGGAACTGCGCGCATTGGCCGAGGAAGACCAGCGCGAGGCCGAGGCGGAGCTTGCCCGCATCGAGGAATCCCTGCAGGTGCGTCTGCTGCCCCGCGATCCCAACGATGAGCGCAATGTCTTCTTAGAGATCCGCGCGGGAACGGGTGGGGAGGAGGCGGCCCTTTTCGCGGCGGACCTCGCGCGCATGTACACCCGCTATGCCGAAGGTCGGGGTTTCGGTGTGACGGTCCTATCCAGCACCGAATCGGAGCGCGGCGGGTACAAGGAGATCGTCCTCGAGATCAGTGGCCGCGGGGCCTATTCGCGGTTGAAGTTCGAGTCGGGTGGGCATCGGGTGCAGCGGGTACCCGAGACCGAATCCCAAGGCCGTATCCACACCTCTGCCTGTACCGTCGCGGTGCTGCCGGAGGTGGACGCCGTCCATGAGATCCACATCCAGCCCAGCGATCTGCGTATCGATACCTATCGGGCCAGCGGTGCCGGCGGTCAGCACGTCAACAAGACCGACTCGGCCATTCGCATCACCCATCTGCCTACAGGGCTCGTGGTCGCCTGCCAGGAGGACCGCTCGCAGCACAAGAATCGTGCCCGAGCCATGGCTCTGCTGCAGGCGCGCCTCTTGGAGATGGTGCGGGAGCAGCAGGAGAGTTCCACAGCCGCCACGCGGCGTTCGCTGATCGGCTCGGGGGATCGCTCCGAGCGCATTCGGACCTACAACTTCCCCCAAGGGCGGATCACCGACCACCGCATCAATCTCACCATCTACCGTCTGGAGGCCGTGCTGGCGGGTGAACTGGATGCCCTCATCGACCCGCTCATCCGCGAACATCAGGCAGAGCTCCTGGCGCAGAGTGCTGGCTTGAGTTGATGGCCGTACCCCAAAGCTCGGTGCGTATAGCCGATGTGCAGCGCGATCTGGCGCAGGCCCTGGCGAAGGTCAGCGACCAGGCGCGAGCGGAGGCGCGCTGGCTTCTGGAGGCCGTGCTGGGATGGGATGCCGCTACGCTTCTGCGCCGTGCCGACGAGGCTCTGCCGGCAGCCGCCGCAGTTGCGCTTGACGCGCTCCTCTCCCGCCGCCTGTCTGGGGAGCCGCTGGCCTACTGTCTGGGTACTGCGCCTTTTCTCGACTTCGAACTGGCGGTATCACCAGCGGTGCTCATCCCCCGGGCCGACACCGAGGTGTTGGTGCAGGCGGCGCTGGAGCGCATGCCTCTCTACGGGCGGCAAAAGGTGCTGGATCTCGGCACGGGCTCCGGCGCCATCGCCTTGGCACTGGCCCGCAGCCGACCCACGGCCGAGATTACCGGCGTCGATCTGAGCAGCGACGCCCTTGCCCTCGCCCGGGCCAATGCCAAGGCTCTGGGGCTTGTGGTGGATTGGCAGCAGGGGCATTGGTGTCGCGCCCTTGCACCGGGGCAACGCTTCGACCTCATCGTCAGCAATCCGCCCTATCTTGCCGCCGATGATCCTCACCTGGCGGAACTGCAGCACGAGCCCGCTCTTGCCCTCGTGGCGGGCCCTACGGGCTACGAGGCCTTCACGGAAATTCTGGAAGCCGTCCGAGATAGGCTGAATCCGGGTGCCTGGCTGCTTTTCGAGCACGGCTGGGACCAGGGGCCAGCGCTTCGGGAAAGGCTCACGGCCAGCGGTTTTCGGGCGGTCTTTGGGCAGCGAGACGGCGCTGGGCGGGAGCGGGTCAGCGGCGGTCGATGGGGAGGGACAGATGCCGGAATTGCCTGAGGTGGAGGTCACCCGCCTGGCCCTCGCGCCCCACCTGGAGGGACAGACCCTGACCGGCGCGGTGGTGCGCCAGAAAAAGCTGCGCCAGTGGGTGCCCCCGGATCTCGATAGCCGGTTACGGGGACGCGTGCTGAACCGCCTGGATCGGCGCGGCAAGTATCTGCTGGCGGATTTTGTCCACGGCCAGCTCCTGCTGCATCTGGGGATGAGCGGCAGTTTGCGCCTGCTGCCTCAGGACATGGCAGCAACGGTCCACGATCACGTCGATATCCTCCTCGGCGATGGTCGCTGTCTGCGCTTTCGCGATCCCCGGCGTTTTGGCCTGATCCTGTGGAATACCGAGGGTGCAGCCCACCCACTGCTGCGGGACCTGGGGCCGGAGCCGCTGGCGGAAAATTTTTCCGGCCAAGTGCTGTATCGGCGCAGTCGCGGCCGGCAACAGGCGGTCAAGAGCTTCCTCATGGACAGCCACACGGTGGTGGGCGTTGGTAACATCTACGCTACCGAAAGCCTGTTCCGGGCGGGGATCGACCCGCGTCGAGCAGCAGGCCGCATCTCTGCGGCACGCTACGACGATCTCGCAATGGTCATTCGCACGGTGCTGCGTGAGGCCATCGCCCAAGGCGGTACGACCTTGCGCGACTTTTTCCAGCCCGATGGCGGTAACGGCTATTTTCGACTATCTCTACAGGCCTACGGCAGAGAGGGGGAGCCCTGCATACGCTGTGGTGGGACTCTGCGCGGCCAGCGTCTCGGCGGACGTGCCACGGTCTTTTGTCCGTACTGTCAACATTAGTCGCACAGGAGCGTTCGGTGGACCCAAAATCCTTGCAATCCTCCCCTATTCTTCAGGGAATCGAGGACCTCAACGCTTGGCGAAGTGCGGTGGTGGAGCAGCTGCACGGGCTCTCCAACCTGACCAGCGAACTCGGTCTGTTACCGGGCAGCGTCATCCTGCATCTGGAGACCCTGGCCTTCGAGATCGAGCGGGATAGTCTGCGTCTCGCTCTGGTGGGCGAGTTTTCGCGGGGCAAGACCGAACTCATCAACGCCCTGTTCTTTGCCGATCAGGGTACCCGCCTGCTGCCCTCGGGCACGGGTCAGACGACCATGTGTCCGGTGGAGATTCGCGGAGCACCCCAGGGCCGCCCCGGTTTGCAGCTGCTGCCCATCGCCAGTCGGGCCATGGATGTCAGCATCGAGAAACTGAAACGGGCCGGCAGTGCCTGGGTGCGCTTGGCCTACGATTCGGCGCAGCAAGCCCATGAGCGCAGCGCCATGCTCAAGAGCCTCACGGAAACCACCTGTGTGGCCATCGAGGAGGCCCGTCGACTGGGGCTGTGTCCGCCGCTGAATCGCACGCCCAAGGATCGGGAGCGGAGCATCTGTCCCTCCTGCGGTCTGGGCAAGGTGCTCATTCCGCGCTGGCGCCATGCCCAATTGTTTCTGCCTCATCCCATCCTGGACGCGGGTCTGACCATACTCGATACCCCGGGCCTCAATGCCATCGGTGCCGAACCCGAGCTGACCTTTGGCATGCTTGCCGACGCAGATGCCGTCCTCTTCGTCCTGGGCATCGACACGGGCGTGACGCAGAGCGACCTCACCATCTGGGATCAATACCTGCGGCGCAACAAGGAGCAGCCGCAGCTGGTGCTCCTCAACAAGATCGACACGCTCTGGGACGAGCTGCGCGATCCCTTCGAGATCGAGGACGAGATCAGCATGCAGGTGGAAAAAACGGCGCAACGGCTCGGCATCGACGCGGAGCGGGTGCTTCCCGTATCTGGGCAGAAGGCCCTGTTGGCGCGTATCCGCGGCGATGCCCACCTACTGGAGAAGAGTGGTCTGCCGCAACTGGAGGCGAGCATCGCCCGCCTGCTGATCCCGGCGCGCCGCGCGGTCTTGCAGGAGCGTTGTACCGCCCTGGTGGAGCGCGTGCAGCGCGACCAGCAACAGCTCTTGCAGGAGCAGGACCGTGCCATCGCCGTACAGATGGAGAGCATCCAGGCTCTGAAGGAGCGCACCAGTGAGAAGGTCCCCCGCCTCGTCGCTCAGCACAAGGCCATGCTGGCCAGTTTCGATCAGGACCGGCAGCGCTTCGAGGCGCGCAAGGCGGACTTTCGCGCCGCAGTGGACCGGGCCCTGTTGGCGCCCCTGTCCCCCGATCGCTTCGATGCCCGGATCGGGGCGGCGCGTAGCGAGATGCTCGCCGCTTGGACCACAGCCGGCATCGTCGAACGCTTTCGCAGTTTTTTTGCCGAGGCCATCGCCCATTTCGATACGGCCCTGCGTGGCTCCGCCGAGGTCAATGCGCAGATTGCCGGGGAATATGCCGCCCTCCAGGAGCGCTATCGGCTGCCGTCCCTGAGTACCATTCCCTACGCCATCATGCCCCGTCGTGCCGAGCTTCTGGCCATGGCCGAGAACTACGAGCGCTTCGGCATGATGCTGGAGATTGCGGTCAACACCCAGAGTGCCGTGGTGCGCAAGGCCTTTCTCACCGTGGCTGGCAAGGTACGCGATTTCATCGTCGAAACGCGCCGCGACGCCGAGGGTTGGGTGGACGAGATGATGGCGGTGATGAACCGCCAGCTGGAACTCTACCGGCAAAAGGCAGAGGAAGAACTGGATGCCCTGGAGAACATCGCCGTCGCCATGGGCAACATCGATACCCGTCTCCAGCAACTGCGGGCCAATCGCGCGGCGCTTGCCGAGCGTAGTGCGGCCCTGGAACAGATCGCCAACCGACTGCACCGGGCCTTGCAGGGAAAATCTCTGGACTGAGACGCTCAGGCCTGGCCGGTCAGGTGCAGAAATTTCTCCTGCAGTTGCTCCGGGGTCTCCGGGTGTTCTGGATCGAGATCGATGCAGTCCACGGGACAAACCTCCCGACACTGGGGCGTATCGTAGTGGCCGACGCACTCGGTGCAGTGGTCGGGGTCGATGACGTAGATCGTCGGCCCCATGGAGATGGCACCATTGGGACACTCAGGCTCACACACGTCACAGTTGATGCAGTTTTCGTCAATACGCAGGGACACGGCGCTCCCCTCACGATTTGTCCTTGGGCCCGCTAGTCTACGACTTCTCGCCGTTGTGATCCAAGCCTTGAGGCCCGTGCGCAAAACGTTGCTGCAGAGCCGCCGCCACCGGTGCTTGCACGAAGGCGCTGACATCCCCACCCAGTCGGCTGATCTCGCGCACGAGACTGGACGAGAGGAAGGTGTAGGCGTCGGAGGTCATCAAAAACAGGGTTTCGATGTGGGCATCCATGCGGCGATTGATGGAGGCGAGCTGAAACTCGTGCTCGAAGTCCGAAATGGCGCGCAGGCCGCGCAGGAGGATGGGAGTCTGTTCCTCGGCCAGCAGATGGACCAGCAGGCCATCGAAGGCACGCACCCGCACCTTGTCGATCCGGCCCAGGGTAGCCTCAGCCAGGGCGACGCGCTCCGCCAGGGGGAAAATGGTTTTCTTGGGTGTCTGTGCCGCTACCGCCACCACCACTTCGTCGAAGAGGGCGGCGGCGCGGCGTGCCAGGTCCTCGTGCCCCAGAGTCACCGGGTCAAAGGTGCCCGGGTAGATGATGCGGCGGTTTGGGCAGGGACTCATGGGCTCACCTCGTGACGGTGGTATAGGTGGTAGTGGCTGTCGCCGCAGTGACCGTGGCGATGCAGGGACCAGTCTTGGGGCAGGCTATCCTCTGGCCAGACCTCGTCCACGGCACTTTCCAGATAGAGCCACCGGGCCTGCGCGAGTGCGGGGCTCGCGAACAGGCTTGCTTGCACGCGCCGCGGCCAATCCTGGTGAAACGGCGGATCCAGCAGGACGATGTCGAAGCCTTGCCGGCACTGTTTGAGGAAAACCAGGGCATCGTGACCACAGAGGGCGGACTCGGGGCAGGCGCAGGCGGCAAGATTGGCGCGAAGCAGATCGCGGTGGCGTGGCAGCTTTTCCACGAGGCACACCTGTGCCGCTCCACGGGACCAGGCCTCCAGGGCCAGGGCGCCCGTGCCGGCGAAGAGGTCCAGTACCCGCGCCCCCTGCACGGCAGCACCCAGCCAGTTGAAGAGGCGCTCGCGCACGATCCCCGGTGTCGGTCGCACGGACGTCCCCGGGGGCGTCCGCAGCACCCGCCCGCGGTGTCTACCGCCGACGATACGCAGGCTCAAGATCGGGCGTGCGCTGCCGCAAGACAGCTTCCCGGATTGTCGCAACTGCGCCGAGGGGGGATAATGCCCCACACCATTCCCAAACCTCCCCCTGGAAAACATGGTCTTTAATTGGTTCAAGCGTAACAAAGGCAAGGCAGAAGAGGAAAGCGGCGACACCAGCGCGTCGGTGCCCGAATCGCAGGTCGAGCCCGCGCCGCCGACGCCAACGCCACAGCAGGGCGAGAGCGCCGCTCCGCCGGAGGAGACCCCCGTCACCGAAGCGGCCCTCACGCCGGCTGGCACCATCGCCAGTGCGTCGGACCATGCGCCGGTGGCACCGTCCTCCACGAAGCCCGATGACGACACGCGCGGCGCGCGGTCGGAGGCGGACGCGGAGGCTCCACGTCGGGGGCTCTTTGGACGCTTGCGGGAAGGGCTGCGCCGCAGCCGGGAGCAGATCAGCGCCAGTGTCGAGCAACTGGTACTCGGTAAGAAGGTCATTGATGACGAGCTCTTGGAGGATTTGGAGGCCATCCTCCTGCAAGCCGACATGGGCGTGGCCGCGACCCGGGACATCATGGATCGGGTGACACAAAGGGTGCGCCGCAACGAGCTGAAAGATCCCGCGGCTCTGCGCGCCGCCATCCGTCAGGCCTTGCTGGATATTCTCCAGCCCCGGGCGCAGCCGTGGACGCCCGCCAAAGGGCAAACGCAGGTGCTGATGATGGTGGGTATCAATGGTGCCGGCAAGACCACGACCATCGGCAAGCTCGCGGCACGCTGGAAGGCCGAGGGCTATTCCATCCTCTTGGGCGCCGGCGATACCTTCCGCGCCGCCGCCGTCGAGCAGCTCACGGGTTGGGCCGAGCGGGTCCAGGTACCCGTCATTGCCCAGGGTGCCGGCGCCGATAGCGCTTCCGTCCTGTACGATGCCTATGCGGCGGCGCGCGCACGCGGCATCGACCTCGTCATTGCCGACACCGCCGGACGTCTGCACACCCAGGGTCACCTCATGGAAGAGCTGAAGAAGGTCAAGCGGGTGCTAGCCAAGCAGGATCCCGGCGCGCCGCATCAGATCTGGCTGGTGCTCGATGCCGGTACCGGGCAGAATGCCCTCCAGCAGGTACGGCAATTCCACGAGGCGGTGGGTTTGACGGGCATCTGCATCACCAAACTCGACGGCACCGCCAAGGGTGGCGTGGTGGCGGCGGTGGCCAAGGCCCTGCCCCTGCCCATTCGCTTCATCGGCGTCGGTGAAGGGGTGGAGGATTTACGGCCTTTCTCGGCGGAGGCCTTTGTCGACGCCCTCGTTGCGGAGACCGGATCGTGATCGAGTTCATCAATGTCACCAAACACTACCCGGGACGGCGGCACGTCCTGCGCGAGATCAATCTACGCTTGCCCAAGGGCGAGATGGCGCTGCTCACCGGACCTTCGGGTGCGGGCAAGAGCACCCTGTTGAAGCTCCTCACCCGTCTGGAAGACGTCAGCCACGGCACCCTGATGGTGGGTGGCGTGGATCTCGCCACCCTCAAGCGTCGCCACATCCCCGCCTATCGTCGGCGCGTCGGGGTGGTCTTCCAGGATCACAAGCTGCTCATGGATCGGGACGTCTACAGCAATGTCGCCCTCACCCTGCAAGTGGCCGGGGTGCCCCCCCGGCAGATCGAGAGCCGGGTACGGGCGGCACTGGAAAAGGTCGGCCTCGGTGACCGTCTGCGCGAGCTGCCGGCGACTCTGTCCGGTGGCGAGCAACAGCGGGTCGGCATCGCTCGGGCTATCGTCCACACCCCGGAAATTCTGCTGGCGGACGAACCCACGGGTAACCTCGACCCGGCCCTGAGCGATGAGATCCTCGATCTTTTCCGGGATTTTCATCGCCACGGCACAACGGTCCTCGTCGCCACCCACGACGCCCGACAGATAGCGCGACTCGGCCTGCCGGCCCTGCACCTGGAGCAAGGCCGCCTGCATGCTCCCAAGGAGTTCTCATGAACCTGCACCTGCGCCTGGATGCCCTGCGCAATGCCCGCGACACACTCCTGCGGCAACCCCTGGCGACCCTACTGACGGTATTGGCCCTGGCCATCGTGCTGGCGCTGCCCGTGGGCCTTTTCACCGCCTTGAACAATCTGCAGCTGCTCCTCGGCCAGTGGCGTGATCAGGCGCAGATTTCCCTGTACCTCCACAAGGATGCCAGTGCCGCCGAGGTGGCCAAGCTGCGCGATCGCGTCGCCCGTGGCGCGGGGGTGGTGGCCGTACACTACATCAGTCGGGAAGAGGCGCTGGCGGATTTCGAGCGCAGCGCCGGTATGCAGGCCGCCGTGGATGTTCTGGGCGAAAATCCGCTTCCGGCCTCTCTGGTGGTGGAAATCAATCCCCTGGCCCAGAGTTCCGCCGATCTCGATGCTCAGGTACGTTCCTGGGCCAAGGAGCCCATCGTTGCCAGTGCTCAGTCGGATCTCCATTGGGTCGCCCGTCTGCAGGCGATATTGGCGCTGGGTACACGGGCAGTGTGGATCCTCGCGCTGCTTCTGGCCCTGGGGGCAGTACTCGTCATGGGCAATACCATCCGTCTGCACATCGCCCAACGGCGCGATGAGATCGATATCGCCTCCCTGGTGGGGGCGACGCGCAGTTTCATCCGTCGTCCCTTTCTCTACCAGGGACTGATTCAGGGCCTCCTGGCGGGAGCTCTGGCCTGGGCGGTGGTGGCCATCGCCATCCTGAGCCTGCAGGGGCCCGTCGATCGCTTGGCGGCCCTGTATGGCACCCACTTCAGCTTGGTGGGTCTGCGTCCGGCCCAGGGTTTCGCACTCATCGCCATCAGCGCATTCCTGGGTTGGCTCGGCTCGCGCATTGCCGTCGGTCGGCACCTCGACCATACTTTCTCTTGAAAGCCTGGCGGCGCGTCCCCATATCCCAAAAGCGTTATTGGGTGGGCGGATTCCGGACCTGGTGTCGGAGAAAGGCCGGAAAACTATCGGTCGCTGCAGGGGTCTAAAGCGCGTGAGCGATTTGGGAGGAACGGATTCATGAACGATTTGGTAATGACGCAGCGCGATCTGGCAACCGTCGACGGGATGGCGGCCTATCTGCGTTTCGTCCACGCGCAGCCCGTATTGAGCGTGGAGGAGGAGCGCAGACTCGCCCGTCGTCTGCGCGATGAGGACGATGTGGATGCGGCCAAGCAGCTGGTGCTCAGCCACCTGCGCTTCGTGGTGCGGGTGGCACGGGCCTATCGGGGCTATGGCCTGCCCGAGGCGGACCTCATTCAGGAAGGCAACATCGGCCTCATGAAGGCGGTCAAACGGTTCGATCCGGAGCAGGGGGTACGCCTCGTCTCCTTTGCGGTGCACTGGATCAAGGCGGAGATGCACGAGTTCATTCTGCGAAACTGGCGCATCGTCAAAGTCGCCACGACCAAGGCCCAGCGCAAGTTGTTCTTCAACCTGCGCTCGGCGCGTCAGAGCAGTGGATGGCTGGGCCAGGAAGAGAGCGCAGCCATAGCCGAAGATCTGGGTGTGTCGCAGGAAGCCGTGCTGGAGATGGAAGGGCGCATGGCCGGGCAGGATTATTCCCTCCAGTACGAAAGCGACGATGAGGAGGGGCACGGTCGCACGCTGGAACTGGAGGATCCTGGCGAGTCCTCCGTCGAGGCGCTCATCGATCGCGACTGGGACCAGCAGCGGCAACGGGGTTTGCGGGCAGCACTCCAGAGTCTTAGTGAACGGGACCGGTACATCATTCAGAACCGGTGGCTCAGTGACGATCCCAAGACCCTGCAAGCTCTGGGAGAAGAGTTGGGGGTATCGGCCGAGCGGGTACGCCAGCTGGAAAAAAGCGGTATGGAAAAACTGCGTAGTCGCCTGCTGGAATACGTTCCGGCATGAGCGCGGGTTTGCTCTTCCACATCGATGAGCCGGGCCGCTGGCCCCAGCTCTTCGCGAATCTGCGCAACGCTCGGGCAGCCGATCCCGATGTGTCCTTGCAGGTGGTTGCTAACGTGTCCGCGCCGGTGGCGCTCTGGGCCATGGGGCGCTGGCGCGACGAGTGCGAAGTCCTGGCCCGTGGTGGGGTGGACTTTGCTTTTTGCCAAAACAGCCTCGACGCCCTCGGCCTCGACTCGCAGACCCTGCCCGCGGGTACGCGCGTCGTCGCAGCCGGGGTGCTTGCCCTGGCGCAGGCCCAGCAACGGGGCTGGAGCTACCTCAAACCCTGATTCCACGCCCTATTTCCGAGCCGTGTCGCGCGTATTTCGCTGCGCGGCACCGCTTTTTGCCGATCGCAGCGCGACTATTGGCACCGGGCGGGTCTTTGGTTGGACAAAAAAGCACCGCGCGTGTTAGTATCTATCCCTGAAAAAACAGGGAGATAGTCGTTATCATGCCGATATCCTTGGTGCAATCGGGTATTATTATCCTTGTTTCTGTCGTGCTGCTTGTGCTGATCCAATGGGCGATACGCAGAAGCAGCGCCACGAAAATAGGGCGCTGGTTGGGCGGACTCCTGCAGGTCGTGGTCGTCGTGGCTGCTGCACTTAGTCTTGCCATGGTCTGGCATCTCTTGCCGCAACGCTTTCTGGGCCTTGCGGAGAAGTACTTCATCGACGGTTTCACGGTCAGCGGCGTGCAGGTCAATCCGCTGCACATCGTCATCGCTGCCGTCCTGCTGGTGATCCTGTTTCGGGTCATCGATCGCCTGGTGGCACGGCTCGACAGTTTCCTCGGGATATTCGCCCTGGATTCGGGAGCGCGCTATTCCTTGGTCATGCTCACCAAGTACGTCGCCATCATTCTCAGCGTGGCCATCTGTCTTGCCATTGCAGGCATCCCCCTGGGCAAGTTTGCTCTCATTGCCAGCGCCCTTTCGGTGGGCGTGGGCTTTGGCCTGCAGACCATGGTCAACAATTTCGTTTCGGGCATCATCCTCATCTTTGAACGTCCCATCAAGGTGGGCGACTGGATAAAAGTGGGGAGCGCCGAGGGTTACGTCAAGAAGATCAGCATCCGCTATACCCTAATCATGACCTTCGACCGTACCGAAGTGTTCGTGCCCAACTCCGAAATCATCTCGGGACAGGTGACGAACTGGATGTATTCCAACAGCGTCCTGCGCCTCATGCTGCCCTTTACGGTGAAGCACGATGCGGACTTGCCGAGGGTGAAGGAAATCCTGGTGGACGTGGCGCGCAAGCATCCGGACGTGATGCAGGACGACCCCAGCATCATTCCGCCGTCGGCCCTCATACTGGACGTCAATACCAACGGCGTCATGGTCTATCTGCGTGTCTACATACAAGATTGCAACAAGTCCTTCAATGTGCAGACGGACTTGCGCGCGGCGGTGGTGGAGGCGTTGCTGGCAAACGGAGTTCCTCTGGCGCACCAGCAACAGGATATCCACATGGTCAGCTCGCAGCTCGAGCCCTATCCGGGCCTGCAGGCTCCGTCGGCCGCCGCCTGAGCGCGGCCCGATCCCTCGCGGCCGCGGGCGAAGCGCAGGCCCATGGCCGTCTGGGCGAGGGGGGTCGCCCGGTCACAGAATGTAGCGGGAGAGATCCTCGTCGGCGGCGAGATCGCCCAGGCGCGCGTTGACGTAGTCGGTATCGATGGTGATCTCGCCGATGCCAGCGTCGGGCGCGCGAAAGGCGAGGTCTTCCAGAAGACGCTCCATAACCGTGTGCAGGCGGCGCGCGCCGATATTTTCCACACCTTCGTTCACCTGCTGGGCAATCTCGGCAATGCGGCGGATGCCGTCGTCGGTGAAGCGCAGTTCGACCTCGTCCGCCGCGAGCAGGGCGGTGTACTGACGCACCAGAGCGTTTTCGGGTTCGCGCAGTATGCGCTCCAGGTCTGCGGCACTCAGGGCCTGAAGCTCGACGCGGATGGGTAGCCGCCCCTGAAGTTCCGGGATGAGATCCGAGGGCTTGCTCAGGTGAAACGCTCCCGAGGCTATGAACAGAATGTGATCGGTCTTGACTACGCCATAACGGGTGCTCACATTGGACCCTTCCACCAGCGGGAGCAGATCCCGCTGCACCCCCTCACGGGAGATGTCCGGGCCGCTCTGGGCGTTGTTACGGGAGGTAACCTTGTCGATTTCGTCGATGAAGACGATGCCGTCCGCCTGCAGACGTTCCAAGGCCGTACTGCGGACCTCGTCCTCGTTCACCAGTTTGGCGGCTTCCTCATCGCGCAGCAGCGTCCGTGCTTCGGCAACGCTCACCTTGCGCCGTTGCGTATTGTGCGGCGCCATACGCGCAAATAGATCGCGCAGTTGTGCTCCCATTTCCTCCATCCCTGGGGGCGCCATGAACTCGACACCGGGCCCTTTACTGGCGCGGATCTCGATGTCGATTTCCTTGTCGTCCAGCTTGCCTTCGCGCAGCATCTTGCGGAATTTCTGCCGGGTATTCTCGTCCTGACGCGGCAGGCTGGCATCGCGCGGACCCGGCAGAAGCGCATCGAGGATACGTTCCTCGGCCAACTCCTCGGCGCGCAGGCCCACTGCCTGCTGGCGCTCGTTGCGCACCAGATTGACCGCAATTTCAGCAAGATCGCGGATGATGGACTCCACATCCTTGCCCACGTAGCCCACCTCGGTGAATTTAGTGGCCTCGACCTTGATGAAGGGCGCCTTGGCCAGCTGGGCCAGGCGTCGCGCAATCTCGGTCTTGCCAACGCCCGTGGGGCCGATCATGAGGATATTCTTGGGCGTGATCTCCGCGCGCAGATCCCCGCTCACCTGCGCGCGCCGCCAGCGGTTGCGCAGGGCGACGGCCACCGCTCGCTTCGCCTCATCTTGGCCGACGATGTACTTGTCCAGCTCCTGGACGATCTCCCGCGGAGTCATTTCACGCATGCTCACGACAACTCCTCGACACTGTGTTGCTGATTGGTGTAGATGCAGATGTCGGCGGCGATGACCAGAGCCCGCTCGGCAATCGCGCGCGCCGACAGCTCGCTGTGTTCCAGTAGCGCCCTGGCAGCGGCAAGGGCATAGGGCCCGCCGGAACCGATGGCGATGATGCCGTATTCCGGCTCCAGGACGTCTCCCTGACCAGTCAGAATCAGGCTCTGCTGTCGATCCGCCACGGCCAGCATGGCCTCCAGGCGGCGCAACACCCGATCGGTACGCCACTCTTTGGCAAGCTCCACTGCCGCCTTGGCCAGCTGCCCAGGATGCGCCTTGAGCTTGGCCTCGAAGCGCTCCAACAGGGTAAAGGCATCGGCCGTGGCGCCGGCAAAGCCCACCAGAACGTCGGCTTCCAGACGCCGCACCTTACGGGCATTAGCCTTCATCACCGTATTGCCAAAGGTCACCTGTCCGTCTCCCGCCATCACCACGTTCTGCCCGCGGCGCACGGACAGGATGGTGGTTCCGTGCAGATCCAAATTCTGAGACATCAGCGGTCCTCCTTGGGATTTTGCCGGGGTGGGGCGCGATGGGCGCGCGGGTGGGCGCTGTCGTAGACCGCCGCCAGGTGTTGGTGATCCAGGTGGGTGTAGATGGCCGTCGTGGCAATACCTGCGTGACCCAAAAAATCCTGGACGGCGCGCAGATCGCCACTGGACTGCAGCAGATGACTGGCGGCACTGTGGCGGAGGGTGTGGGGATGCAGCGCCTGTCCCAGTCTGTCGCGCCCCCAGCCATCGACGATGCGTTGGACGCTGCGCACCGACAGGCGACCACCGCGCTGGTTGAGAAAGAGGGCCTTGACCTCGGCGGCCGCCACGGCCGCGCGAGCCGGCAGATAGGTCCGCAGCGCGGTCAGCGCCACCTGGCCCACCGGCACCATCCGTTCCTTGCCGCCCTTGCCGAAAACCCGCAACCAGGAGCCGGCCAGATCCAGATGGTCCAGATCGATGGCGACCAGTTCGGACACGCGCAGGGCGCTGGAGTAAAGCAGTTCCATCATGGCGCGGTCGCGGGTCATGGCGAAGTGGGTCTGCGCAGTGGCCGGTTGGGCGGGGCCACCGTCGGACGACGTCGGCCCATCCAGTAATTGTTGCGCCTGATCCACCGTCAGCCAGTCTGGAAAATGCTGTTCGAGTTTTGGCAGACGCAAGTAACGACTGGGGTCCGGCAGTTGCGGATGTTGGCGCTGCAGGTGTCGGTAGAGTGCGCGCAGCGCCGCAAAACGTCGCCGCAGGCTGCGTATGGCCACGCCTCGCGCGCGCTCACGGCGGATAAAGTGACGCAGATGCTCCGCTTGTACCGACTCGATGTGATCGATGCCCTGTTCCGCCAGAAACTCCTGCCACAGGTGGAGGTCCGCGCGATAGGCCGAGGCGCTGGCGGGCCGATAGGCCTGGGTCAGAACCGTGTCAAAGTCGGCAATGATCTCGGCTACGCGCACGCTGGGCTACCCACCTTCCGCCTTGGGCAGGGTGCAGCGGTCCAGGGCCGCACTCACCAGCCGGCCAATCTGCTCCAGCAGGTCACTACCCGCATCTGCCCCGTAGCGGTCCGGGTGCTGACTGCCCAGAACGATGCCGCCGCTCAGACAGCTCCCGTCCAGCGGGATGATGGCAAAGGAGCGCAGACCAGCGCCAGGCGCCTCGAAGAGTCGCCGCCGCAGATCCGGGTGCAGTTCGAGACCCGTCCGCGCCCCGGCGATGGCCATGGCCAGCAGCGGCCGACTCCGTTCCGCTTCCAGTGCCACTGCCCCCGTCACCGGAAAATCGCTGTGCGCCACGAGCCAGGCTTGCTGCTCCACCTGAAAGACCTCACTCAGGTGACGCCGGGTGAGTTCCACCACGGCGATACAGTCCTGGGCCCGCAGGAGGGCCATGGCGAGGTCACTGAGGTGACGCGCCAGCACGGCATTTTGCTGTGCCGCGCCCAGGAGCGCGGCGATGCGCTGCTGCAGCAGGAGGTTTTCCTGGCGCAGCGCCTGCACCTGCCGCTCCAGGAGGGAACTGGCCGAACCGAGGCCGAGGTGGGGCAAGGTGATCTCCGTCAAAAGCTCCTCTTCGGTCCAGAGGAACTCGGGATGCTTGCGTAAAAAGGCACGTACCTGCTGCGCGTCGTCGTCTCGCGGAGTTTCGCTCATATGGACTCCAGGCCTTGCCAGACCCCGTCGAAGACTACTCGCGCCGGCCCCGTCATCCGCAGGTGCTGCCCGGGGCCCGGCCAATGGATCTCCAGGGAGCCGCCCGGCAGTTCGACGCGCACCCGCTCCCTGAGAGCACCCCAGCCGCGCCCGGCCACCACCGCCGCACAGGCGTTGCTGCCGCAGGCGAGGGTCTCGCCGGCGCCCCGCTCCCAAGTGCGCAGACGCAGCGCATGTGGGCTGACGATTTCCATGAAGCCGACATTGGTGCGTTCGGGGAAGGCCGGGTGGTGCTCCAGGAGCGGTCCAATCTCTGCCACCGGCGCTCCCCGCACGTCCTCGACCCGTAGCAGGGCGTGGGGATTGCCCATGCCCACGGCGGCGAGTTCGATATGGTCCTGCCCGAGGTCCAAACGGTAGTTGTTGGCCGCTGCCGGCGCGCGGAAGGGAATGTCTGCGGGATCCAGACGGGGTACCCCCATATCCACGGTAACGGTGCCGTCGTCGTGCACCTGCAGTTCCAGCGGGCCCGAAGCGGTTTCCACCCGGATGCTGCGCTTGTCCGTCAGTCCGGCGCGGCGGACGAATAGCGCAAAGCAGCGGGCGCCATTGCCGCATTGTCCCACCTCGCCGCCGTCGGCGTTGAAGATGCGGTAGCGGAAGTCGCAGTCTGGGCTGGAAGCGGGTTCCACCAGCAGGATCTGATCGCAGCCTATACCGTAGTGGCGATGGGCAATACGCTGGCAGGTCTCGGGATCCAGCAGAAAATTCCGACGCACACCGTCCAGCACCACGAAGTCGTTCCCAAGCCCCTCCATTTTGGTGAAGGGCCAGCGGCATTCCAGAAGGCGTGGAGAGGCGTCGGACATGCCTGGAGTCTAGCAACGTCCTGCGCATCTGCCCAGAGTCCGTTGGCGCGGGCGCGGTAGATGGCGTTGCCCGTGCCGGCTCGAATCTTGCGGGAGCGAGACCCCTGGTCTGGCTTGCCTTGATCCCACGGACGCTCTGGCCTAAGGTTAAAACCGACTAGACGGTATTTCTTGAGCTCTGGCACTGGAGGCAATCGTGAAAACCGGTTTTCTGGGACTGGGACGGATGGGGGCAGGAATGGCCGCGCGTCTCCTTGCGGTGGCGCCGGACCTGAAGGTGTACAATCGCAGCGCGCAGGCCACCCGTGTGTTGGCGGAGCAGGGTGCGACCGTCGCCCGAGAGGTTGCCGATTTTGCCGATTGCGATCTGGTTTTTACCATGGTGGCGGACGATGCGGCCGAGCGCGATCTCACCCTGGGGCCAGGGGGCCTGGCCGAAACCCTTCCCGCGGGGGCCATCCACGTAGCCTGTAGCACCATCGGCGTGGACTGCGCGCGGGCCTTGGATGCGGCCCATCGCCAACAGGGTCAGTCCTATCTGTCCATGCCGGTCTTCGGTCGACCCGACGCTGCAGCAGCGGGCAAACTTTTTCTCGTGGCGGCGGGGCCAGCGGCAGTCTTCGATGCCATTGCTCCGCACCGCGAGCGCCTCGGACAGCGGAGCTTCTTGCTGGGAGCGCAGCCGGAGCAGGCCAACCTCGCGAAGCTCAGCGGCAACTACCTCATTGCCACCGTCATCGAATCCCTCGGCGAGGCCATGGCCCTGGTGGAAAAGGGCGGCATCGATCGCCACGCCTACTTGGAGTTGCTCACCAGCACGCTGTTCGACGCGCCGGTTTACCGCAACTACGGCAAGCTCATTGCCGACCGCCAGCAGCGACCGGCGGGCTTCGCCCTCCCCCTGGCGCAGAAGGATCTGCGCCTGGTCCTCGCCGCGGCGGAAGCGCTGGCGGTGCCGCTACCTTTCAGTGGGCCGCTGCGCGACCGCTTCTTGCACCTCGCCGCCCAAGGTTACGGGGATCTGGACTGGTCCGCTCTGGGTGTGGCTGCCGCCGAGGCCGCTGGCCTGCCCCATGCCCTGGACCCGCGGCCCGGACCGGGAAATGCCTAAGGCCAGGAATCCCGAACGTCAACACATCGATCATCCCAGCCAATGGAGGATTCGTCCATGCACATGCAAGATCTCACAGGAAAGGTTGCGGTAGTGACCGGAGCATCCAGCGGTATCGGTGTGGCAGCCGCGCGTCTGCTAGTGGCCGAAGGAGTGCGGGTGGTGCTGGCGGCGCGACGGCGCGATCGCCTGGAGGCCCTGGCCCGTGAGCTGGGTGACGCGGCGCTGGTCGTGCCCACGGACGTCCGTGATCCCAAGGCCATCGAGCAGCTCTTTGCCACGGTCCAGCAGCGGTACGGTGGCCTCGATCTCCTCTTCAACAATGCTGGCCTCGGCTACAACGGTCCCTTTGCCGAAAGCCTCCCGGAAGAGTGGCGGGAGACCATAGAAGTGAACCTCTACGGTGTATTGCACTGCACCCAGGCCGCCATCCCCCTGCTCCGCGGGCGTCCCGGCGCCATGATATCGACGGTGTCCAGTGTGGGGGGGCGTTATGGTCTACCCGGCTGGTCCGTCTACAACGCCACCAAGTTCGCCGTGGTGGGTTTTCACGACGCCTTGCGCAAGGAACTGGGACCCGAGGGCATCCGCGTGGCCCTCATCGAGCCCGGCGCCGTGTGGACGGAGTGGGGCTTCAAGGTTCCAGAGGAGGCCATGCGGCAGCGACGGCAGGAACTCGACGCCCTGCATCCCGAGGATGTGGCCCAAGCCCTGGTGTATAGCTTTGCCCAGCCGCCGCATGTGCTCGTCGAAGAGATCCTGGTGCGCCCGGTCAAGCAGATCGTTCCCTGAAGGGATGAGGGCTCACTGGCCCTCGGCAAGGCGGGCGACGGCACCGTTATGGGCATACTGGCAGGACATGGTCTTTTCCCGCTGCGGCTTCTCCCGACACCAAGCCAATTCCTTGGCCGTCTGTTCCGGATGATGCTGGTACCAACCCTGGGTTTTACCGCCATAGGGACCCTGCTTGAAAAACATGGGTGCCAGTGAAAGGGCGACGACCAGCGCAACGATGGCCGCGTAGATCCACTTTTTCATGCCATTCCCTCCACCGATTGGGTGCTCTTGCCCAGGGCTCCAGTATAGTAGGACTCCCGTCGGCAGACCTAGGCATCCCCCGAGTCAAGCCAAAGAAAAAGGCCCGGCGTGAACCGGGCCTCGCGCTCATCTTGGCTGGGGGACGTGGATTCGAACCACGGTTAGCGGAGTCAGAGTCCGCTGTCCTACCGCTAGACGATCCCCCAATGAGGGGCAGAGCATAGCCAGCGGTACCCAGATCTGTCAATCCTGTGTACGAGTCCACCCCTTGGGCACTCCTCCCTCGCCAAAGCAGTGCCACAGGTTTCTGAACCTATGCATCCTATCCAGGCAGCCCTGCTGCGGCCCGAGTGGGCGCTCGGCGCGGTGCGTTGTAAAACAGATGTTGTGAAAATGTTGCAAAAAGGTTTGGCCGGTGCTATAACTCTCACCGTTGTACTTTAACAACGGCTCATGAGGAGGAGCTTGTCATGAAGAAGAATCTCGTAGCTTTCGCGGTTGCGGCAGCCGTTCTGGTGCCCGGCGTCGCCCTGGCAGCGGATAGTTCCAACGCCGATACCGGCCCGGTGTTGTACGGCTATGCCCAGATCACCGGCAGTAATCAGTTCGGCACCCATGGTCCCGAGGGGCTCATTTTTGGCGCCCACCGTATCCGTTTGGGCGTCAAGGGCGAGGCTGTTCCCGGCGTGTCCTACAACTTCCAGTACAAGTGGGATGGTGCCTGGATGAGCGGTGGCTCCCTCGCTGGTGCCGCTTCGGCATTTCCGGGTGTAGACGGTCAGTCTGGTGTTCAGGAAGCGGAGATCAACTTCGGCTTCGTTCCCGCACTTCAGCTTGAGGTGGGTAAGTTCCGTGTGCCCGTGGGCCTGGAGCGTACCCAGTTCAGCGGTAACAACCTTTGGTTCATTCAGCGCTCCATGAATCAGTCCCTGGGTGCCGATCGAAGTGCTGGTGCCGCTTTCCACAGTCCTAACGTCATGGGTACCGGTATCTACTACAAGATCGGCATTTTTGACAACCATTCCTTGGATGGTAGCAACGCCTTCAGTGATTTTGGAACGAATGCTCTCAACGCTAAAAACGTAGGGTATCCCTTCGGTTCCGGGCAGACCCGGGTTGGCGGCGTCCTGACCAATGGCAGCGGCAAGTATCTTTTCGCTGGCATGCTTGGGTACAAAATGAGCCCGCTGTTGAACGTGGAACTGTCCGGCGCTCGTGCCGATACGAATTTGTCCGGTCCCGGCTACGCCAACCAGATTGATGCTTGGAACCTGGGTGTCAACGGTGGGTTGATGGGTATCAAGTACATGGCGGAGTACAGCCGTGTGAATAGCTACGGAGGTATCGAGGGCTTGCGTGGCAGCGATTGGTATGTAGCCCTTGCCGCCAACCTGCACGAGATGACCCTCACCCCGGATTGGCTGGATATCGAGCCGGCGGTGCGTTTTGAACGCTTTGACTATAGGGGTACCGTCGGCAGTGGCGTCCCCGGCAATATCAATGGTGCGTACCTCAATAACACCACCATTGGTGTCAACTATTACGTTAACCCCAACAATCCTCACGCGGCCGAGGTGCAGTTGAATTACATTGTTCCTACTGGTGCATCTGGCTATCGAGCACAACTGGCGGCGGGTAAGAACTACGCCCCGGCAAATGCCTATCTTTACAACACCCTCGCCCTGCAGTTCCAGGCCGGCTTCTGACTTCATTCAGAGAAGCTTGGGTGTGATCCTGGGTGCACCAGCACCCTCAACCGCCCCCTTCGGGGGCGGTTTTCTTTTGTCGATCCCGCTCATTCGGGCTACATCGGCTGGAGTCGTGACTGGTGCTGGGTTATATTGTTTGTCATCTTTTTTGCTGCTCATCGCCGTGGGGAGGCCATGTTCTGCGGTCGTAACCTAGTGGTCCGCGCAAGGATCGACGAGTACAGCCCGTCGCTTCCCCATTTGTGGGGTAGAGTCAGTCCCTAGCCCATGGCGGAAAACCCTCGATTTCAGCCGCTGCGGGATTTTTTGCCGAGCCGCTCCGGTTTGCACTTGGTGGACTTCCAGAATGTGTTTCTCGGTGATACCGAAAAATACTCGGCCCGTGAACCGCTGGATCTGTGTCGGGACGTTCCCGCCGATACCATTCTATTTTCCGCAGATCCCGACGACGATGGCCGTGGTTACCTTTTTACCCGCTGCGAGGATAGCGGCCTTTTCTTCCTGCCGATGCAGGAGCTTTCGGATGCCATGGAAGGCCAGGCTCTGGCCTTCATTGATGGCCACACCCATATTTCTACCTTTTTCGCAGAGATTCTGGGCGGTGGCGGGAGCCTCGTGCATACGACTTTGCCGCACCTGGTGTATTGGCGAAAAAAACGTTTCCGCGCCCGCTTGCCCCTGGACCAGCGTATGGTTCTGGGACGCCGCGATGGCAAGCGCACGCCCACGCGCCTCATCAACTTCAGCACGGGTGGCGTCGGTTTTCTCACGGATATCGGGGATCTCCAGCCCGGCGAACTGGTCCTGATGGTCCTGGACCTGGCTGCCTGCGGCTCCTGGGAGGTTCTCGGTGTCATCGTTCGTACCGAACCCAATCTCGATGCGCAGTACCGTTTCTACGCCGCTGCACGTTTTCAGTTGTTACGCGCGCAGTACGGTGAACTGGAACGCATCTACCGCTGCCTCAGCGGCGCCGAAACGGCGCCTTCCAGGGGGGTAGAGGCACCTGCTGCGTACGCGGAGCAGTTCCCGAGGGTGTCACCAGAACCGTCCATTGCGCCCAACGTGCAGCCACCTGCGGACAATGTCGCAGCAGAGGTCCGCGAACTACCCATCCCAATGGCTAGCACGGACCAAGGAACGTCCCCTCCAACGGATTTGGTGCCGCCAAGCCCGACTTTGTCTGCCGACCATGGATCCACAGCGGAAGCCATACAGGAATCGGCTTCGACCGCTACCCCGGGTCATGCCTTGGACCCGGAAGAGGAACTTCAGAGCGGCGCACCGCCGCTCACGCTCCGTGCACGCCTGGCAATGCAGGGGGTATACCAGGTGAATTATTCCGCCTCGGTGACGGCTACAAAGGAACCTGCGGAAACCCTGGAACCGCAGCAACTCCCGGAATTATCCTTGCATTCCGACAGCGCTCTGCCACCATCTGCAGAGCCAGAGCCAGAGCCAGAGCCAGAGCCAGAGCCAGAGCCAGAGCCAGAGCCAGAGCCAGAGCCAGAGCCAGAGCCAGAGCCAGAGCCAGAGCCAGAGCCAGAGCCAGAGCCAGAGCCAGAGCCAGAGCCCATACCGCGACAGGCAGGAGCGGAGAGTTCCGTGCTGCCGCTGAAGGACGTGGGTGTACAATGGACGGGGAATGCCGGCCCGGCACCCGCACCAACGCTTATCGAACTCCCGGACGATCACGACAGCAGCGAGGAAGGCATGAGCGAGACAGAACAGAACGGATCACAGCAGAACGTGGCCATGGGACCGGAGGGGATGGATCGATCCCCGGAACAACCGGATTTCTCTCACGTAGGGACGCAAGCCACCCACCAGGGCTCAGCCGCTGCGACGGCCGTGCCCTCGCCGATGATCGCACAGGGCGGCGTGCTCGCGGCGGAGCTTGCCGAGGCGCTCGTCCTCAAGGGCACTCTGCAGTCGCGGGCACTCAGCCGCCGGGCAGCACTCGCCGACTTTGACCAGGCAGCTTCTCTGCTGCACCGGGCAACGGAGTCGTCGGCGACACCCAGCCCACTGTCCATCCAGAACAGCCTGGTGCAGCTGCATCTTGCCGCAGCGCGCACCCTGTTTGATCTGGGTCGGCTGGATGAGGCCGAGACCCGGCTGAACCAGTCCCTGGCGATTCTGGACGGTCCGAACGGCGCTGCGCTTTCCGATCTTCCGCAATGGCGGAAGCATCGTGCCGAGACCCTGGTTCTACGCGCGCGGTTGCAGAGCGAGTCCCACCCCGAGGCGGCTGCAGAGGATTTTCGGGCCGCCATCTCCATCTACGCCGATCTTGCCGCAGATCTGGGTGACGAATGTGGTCCGGCATTGCGCCTGCGCTGGTCCGAAGCAGAGATCGCACTGGCGCAGCTTTATCTCGATCTGAATCAGACTGCCGCCGCTTTGCAATCGGTGACGGCGGCGCAGACTGCACTGGCACTGGACCGACTGGAACCGGATTCCCGCGACTTACCCGACTGGCGCATGCAGGAACTTTTGATCGACCTGCGTCGCTGCCAGATCGAACTGCGGCAGGGGATGGCCCGCTCGGCGCTGGATGCCCTGCGGCAGATGGCCGGACGGTTGGAGCAACTCCAAGAGAGCGGTGGGGAGCAGGCACAGGACGTTTGCCTGGTGGAATTGCGGGCCGACTACGCAGTGGCTGTGGCGCAGGCCACCGATCTCCTTGGCCATTCCGGTGAGTCTCAGACCGTTCTCGGTGATGCGCTATCTACTTTGGACGACCTGCAAAGACGGCATGGGGAGGATGTTGGGCCGTGGCTTCGGCGCAGTCTGGCCCGGATATACTATCGCCGGGCCATTGTCGAGTTCGGCCGCAACCAGTTGCAGGCGGCGCAGGAGGCGTGTTCCCGCGGTCTTGCCGCCCTCGAAGATCTCGCGCGCAACGACGCTTTTGCCCGGCTCACGGGCCTGCTTCGCGATCTAGCCGAAAGCCACATTCTGCTGGCAAAGATTCACGCGGCTCGCGGCGCTCACGAGCTGGCCATGGAGTCCTTGAATCGAGCCCTGGTCTTGCAGCAGTGAGGCGGTTTTGTGACCGGACCCGCGCCTTCGGTTAAAGCCGGAGACGGTGCTGGCGGCTGAATGGGTGAGCGGCGTGCTTCAGGGTTTGGCCCAGAAAACCCATAGCGTGCCGTCCGCATGGAAACGGTATAGCCCATCCATGTAGCCCAGAGCGAAAAGGGCAAGGGCGTTGTCGTAGTAGTGTGGCCCAAAACGGTTCTCCGAGGGGTTCCAGGCGGCGTAGATCCGGTCGGACAGGCGCTCTCGTGCCGAGGTGTCGCCAAGCTGGCGCAGGTAGGGCAAGAGCGCGGCGGCGAAGCCCGGCGGGCCATGGCCCGAGGTCTTCCCGTCGAGGGTATCGACCTGTTCGGGTACGGGGGCACCTTTTTCCACGAGCATTGCCATGCCCCTGAGGGCGTGGAGTATGGCCAGGTTCACGGCATCCCGCGCGCTCATTCCCGCCCACAGGTAGCAACGGATGGCGTTATAACTTCCTTCAGGGCCCTGGGGGGCGACCGCAAAGCCTCCGTGATTGCGAAGCACGAACCAGTCGGGCGCGAAACCATGCGGGTCGGCAAAGGTAAAAAGACGCGGTAGACCACCGTAGATGGCCGACCATGGTCCCGCCCGATCCCAATGGGCAAGTCCAGCCAGGACAAAGGGGGGAAGATAACTCGGGTTGACGACGAATCCATCGTCCACGCGCCAATAGGGGCCGTCTCCCGGCGTGAGGACGGGCCCCCACCCGTTCAGGTGGACGACTTCGTGCCGCTCTATCTGCCGCAGCAGTCCTTGGGCAATCGTGGCATAATGCGGGTCGTGCCAGAGTGAGGCCGCCGAGAGCAGCGTGTATGCCAGCCACAGATCGGCGTCGCTGGCCGATTCCGAGCTCAGTGGACCCCAATGACCATCCGCGGCGCGTCCCCAGCGCCAGATGGGCAGGTGCCGAGATAAATCTCCGCGAGCCAGGTTGTTCTGGGTCCACTGGAGAATCCGCTGGAACAGTACGCGGTCATTGGCCACCAGGGCAAAGAAGAGACCATAGGCCTGTCCCTCGGAAGTCGTGATGCCGCCGTCCAGAGGATCGATGACACGACCCTGGGTATCCATGAAATGGTTTTGGAATCCGTGCCAGAGATTCGTCCACGTGGGTGGTCCGGCGCGGGCGTCCATGCTGCAGGACAGGAGCAGCAGGCCGATCAGCACGACTCGTCGTATCACCGCCGGCGTGCGCGGGTGATCAAAAGCTCTTGCTGAAAGACAGTCCAGCGTAGCCACTGTTGGCAAGGCCAGATTGGAAACTCACTCCGCCGGCTAGTCCCAGTTGCCAGCCGGAAAAAGGCCCGATTTGCGCAAACAGGCCAACCTGGTGGATCCGATAATTCGGACCACCCTGAATGATCCCCTCCGGGCCGAGTTCGAGGCTTGGGCCAAGGCGCCATTTCCCGCGCCAATCCGTCCAAAAAGACGCTTGGCCGAAGCTGTAGCTGTCTATTCCCGCCACGGACCACCGCCGGCTCAGGCGGAAATCCCACTGCAATTGTGGGGTGAAGGTCCAGACCGCGCCCTGAGGTTTGGGGCGCGCGGCTCCAACCACCGAACTGGGTTGGGCGTTGAAATTGGCGTAGCCCACGGCGCCAGACAGGCTCCAACCCAGGTTTCCGAGGACGCTGGCGTAACCGATACCTAGGTTGCCGCCAGGCGCCTGGGTCGTGACATCCTGGGCAGGGAAGCCCGTGGTGTAGCGATAGCGAAGGTAACTGACAAAACCCGAGACGTACCATCCTTGGCCCAGACGGGCGCCGGGCAGGGGTTGAATGCCGCCGAGGTAACTATAGCTGCTGTAGGCTCCCCACTGCGTGCCGCCCAGCAAGAGGGTGTCGGAACCTGCCTGGGCGAGACCGGGCACAGCCCAGAAAGCAGCGAGGACGAGGGCAAGGCGGGGGGCCGAGCGGGGCGTTGGCATGAAACAGGACTCCTCATCAGCTCCAGTAGGGGTAGGGTGCTGCGTCCCGGGCTTCTGTGCGGCGCCGGGGATACACGCGTCGATATCGCGGATCCTCGACGGCGGCGTGCCAGCCTCCAGAGGCCGCGCGGGTACGGAAAGTCTGTTGGTAGAGTAGGGCCGTCGAGCAGGTTGGTGCCCCACTGCCGCGCACATCCGTTAAAGGTTCAGATACCGGAATCGCTTGGCTCTGCGCGGAAGGCGCAGTAGTGAGCGGGGGTGTCTGTAGGGAGCGTACGTTTTCTGCTGCCAGCGGCTCGGCCTCTGCCATTTCTGCGCGTTGACGCCGCCGCGCGTACTGACGTAACGCAGAGCGTGAGGCCAGGACGAAAAGCAGGCCGAAGAACAGCAGCACGGCAAGACTGATCCAGGGGTGCCGGGAGACCCAAAGGGCAAGACCGCCGCGTACGCCAAAGGTGCGGAATGGGGTCTCGCTCAGACCCAGGGTAAAGATGCGGTCGCTGCCGACGCGCCACCAGGCCAGGTTGCCCTTGAGTTGGGCCCACGGGCCGTACTGAACCAGAGTCTGGGTCGCCTGCTGGAGCTTTTGCGGATCCCCTGCGGTGAGCAGCACGCGGGTCTTGGCTCCCGTCCGCCAAATGCGCAAGAAGGCTAGGTCACCATTATCCTCCGCATCCCAGTGTATGCGGGCGTGCGCTCTTCGGGCGGGCACCGGTTCTTGCAAAAACGCCAGCAAGCTGTGCTCGGGATGGACGCTGGCCACCTCAGGCTCCTCCTGAAACAAGGCGTCACGACCACCGGGGATCCGGTCCCAGGCCCCCTTTCCCTGGAGCGTTCCGACGTAAATGTCTGCAGTGGGCAAGGGTTTCGACTGGGCAACGAAGCGTGCCGGCAGCGGGCGCCCCGCCGCCTGGGCGAGCTTGCCCAGCAGGGTCATGGCTGCGGAGACATTGGCGGCACGCAGGCTCGAGCCCTGCACGGTCAGCTGCTGGCCTTGCCCATTGAAGGGATAGGCAGCCTGGGCGAGGGGAGCGAGATCTGGCTGGCGCGCCCGCAGTCCACCCCCCATCCACTGGAAGACGGAATCGCCGTAGACGGTGACCCAGAGATTGCCCAAGAAGAAGGGCCGACAGTCGCCACCATTGCTCTGAGGTACGAGCACGGGTTCCAGGTGGATGGCGTTCCAACCCGGATGCAGGATGGTAGGCGGAAGGGTGACGGTATAATCGCTGTAACGCCCCCCCTGGGGGTTGTTCAACGGGATGGAATCCAGGGCGTTGCCGTTGACCACGACGTTGAGTGCCGATTGCGGCGACATGCCCGCAGCGTAGGCCAAGTGCAGACGCAACTGTGCCTTGCGCTGCCAGCCACCATTCCAGAGGCGCAAATCGAAGGATGCTGGATCGTAGCCCGTACGCGTCTGGGTCGTAAAACCGAGGTCACTAAGGGCGAAGGCATCGTCGGAGAACTCCGCCACCCCCTTCGGCGGTAGTAAGTTCTTGCCGGGCGGAAAGCGGACATCGTGCACACTGGCCTGCGTCAGCGGTGGCCAGAGAACGGCGGGATCGGCGAAGGCGTGAGCGAGCTCCACCAGGGGCTTCCCTTGCCCTACAAGGGCCACACCCACGTGGTGCGGGTGGCCTGGCCAGCGCAGGATACGCAACGCCGGCACGTCGGTGGATACCCGTACCTGCGCCGAGCGCAGCAGCGGCTCCAGCGTGTTCGGGTTACCCACGAACAAGGCCGTTTGCATGGTCGTTGCCGGCTCCTGCAACCATGCCTGCAGGTGTTCTGCGCTGAAGCTCTGCGCACGCACGTCCACGGGAAGATACTGGTAGCGCAGTGCCGCACCTTCCACGGCCAGGACTGTGGCCTCCCAGTACCCAGGATGGTTGTCATCGGTATAGAAGAGCCGAAGGTGCCCATTAGCCGTCGTCTGCGCTGGGTCAAAGATCTGGCCGAGATCGGAGAGATTCGGCTGCCATACCGTCGGTGTCAGTTTCAGGGTCAGACTCGAGTCCTTCAATTGGACCTGACTCCAGATCTGTGGTGCGATGGGGTGCTCGCAACGCAAGGTGTAGTGCTGTGCAGCGCGTAACTCGATCGTATTGAATCCTGAATGAAATAACGTCCCATCCAAAGCCAGCTTCTGGAAAATGGGACCTCGGTTACCCGCGAGGGAAAACTGGCCGGCGACCTGTCCGTTGACGAGGACTACCATCCAGGATTGCGCGTTCAGCGCTGCTGAGGGGGTTACGTGGAGCTGCAGGTCGGCTCCCACGACCTTCTGTCCGTATCCCAGAGGCACTGGGATGTCCAGGTGCGTATCGGTGTAGCGCAGTGTCGCCTCTGCGCGCCCCCCGAGAAAGTAGGCGAGGGAATGCCGCACGGTCTGACCAGTTTGCGCAGCATCGGCAACCTCGGCCGCTGGCGCCTTGCCCGCAGTGCTGGGGCTCTCGGCAGCAAGCAGGAAAGATGGCTGGACGGCCAAACCGAGGCCCAGGAGCAGTACCAGTATGTGCAGCAGAGTGCCCCGTCTTCCCCGAAGATTCACGTGAGTTCCTTTGTCTTGCCATGGCGGAGCGTTCTGCCCATCGCGCCGTATGCCAAATCCCAGAGGTTTCGCAGTTGCCACCACAGGTTTTTCGATCCCTCGATCACGGCAAGTACGGCAATGTGTGCCAAAGCTCCCAGAATACTCTTTCCCTGGTGACGGCGGTCCAGGTTTTCCTGCAGTCGAGCGCTGTCGCCAAAGGCGAGATCGACGGCGTAGCGCTCATCTTGAATGTTGGCAAACCGGTATGCTAGGCCGAGATGCAGGTGTTGCTTGCGGGGTCCCCACTGCCGATTTTCGATCCGTGCCTGGAGCACCTTGCCGTCGGCAAACCGGAGGGTAACGATGGCAGCTTGGTGAAAAAGGTCCAGGGCCCGCCGGCGCGTTGCTGCGTCCAGCTCCGAAAAGCCAATGTCGACGCCGATACCCAAGCGAGAACCGTCACTGGCACGGGCCCGAAAGGGACGACCTTCCACCCACAGCACCAGTTCCTCGTCGAGCCACGCTCGCGGTTCGCTGCGTCGTTGTGGCTTTTCATAGAGGACACCAAGAGCCGCAAGGAGAAAGAGGAGGTCCAGCGTCGCCCAGATCATGACAAAGGCAATCGCGCCGTGCATGGAGGGACTGGCTTGCCAGCGCCAAACCCCGGCCACGAGGCTCGCCGTCGTGATCGCCAGCAAAAGATAAAAGGGCCGGGATAAGGAAGAAATGAAATGGCTGTCCAGACGTTCACCCTTGGGCGTGACCTGGAAGGAGGGCGAGCGCGGGCGCCTCAAGACCCGGAAGATCCCCTGGGTGACATAGATACTTTGGATGGTCTCGTACACCTGCGAGATGAAAGGCCAACGCACCTCGCGATAGTAGAATTGGGTGCTCACCAGGGAGGCCAGATAGTAGGGACCAGCGTAGGCCAGCAGTTGGCCGGCGGTGGTATCGCAGAGGTCGAGTCCGAAAATGAGATAGGCCGGCGGGGCGAAAAAGAGCAGGAGCCGGGCTACGGCAAAACCCCAGTAGGTCGCAAAATTCGTATACAGGAGCCGCTGCACGAAGTGCAGATTCTTCTGTAGCCACGGATTTTTCAGGAGAAATATCTGCAGCATGCCCTGACCCCAGCGTACCCGCTGGACGATGAGACCGGAATAGGTCTCGGGCTGCAGCCCAGAGACCATGGGACGGTTGAGGTAGGCCGTGCGATAGCCAAGACCAATGGCATCGAGGGTGGTTTCGGCATCCTCCGTAATGGTCTGGCCAGCAATGCCGCCGACCCGGTCCAGAGCTTCTCGCCGCAGCACGGCAGCGGAACCACAGAAGAAGGAAGTCCCCCAGAAGTCTAGGCCAGGCTGCATGACGGTATAGAACAGCTCGTTTTCGGCGGGGGTCTCCCGAAAGATCTTGAGGTTTCGCTCGACGGGGTCTGGCGTGACAAAGTTGTGGGGTGTCTGGAGCAGAAAAAGTTTGGGATCGTTCCGGAAGAAAGGTACCGTATTCACCAGGAAGTCGCGTGTGGGAATGTGATCGCAGTCGAGCACCAGAACCAGGGTGCCGCTGGTTTTGGTCAGGGCATGGTTGAGGTTCCCCGCCTTGGCGTGCTCGTTGCGGGCGCGGGTGAGGTAGCGGGCGCCCAGTTCCGCCGCCATGTCCTGGAGTTCGCGGGCGCGGCGGTGCGCCGCGGCGGCTTTGACGGGATCCTTGTCCTTGCATTTCTGTTCCGTACCACCGTCGTCCAGGATCCAGACGGTAAAGCGATCTTTGGGGTAGAGCATCTGCGTTGCCGCCAAGATGGTGGGCCGCAGAACCGAAGGATCCTCGTTGTAGGTGGGTACGAAGACGTCCACCGTCGGCAGGGCGGGGTCTGCCAGATCGCAGGGCAAGGGCGTCCGCTGCAAGGGTTGCGCGTTGATGAAATGGCCAAAGACAAAGGTAACGAAGCCGTAGATTTCCACGGCAAACAGAAGCAGTCCAGCGAGGCTGGAAGCTAGACCGTAGCCAAAAGGAAGCGTCTCGGTGGCACGCCAGTAGAAATAACGCAGGGCCAGGGCAAGACTAGTGAACACCAGGAAAAGGCGCAGCCAGGGAAGCAGTACCGAATCCTTGGGCAGGCGAAGCCGCCAGAAGTAGCTGAGAGACAGGGCTCCCAGCAGGGCAAAAGCGATGGTGGTCTGACCCTCCTCCGAAAGAGGAAGGCTGACGAAGATGGCAAGAGGAAGCAGGCTCAGCAGCCACCAGAAGCCGGAAGGCCAAGCACTTGCCAAGGTCTGCTGGGCGGACCCCAAATCCCTACCCACCGGCGTCAAGACGACATCGGCTTGCCAAGGTGGGAATCCGTTGCACCTCGTCCCAACGGATACCGGCACTGCGCCAACCCCATGTCTGCCCGTATCTCAACCATCGCTCCCGTCGGTTATCGCTGATGATGTAATTGGCGGTCCTACCCGCCGGTACGAGGACCCTGTGCCAGCCGCGCAGAGCACTGGGTGCATCGAGTCAATGGTGCCCCGAACAGGAATCGAACCTGTGACCTACCGCTTAGGAGGCGGTTGCTCTATCCACTGAGCTACCGAGGCCTGGGGCAAAGTCTATCCGAATTTTCATGGCCATAGAAAGGGTTTGGGAAGGTTTACACCGTCAGCACGGCGAACACCGCGTAAAGTAGGCCAAAGATCAGAAATTGCCGAGGGCGCAAGGCCTGTCCACGGCCGATGAGCCAGGCAAGATATAGCGCTGCCATCAGGGTCACGGTGACGCTGACGATGACCTGGCTCGAAGGACGCCAGTCCGTCAGGGCTATGCCCAAAGCCGGTAGGAGCGATCCCTGAAAGACCATGGCGCCGGTGATGTTGGCAAAAGCCAGCGTGTCCTTGCCGCGCCGTATCCAGAGGATACTGTTGATTTTCTCCGGGAGCTCCGTGGCCAGTGGGACGATGAGCATGGATAGGACCAGGGCAGAGATCCCGAGCCAGTGGGATAGATGCTCGACGCCGCGCACGAAGAGTTCCGCACCGAAAACGATAGCCGCCAGACCCACGGCGAGTTGGAGAAGGATGCTGGGCAGTCGTTCTCCCAGCCTGAGGCGCTGCAGGTAAAGGGGCGCGCCGGCTTCGGTGTCGTGGCCGCAAGCGACGAGGGCAGCGGAGGCACGGACGGTCTGGAGGACGTAGAGGAAGTAACAGACAACGAGAACCAGGGCGACGCCAAGGCGCAGTAGACTCCAGTGGGCCGGCAGGAACAGCGTTCCGACACCCAGGCCGAAGCAGAGGATGAACCACGAACTGTCCCGCCGGAGACCGCTTTTTTCGGGCTGCAATGTGCCGCTCCAGCCTCGCTTACCGGCAGCGAACAGGGCCATGAGAAAGAGTGCGAGGGTGGACAGCATCAGCGGCGCGCCGAGAATCGCCCCGACGCCCACATCGGACCCCAGGGCGACGTTACCGCTGGCCGCACCAGCGAGGATGGCAACGACGGGGACCATGGTCTCGGGCAAGGCCGTGCCCACGGCGGCGAAGACGGAGCCCGTGACCCCCTCAGATATGCCCATGCGTTCGCCGAGATGCTCCAGGGCGTTGGTAAAAAGTTCTGCCCCCACGAGGATGACCAGCAGCGCTGCCAGCAATAATACAAAGTCCAAGGAACGCTCCCAAAGCTGTATGTGGTAAGGATGCTTATGGACGCATCATTGCCGATCCAAGGAAGCAAGGCAATATGCAACGTGCGTGTCGCGATCGTTCCCTTGCGGCGCGCATCGCGGCGTCTGCCATTTTACGCTATGCTGCACGGAGTGATGGCAAGGCAGGACTGGGCATGCTGGAGCTCTGTAGCTTCTTCGATCGCAAGATTTTCTACCTCGAGGGAGGTAGCGAGACGCCTGCCGTCTTCTACATTGCAGACCGCGATGCCGGTGGCGTTCTCATCAATGCCCCGCGCCACGATCCGAATTTGCTGGCGCGGTTGGAGCAGTTGGCGCCCTTAAAGGTGCTCTTTTTGCCGAGTCGCTTTGGTGCGCAGGATGTGGACGCCTGGCGAGCTGCGGGAGCGCGCCTGGTGGCCCAGCCGGCGGAGGCGCGTAGCCTCGGCATCGAGTTGGACGTGCCCCTCGACAGCAAGCTGCGCCTGACGCGCACCATCGACTTCCTGCCCATGGCCGGGCGCACCGCCGGGAGTTGCGCTCTGCGCCTGCGCAACAAGCCCGGAGTCGTCTTCTTTGGACCAATCCTCGAAAATGACGAGCCCGATGCCTGGCCCACGCTCGTGCCGCACGACGACGATCAGTCCTGGGAAAATCGCCTGTTTGGCAGTCTCGGACTGCAGGATATCGCCTTTGAGTACGCCTTCACCGACCGTTTCCAGCCCCATCGCAGCCCCTTCGGTCCCGGTGCCGATCGGGCCATTGGCGCACGACTGGCACAGCTGCTGGAAGACTAGTTGCGCGGCCGCGCTGCATTTTTGGGCGTAGATCGCGTATAGTGCGGACCGGATTCCTCCCTAGGGACAGGTGTTTTTCATGGGTACCGAGACTGCGCTGAGTTTTTCCGATTTTGCCTTGGCCGAGCCCCTGCAGCGGGCAGTGCGAGAGATTGGCTACGAGCAACCCTCTCCCATCCAGGCGCAGAGCATTCCGCCGCTCCTGGCTGGGCGCGATGTCATCGGCCTTGCCCAGACCGGCACCGGCAAGACTGCCGCCTTTGCGCTGCCGCTCCTCAGCCGGGTGGATCTGTCCCTGCGCTTCCCTCAGATTCTGGTGCTGGCCCCCACGCGCGAGCTGGCCATCCAGGTTGCCGAGGCCATGCAGAGCTACGCCAAGTTTCTGCCCGGTTTTCACGTCCTGCCCATCTACGGCGGTCAGTCCATGGGTCTGCAGCTCAAGCAGCTGCAGCGCGGAGTGCAGGTGGTCGTGGGCACACCCGGGCGTATTCAGGACCATCTGCGCCGTGAGACTTTGAAGCTCGATCGCCTGCAGGCGGTGGTTCTCGATGAGGCCGACGAAATGTTGCGCATGGGCTTCATCGACGCCGTGGAGGAGATCCTCAAACACACGCCGACGCAGCGCCAGGTGGCCCTTTTTTCGGCCACCATGCCCGAGGCCATCCGCCGCATCGCCCGTACCTACCTGCGCGACCCTCTGGAAATCCGCATCAAGAGTACCACCAGCACCGTGGCAGCCATTCGCCAGCGCTACTGGCTGGTGAGCGGTACCCACAAGCTCGATGCCCTTACCCGTATTCTCGAGGTGGAGGACAGCAACGCCTGGATCATTTTTGTGCGGACCAAAACCGCCACGGTAGAGCTGGCGGAACGCCTCGAGGCGCGCGGTTATGCCTGCGGTGCCCTCAATGGCGACATGACCCAGGCCATGCGCGAGCAGACCATCGAGCGGGTCAAATCCGGTAGCCTCGATATCGTCGTCGCCACCGATGTGGCCGCCCGCGGACTGGATGTGGAGCGGATCACCCACGTCATCAACTACGATATTCCCAACGATACGGAAGCCTACGTCCACCGCATCGGACGCACGGGGCGTGCCGGGCGCAAGGGTGAAGCCATTCTCTTCGTGGCGCCGCGCGAGCGTTACCTCTTGAAGGCCATCGAAAGGGCCACGGGCCAGCCCATCGAGCCCATGCATCTGCCGAGTCTGGAGGACGTGGCGGATCGGCGCACGAGCCAGTTCAAGGAACAACTGACCACCGTCCTGGAAACGGAAGACCTGGATCGCTTCGCGTCCCTGGTGGCGGAATACCAGAGCGAGCAGGAGGTATCCTTGGAGCGCATTGCCGCCGCCCTCGCTTTTCTGGCCCAGCGCGACAGGCCGCTGGTGCCCGATGCGCCGCCCGCCGTACCGAGTCTCGACAAGGCCCCTGGCCCGCGTGGTGCGCGTCGCCTGGAAGAGCGCAAGGAAAGGGCACCCAGAGAGCGGGCTGCGGCGGGAGAAAACCGTCCAGACGATACGCCCATGATCCTCTATCGCCTTGCCGTGGGGGAGAGCCATGGGGCGCAGGTCAAGAACATCGTCGGCGCCATTGCCAATGAATCGGGACTGCCCAGTCGCCTGATCCGCAAGGTCCAGGTACACGACGATTACAGCACGGTTGAGCTACCGGCGGACTTGGATCGCGGTATTCTGGAGCACTTGCAGAAGGTCTGGGTGGCGGGACGTCCTCTGCAGATTGCCGTCGTCGGTACGGCGGAGCGGGCACGGACCTCGTCGACCAGGCGCAGCGTTAGCCCAAAGGCCGATGCAAGACCCGTGTTGTCGGTGCGCAAGAGCACCCCTGAAGATGGCAGGACGGACGGCAGGGAGGTCAAAAAACCTTCGCGGCGCAAGCAGGAGCGGGACAAGCGCTGAGACCTGGCAAGGGCGACTGTGATGGCAGGCGGGGAGCGTCGTGTGGCGGGCTAAGGACAAATAAAAACCGGCCAGCCAAAGCACAACCGGTAAAGCAACTGCAGTTCCAACTGTGTTCCCCTGAGGGGGAGGGCGGCAAGCGCCGCCCTGCACGGATTCTTAGGCCCGGCGTACCTTCTCAGCCTGCAGACCCTTGGGGCCGCGGGTCACTTCAAAACTCACCCGCTCACCCTCGGCGAGGGTCTTGAACCCAGTGCCCTCGATGGCGGAGTGATGCACGAAGACATCTTCCTTGCCATCTTCCGGCGTGATGAACCCAAACCCCTTGCTGTCATTGAACCACTTCACTGTACCAACCGCCATGTTACACCCCAGATAATCAAAGATGGCCGAACTGGCCATGGACAAGCATGGCACAGCGAGCCCGGCGAAGCAAGGAAATGTCTGCATTCACCACGCTCCGGCGCAGCGATCCTAGACACCCGCCGCCATCTGCAGTCGTGCGATGCTGCGGTCCACATCGCGCGTGTACCGTCTACCACTTTTACATCGGGATTGACGCGCGCAACTCAGGATTTTGCCTCCTGGTAGCGGCTTGGCCTATCGCTGCCATCGGGACGTGAAGGCAAAACCACTATGTGCTGCCTATGCTGCCTGTGCTATCCTCGCGCGAGGATCATAAAGGAGAAATTGCACATGCTTACGTCTCGCAAGCAGCAACTGGGAGTGTTGCTGATATCTTCGTCGCTGATGATCTGGACTCAGGCCTACGCCGATGACGGCACAACCCTCAAGGCGCCGCCGGAGTCGGCCAGCAAGAAGGCCATCCTGCAACAGAATACGGATTTTTTCTATAACAAGATTACCCTGCAATCCAGTGCGTCTTACGCCTATTCCGATTCCAATACCATCAACCTCAACGGCTTCCTGGCCCTGGGAGCGATCTTTCTCGGTAATATCAACGTCTCCAAAGTCAAATCGAGTATCTATACCTTTACGGAATCTGCTTATTATCCCATCAACAATCGCCTGCAGTTGGTGCTGAACGTTCCCATCGTCTACCGCCAGAGTACCTACGAGATCGGCGGTGTGAACTTTGCCTCGAATACTCAGAGCGAGGCGACGGTCACCTCGGGTGGTCCCCGCCTGGGCGACGTCAGTTTTGGTGGATATTACCAACTCCTCAACGAGAGCAAGCACTGGCCGAGCCTCACCGCGAGCCTGTTGGTCACCGCTCCGAGTGGTGTCAGCCCGTACGGTATCAAGGTCTATCAGCCGGATCCGAACAACACCAATCTGCAGGTACCCACCAAACTACCCACGGGTAATGGCGTCTGGACCATCACTCCGGGGCTCTCTTTCGTCTCCACCTCGGACCCGGCCATTTTCTTTGGCAGTATCAACTACTATTACAACCTGCAGAAAACCTTTTCCGATATCAGCACACAGCAGGGTGTGGTGCAACCGGGCCAGGTGCGTCTGGGTAACGCCTTTCAGTACAGCCTGGGTGTGGCCTACGCCCTCAACGACCGTCTGAGTATCAGCACTTCTTTTGCGGATCGTATCCAGGACCAAACCGAAGTGCGTGCGCTGGGAGGAGCTTTCACCCCCATCGTCGGCAGCGGTGCCAATGTGGCCGTCGCTAATTTTGGTCTCACCTACGCCTTTACCCAGAATACTTCCTTGATCATGAACCTGGGCATTGGACTAACCAGCAGTGCTCCCAATTTTCAGTTGACGGCGACCATCCCCTATAACCTGTGACCCGCCTCGCGCAACGGTGGTGCTCCGAGCGTATGGCGGGGCACCGCCGTCGCACGCATTCCATCCTGTCGGGGAGCGGGCCTAGAAGGGGATGGACAGATTGGCCTCGATGTAGCTTCGGTGATATCCCGGGCCGCCGCCGTAGGCGTTGGCGATCTGGCTGTAGCCACCCGTCAGACTCACGGCGCAGTACGGTGCGACCAGGCCACTCAGGGTGCCGAAGAAATCGCGGACGCCGGAGGTGGTACCGTCTATGGTTTGGGAGCCGAAGCCAGAGTAGAAGCGCAGTGTCCAGTAGGGCGAAAATTTCTGCACGTAAACCAGATAGCCGATGGCCTCGCGGTAGTTACGCGGATTGAAATAGCCGTCGTACGGGACCACGCCGCTATGGTACTGACGATAGTAGCCTTGGATACCCAGACTCACCGGCCAGCGCCCGAGGCTCAGGAACTCGGGCGTCGCTTTGATGACGACGCCGTCGCGCTGATTGCCATCGGAGAAGGCCTGATGAAAATAATCGGCCCCGACGGTACCGACATTCCGTAGCCGATAAAATCCGCCTGCATCTACAGTGTTCACCAGGATATGGTTCTGAACCGCCGTAAAGGTGCGGATGGGCTGACGATCCACGCCAAGATTCAGGCCCCAGCTGTCCGCCGGCGTGTAATAGAGTTGGGAGTCCACCGTCCCATAGGTCCAGTGTCCCGATGTGCCGATACCGGCGTTGACGCTGTATTGCCAATTGCGATTCAGCGTGCTGCTCCAGCCGCCGCGGATCGCGCTCAGGCCGACTTGTCCCGCCGTATCCGTGATCTGCGTCTGCTGATAGCCCAGTTGCCAGAAGGTTGGATTCAACTGGGGATCGCTCAACAGCTTGCCGGGCCAGAGGACGTCCGCAGAGTAGATCTGATTGATGTTGTGGTCGATATCGCTGCTGTAGTGGATACCCACGTTTACCTTGGGGGCAAGGCCATACTGCACATAGCTGTGGGCGTAGCGATAGAGTGCCTTGAGCCAGTCGGGGCCGGGATACGCGCCATCCGGCGCCGCGTCTTTGAGATCCTCTGCGCCCAGCACATTCCAGCCCAAAAGGTTGGCGGCAATGGCAGCCTGCAGCGCGGCTTCGTGACTGATATTGCGGTAGGGTGCGGCGGTATCGTAGGCCTCGCGCGGTCGTCCCACACCAATAAGGGCACGGGTGAGTCCGACGGCCATGGTTTTCCGGTCGGCCTCCGAGTGCGCGATGGCCAATCCTTTGCGATAGCTGTACTCGGCCTGGTGCTCATTACCCAGCCACAGCGCCGCGTAGCCCTTGCCGGCGAGGGCGGCGACCCGATCGGAATCGTAGCGCGTGGGGTCGACAGCGATCTCATCCAGGGCGCGCTGGAAAGCCTTGAGGGCTTCTTGCGGGTGATTGGCATCGAGGGCAGTGCGACCCGCACGGATGGAATGGGCGGGATCCGCTGCTGCCACGGCAGTGGTCGCCATCAACAGAGCCCCCAAAAGCAATTCACGTGGGAGCCGGGTGTTCATTTGGTCCCCCAGGTCTTACCCAGACGCAGCACCTCCGAGGCGTAGCCGGCGATGGAGGCCGGACTCATCAGCAGCTGCGATAAGAATACATAGAGAAACATGCCGCGAAGGTTCTTGCGTACCTTCAGGCCACGCTCCTTGAACATGCGCCTTTGGACGATGAAGATGACGAGATTATTGAGACCAGCTAGAGGAATGAGCAAAAGCGTAATGGGCCCGGCGATGAGAAAGAAACCAAAGAGTGCGGCGATGACCCCGGGTACGAAGAACAACAGATAGCTCACGTCCAGAAAGGGGAAGAGCAGATTGACCAGGACGAATTGCAGGGTGATGCGGGGCGTCAGGAGGATTTCTGGGTGCGCGCGTAGCGCCTCGAACATTCCGCGCGCCCAGCGGCGCCGCTGGCGAAAGAGTTGGCGATAGGTTTCGGGGACATTGGTGAAGACGACCGCATTTTCGGCATAGCCGATCCGGTACCCCTTGCTCAGCATACCCCAGGACAGGACGATATCCTCGCCCACCACCGGCGCCCAGCCACCCAGCTCGAGAAGGACCGATTTCTCGTAGAGGGAAAATGCGCCCTGAGCCACCAAAGTGCCCTGATATAGGCTCTGGATGCGTTTGACGATGGCAATACCGTGGAAATAGTCCCACTCCTGCAGCCGCGTGATCCAGCTTTTGCGGGAGTTGCGCACGGCGATGGCGCCGGCGACGGCAGCGGTGTTGGAGGGATCGCAGAGGTAACGTCCCACCAGATAGCGCAGGGCGTCCTTATACAGAAAGGTGTCCGCATCCACGGTGATCACGAGATCGTGGCGGGCGTGGTGCAGGCCGGTGTTTAGGGCGCTGGCCTTGCCGCCATTGACGGGTTGGCGCACCAGCCGCAGGCGTGGATCCACCACGGCCTCTACTTGCGCCGCTGTCTGATCCTGGGAGCCATCGTCGATGACGATCACTTCCAGGTCGCCTTGGTAGGACTGGGACAGCACCGAGCGCAGGGTGTCGGTAATGGTGTGTTCCTCGTTGTAGGCGGCAATGAGTATGCTGACCGGAGGGTAGTGGGCGATTTCAGCCAGTGCCGGCCTGCGATCCAGAAGGGTGCTGAAAAACACGAAGCTCGATATGTAGCCCGGCAGAATGGCCACCCCCAGAATGATGAGGATGGTCAGGACCGGCCCGATGACGTTATCCAGATTGTCTATCCAGGGTAGGGCGATCCAGAAACTGAACAGCACCCAGAGCACTGCACCAATCTGGGCAAGCACGAACTTGATCGTCACGGGTATGTATAGGGGTGGCTTGCGTTCATGGATCTGAGTGCCACCGGGGGCCCTCCGATCGCTATCCATCGCAAGAGACCTGGAACCGGCCGGTTCTGCTGTCCAGGCGTGCGCTCCCTCTCCCAGTCGTGTAGAACTCTCGTTATTCATGATAGTAATTCCTTATATTATGACGTAACGCTTCTCCCATGCAGTGAAAGCCCCACGGGGGGCTTTCAGACGACACCTGGGATGACGCGGTATCCGCGATTACCTTGCCATCAGGGTTGTGGCACCTGCGGCATGAGCGCCGGCGCCAACTGGGCGATATTGATACTCGGGGTTTTGGCTGGGTCCACACCCAAGGTGAGCTTCATGCTATTCTGGATGGCATTGAGGTTGCTCTGTACCTGAGCCATCTGGAAAATGCCATTGCTGCCAATACCCTGCTGGATGGTGTTGGCACCATTGCCCACGAGCATGGAGAGCTGACCGGGTGCGACGGTCATGGTGACATTGCCCGTTTGGGTCGTGCCGTAGTTGCTCATGACGTTTACTCCAGCCGGGGGCGCGCTGGTGGAGGGCGCGCCCTTGATCACGTTGAGACTCATGCCGTTCTGGACGGAATTGTCGTTGCCACCGATCTGAATGGCCTGGGTTACACCCTGAATGTTCTGCAGGCCGGAGCCGTCCATGTGGCTGGCCGGATTAGCTACCTGCCCCGGTATGGTGCCCTGGGTGCTGTAGGTTATGGTGGGCATGAAGGTCGTACCGTTGCTATTGAGGGCAACGTTGAGGTTGCTGCTCATGCTCATGGGTGTTTTGCCAGCGGTACTGGTCCAGTTGGTCTGCATCTCCACCCCAAAATACACGATCTTGCCGCCGATGACGCCCTTACCCACGACCTTGGCGAGCACGGGATCCGGAACAGTAGGACCAGCGATGGGGCTTCCGGGCACCAGAGTCTGAGCCAAGGCAGCGCCAGTGGGAAGCAAACACAGACCAGTCACAACGAGAGACGATTTCCAGCTTAAAGTGTGCATGATGGCTTCCTCGATATATCAAAAGTATTTGGCGACATCGTAACCAAAATGAGCAGGTTGCAGCGGAACTTTGGGTAATTGACCATGCAAAAGGCGCATGGCACTGGGTGCTTCTACCGGGGTCAACAACACGGAGTTGGGCTCAAAGCCCTTTCCAAATACGGCAAAGACGATCTTGTTCCAATCCTTCAGGAACTGCGCCTTGGGCATGACCCGATTGCCCAGGGCGGGATCGGCCAGGTAGACGTGCTCCGGGCCGGTTTTCTCCAGTACTACAAAATGCTTATAGCCCCCAAGATCCAGCAAGACGATGACGGGGATGTGAATGTTTTCTAGTTCTGCGGGCGTTACCACATAGCCCTCGCCTTTTAGTCCGATTTTTTCCACGTAGCGTTTCAAATCCAACAAGGAAAAGCCGACTTTCTTGACCTCCTCGGGATTGCTGACGGTGAATAGTCCCTTCATCACCGACTCTTCCGTCACATCCTGGCCAAAGCCGTACTTGAGGATGGTGGCAAGGGATGCCGCGCCACAGGAAAAATCCGTGTGCTGGCGCACCACGTGGATGAAGTGCATTCCCACCATGCTGCGTATGGGAATGTTCAGCACGCCGGCACCGGGGATGACGTTGCCGAAGGGTGCTGCGAATAGGGGGGAACTCTGCAGCATCAAAGTCGCCGCAATACTGCCGGCGCCCAGGATCTGAAAAATGGTAGACCGTAATACCATGGCAGGCTCCCGTCGATCAAAACCGAAAACTGCCACCCCCGCGGGGGTGGCAGAGACCAAGTGGATTACTTGGTCGCGCTGGCGATGGCCAGGGTGTTGACCTGCTGGTTGCCGTTGCCGGTAGCCACGTTCAGGCCGATGTTGCCGGAAGCGCCGGCGAGGGCGTTACCACTGACTTCGCTGTTGTACATGGAGCCGACGGTCTCACCGCCATTGTAGTAAGCCACCTGCTGGACAGGAGCGGAGGCGTTGCCCATGGCCTTGGGCGAGGCGATGGAGGCCATGGCCAGACCGTTCTCCTGCTGGTTCTGCGCACCGGCCACCACGTTGATGGCGATGTTGCCAGAGGCATTCTGGGCGGCGTTGCCATTGACAGTCGCGCTATCCTGCACGCCGGTGTCCATGGTGCCGTTGCCAGCAGCCAGCTGGTTGGCACCGGCCGTCGCGTCGGCGTAGTCGGTGGTGCTGTTCTTGGCGTTGCTGGTGGCGCTCAGAGCGGTGTTGTTGCTCTGCTGGTTACTGTTGCCGGAGGCCATGTTGGCGCCGATGTTACCGGAGGCACCTTCCAGCGCGTTGCTGCCCAAGCCAGCCGCGTTGTTGACGTAGGACCAATTCCACCAGTAGTGGCTACCCTGGGTGGTACCATCCAGAGCCATGGTCTGGGTCGCGCTCACATTGGCCGTGGAGCCGATGGGATAGCCCTCGCTGTCGTCATTGGCCGCAGTGGCAATGGCCAGGCTGTTGCTCTGCTGGTTGCTGATGCCCGCTGCTTCATTGACGCCGATGTTGCCACTGGCATTGCTCAGGACGTTGCCGTAGAGGCCCGTCTCATTGCTGCCGCGAACCTCGTAACCGTAATTCAAGTTGCTGTGGTTGCTGTTCAGCATGGAGGTTTGCCCAGCGTTTACTCCGGCATTGGCGTAGTCGGAGTACTTGGCAGAAGACGCCGCCATGTTGTTGCCCTGCTGGTTGAAGATGCCAGAGGTCATGTTGACGCCGATGTTGCCAGAGGCACCCTGGAGGGCGTTACCGATGAAGTCAACGGCATTGGCACCGTTCATCACCTGCCAAGCATAATCCAGAATCTCAGCCTGACCGGCAGTGACGTTGGCATTGGAGGCGGCCGCGTCGTCGATGTTGGTGTTGGAGGACAGGGCGCCGGCATTGGCCTGCTGGTTCTGAGAGCCGGTGGCGATGTTGAAGCCGATGTTGCCGCTGGCGTTCTGGCCCGCATTGTCCGTGAGGACGGCATTGCCGGTGGCGTTGAACATGGAGCCTTGGTAGTTCATAGCGCTGGTCTGACCATTGCTGACACTCGCGCCAGCGAAAGCCAAGGGGGCGGCCACGAGGGCAGCGACGGCGATGGCGATGGGGCTTAACTTACGGATGCTGTTCATGGTACTCTCCTATGGTGAGGTATGGACTGACGGTTCAACTACTTCACTGCTTGCTACTGCAACGCTCCGGGCGCGACCCCGAGAGCGAAACTGTTTGCCGAGGCATTGCCTGAACCCGATACCTGGTTCACCTGGGCAATGCCTCCGGCGCCTTTGAAGGCGGTCGCTGCGACCGCAACGCTGGTGACTTCTTCCTTCATGCCTGTTAACCTTTCTCAGCAACAAGCCGGACCGGGATATGTTCCATACAGGCATTGAGCAACCTCAGGGGCAGTTCTGGCTCCCAGAAACGGCGATTGAAGCGATAGACAAACTCGTTCAGATATTCCTGCAGATATTTGCCGGATACCCCATGGAATGTGCCCAAAAGAAAGGCCTTGAGGTTACCAATGGCGATGTGTACCCACGGCAACCACTCGTCCACCTGATGCGGTTTGGTCACGCGCCCCTCATGCTCTTGGCTCTCTCCGAGAACTCGCAGCGCTATTAAGCCGTCGGTGCGGGTAGGTTGCTTGGGGCGCAAGCGTCGCCGCGCGAATTCGCGAATCCGGTCGGCAGAGACCGAAGGCGTCGTCTCGATGGCAATAAAGCCCGCCTTCTTGCCCCGGTTTTCCACGGCAACCAAGATCGGTGTTTTGCCTTCGGCCCCTCGACCGCTCTTCCCCCCAGACCGGCGTCCACCGACAAAGGCATCGTCCAACTCTACCAGCCCTTCCAAGCGATACAGACTGTCGCGATCGCCCATGGCGCGGCGCATGCGGCGCAACATCCGGTGAGCCGTGATCCAGGAGACCCCAATCTGCTTCGACAGCCGCAGGGCGGACAATCCGCCCTTGTCGCTCGCCATCAAATAGATGGCCAGGAACCATTGCACCAGGGGCACATTGGACGAATGAAAAATTGTGCCGGCCGTCACCGAGGTCTGATGGCGACAGTGCCCGCACTGAAAGAGTTTTCGTCCGGCGATCCAGTATCCGCGGTCATGGCCGCATTTCGGACATCGAAACCCCTCGGGCCAGCGCTTTTGTTTCAGCGCCTCCAAGCAGGCCTCTTCCGTGCCAAACCGCGCTTGCCACTGCAAGAGGTTCGTCGCTTCAGCTTTCATCTCAGACCTCCTTTCTCTATGCCTCACAGAGAGTTAGAGCTTGATTGCTGAGAATGATTCAGAGGCATGTCTTCCTTTGTGGTCTTGTTCAGGGTGCTGCCCGAGATGCTGGGCAGGCTGGTGGCTAGCACCGCGTTGGTCACAGGCTGTGACGCGCCGAGGACGATGCCGAGCTGATTGCTCTCGCGGTTGGCGGAACCTGCAGCCTGATTGATGGCGAGGATGCCCGTCGCATTGTTGAGGGCGTTGCCGGTGATCTGCGTGCTCTGGCTGGTCACGGACGGGCTGCCAGACTTGACTTGGTTCTTCTGCACGACGGCATCCGGTGCGTTCACACCCTGGCCGTTGGGGCTCATGATGACGCTGGCGACGTTCGCTTGCAGGTTATCGTTGCCCGCAGCCAGATTGGCCATGGTTGCGCCGCGCACGTTGCTCATGGCGTTGTCGGAGATGATGGAGCTCAGGGAATTGCCCAGTACCGCTGGAGCAGCGTAGAGCATGGGGCTCACCGACCCGGACAGCAGGGCGATGGCGATTCCGATAAAGCGTTGGCTGGACATGAATCGTTCTCCCGGATGTGTGCGGAAACCCTATTGACCGACGCGCATGGAGGCACTTTGCAGGTTGGCGCCGCCACTTTGCATACTGATGCTGTTACCCCCCTTACCTTGAAGCTCATCCCAGAGCACGACACCGTTGCCGTTTTGGTGGATGAGTTTGGGGAGGTTCACGGGGATCCCTTTACCGTTGACTTGGGCCAGGTGCTGGTTGTTGAGCGCTTCGGCCTGGATTCCCGGGAGTGCCGGGGCGGCGACGCTGGCGATGCTCCAACAGGCGGTACTGGCGGCGGCTAGGAGCATCCACAGTCGGCTTCTGGAACGGTGCATCTGGAGCAGCATGGCGAAGTCCTCAAGATGGTTCGCCACTACCTTAGCAAGCGCCGTGCCAAAGGGATAAGGTGCTGAAAATTCTGGTGTAGAGCCTCGTCTCCCGGGTGCGGGGACGCCGTGGGGGTTTCATTTTTGAGACGTCGCCGTGGCGCGGCGTGCGCTCAGGCTCCGCAAAGCGATGGTTTTCCTTTGGGAATCCATCGGATAGCAAGCGGCAGTCGGTGTTTGTAAAGCATGCGATACAAATGCCGCCTCTCGCCGCTAAGTGCTTATATGGAAGAGAACTTGCACTTGTACAGGCGGGGTGGATGGTTCAGCTTTTCTGGGTCGGCGGGGTGATGCCGTGCTTTTCCATCAATCGGTACAGCGAGACCCGGGAGATCTGCAGTTGTTCGGCGGCGCGGGTGACGCTGCCCAAGTTGTCCGCCAGGGCCGAGCGGATGGCGTCGCGCTCCGCCAGGTCGCGCGCTTGGTTGAGGGAAACGCGAATGCGGGAATTGCGGCGCCGTTCCAGGCCAAGGTCGGCGGCGGTGATGAGGAACTTGTCGCACATGACCATGGCGCGGCGCACGCGGTTGATGAGCTCGCGGATGTTTCCGGGCCAGTCGTAGTTGGCCATGATCTGCAGGGCATCTTCGCTGAAGCCCTTGACGCGCTGGCCGCGCTCGTCGGCAAAGCGGTTGAAGACGTACTGGGCGAGCAGGGGTATGTCGCCCTCGCGATCGCGCAGCGGCGGCATCCGGATCTGCAGGACATTGAGGCGGTAATAGAGGTCTTGCCGGAAGTTGCCCAGCTGTATGGCTTTTTCGAGATCGACGTGGGTAGCGGCCAGCACGCGCACGTCCACCGCGATGTCTTCGCGCCCGCCCACGCGCTGAATGGTCTGCTCCTGCAGGAAACGCAGCAGATTGACCTGCAGGTCCAGGGGAAGGTCGCCGATCTCGTCCAGGAAGAGGGTACCGCCCGAGGCGCTTTCGATGCGCCCGATCTTGCGCTCGTGGGCACCGGTGAAGGAGCCCTTCTCGTGGCCGAAAAGCTCGGAGTGGATGAGATTGGCGGGCAGCGCGCCGCAGTTGACGGCAACGAAGGGGCCGTCCTTGCGGCTGGAGCGCTCATGAATGGCCTGGGCGGCCAGTTCCTTGCCGGTGCCGCTCTCGCCCGTAATGAGTACCGGGGCATCGGTGGAGGCGACCTTGCGTATGTCCTGGTAGATCTGCTGCATCACCGGGCTTGCGCCCACCATCTCCACTTCCTTGCTGGCGCCGGGTTCGTGTGGCGCTATATACAGGGCGTCCTCGGCAATCTCGGCCATCCCTGCAGCGTGGCCCAGGATCACCAGGAGCCGGGCGGTGTTGATGGGCTGCGTGTGATAGTCGTAAAAGGCACTGCCGATGAGCTTGCGGATGCTGGTGTCTTCCAGGGCCTTGCGCGGCAGCAGCGCAATCCAGCGCAGGTGGGGGTGGTGGGCGATGATGGACTCGATCTTCTGACCGCTGGTGAGGAGATCCTTTTCATCGAAGCCGATGACGGCGGCGGCTGGCCGGATTTTGCTCAGGGCGCCAGGGGCGTCGTCGATGTGGGCGGCGAAGGACATGCCCCAGCCCGCGGATTCCAGCTCGGCCAGGGAGCTGGCGATGATGGCGCGGGGACCGACGTAGAGGAGGCTGCGGGCAACTGCGGTGGATTGCGCGCGGGGACTCCGTTTTGCTGCCATTACGACTCCTTTGGCCCTTGTCCTTGTCGCGCTAGATTAGTCGAAAAGGTCACCGTCGACAAAGGAGTGCGAGCGGTCTTCGGGATCTGCAGGTCAGAAGTTGAGGGGATCGACGTCCACGACCCAACGCACACGCCGACTCTCGGGGCGGGTGCCAAGCTGCGGCAGCCAGTGTTTCAGGGCGCGCTGGAGCTCGCTGCGACGGGCTGCCTCGAGCCAGAGCTCGGCGCGATGAAAGCCGGCACGGCGTTCGAGGAGGCTCGGAAAGGGACCGCTGATCTCGAGCCCGGACGGTGCCCGCTCAGCCGCGGCCGCCAAGAAGCTCTGTACGCGATCGAGGCGATGGGCTTCGGCACGTAACAATGCCAAGGCACGAAAGGGCGGCAGCCGGGCCACGCGGCGTTCTTCGAGCAGGTGCTGGGCGATGGCGGTGTAATCGCCAGCCTGCAGGAGCGCCAGCAGCGGATGCTCGGGGACGTGGCTCTGGAGCAGGGCCCGACCAGGCACACTGCCGCGTCCGGCACGTCCTGCCACTTGCAGGACGGTCTGGGCCAGTCGTTCGGTGGCCCGAAAGTCGGCACTGAAAAGGCTCTGGTCGACGTTGACGATGCCCACCAGAGTCACCCTGGGAAAATGGTGTCCCTTGGCGAGCATCTGGGTGCCGATAAGGATGGCCGGGCCGCTGTGATGGACCTGGGCCAGCACTGCCTCCAACTGACCAGTCTGGGTAATGCAGTCGCGATCGATGCGTAACACCGGGACCCCCGGGAAGCGTTGCCCCAGGTAATCCTCCAGCTGCTCGGTACCGGCACCCACGGGGCGCAGGTCGACGCTGGCGCACTGGGGACACTGATGGGGATGCCCCTCTTCATGCCCACAGTGGTGGCAGCGCAGGCGGCCGGCTTGGCGATGCCAGGTCATGGGGGCGCTGCAACGTGGGCAGAACAGGGCGCTGCCGCAATCGTGGCACAGGAGTGCCGGGGCGTAGCCGCGCCGGTTCAGAAAAAGCAGGACCTGATGCCCGGCTTCCAGGGTCTGGGTACAGGCCTGCAGCAGATCCACGGATAGGCCAGCCTGCAGGAGGCGCCGCCGCATGGGCAGGATGGTCATGGGGGGCAGGTTCATGGCGGTGGCGCGTTGACGCAGCCTCAGGTGCCTATACTTGCCGATGTGAGCGTTATGCAGGCTTTCCAGTGAAGGTGTGGCAGAGCCGAGGACGATGGGTATGGACTCCAGCTGTGCGCGCCGGATGGCCAGATCCCGAGCCGAGTAGAGCCAACCGCTCTGCTGCTTGAAGGAGGGGTCGTGCTCTTCGTCGACGACGATGAGGGCGGGTCGGGCCAGCGGCAGGAAGAGTGCGGACCGGGTGCCGACGATGAGACGGATCCGACCGCTGCGCGCGCCCTGCCAGACGCGCAGGCGTTGCGCCTCACTCTGGCCGGAGTGGTAGCTAGCCACTACCGCGGAGCCGAACCGGGCGCGGCAGCGTTCCAAAAGCTGCGGCGTCAGACCGATCTCCGGCACCAAAAAAAGCACTTGCTGACCTGCTTCTAGATGGGAGCGGGCCGTTTCCAGATAGACCTCGGTCTTACCGCTGCCCGTCACCCCGTCCAGCAGAAAGACGGAAAAATCGCGGGCAGCGCGCAGCGCGGTCACGGCGTCGCGCTGTTCGGGGTGGAGCGCATGGGGTGAGGACTGCAGGTCGAGGACCGGTGCCGGCGCATCCTCCGCGCGCAGCCAGCCGCGGGCGAGCAAACTCGGCAGGGCCGGGCGCAGTGCTGCCGGGAGCTCCTGTCGGCCCAGCGGTCCCGCCTCCCGTAGTAGCTGCAGCAGAGCCGTCTGGCGCGGCCCCAGGCGCGTCGCGGCGTCCGGGCTGGGTTCGTTGCAGGCGTACCTGGGAGCTTCCCCGCTGGTCAGCGGACGCCCGCGGCAGAGCAATGCCGGCAGTGCCGTGGCCCAGACCTCCCCCAGAGGGTGCTGATAGTAGCTGGCGCCAAAGTGCAGAAGGCTTTGGAGGGCGGGAGTCAGCAGGGGTTCGTCGTCGAGGATGGCATCGATGTCCTTGAGCGTCGTCCCGGCGGGCTCGAGGCCGTAGCCCACGACGATGCCGATGCGGTGACCGCGACCAAAGGGTACGCGTACCCGCGTGCCCGTGGGCGGCGGCGGTGTCTTGCAGCGGTAGGAGAAGGTTTGCCGCAGCGGCGCAAAGACGGCGACCTCCAGCGTGCAATCCGTTTGCGTGATGGTCTGTGTGCAGAGCCGTGACAAAGGGCGAAAGTCATTGTCATCCTTGAGCTTGCTTGCCATGCCTAAAAAATAGGCAGAGATAACTCATTGAAAAACCGATAGTAAAAAATTTCCCTTGGCGGATCAGCAGGATCGACGGTGGAGACTTCCAGGCAAACGAGACTGTGTATAAGTTTCCGTTCATGAACGGCCCTTCCGTTCAGTGCGCGAGACCGGCGCTGATGCCCCAGAAGATCACCAGCCCGACCCAGTTGTTGTGGAGAAAGGCGCGCAGGGCGGCGTCGCGATCGCCGTCGAGCCAGCGCTGCTGAAAGGCCATGAGCAGGGCCGCTGCGCTGAGCCCGACCCAGAAGGGCCAGTGCAGGTTTTGGTGCAGGCCGATGGCGGCAAGGATGACGATTGCCGCCGCATCGAAGAGTGCGATGGCCAGCCAGTCGAAGCGGCCGAAAAGAATGGCGGTGGAGCGCACACCGGCCTTGAGGTCGTCCGGGCGGTCGGACATGGCGTAGGCGGTATCGTAGGCCATGACCCAACAGAAGTTGGCAAGCATGAGCCACCAGGCAAGGCTCGGTACCCGATCCAGGACCGCGGCGAAGGCCATGGGAATACCGAAGGAAAAGGCGATACCCAGGAAGGCCTGGGGCAGGTGCGTGAAACGCTTGAACAGGGGATAGGCGATGCTGATGGCTACCGCCGGCAGTGCCAGGAGGATGGTGAGGCGATTGAGAAAGGGCAGGAGTGCTGCGGCCAGAAGCAGGAGCAGGATGAACAGCACCAAGGCCTCACGCCGGGTGATCTGGCCAGCGGCAAGGGGGCGCTGGCAGGTGCGGGCCACCTGACGGTCAAAATCGCGATCGAAAAAGTCGTTGATCACGCAGCCTGCGGCACGCATGAGCCAGGTACCCATCGTGAAAATCAGAAAAAGTCCAAGGGGGGGATTGCCGCCGGCAGCGAGCCACAGGGCCCAGTAGGTTGGCCAGAGCAGCAGGAGCACGCCTATGGGGCGATCGATACGCATCAGGGCGGCGTAGGCGCGCAGTTTGTCGGGGTGGGCAAGCATCGTCAGTTCCTTCCCCGCCCACGCCAGGTGGGCAGATCCGGCAGGAAGTGCTCTATGACCAGTACCCGGGTATTGCCGCGCCACAACAGGGAGTGGCGCCACCAACGCCGGTTCTGGCCCCAGGCCGGGGTACAGTGGATGTGCAAGGGCCCCCGGCGCAGGCGCCGGTGACGGAAGAGGGTGTTGCCGATGGGGCGGCTGCCGTGTCGCGTCAGCGGTCGCAGACCCCGCCCAATGGCGTTCAGCGCAAAGCAGGTACGTGCGCGGATGGCGGGGTGCCGTGGATCGGGACCGTGCAGCAGGACCTCCCGCCAGAAGACGGCACTCCGCCGACCGAGGCCCAGCCATCTGGCCTCCGCAGGGCTAGGGCGACTGCGACCGCTGGCCAGCAGCTGCGCGCGCGGCCAGTGCGGGTCCGAGCCATAGGCGCGACGCAGGGCGGCGGTGAGGGAGGCGGGCAAGGCAAGCCAAGGCCAGAGCCCTCGGGGTCCGTAGCGGCGGGGTTGGAGACGCGATCGCATGGGCTCGGATATTCCAGACTTTTGTCCACAGGGTCAATCGTGGACCGCTTCCGTGCTCGGCTCTGGCGCGATGGTGCGCGAGGGGCGAGAATAGGCAGAAATCGCAGGGTTCTGGGGGCATCCGTGGTCCATTCCAGCACGTCCATGACATCGACGAAGGCGCAGCCCGTCGGCAGCCTTGGGCACCCCCATGGGCACGACCATCACCAGCACCGCCATGGGCACAATGTGGCCGGCGGTGGGCGCGCTCTGCTCTGGAGCCTTCTGCTCATTCTCAGCTACGCACTCATCGAAGCCGTGGCTGGCTGGCGTGCCGACTCCATGGCGCTCCTCGGCGATGCCGGACACATGCTCACCGATGGCGTGGCGCTGGGCCTGGCGGCTCTGGCGGCGCGCCTGGGACAGCGTCCCCCATCGCCGCGCCACAGTTTTGGTCTGGGACGCGTGGAGGTGCTGGCGGCGGTTTTCAACGTGCTACTGATGTTGGGTATCGTCTCGGCCATCGGTGTCGAGGCCGTGCGCCGTCTGCTGTACCCAGAGGCGGTGGATGGACCCGTGGTCATCGGCGTTGCCGCCTTCGGTTTTCTCCTGAACCTTGCCATCGCCCTCCTGCTCATGAAGGAGGCGCACTCCTTCAACCAGCGTGCGGCCCTGTTGCACGTACTCGGAGATCTTTTGGGTTCCTTGGCTGCCATCGTCGCCGGTGTGGTCATCGTCAGCACCGGCTGGGATCCCATCGACCCCATCCTGTCGCTCTTCATCGGCGCACTGATCCTCTTTTCCAGTTTGCGGCTGCTGCGCGAGACCATCCACGTGCTTCTGGAGGGGACGCCACGCGGTGTGCAGTTGGAGGCGGTGGGTAAGGCCATGGCGGCGGTGCCCGGGGTGGAATCCGTGCACGATCTGCACATCTGGGCCATCGCCAGTGACCGCCTGGCCCTGTCGGCGCACCTACAGTTGCGAGAGCTTGCGCTCTGGCCGGATATCCTCAGTCGGGAGCAGGAGCTCTTGGCGGAGCACTTTGGTATCGCCCACGTCACCCTGCAGCCGGAGCTGGACCAACACCCGCTGCGGCGCTGGGCCGAGGCTCCGACCGACCTGCTCAGGCGTCCGGATGCCTGAGGGAAAAGCGGTCTACCCGTGCCGGCGGTAGATTGCGCCAGATGAAGTGGCGGCCATCGTGCACGAACACCTGTGGGATTATCGCCTGACAGGAGCTTCTGGAGTGGTAGGTGAACTGGATGAACACGGTGCCGGCGCGGCCGATGGCGGGGAACTGGTCCAGAATCTGCTGCACCAGGGAGCTTGGCATACTGCGCAGCGGCAGGCTGGAAACGATGGCGCGGGCAGGGCCGCGCTGGTGGAGGTAGTCGCCAAGGCGCGCAGCGTCGCCCTCGATGACCTCGACCCCCGGGAAGCGCTGGCGCAGGTGGGCGACCATGCGAGGGGAGCGTTCCACGAGAACGAGGTCCGCTGGCGCGATACCGCGTTCCAGGAGCGCGCGGGTCACGGGCCCAAGGCCGGGCCCGAGCTCCAGCACCAGGCCTTCACCCTCGGGGACCAGGGCCGCCATCTTGCGGGCGAGGTAGGGGGAGCTGGGAAAAACGGCGCCGATGGCGCGGGGGTCGCGCAAGAATTCGCGGGTGAAATGCCAGAAGCCGGGTCTGCTGGGGGTCGTGCTCATGCGGTTCCTCGTCTTCGGACCCGCCGCTGCGGGAGTCTGTTGAGACTAGCACGGCGGCGCCCAGGCGTCTTCATTCTGGCCTTGCCAGCCTCGCTGTCCTTCGGTTAACGTCAGCGTGGGCGCTCAGGCGTTTGGCCAGGCCTAGCCGGGGGGTTGCCGCTGAGAATAGGCAGCACAGGCTATACTGTGTTCAGAAGCTTGCATTGGGACGCAATGGGAGGAGGGCTGCCATGTCTGAGGATGGAATCACCGGTGTCGCCAACTCCCCGCGCTTCGTCAGTAATCTGACCAAGAACTCCCTGGCGCTGGTCCTCGCCGGGGGGCGCGGCAGTCGTCTGGGACCGCTCACGGACTGGCGTGCCAAGCCGGCGGTACCTTTCGGCGGCAAGTTCCGTATCATCGATTTCTGTCTGTCCAACTGCATCAACTCCGGCATCCGCCGGGTGGGTGTCCTGACCCAATACAAGGCGCACAGCCTCATCCGCCACCTGCAGCTCGGCTGGGGTTTCTTGCGCGGCGAATTCAGTGAATTCATCGAGATTCTGCCCGCCCAGCAGCGTATGAACACCGGCTGGTACAAAGGTACTGCCGACGCCATCTTCCAGAACATCGACATCCTGCGCGCGCACCGGCCCCGCTATGTGGTGATTCTGGCGGGCGATCACATCTATCGCATGGATTACGGGCAGATGTTGGCCGAGCACGTGCAGACCCAGGCGGATATGACCGTAGCCTGTATCGAGGTGGGTCTAGAGGAGGCGCGCAGTTTTGGGGTGATGTCCGTCAATCATGAGGATCGGGTGGTGGCCTTCACGGAGAAACCTGCCGAACCCGTCCCCATTCCCGGGCAGTCCGATCGCGCCCTGGCCAGTATGGGCATCTACGTCTTCAATACGGATTTCCTGTACGAGCAGTTGATCCGCGATGCCGACGATCCGCAATCCAGCCACGACTTTGGTCACGACCTCATTCCCTACATGGTGCCGCGCTATCGGGTGATTGCCCACCGCTTTCGCCACAGCTGCATTTCCAGCGCCGGCAGTGGCAACCCGCAGCGCTGTTATTGGCGGGATGTGGGTACCATCGATGCCTACTGGGCGGCGAACATCGATCTCGTGCACGTCACACCCGATCTCGACCTCTACGACAGCCGCTGGCCCATCTGGACTTATCAGGAGCAGTTGCCGCCCGCCAAGTTCGTCTTCGACGACGAGGGCAGACGCGGTGTGGCCCTGGACAGTCTGGTGTCGGGAGGCTGCATCATCAGTGGTGCCACCGTCCGGCGCTCCCTGCTCTTTTCCAACGTGCGCGTCAACGATGGCAATACCCTGGTGGAGGATTCGGTGATCCTGCCCAACGTGCGCATGGGGGAGGGCGCACGGCTACGCAAGGTGGTGGTGGAGAAAGGCGCCATCATTCCACCGGGGCTCGTGGTGGGTGAGGACCCGGTGGAGGATGCCCGGCGTTTTCATCGGACTCCCGGTGGCGTCACCCTCATTACCCCGGAATCTCTGGGGCAACAACTGCACTTCGTGAGATAAGCCATGCCACCGGCCCGGGCCTTGCACGTCATACTCTGCTGGCACATGCATCAGCCCGACTACCGGGATGGCCATGGCGAGTACCGGTACCCGTGGACCTATCTGCACGCCTGCAAGGACTACACCGATATGGTGGCGCACCTGGAGGAGAACCCCGCGGCGCGGGCGGTCTTCAACTTCGTCCCGGTGCTGGTGGAGCAGTTGCAGGATTATGTCGAGCAGTTTGCCGAGGGCCGCTTCCGTGACCCACTGCTTCGCGTCCTGGCCAGCGAAGATCTCGAGAACCTGGCGGCGGATGTCCGCCACTACCTGCTGGAGCAGTGTTTTCGGCTGGATCGAGAGCACATGCTCAATCCCTTTCCGGGCTTTCGCCGCCTATACGAGCTTTGGCAGTTCATTCGCCAGGACGCCAGCGAAATGGTGGATTACCTGTCGGTGCAGTATGTGGCCGACCTGGTGGTCTGGTATCACCTGGCCTGGACCGGCGAGACCGTGCGGCGGCAGACACCCCTGATTCAGGAACTCATGGCCAAGGGCTCGGGCTATAGCTGGGAAGATCGGCAGAACCTGCTGCGCTGCATCGGCGATCTCCTCGCGGGTCTCTTGCCCCGCTACCGGGCGCTGGTAGCCAGTGGCCGCATCGAGATCTCCACGACCCCCTACGAGCACCCCATTGCTCCTCTGCTGCTGGATTTTGCCGCTGCCCGGGATGGTGAGCCCGATGCCCAGCTGCCCAACTGTCCAGCCTATCCCGGTGGTGAAGCGCGCGTGCATTGGCAGGTGGATGCGGCTCTCGACCGGCACCGTCAGGATTTTGGGATGCCGCCACAGGGCCTGTGGCCGGCGGAGGGCGGTATCTCTGCCCCCTTCGTGGAGATTCTGGCGGGCAAGGGTCTGCAATGGACCGCCACCGGCGAGGGGATTCTCGCCCGCAGCCTAAGTCGCAGCGAGGCCGGCGATGCGCCCGCCCGGGAACGTCACGACTATCTTTACCGTCCCTACCGCCTGCGTGGCGAGGGACCGTGGATATTCTTCCGCGACGATGCCCTGTCCGATGCCATCGGCTTCGACTACAAAAGCTGGTTTGGCCACGATGCCGTCACCGATTTCGTCCAGCGTCTGGAAGCCATCTGGCGGGCCACGGAAAATCAGGCCTTCCCGGTGGTGAGCATCATCCTGGACGGAGAGAATGCCTGGGAGTACTACCCCTACAACGGCTACTACTTCCTCTCCGAACTCTACCGCGCCCTGGCCAATCACCCCCACCTGCAACTCTGCACCTTCCGCGATTTTGTGCGCGATCATCCCGAGGCCTACGCGGTTCTGCCGCAGCTGGCCGCTGGCAGCTGGGTCTACGGCAGTTTTTCCACCTGGATTGGTGATCCTGCCAAAAACCGCGCCTGGGATCTGCTCTGCAGTGCGAAGAAGGCCGTGGACGAGCACCTCCCGGCCCTTGCGCCGGAACAGCAGAACCGAGTACGCAAGCAACTGGCCCTGTGCGAGGGCTCGGACTGGTTCTGGTGGTTTGGGGATTACAATCCCGCGGAGTCCGTGCGCGATTTCGATCGCCTCTATCGCGCGCATCTGCGCGAGCTGTATCGCCTTCTTGGCCTCGCCGCGCCGGCGGAGTTGGATCAGCCCATCAGCCAGGGTGGAGCGCCGGCGGAAGCGGGAGGCACCATGCGCCGAAGCCACCATCAAGGAGACTGAATGCCCTCTGCGACCCCCCTGCTCCTGGGAGTACATGCCCACCAGCCCATCGGCAATTTCCCCGAGGTCATCGACGATGCCGTGGCGCGCTGTTATCACCCCTTTCTCGAGGTCTTGTCGCGCTACCCGGAGTTCCCCTTCGCCGTGCACATCAGCGGCTGGTTGCTGGGCTACCTGCTGGAGCACCACCCGGCCACCACGGCGCTGCTGGCGGACATGGTGGCGCGCGGCCAGACGGAGCTGGTGGGCGCCGGCGATACGGAACCGGTGCTGGCGGCCATCCCCTACGTGGACCGAGTGGAACAGGTGGAGGCCATGAGCGAGCGTCTGGAGCAGGCCTTTGGGGTGCGCCCCCGTGGTGCCTGGCTGACGGAGCGGGTGTGGGACCCCAGTGTGGTGCCGGCTCTGGTGGACGCCGGCATCCACTACGTGATGGTGGACGATTACCACTTCCTCTGCGCCGGGGTGGCGCCCGAGGCCCTGGGCGGCTTCTATCGCACGGAAGAAAACGGCCAGGCCATCGACGTATTTCCCATTGCCGAGCGCCTGCGCTACCTGCTGCCTTTTTCCGAGGCGAGTCAGGCCGTGGCCGAGATCGGCGGGCGTGCCGGGCAGGCGGCCATCTATTTCGATGACATCGAAAAATTTGGTCTCTGGCCCGAGACCCACGACTGGGTCTATGGTCGCGGCTGGCTCGAGCAGTTCATCCAGGGTGCCCTTGCCCACGAGGGTATCGTCCCCATGCACTACAGCGATTTTCTGGCGCAGCAACGACCCATGGGGATCGTCTATCTGCCTACGGTGTCCTACTCCGAGATGAACGCCTGGACCCTGCCGGCGGCGACAGCGCGCCAGTATGAAGCCCTCCTTGCGCAGGAGCGCGACGCCGGCCGTCTGGGTGCGCGCAAGGCCCTGATTCGTGGCGGCATCTGGAAGAATTTCCTGAGTCGCTATCCCGAAGGCAACTGGATGCACAAGCGGATGCTACAGCTGTCGGCGCGTTTTCACGCGCTGCCCAGGCGGCGTCAAAGCCCGGTCATGCGCGCTGCCCTACACGCGGCTCAGGCCAACGATGCCTATTGGCATGGACTGTTTGGCGGCATCTACCTGCCCCATCTGCGCCGGGCGGTCTATCACGCCCTGCTGACCCTGGAGTCGGCTTTGGATGGGGTGCGGAAACGACCGACCCTCACGGCCCTCGACATCGATCTGGATGGTCGCGAAGAGTGGCTCTGCCACGATGCCGAAGCCCAGATCATCGTTGCCCCGGAGCCCTTCGCCAGCATCGTCGAGTGGGACCATTACGGCCGTCGCCACAACTTTGCCGATACCCTGGCGCGGCGGGACGAGGCCTACTATGAGAAGATCCGCCAGGGTGCGAGCACGGTGGCGCCGGAGCACGGAGGTATCGTCTCCGCCCACGACCGGGTGAGCTTCAAGACCCAGATCGGTGCCGAGGATCTCGTTTTCGACGATATCCCCTGTCAGAGTTTCATCGACAGCCTGGGGGATGTCCGTCTGGAGTACCGCATGGACGGTGAGAACAAGGGGCTGCGTTTTGTTGCAAGCCGCGCTCCGAGTCACCTGGTGCACAAGGCCTACCAACTGCGCCGGGGGGTCCTGCAGGTGGATTATCGACTCACGCCGCAGGACGCGGGCACGGGGGAAACGCGCTTCGCCACCCGACTCTATCTGGCCATGCCCAGTTGCGACGGCCCCGGCGGACGGCTGCTGGTGGACGACATCTTGCAGGGCGGTCTGGGCAGCCCGGCTGCGGGGGCTTCTGCAAGCCGTATCGTTCTGGAGGACGACGTCCTGGGTGGGCATCTGGAATTACGGATCGACCGACCCGTTACCTGGCAGGCTCGCCCGCACTGGACCATCTCCCAGTCCGAGGCCGGTTTCGAGCGTATCATGCAGGCGCTGATACTGGATTTGCACTGGCCAGTGGCGCTGGGTCAGGAGTGGACCTGCGTGTTGACGGGGAGGGTGGAAGGTCATGGCGGATAATCTGTGTATCGGCGTCGACGTTGGCGGCACCAACCTGCGCTTCGGGGTTTTCCGTGGGGCGGAGTGCCTGCGTTGTGTGCGACGCGAGGTCGATCTGCGCCAGCGCTGCGCGGCGGCCAGCGATGCCGAGGCCGCCCGGGAAATCGTGCTCACGGCCCTTGGCGAGGGCATTCACGAGCTCCTGCCGGATTTTCCCGAGGTGGCGCGGGTGGGGCTAGCCTTTCCGGGCTTCGTCGATCACGACGGGGTGCTGCTCAAATCTCCAAATATTCCCCAGTTGGAGAATTTTGCGCTGCAAAGGGAACTGGGGGAGCGTCTTGGTCTGCGGGTCGTTGCCGAGAACGACGCCAACGCTGCGGCCTACGGGGAGTTCTGGGAAGAGCGGCAGGTGCATCCGGAGTTGCAGGACCTCCTTTACGTGGGTTTGGGTACGGGTGTGGGAGGCGGCTGGGTGCATCACTGTCGGCCCTGGCGCGGTGCGCACGGGGCGGCCATGGAGATTGGTCACCTCATCGTGGTCCCGGGGGGACGACGCTGCGGTTGCGGTAATCAGGGTTGCCTCGAGCAATACGCCTCGGCGCGCGGCGTGCAGGCCAGTTACGTGGAGGCCACGGGCACCGCGCCGGAACCCGCCGTCATCGCTCAGATGGCGCGTGACGGGCATGCCGAGGCCCGCGCGGCCTTTGCCTTGGCTGGGCAGTGTCTGGGACAGGCCCTGGCCCACGTCCTCAAGGTGGCCGATATCGGGCTGCTGCGCGTGGGTGGCGGGCTCAGTGCGGCCTGGGACTGTTTTGCCGAGGATTTTCTGGCCCGTCTCGATCAGGACCTGATCCCGGCCTTGCGCGGGTCCGTCGAGGTCAAGCGCGGCAATAACGACGACCTGGCGGGCATGCGCGGCGCGGCACTGCTGGCCAACGACGACCCCCGCCGCCCCTAAAACGATGACGCTTAGAACGATGACGCTGGCGGTCTTACTCCCATCGCCCCTGCGCTTGGTCCCCGGGGTCGCAGATCCCGGTGCTGTGGGGGGTGCTGCGTCCTGACGGTGCGTATCGGTGTCTTCGATTCCGGTCTGGGTGGACTGAGCACACTGCTCGCCTGCCTGCGTTATCTACCCTCGGCGGAATACCGGTTTTTTGGCGATGTGGCCCACGCCCCCTATGGTGACAAGGATCCCCAAGTGGTGCGCCGGTGGACGGCCGAAGCCTATGAGCGATTCCTGGCGGCCGGAGTGGATGCCGTGGTGCTCGCCTGCAACACCGCCACCAGCGCGGCTGCCGCACCGCTGCGGGAGCAGTCGCCGGTGCCCATCCTGGGGCTCGAGCCGGCCATCAAAAAAGCCCTGGATGTGGAGAGCGGGCCCATCCTGCTGCTGGCAACGACCCTGACGGTTCGGGGGGATAAGCTGCGCGCCCTGCTGCAGCGCATGGATGGGGCCCAGCAGCGGGTGCGTGCCGTGGCCTGCCCCGGCCTGATGGAGATCGTCGAGGCACAGACGACCGACTGGCGGGCTCAGGCCGAAAGCTACTGGCGGGAGCGCCTGCTACCGCACTTCGTGGAGTTGCGACCCAAGGGCCTGGTTCTGGGTTGCACCCATTATTGTTGGTTGGAGGATGCGTTTCGGGATTGGGTGGGACCCGGCTGTCGGGTGTACGACGGGAACGATGGTCTCGCCCGCCATCTGTGGCGACGCCTGTACGGCACCGAGGCACCTGCCCCCGGTGCGCTTCCCCAGGTTGCTCGGGTCCAGCTGGAGTTCAGTGCCAAGCGGGAGGAAAAGACCCAGCAGGCCAGCGCTTGGCTAGCTAGCCGCGGAGTGCTGGTGGAGCGGGCAGGGATGGCCCGCCCGCGTCCCCTCACTCGAGGCTGACCCCCTCCTTGGTGAGACGGACACCGTATTTCTTCGCCTGCGACTCACCCTGCTCGTAGGCCAGTTCGGCAAGCTTCTGCGCGTGCTCGGCCTTGGCCACGGCCTCGTCGTACTTGCCGGCCTTGTACGCTGCCTCGGCCGCTTCCAGGAGCTTGGGCGTGGCAAGCCACTGGTAGTGGATGGCCTCGGTCTTGGCCATGGCGGCCTTGGCGCTGTTGATGGCCTGCTGCGCCTGTGCCGCCGTGGCGGCCACGGCGTCCATACCCCACAGCAGGGCACCGGAAGCGAGCAGAGCGAGCATGAGACGTTTCATGTGAACCTCCTTTTTACGGGGACGATAGGCTGCCTTGTGCGGCGACCCTGCAGGAATCGTTCCCGACCGGGCTGTCTCGCAGATCCGCGTAGCGATAGCCCTTGTCTTCACGTGCAAGGGGGATTCTGGCCGAATCCGTCCAGTTTCCACCGCCTATTTCGGCCCCCTCGGGGCAAGCATCGCGATGCGGTGGGGGTGTCATGGGATTCCCCCCATGACCAATACGGCCGTAGCGTGGATGAGCACGCCAACGCACCCCCCCACCAACGTGCCGTTGATGCGGATGTACTGCAGGTCGCTACCGATTCCGTCCTCCAGCAGCCGCACCATATCCGCCGTCGGCCAGGCGTCGATGGTGGCGATGATGTGCTGCTGCAGGTTTTCCTGAACCGCGGGTGCCAGTGAACGGGCGCTGTCGAGGAGATAGGCATCCAGTGCAGCGCATAGGCTGCTCTGCGTATCCAGCCAGTGTGCGACCTGTCCGAGAAAGCCGACGATGGCGCGCCGCAGCCGGGAATTGGGTGAGGCGAGATCGTCACCCAGCCAATGCCAGAGATCCGCGACGATGGCGTCGACATAGCTCAGCACGGCCGGATCGCTCAGGATGCGTTCTTGCCAACGCTGGATGTCCGCCTGCCAGTCCGGATCCTGCTGGAGGCGCATTGCCGTGCGCCCGACCCAGGCATCAAAGGCCAATCTTCGGGGGTGCTCCGGGTCGACACTGATCTCCGTCAGGAGTTCGTGCAGGGCGCGCACCAGGTTGCGGGATAGATTGTGGGACAGGCTGCTCGGGTCGACCACGCTGCCCAGCCACGAGAACAGGGTGGGATAGGCCCGCTCCAGCAGCGTTTCGATCTGCTCGGCGAGTTGTTCCTGTACCGACGCGCGGGAGAGCCAGTCTTGCAGCTGATGGATGCCCTCGTCCAGCAGTTCCTGGTGGCGACCTCGGGCGGTCAGCATCTGCATCAGCTTGCCGAGCCAGGGACCGAGATCCAGGGTCTGCAGCTGGCGACCAATGGACCCGCGCAGGGCGCTGCGAAAAGGCTCGACACTGCCCGTGTCCAGACTGCGCTGGAGCAGGGACAGCAGTTGCTGGGCCACGAGGTGCCGATGACGCGGGCTGTGTAACCAGCGCGCCAGGCGCGCAGCCGGATTCTGTCGCGCAAGCATCTGGACCAGCGCCTCCGTCTGCAGAAATTGACTGCGGATGAAGGTGGCTAGACGACGGCTGAGACGCTCACGCTGGCGGGGCAAGATCGCCGTGTGCGGTATGGGCAAGCCCAAGGGATGGCGAAACAGGGCGACCACGGCAAACCAGTCTGCCAGGCCGCCAACCATGGCGGCCTCGGCAAAAGCCCCCGTCCAGGCAAAGGGACCCTGCATGCCACGCCAGGCCGAGAAGAGAAAGAGCAAGGTAGCCGCCAGCAGGAGAGCCAGGGCAATGCGACGGCTGCGGCGTAGCGGCGTCGGTGACGGCGCCGCGTTCATGGGTGATCCTGCGCGGGTATCCGGGGCGGACGGATCCAACGCCACAGGGCTCGATGGCTGCGGCAGGTGCAGGCGGTCGCACAGCCACGTCTGTGCAGCCGCTGTGGATTGGCCCGAAGACGGTCATTCATGGCGCTAGCATAGCACTGCCGCTCGGGCGGCAGTATTCGTCCAGCGAACTGGGTACGCATGGCGCTGTGCCGAGGATGGACGCGGCCACTGCAGCGGTCCGCGGCGGGATCCTGCCCCAGCAGCGCGAACCCCTTGTGCGCCAGGCCTCATCTCTGTCATGGTTGAGGAGCCCTGTGTTTGCGTGAGTCTTTTTGTCATGCCCGTAGCCGGTCTTCCCTGGCCCGTCCCCTTTGAGCACAGTTTTGCCGAGCGTCTGCCGGGTTGCTACCAGCCTTGGCAGCCCGCTCCCGTGCCGGCGCCGCGCCTCGTGCTGTTCAACCGAGCCCTGGCAGAGCAGCTGGGACTTGGTGATGTCGCGACGCCGCTCCTGGCCGAATTCCTCTCGGGCCGGCAGCTACCACCGGGGGCCCGACCCATCGCCCTGGCCTACGCCGGACACCAGTTCGGTCATTTCAATCCGCAGTTGGGGGACGGTCGCGCCTTGCTCCTGGGGGAGATTCGCGATACCAGCGGCCGATTGTGGGATCTCCACCTCAAGGGTTCCGGAGCAACCCCCTTTGCCCGCGGCGGCGATGGCAAGGCCGCGCTCGGGCCGATGCTGCGCGAATACCTCATGGGCGAGGCCATGACGGCCCTTGGCATCCCCAGCACCCGGGCTTTGGCCGTAGTGGCCACCGGCGAGGCTGTACAGAGGGAACGCCCCCTACCGGGCGCCGTGCTCAGTCGGGTGGCGAGCAGCCACATCCGGGTCGGTACCTTCCAGTTTCTGGCCGTACGGGACGACCTCGCGAAACTCCGCGATCTGGCGGACTACACCATCCAGCGCCACTATCCGCAATTGCGCGCCGAGGCCAATCCCTATCTTGCCCTGCTGCGGCGGGTACTGGAGGGCCAGGCGGAACTCATCGCCCGGTGGCAGGCCGTGGGCTTCATCCACGGTGTGATGAATACGGACAATATGAGTATTGCCGCAGAGACCATCGATTACGGTCCCTGCGCCTTCATGGACCGATACGACCCCGCTACGGTGTTCAGTTCCATCGACCACGGTGGCCGCTATGCCTATGGCGAGCAGCCGCGCATCGCCCAGTGGAATCTGGTGCGGCTGGCCGAGTGTCTGGTGCCCTTGGTGGACGATACGGACGAGGAGCATGCCATTGCCCTGCTCACGGAGGAACTCAACCGCTTCCCGGACGTCTTTGCCCGGCATTGGCAGCGGATCTTTGCCGCCAAACTCGGTCTGCGCCCATCGTCAGCGGGTGTGGACGAGGTCACGGTGTCCCTGATTCACCGCTTTCTGGAGCTCCTGCAGAAAGAAGCCGAGGACTTCACCTTGGCTTTTCGGCGTCTGGCGAGTCATCTGCGCGGGACGGACGAGCGCGACTTGGGCCTGGAGCCCATACCGGCCACCTGGGATCCGTGGCTGCAAGACTGGCAGCGCCACATCGATGCGACGGGGGAAGATCGGCGACGAGTGGCAGCGCGCATGGACGCCTGCAATCCCATCTACATTCCGCGCAACCATCTGGTGGAGGAGGCGTTGGCGGCGGCGCAGTTCGCTGGGGACCTCGGACCCCTGCAGGCATTGCTCGCACGCCTCGAGGATCCCTACACTGCCCGTGCCGACAGTATTCGCTACAGTCAGCCCATGCCGACGGACTGGGGACCCTACCGGACCTTCTGCGGTACCTGAGCCTGGACACCGGGGCCCGCCCTTGTCAAGCATCGGCACGCCCCCTATCATCTGTCCTCGGGTAGCGGCGTGAGACGAGCATTGCAGCACTTATATATCAAGACCTTCGGTTGCCAGATGAACGAGTACGACTCGGAGCGCATTGGCGAGCTCCTGGCGGCGAGTCACGGTCTACAGCTGGTCGACGATCCCGCTCGCGCCGACGTACTGGTGCTCAACACCTGTTCCATCCGCGAAAAGGCCGAGGACAAGGTCTACACCCAGCTGGGTTTCTGGCGGCCCTTCAAGGAAAGTCGTCCCGAGGTGATCATTGCCGTGGGAGGCTGCGTGGCCAGTCAGGAGGGAGAATCCCTGCGTCGGCGCGCGCCCTTCGTCGACATCGTCTTCGGTCCCCAGACCCTGCATCGCTTGGCGGATATGCTCGATGCCTGCCGTGCCCAGCGCCAGCCGCAGGTGGATCTGCGCTTCCCCGAGCTCGAAAAATTCGATCGCCTGCCCCAGCGTCCCGGGCGCGAGGGTCCGACGGCCTTCGTCACGGTGCAAGAGGGCTGCGACAAATTCTGTACGTTCTGTGTGGTGCCGCATACCCGCGGGCGCGAGTTCAGCCGGCCCATGCCCGATATCCTGCGCGAGGTGCGCCAGCTGGTGGATCAGGGGGTGCGCGAGGTTACCCTGCTGGGGCAGAACGTCAATGCCTATCGCGGGGCCACCGGCCTCATTGGCGAGGGTGACCTTGCCGAACTGCTGGAGCGTCTGGCGCGCATCCCCGATCTCCTGCGTCTGCGCTACACCACCTCCCATCCCAATAACCTGGACGATCGCCTCATCGCCGCCCATCGCGACATCCCCATACTTGCCGCCCACCTGCACCTGCCGGTGCAGAGCGGTTCCGATCGGATTCTGCGGCGCATGCACCGCAAGCACAGCGTCGCCAGTTACCTGGACAAGATTGCGCGGTTGCGGGCGGCGCGCAGTGACATCCGCATCTCCTCGGATTTCATCGTCGGCTTCCCGGGTGAGACGGATGCCGATTTTGCCGCGACCCTGGAGCTCATCGAGGCGGTGCGCTTCGATCAATCCTTTTCCTTCAAGTACAGTCCGCGCCCCAATACGCCGGCGCTGAAGCTCAAGGACAGCGTTCCCGAAGGCGTCAAGGACGAGCGGCTGGCGATATTGCAGGGGCGGATCCATGGCCTTGCCCGGGCCTACAGCGAAGCCCTGGTGGGCACAGTCCAGGACGTGCTCGTCACCGGTCCCTCGCGCCGGGATCCGTGCGAGTGGACGGGCAAGACCTCCTGCAATCGTTCCGTCAACTTTGCCGGACCCGCCAACCTCAGCGGCCAGATGCTGCCCATACGGATAACCGCTGCCCTGGCCAACAGTCTGCGGGGCGAATGGGAGCCCTCGGCGGCTGTCCGTCGGGCAGGCTGATGGCAGCAACGGAGCCCCCCAGTAGCGGCGCCACGACCCAGGCAGAGTTCATCGCCGACCTCGCCACCTCGACGCAGTTGGCGGAGATGGCGGGGCAGCTGGACAGCCATCTGAAGCAGATCGAGGCGCAGTTGGGGGTGATCGTCCTTCCCCGAGGCAGTCACTTTCACATCAGTGGACCCGCCGAAGCCGTGCAGGCCGCCCAGCAGGTCTTGTTGCAACTCTATCAACAGGCGCGCCAAGGACGCAGTCTCAGCGCCCAGTGGGTACACCACAGTATCCAGGGTGCGCGCCTCGACGCCGAGGCAGTCCAGGCTGGAGACGTCGGTGCCGGCGTGCAGACGCGCAGGGGCGTCGTCCACGGTCGGGGCGTGCGCCAGCGCCGCTATCTCGATGCCATCCGCCGCAACGACCTCACCTTTGGCATCGGCCCGGCGGGCACGGGCAAGACCTATCTGGCCGTGGCGGCTGCCGTGGAAGCACTGAGTCAGGAGTCGGTACAGCGTCTGTTGCTGGTGCGCCCGGCGGTGGAGGCCGGGGAGCGCCTGGGCTTTCTGCCCGGCAGCCTCAGCGAGAAGGTCGACCCCTACCTGCGTCCCCTCTACGACGCCCTCTACGAGATGCTCGGTTTCGAGAAGGTCAGCAAGCTCCTGGAGCGTCAGGTCATCGAAGTGGCACCCCTGGCCTACATGCGCGGGCGCACCCTCAACGAGGCCTTCGTGATCCTGGACGAAGCCCAGAACACGACGCCCGAACAGATGAAAATGTTCCTGACGCGTATGGGCTTTGGCGCCAAGGTGGTGGTCACCGGCGACGTCACCCAGGTGGATCTGCCCCGCGGCCAGCCCTCGGGACTCGTTCAGGCCGTCGAGATCCTACGGGGTATGGCCGGGGTGGAGATGATCTTCTTCCAGAGCGCGGATGTCGTCCGCCATCCCCTGGTGGCCCGCATCGTCGAGGCCTACGACCGCACTGTCGAGACGGCCTCGTGACGCCCGCCCTGCGCCTCTACCGCCGCGTGGACGAGAGCCTCGAGCCGGATCTGCCGCCACCGCCGGGGCAGCGCCTCTGTCGCACCGCCATTGCCGCGGCCTTGACCGTGCCCTCGCCGCGGCTGGCCAACGGCGACGGAGTCCGCATTGGGCTCAGTCTCGCCTTTGTGGGTGCCGCCGCCATGGCCGAACTCAATGGCCAGTTCCGGCAGCGGCCCTATCCCACCAACTGCCTGTCCTTCCCGACACCATCCGGCGCGGGCCCCTATCGTCAGGACTTTCTGGGCGATATCGTCCTCGCCCCCGCCATCGTGCTGCGGGAAGCGGTAGAGCAGGGCAAGCGGCCTGCGGACCACTATCGTCACCTGCTCATCCACAGCACCCTTCATCTCCTCGGCTTCGATCACGAAGAGGCGGCAGAGGCCGCCGAGATGGAAGCGCTGGAAACCCACTTGCTGGCCCAAATGGGTGTGGCCGACCCGTATCAGAACCCCGACCATGAGTGAAGACCGAAGTAGCCCCGAGCGCTCGCGCAGTTGGTGGGCGCGTTTTACCCAATCCCTGCGCGGGAACGTGGAAGATCAGGACACCTTGCTGGATCTGATCCGTGAAGCCGGCGAGCGTCAGGTCATTGATGCCGAGGCGGCGCGGATGGTGGATGGCATTTTCCGCATGGGTGAACTCAGCGTGCGCGATGTGATGATCCCACGCGCCCAGATGGAAGTCATCGAGTTGGACCTGCCCATCCCCGAGATCATCGCGCGGGTGGTGGAGGTGGGGCACTCCCGTTTTCCGGTGGTGGGCAACGATCGCGACGATGTGCGCGGCATTCTGCTGGCCAAGGATCTCTTGCGCGCCTGCGGTCAGGGGCAGGAGCCGCCCCGGCTGACGGAGTTACTGCGGCCCGCCACCTTCATCCCCGAGAGCAAGCATCTGGATCATCTGCTCTACGAGTTCCGCACGGGTCGTCACCACATGGCGCTGGTGGTGGATGAGTACGGTGGCGTTGCCGGACTGATCACCATCGAGGATGTGCTGGAGATCATCGTCGGCGAGATCGAGGACGAGTACGACATTGAAGAAGACGTGATGGTGGTGCCCCGTGAGGATGGCGATTTTCTCGTCAACGCCGTGATCACCCTGCCGGAGTTCAACACCCAGTTCCATACCAACCTGGACGACGAGTATGCCGATACCTTGGGTGGCTGGCTGAGCAACCGCCTGGGGCATGTACCGCGGGTCGGTGAGGTGGTGATGGTGGACGGCCTGCGCCTGGAGGTCCTGCGGGCCGATCGTAAGCGGGTTCAGATCCTGCGTTTGAGCCTCCCGCGCGCAGCACGTGAGGTGGAGGTGATGGCGCCTGCGGAACCTTCCTGATGGCCGATTATCGGAGAGAGTGGCACAACCGGGAGACGGGATTCGGATGGCGGCATCGGGAAGCGTGACGGTACAGACCAAGGCGCGACCAGGCACGGCCTGGCGCGTGCTTTTGGCGATGTTCATGGGCGCGCTCTGGCCCTTGGCCTTTGCCCCCTTCGATTATGCCTTTCTGGCCTTCGTGCTTCTGGCGGGATTGTTCCTGGTGAGTGCCCATGCCCGCAGCGCCAGGGCCGCAGCGGGCATGGGCTACGCCTTCGGCTTTGCTGCCTTTGCGGCGGGAACCTACTGGATCGCCATCACCCTGCACAATTTTGCCCACATGAGTTGGGTGCTTGCGGGCGCTCTGGTGGCGCTGCTGGCGGCGTACTGTGCCATCTATCCGGCTTTGGCCTTGGGGCTTGCCCAGCGCTTCTTTCCCGGAGCGACGCGCTGGCTGGCGTTGCCGGTGCTTTGGGTCCTTGCGGAGTGGGCCCGGGCCCGGTTCGCCACGGGCTTCCCCTGGCTTGCCACCGGCTACACCCAGACGCACGGTTTTCTCGGCGGTCTTGCCCCCTGGTTGGGACAATATGGGGTTGGGCTTGCCACGGCCTCGGTCGCGGTAGCGGCTGCCTGGGCCTGGACGCGCCGTCGCGACGCCCGCGCGCTGTGGACGGCCACCTCCATCGTGCTGCTGATCTTTGCCCTGGCCCTCTTCGCGGGCACGGTTCGCTTTACCCATCCCCAAGGCACGGCGCTCAAATTCCGGCTCCTCCAGGGCAACATCCCCATCTCCGAAAAGTGGAACCCAAAGCGGATAGACGCCATCCTCACCCGCTACGCCCGGCTCATTGCCGCGTCACCGCCGGGCACGCAGCTCATCGCCCTGCCGGAAACGGCCTTTCCCATCTTCCAGACTGAGATACCTGGCCTCATCGCCCATCTTCAGGACTGGTCGGCACAGCATCACGCCACGCTCATCATTGGGATTCCCGAGGCCAGCCACGGCAAATACTACAATGCCGCCATGGAAATCCGCGGGCACGAGCCAATGCGCTGGTACCGCAAGCAGCATCTGGTGCCTTTTGGCGAATACATCCCCTTCCCAACCATTCTCGGTCCCATCGTCCACGACTTCCTGCCGGGGCTCGGCAGCTTCACTCCGGGGGATGGCAGCTCGGTCCTGCCCGTGGACGGGCAGAAGGCGGGTATGAGCATCTGCTATGAGGAATCCTTCTCCCGCGATGTGCGCAAGGGTGTGGTGGAAGGTGCGAACTTTCTGCTGAATATCAGCGACTACGCCTGGTATGGCCACAGCATTGCCTCTGCCCAAAGCCTGCAGATGGCAGCCATGCAGGCGCGGCAAGAGCAAAAACCCGACCTGCGGGCCACCAACACCGGCATCACCGCCGTCATCGCCCCCAACGGCCGCGTCCTGGCGAGTCTGCCCCAGTTCGTCGAGGCGGGACTCGATGGTGTCGTGCAGCCCATGGCGGGTACCACCCCCTACGGGCGTTTCGGTTCACGGCCTTTTCTCGCGCTATCCTTCGCCATCTTGGCGCTGGCGTGGTGGCGAAGGCGTCCGAGCTCCTGAGCCTGGTGGAGCTTTGGACGGCGGCGCCTGGATCGGCGCCATTGGCAAAGATCGACTAAATTATCCCTATCCATGCCGTGGTGGTGGAGCCGCTGAGTGCATGGGGGCTTGTCCGCACGGCGGGCATGTGCCGCAGCTTGGGATGAGGTCTCTGGGACCGCATTCTGCGCCGTCCTCGCGCGGCGGCCGTGGCCAGTGTCCGGGGGCAAGGAACCGGTAGCTGACCTCACAGGGGAGGTGGCGTGGCTCTGTTCGGTTTCGGGAAAAAGAAATCGCGCGCGACGGAGCGCGCTGCCGGGCGTGGCGTCGACCATCCCGCAGACCGCGCTGCAGCGCCGTCCGTGCCAACCTCCGCCTCCGTCGCCCCCAGTGCAACCGTGACGATGCCGGCGGTCCCCCAGGAAAATGTCGAGATCTCCGTCGAGGATTTGCTTGCCGAGGCCGATGTCTACTGGACCTACGGTCGCTTCTCCGAAGCCCTGCCCCTGTATCGCTGGTGGCTGGAGACCACGGGTGCCGGAACGCCTTTCCATGAGGGAAAATCCCTGCAACTGAAGGTAGCCCGCAACGCCGTGGATGCCGCCACCCAGGCCCAGGACTTCGCGCAGAGCGTGCAGATCCTGAAGCACCTGCAAGCAGCGGGATATCCCGAAAGCTTTCTGGCAGGCTGGGGGTTGATGGCTCTGCGCATGGATCCGGGTAATTTCGAGCTCATCGGCTTTTGTAACCAGTTCGAAGGAATCGGCGACGATATCCAAGGCATCATCAAAAAGGAAGAGCTGCGCAAGGAAAGCGCTGCCGAGAAACGCGCCCGGCTATGGAAACGCAATCAACTGGATGCAAATCGCGCTGTCGTGCAGAAAGGCGGCAGGTTATCTCGTCTGACCTGGGATTTTGTCGACCGCGGAAGAGACCTGCTGGCTGCGGCCGTAGCCCAGATCGACGATCCCGAGCGCGCCATGGCCCTGGCGGCCATCGCCATGACACCGGTCCAGATGAATCCCGAAGAACGGCAAGTGCTTGCCACCATGGGTGGTGCTGGCCTCCTGGAGGACGATGCGGGTGGACTCGACCCCGCCTTCAATGCCGAAGCCTTTGCCGCACTCTATGAGCGCATGGTGGCCGAGGTCCTCAGTCATCCCCGCAATCTCGGCGTGCAGTCCGAGCTGCTGCGTATCCTGCACGACGAAGGGCTGTTGCAGGATTACGCCCGCTGGCTGCTCTACCTCTTTCTGGTACTCTTTGCCTCGGGCAACGCCGGCCGGGATTTGCGCACCCGCTTACTTGCCGCAGGTAAACTGCTGGGACCACACCCACTCTGGGATCTATTGGCCAGTCGTCCAAACTGGGAACAATTAGAGGCGTGGCGCTGCCAATACACCGTGCCCGAGCCCGCACAGATCTGGCAAGGCATCAATCCCCACTACCGAGACCTCATCCAGGAACGGGATAGGCAATTGGATGGCATATGACCGCTGTAAGGAAGCCGAATTCCGGCGCAGGGCCTCTGCCATAAGCCCGTCCGGTGCATTTAGGACGGTGATGAAAAAGTCGATGGTATAATGGGCAAAATGGCGCAGCGGGAGTTGGGAAGATGCGTGGAGCCAAGGTAGAGACCCAAGGGTTGTTCAGCTACGTTTCCCCGGAGCAACGGGTGCCCCAGGATCATCCGCTGAGAGCGATCCGGGCTATCGTGGATCGCTCCCTGGCGGAGATGGATAGCCACTTCAGCACGATGTACTCGACCTACGGTCGCCCCTCCATTCCCCCGGAGTTTCTCCTGCGGGCACTACTGCTGCAGGTGTTTTACAGCATCCGCTCGGAACGGCAGCTAATGGAGCAACTCAACTACAACCTGCTGTTCCGTTGGTTTGTCGGTTTGGGAATGGACGACGAGGTCTGGGTGCCCACGGTCTTCACCAAGAATCGGGATCGATTGCTGGATCACGGGACGGTGCGGGAATTCTTCCGCTCCGTACTGGAACAGGCCCGCGGCCAGAATCTGCTTTCCGAAGAGCATTTCTCCGTCGATGGCACCCTGCTGGAAGCTTGGGCTTCGCAGAAGTCCTTCCAGCCGAAAGATCCTGAGGACCGTAAGGGCGATGGCTCCGATTTCCGCGGCCAGTCGCGCAGTAACGAGACGCACGCATCGGTGACCGACCCCGATGCCCGGCTCTACAAAAAGGCGCCCGGCGAAGCTTCCCGCTTGGCCTATCTTGGGCATGTGCTCATGGACAATCGCCACGGACTCATTGCCGCCGAGCAGGTCACCACCGCCGACGGTACGGCGGAAGTCGAAGCAGCCGTCCAACTCGTGGACGATCTGGGCGGGAATCAGCGCATCACCCTCGGTGCCGACAAGGGCTATGACCGCCACGGCTTCGTCCAGAATCTCCGGGATCGGAATGTGACCCCGCATGTAGCGCGCAAGCGCAAAGGCTCGGCCATCGACGGGCGCACCACCCGCCACGCCGGTTACGCGATGAGCATCCACGTCCGGCGCCGGATCGAGTCCATCTTCGGTTGGATGAAGACGGTGGGAGGGATGCGGAAAACCCGATTCCGTGGCTTGGAACGGGTCGGTCTGCACTTTTCCTTGGTCACTGTCGCCTACAACCTGGTCCGCATGGCGCGACTGGGAGTGGCTTGATGGGATTCGTGCGTCCGGAATCCGTTCAAGGGCTACCCAAATCTGAGAAAAACAACAAAACAGCTGCGCCCGCGCCTGTTTCCCGGGGTCTTTTGACCGAATATCCCGATCAAAAGAGATTTTTCAATATTTTTTCAGCGACCTTTTAGGGCTACCCCCGAAGGTGTCGCGGTCGCGCTGATGGCGATTGCGGCAGAGCTTATGCGCCTGTAATATGATCGGGAGAAGTGGTTGGTTAAGACTGGAAGCGGTCGTTCGGATAGGTTGGAGCATATTCATGCTTGACGGGACGGGCTTGGAGGGACAGATCCATCGTTTGGTCTCGTGTGGGGGGATGGCATGAAGAGCGCCGTTAATACAATTGGTTATGGTTGAATTGGGAAATGGTGCATGGGACACAATGATGCATTCCGTCTGGTGTTTATCACTGTGGATACCAATGTGAGGCCGGTGATACCATCCGAACATTCATAAAAATCCGATCAAAGGCTGGAAGTGGCTGCAGACCATCCCGAGGTATCCCTGGTCGTACCCTGTCATAATGAATCAGGCAATGTCTCGGCTCTCTATGAGCGCGTCCTGGCCGTCATGGAGCAAACGGGGAAATCCTGGGAGCTGGTATGCGTTAACGACGGCAGTAGAGACGATACCTTGGATCGCCTCCTTGCTCTGCACAGCCAGGATACTCGGGTGGTGGTCATCGACCTATCCCGGAATTTTGGCAAAGAAGCCGCCTTAACCGCTGGACTAGATCATGCCCGGGGAGACTGCGCTATTCCACTTGATGCCGACCTCCAGGATCCACCAGAACTCATCCATGAGCTTCTCGAAAAGTGGCAAGAGGGCTACGACGTCGTCAACGCCGTGCGCCTATCGCGAAAGGGAGAGTCGTGGCTCAAGCGCGCAAGCGCCCACGCCTTCTACCGGTTCATCAATCGAATGAGCGACATACCGATACCCGAAGACACGGGAGATTTTCGGCTGCTTTCCCGCCCGGTGTTGGAAGCATTATCGCAACTCCCAGAGCGTCGCCGCTTCATGAAAGGACTGTTTGCCTGGGTCGGCTTCCGAACGACAGCCGTGTACTACCACAGAGAGCCCCGCCTGTCCGGAACCACCACCTGGAACTACTGGAAGCTGTGGAACTTTGCTGTGGAGGGGATCACATCCTTCAGCAAGGTGCCTCTGCAGCTTGCTGCACATATGGGTTTGATCGTGTCGGGTCTGGCATTCCTCTACGCGGTCTATCTCATCATCGGAACCCTGGTGTATGGAAACCCGGTCAAGGGCTATCCATCTATGATGGTAACGGTTCTATTCCTAGGTGGAGTGCAGCTGCTGGCACTAGGGGTAATGGGGGAGTATCTGGGCCGCATATACGAGGAAAGCAAGCTTCGTCCATTATATATAGTAAGGAGCATATGGGACTGAAAACTAAAACGCCATCCACGGGACGATACTTTATAAAGCGTTTGGCGCACTTCTCAGTGCTTACAGTGCTTACTCTACTTGCTCTTGTTACCAGCCTAGGGTCAGCTTTTCAGAATATACCGCTAGATTCAGACACGGCGGAAATGGCAATAATTGCCAATGGCGTTACTTCTCACGGGCTGTCTTGGCTCGCTCATTGGCAGTTTCCTCCAGATAACCAGATATTAAGCCTTCTGCCATTTGCTGTACCGTACTACTTGTTATTTGGCACATCACTTACAACCATCATACTACAAGGATGGTTAATTGTTGTCGCGAACGCATTAATGACCGCGCTTATTGTGCGAAATATTACAAAATCAACATCTTGGGGATCCGCTTCTTTTATTCTAGCATTAACAGCAAATCCACAACTATTGGGATCACCAGGTTTTTTGGCATTTCCAATCACTCATAACATTGTTTGGTTTTTTGGACTGCTTGGCTCCTATGGACTAATTAGATATATGAGTAGGCAGTCAGATAGTCTATCATTGGTTGTTATAGCTGTTTTTATAGGCACAGTCTCTGATCCATGGTTTACCGCAGCATTCACAATTCCTGCTTTTATAATTTCTTGGAAGTCGATGCAATGGTTCCGTATAGAACCGAGCCTACGCTCACTTATGATATCGGCAATTTTAATTCCTTTTGTTATTGGCGAAGCTGTCAGTACTATCCTTCATCACTTAGGCGTATTCTTGCCAAATGGAGATCTTGTTGCTCCCCCGGCCTTACTTGTAAGACATTTAATAATCCTCGGAAAAAGCCTATTATTAATGTTCTCTTTTACCCCTATCCCTAACGGTTTCCTTTATATACTTTGGATAATATATGTATTTGCAATGATAGTAGCGTTTATATTACTTAAATCAATACCTGTCGGAGATGATATAGAACGACTTTCTCTGCGTTTTTTTGTGTTATCGATATTAGTAATTATAATAGCGTTTATTTTTACAGGCTTTGCACAAGATATAGGAGCAGCCAGATTTCTCGTCAATGTGTATTATTCGGTAATTGTTATAATCTCAATACTTGTGCATAGATTATGGTCGAACATCATCAGTTGGAAAAGAGCGATCATTATCTTGCCGAGTATAGTTCTATTGTGTTACATCGTACTTACTGCCCACCTAATTGTAGATAATGGCATTTGTTACAATGTAAGTGCACGTGAGAAAAATGTTTATGCTCTCGAAAATTTTTTAGAAAGAAAAGGTCTATATTATGGATTCGGTCCTTATTTTCAAAACGTCAATACAATGTTACTAAATGTTGTCTCTGGCGGTCGCATTGTCGCTGTTCCGGTCTCCTGCGATATGGGATATGCTACTCCATTTTTTGGCGGCGGCGGAAACAGGCTTTGGCTATCTCAAAGTAAAGAGTTTTATCAAAGCGAATTTTTTGTTTTTGACAGCAAAGACATACGCTATAAAAGATGTGCAGAAAAAAACTTCGGAAATTATAACAAAATTTATCATCTCAACGACTGGACTATATTAGAATACCATAAAAACTTAGCGCCAACTTTATTGGAGAACGTAGAACGTAAGAACAAAAAATGGGTAGAATATAATATAAATAGAAACATGATCGGAATTATAAAAGTCTGCGATAAACTTAGAATGAATAATTGTTGGATAAAAAGCGCATATAGTTGGTCGTTAGCGCATGGTATCGGAAATTGAGGGTAAGGTAGGGAACCTCTGAATTAGCCTTCTGATACAATGGGCTGACCGAGTAGCGACGAGATACCACCATGCCCGGACAGATGACCCTTGCCGAAGAGCCCAGCCTGTCGCGGCGCCGCAGGCAGACCAAGCGAGAACGCTTTCTGGCCCAGATGGATACCGTGGTTCGCTGGGCCAGGCTTGTGGCCTTGATCGAGCCACACTACCCCAAGGGGGGCAGTGGCCGTGAGCCCATGCCCTTGGAGCGGATGCTGCGGATCCACTGTAAGCGCTCGCTATGCGGCGTTCTGTTTTTTGGTTAGACCTTTGGCCAAGCTACTGGCTCCAAGGAGTTGTCATGGGGCAGGATCATGGATCAAGGAAACGAGGCGCGTCTGCGCAGAGTAGCGCACTGGCAGGCAAAGGTGGACGAACAGGAGAACAGCGGTCTGTCGGTCCGGGAGTTTTGTGCTGAGCGGGGATTGGCTCCCTCACAGTTCTATTACTGGCGGCGGCGCTTGAGTGCGGTGGGGGTAGAGGGTCTCCCAGGCGAGGTGGATCCCGAAGTGGGTAAGACGCCAGCCTTCGTGGAACTGGACTTGGGAAGGCCAACCGCCGCACAGAAGGCTCTGCCTTTGGAGATTCGGCTGGATTTGGGAGGGGGCTGCACCCTGTCCATTCGCCGAGGCTGAGATGTTCTTCCCAGAGGGCCGGATCCGGGTCTTTCTCTGCCGGGTTCCGGTGGATATGCGCAAATCCTTCGACGGGCTCTCGGCTTTGGTGCGAAATACCCTGGCCCAGGACCCGTTGTCGGGGCATTGCTTCGTCTTCGTCAACCACCGGGCGACCCAGATCCGGGTGCTCTACTGGGACCGGACCGGCTACAGTCTTTGGGCCAAGCGCCTGGAACGCGGGCGATTTTGGGATTGGCGTAAGCCGCCGGCCTCGGAGATGGATTGGACCCATTTGAAGCTCTTGCTGGAAGGCATCGAGGTCGGGCGACAGCGGCGCCGATACCATCGCCAAGCCTCGGAAAAGCTTGCCGAAATATCGATATAATGCTATGATTCTGCAATGGAAACGGCAGAAATACCGATCCCCAAAACCTACCCCGAAGCCCTCGCTGCCTGGCAGCTGCAGCGAGCACTCAATGCCGCCATCCAGGAAGAACTCCAAGGGCTGCAGCAGCAACTGGACTGGCTCCGCCGCCAAGTTTTCGGCCAGAAAAGCGAGCGCCGGGTTCCTCCGCCTCCTGTGGAGCAGTTGAGCCTCGGCCAGGATTTTTCGGCTGATGAAGCGCCACAAGCTCCCCTGCGCAGCGTCGCCGCCCATACCCGCAGAGCCTCCAGGCACCCCGAAGATCGCGCCGAGAGCCTGCCCTTCTTCGACGAAGGCCGGGTACCGATAGAAACCATCCTCCTTCCGGCTCCCGAGGCCGAGGGCCTCGATCCGGGCTCCTACGAGGTCATCGACACCAAGGTCAGCTACCGTCTCGCCCAACGCCCCGGCAGCTATGTGTAACCGTCCAAACTAGACCGCTATTGTCCCAAGCGAGGTTATCTGAGTCGTTTTTTATCGGCGGTCGGCTGTTGGGGTTGGGTGGGTCTGGCGTCCTTTACCGGTGAGAGCAGATGGGGTGGGACATTCCAGCTCTGGCGGTTGTCGGTGACCACGGTGACGGTCTTGCGGTTATACTTGACCACCGTGCCCATCAAGCGTCCCCCCTGGTGGGCAAAGCTGACGCGCTGACCGGGATGGAAGCGCATCATCTCCAGGTGCGCCTGCATCGACTCGAGCATTTTCAGGCGCGCCACCACGCGCTGGTTGAGTTCCAGCAGTTCCTCGAAGCTCAGGCCGTCAATGTCCATGGGCATGGTCGAGATCCGAGCGCAGCGGGTTGTTGGCAAAGCGGTCTTTCCAGACCCGTGGGGTCAGTGCTTCCACATCTCGGGCCGGGTGCAGGGCGACCCGTTGCAGGACATCCACCAGGTAGGTGTAGGGATCGACGTGATGTAGTCGGCAGGTGGTCAGCAGGCTCTGGATGATGCCAACGTGCCTTGCCCCCACCTCGCTCCAGCAGAACAGCCAGTTCTTGCGCCCCATCGGGATGACCCGCAGGGCCCGCTCCAGATGATTGGTATCGATGGGCACCTCGGGATCGTTCAGGTAGACCTTGAGCTGAGCCTGGTGATTCTCGGCATAGACCAAGGCCTTGGCCAAAGGATCGCTGTTGAGCAGATCCATGCGTTGGCGTTGCTGGTGACACCAGCCGAAGAAGGCCTCGGCGATCGGGCCGGCATGGCGGCTGCGGTAGTCGCGCTTCGGTTCGCCTTCGAGTCCCTGTTCTCGAATCTGCTGTTCGACCCGGTACAGTGCGCCGATCCGGGTGAGGGCCTCCTGCGCCGCCGGGTCCTGGTCCTTGGCCCGCTCAAAGTAGCGCCGGGTGTGTGCCCAACACTGGGCCCGAGTCACCTGTGGTCGGGATTTGGCATAGCGGTCGTAGGCCGCATAACCATCACTGAGCAGCACGCCGGCAAAGCCCGCGAGCTGTTGCTCCACGTGGGCGCTGCCACGGCTCGTCGACCAGGTAAAGCACAACTCGTCGTCCTCTCCATGGATCGGCCAGTACCAGGTGGCCTGCAGCTGACCCGGCTTCTTGCGCCCCGCCTTGATCGGCGTCTCGTCCATCGCCAGCACACGGCTCTGCAGGATGTGCCGCCACTGAGCATCGTAGATGGGGCGCAGGAGCTCAATGGCCCGTTGGGTGTAGTTCGTCAGCGTACTGCGACTCAGGGTGATACCGGCGTCCTGGAGTCGCTGGTGTTGACGATAGAGCGGGAGGTGGTAGCAGAATTTGTCCACCAGGATGCCGGCCAGCAGGCTGACATCGGCGAGGCTACCCGCGAACACCGCGGCAGGGGCCGGCACTTCCCGCAGGCTGGAGGAGGCCTTGTGCCGCCATACCGGGCGGCGGTACTCGAGCACCACGTAGCTGCCGGGACGCTGGGCCAGACGGCGGGTGATCTGGTAATCGATCACCTCGTACTGATCGGCATCGGGGCCATGGAACTCGGGCGCGGAGAGTTCGATCACCTCGACGGGGACATCGGGGCCGAAGCGCAGACCGGCATCGGTCACATCGTCGGCGTTGCGCTGCTTTGGCTTGCGCCGCCGATAGCTGATCTCTTCGGTGGGCGTAGGATCGGCCGCCGGTGGGGCATCGCCCAGCAGAGTGCTGAGATCGAGCTGATTGGGATGTTCGAGGATCCGCTTCTCGGACTTGCGCCCGAACAGCTGCCGCTTGAACCAGTCGAGTTGCTGTTTGAGCGAGGCGATTTCGGCGCGAAGGGCCTGGATGACCGCGGTCGGATCTCCCCCAGGGGAGAAGGTATTTTTTGCTGTGCAGTCCGACAGTTGCATGCACGGCATTATACCTTTTCGGGTCTCCCGAGGCTACGGTTTCCGCCCTTTTTGAAGCGTTTGAAGCGGCGCAGCGAGGACAGATCGATGCCTTCGATGATCAGCTTCAGCTCCGTCCAGCTCAGCACCCGCCTGTCACCGCCCAGGCCATCGACGTGAAAGCGGCCCGCCTCCAGGCGCTTGCTCCACAGGCAGTAACCGCCCGGCTCGAAGTACAGCACCTTGAGTTGCGTGCGCCTGCGGTTGATGAACACGAACAATTGGCCGCTGGCCGGATCCTCGGCTAACTTCTGTCGCACCAGGGCGCTGAGCCCATCGAAGGACTTGCGCAGGTCCGCAGGCGGCGTATACAGCCATACCCGGAGGACGGCCGACCCGGGGACCAGCATGGTCAGCCTTGGCGTAGCCGCAGACACACCCCATTGCCCAGATCGAGCTCGATGTGCCAGCCACGCGCTGGCTCAGAGACCTCGGGTGCCAGCTCGAGCCAATCGTTCAATGAGCCGCCTCGGGCACTGGCGGGATCCTCGGCTAAGCCTGCACTATCGGCCCGCAGCTTGCGCTTCCAATAACCAAAGGTCGCCACGGCTACACCGGCTTGGGCACAGAATGCTCTTTGCGTCAGGCCGCTGACCCCTTGTTCGTCGATCAGTCGTTGCCAGTCGGCCCTGCTGTACCGCTGCTTCATATCGCGCTCCTGTATGTCAATGCAGGAACAGGTTATGGCGCGCAGGTCAGGCCGGGAAGTACGGTGCGGTTTGAACGGTTACAGCTATGTGGTCCTCAAGTACGTGCGGCCGGTGATCAAGCTCCGGGAAACAGAAACGCTCCATACGGCCCCGGCGCCCGTGGGCGTGCTCGAGGGGAGCCGGGCCGACGTCAGCTTGCTGGCCGGGGTCCTGGTGGACAAATTCCTGTATCACTTGCCCCTGTACCGGCAACACCAGCGGATGGTGGCCCAAGGCCTGCGGGTCAGCCGCTCCTGGCTCACCGATCTCGTGCAGCAGTCCATCCTACTCCTCTCCCCCATCTATACGGCCCAGTTCGAGAGCATCCGGCAGTCCCGCGTGCTGACCATGGACGAAACCCCCATCAAGGCCGGACGGTCTGGTAAGGGCACGATGCACCAAGGCTACTTTTGGCCGGTCCTGGGAGAGTGCCAGGAGATCTGCTTCCCCTATACCAAAACCCGGGGGACGATCCACATCCGCGAACTCCTGGGCCCCCTGGAGCCCGGCACGGTACTCCTGAGCGATGGCTATGCCGCCTACACCCGGTTCCAGAGGGAGACCGAGGGCCTAATCCACGCCCAGTGCTGGAGCCATGGCCGTAGAGAGTTCGTCCAGGCCGAAGCCCACGAACCCGAGCGGGTGGCCGACGCCCTGGAGCAGATCCGCACCTTCTACCGCATCGAAGAGGAAATCCGGGAGAAAAACCTGACGGGCGAGGCCAAGCGCGAGTACCGCTATCTCCATACTCGCCCCGTGTGGCCCAGTTCTTTGCCTGGGTGGAAGAGCAACTGCTCGATACGGCGCTGCTCCCCAGCAATCCCTTCACCAAGGCCTAGCCTATGTCCACAGTCGCAAGGGCTCACTCCAGGTCTTCCTGGAGGATCCGGAAGTGCCCATAGACACCAACGAGGTCGAAAAACAGATCCGGCCCATTGCTGTGGGAAGGCGAAATTGGATGTTCTGCTGGACCGAACTGGGGGCCGAGCATCTCGGCATCATCCAGAGTCTATTGAGCATCTGCCGACTCCAGGGAATCGATCCCTACGATTACCTTGTGGACGTCCTCCAGCGGGCCGGAACCCATCCCGCCAAAGACGTAGCCCAACTCACCCCTCGATTGTGGAAAGAACAATTCGCCGAGAACCCTCTGCGTTCGGATTTGTACCGCATCCGCGGCCAGCACTGAAGAACGCCGCGTAGCGATCGCTTACCGCATCTTCGCGACAAGCCGAGGGAACCCGCTGCTTAGCGACAATTATCTTGTCCTGGGCGTGACAAGGTAATTGACGCCGAGCAACCCGCCTTTCGCGAACTCCGCCGCGTACTTGTCGCGTTTGAGTGAGAGATCGCTGACGCCATCGGCGACTGCGTTGACGATTTGCCAGCTGTGATTCGGGTCGCGCATCAGCACGTAATCGATGGTGTGGCGCTTACCGCCCTCCGTCTGCAAGCGCGTCAGGACAGCGGCAGTCGTGGGGCCCAGCGATTGTACTCCAGTGATGCGAATTGCAGCTTTTCCGTTGTTGAAATGGCGCGTGTAGATTGTCGCGGTGTATTGGGTCAAAAGCTACTGAAAAGCCTGCTTCTGGAGCGGCTCCAGTTTGGTGTAATCGGGGCCGAGGGTGAGCCTGGCAATTTCGCGCACATCAAAATCCGTGCGGACGATGCGGCCCTAGTAGGGCAGGCGTTGTTGCCAGGACTGGGTGGATGGCTGGTGCAGGCTGTGGAGTAGGTTCTGGTCTTGGATGCTTTGCACCGACCGGACATCGCGCCACCGAGAGCGAGTCTGACGGTGAGAGCCCATGTGACTCACGGTTCTGGGGAACTTTCGCGACGGGACTTCGGTCTTTTTTAGCGCTGAAAACAGGCAAGCGAGGAGGCTACTATGGAGAATCTTTTGGTGAAAAGGAAAAAGCTCGTGCTGTCGCTCTCCGCCGCGCTGGTGGGGGTTGCATGCTTGGCCTATGGACCGCTTTCCCATGCGGCGGTGGGCGGGTCGGCGCAGCCGCAAGTGATCGTGCACACCTATCGGATCCCCAACGGTGTCGTTCGCGTCGAGAGTGTGACGTGGGGCACGCCCAATCCCGTCTCCGAGCAGGTCGTGCGCCTCACTCCCGCCCAGGCGCAGGCCCTCGCGTCCCAGAGCTTGCGGCAGGTGGCGGAACTGCAGGCGCAACCGCAGTGGCAAATGCGCTGGATGCAGCAGATGATGGAGACGGCCTTTGCTGAGCCCTTTGCCATGGTTACGCCACCGCCCATGACGGTGGGTTGGTCCCTTCTCAGTGTTCCCGTTGCTGCGGCCCCAGATATTCCACAGCGGGTGCAGCCGAATGTTGGCCCGCACAGCGCGCCACCCATTTCCGATGTGCCCGAACACCAGATGGTGCATTGTCGCTGGGCCCAGTCTGCACCCGTATCCCCTGCAAGCAAAACCCGTATCTGACGGGTCATGTCGCGGACCGCGAGGGCGGCCTCGCGGTCCGACGGCGTTTTCCCTATGTCCCAACGCTAACCTTTTGCCAGAAAAGGGCGATGTTTATTACGGTCTCCTCTGCCCGGCAGCAACGGCGACGTGGGTAGTCGGTGGCTGCTTGCTCCGTATGTCGAGCTCCACCTCTCCAACGCTTGCATGCAAATTGTCGGGCTTGCTTGATCATGACCAGAAATGTCTCCCAAAGCAAAAGTTATGGGGTCATTGGGAAATGGCTAATGGCAATTATTAATCTATCAAGTCGATGCCCTCACTGGAAAAGCGTTTTCCGGCAGCGCGGCGGCTGTTATGCCCGTTTTTAAATAGCTTCCCGATCGAGTGTTGGACGAACACAAGCGCAGAAACGCGGCGCGAGCGATAGCGATGTTGGCAGGGGGGCGGCAGAGCAGTTGCCTATTCGATCCGGGGAATCCGAGGGGTTTTTTCACGATTTTCGGTGCGTCAATGGGCGGGTGTCCCGCGAGCAGCGACCGATTATTGGAATGGTCTGCCACGCCCAACGCTGCTGGCCTGCAGGTGACTTCCCACCGCCAATGACCGATACGCCTGTATTACCTGTCTCACGACCATTTGACATTGATGCATAGGCCAAGACCAGAAGGTGTCCCATGGAAGGATCAACTTAGCCTAGCGCGCGTCCGGGCCGGGAGGTCGGCGATTCGACTTTTGTGCCACCGCTACGGTTTCGTTTTGTTTACACCAAGGTGTATGTACCGGCTACAGAGCTATGCTCGAATCTGGTGTACGGGAGGTCTACAACTAGCTTGAGGAGGGTGGCGCACTGTTGCTAGAAAAGGGTTTCTGGATCCGATTCGCAACGAATGAGGAGTGCGCCATGCAAGAGAGTACTGGTTTCGACGGAGGAATGGGAGAGTTGGGCCTGAACATCGAGGGCTTATTGCGGCGGTCCGCGCGCCAGCTGATCCAACAGGCCATCGAGGGCGAGGTGCAGGTGCTGCTGGAGGAGTATGCCGCGGTACGCATGGTCGATGGTCGCCGGGCCGTCGTGCGGAATGGATATCTGCCGGAGCGGGAGATCCTGACAGCGGTCGGCCCCGTGCCTGTACAGGTCCCCAAGGTGCGAGACCGCTCCGGTTCGGGCGTGGTCTTCCGTTCTTCCCTGGTACCGCCCTACGTGCGCAAGTCGCGGACCGTGGCCGCAGCGCTCCCCTGGTTGTACCTGCACGGGGTATCGTCGGGACGGATGCACGAGGCGCTGTCTGTTCTCCTGGGCGAGGAGGCCAAGGGGCTTTCTCCGGCCGTGCTGGGACGCTTGAAAGTCGAATGGGCGCAAGAGCATGCCCAATGGCAGCGCCGGTCTCTACAGGGAAAACGCTACGCCTATTGGTGGGCCGACGGGGTCTATACCCAGCTGCGGGCGGAGGACGATCCCCGGATGTGTCTCTTGGTCATTATTGGCGTGACGGCCGAGGGCAAGAAGGAGGTCGTGGCGGTCACCGACGGTTTACGGGAGTCCAAAGCCTCCTGGCTAGAGATCCTGCGGGACTTGCGCGACCGCGGGCTGCAGGAGGCGCCACTACTGGCCATAGGAGATGGGGCGATGGGTTTCTGGGCCGCCCTGGACGAGATTTACCCACAAACCCGTCATCAGCGCTGTTGGGTGCACAAGACGGCCAACATCCTCAACGAGCTACCGAAGCGCCTTCAGGGGAAAGCCAAGGCCGCCCTGCAGGCGATCTGGATGGCCGACACCCGTGAAGCTGCGGAGAAAGCCTGGCAAGCCTTCGTGCGGGACTACCAGGCCAAATATCCCAGAGCGGTCGCAAAGCTCGAGAAGGACCGGGACGTGCTGCTGACCTTCTTCGACTTCCCGGCAGAGCACTGGCGGCATATCCGCAGCAGCAACGCCATCGAATCGACCTTCGCCACCGTACGGCAACGCAGCAGCCGCACTAAAAACTGTGTCTCTCGAGCCACTTTCCTTGGCCTGAGCTACAAGCTCATCCAGCAGGCAGAGAGACACTGGCGCGGGATTCAGCATCCGGAAAGACTGCGCGAGCTCTTTGCCGGGGTGACATTTGTCGATGGGATGCCTGCCAACGAAACCCGGCTGGATCCTCAACAGGACGCCGCCTGAATCGTGTTAGCAAATGCTCATACACCAATCTTGACCATAGCTCTGTACCGGCTGCCCATGTGTCCATCCGACTATGGTGTATAAGATTTATCGCACGTTCTGACGTTACTATTATGAAATGCGACTTGCTCTCTGCTAGACTAAAGCATATGGTTATCCTACCTAATCGATCGGTTCTTGGTCCTAGACCTTTCTGCACAGGGGTATATCAGGCAAACGAATGAGTTTGACTCAGGATGATTCAAATCTCGGCATGCTACTACCGTTCCGCTCGGAGATGGACCTGGCCTCGTATCTTCAGCTGTTGATGCCCGAGTTCCAGCCCGCCGTCGGATTTGCCGAGAGTCGGATATGCGATGGGCGAAGAGGCGCCGCCGTCATCCTCTCGACCGACCCCAACGATGGCGGTCACCCCTACGTTTTCGAGGGCTGCGATGCGACCTCACAGAATCTTTTGTTCACGCCGGCACGCCCCAATTTTCTGGGGGACGAGCTCTACCGGCGCGCCTTGCTCGTCATAGAACAGGATGGCCGCATCAGCATGGGACTGTCGAGCTTTCTGTACCGTCACCAGGGACAGACCCACTTCAGCCCACCCGGCTTGGTCTACCAGCGCAACACGCGCAAGGACAAAAGAATCCTCATCGAAGGAGATATCCTGATTCGGCGTCGGGATGGGCGAACCGTTCTGGCTAGACTAAACGACTTTAGCCCCTCGGGAGCCAGTTTCTACACGGATGAGCCTTTCGCTGTGGGAGAGACCTTCCTGGCCGAGTTTGAGGTTCTGGATTGCGGTATCTGTGAGACCGTAGTAACGACCGCACGGCGTGAGGATTCACCCCTTGGCGTTCCATATCGCCACCTCGTCGGCGTCAAGATGCAGCTCACGGCTGCTCAACGCAAGAAGGCGGAACAACTGTATCTGTGCAAGAAAGCCGAGTCCATGAAACGGGTCGTCGATTCTGCGACGTCTCGTCATGGTTAGCTGCCGCCCAGATATACACAAGCACATTAGCAAGAGAGCTTCCCCGTGACATCTGGCGCCAACGAATCCACCAGTAGCCCGCCCGATTTTCTCGGGCTGCAGAGTTCGGATTTTCAGCTTATCGAACGCTACCTGGGCTGCCTGGAAGCGGATGCGCCCGCGTTAGCCCGCGCCTTTTACGACTATTTGCTCGCGTACCCTGTCACTGCTGCCGTTTTCCGGGACTTCTCCCGCATTCGCCTGGATGCCCTGCTCCAGAAGCAGGCAGAGCACATCCGCGGGCTTTTGGTCAGTCACCTGGACGAGTCCTGGCAGGAGACCATGCGCGGAATCGGGGCCCTGCACTACTATCGTGGCATAGAGCCCGCCTGGGTCGCCGGCGCCTATATCCTCTACTGGCGCCACTGGCAACAGGTGCTACAGAAGCAAGTCCCGGTAAAGGAGAGGGATCCTCTACGGGATGCCCTGTTCCGCCTGCTGATCGGCGATCTCATGCTTCAGCTCGACGGCTATGCCCGGGCCTCCCGTGAGAACGATGCCGAGCGACTGGCCTTGTTCGATGTCCTGCTGGGTGTTCTCGCTACTCCCCGCGGTGGGAAGTCCCCACGGCCAGAGGGGTTGTTGCAGCAGATTTGCGAGGCTTTACCGCACAAAAGTAGCAACGTGCGCCTGGCCGGTTATGTGGTAGGCGAAGCCGTTGGCGAGGTATTGATTCCAGAATGCTTGGCCGGGCTCCCATTGCCGACACTGCAGATTCCAAAGGTTGCCGGAGATCCCTGCTGGGAGGCATGGGAGAGCGGACGGACGATCATTTTTCCCGCGGACGATCCGCAGGCGCCGGAGTGGATTCGAGCTCTGCGCGATCGTGTTGGGGAAATCGGCTGCTTTCCGTTCAGGGCCGAAGACCTGCGCGGCGTAGGTCTGATTGGCGTGGGCGAGAAGGGCTATTTCCAGCGTGTGGGATCGGCTTATTTCGATGCCTTCAGCCACTTGGGGAAAATGGTACTCTCCCTGCGTAATCAGGCCTTGCGCGACCCCCTTACCACCCTGCCCAACCGTGCCCTTTTCCTGGATCGTTTGGATATTGCCCGTAACCAGGCACTGCGGCATGAGCGGCTATTGGGAGTAGCGCTCCTCGATCTCGATGGATTCAAGCAAGTAAACGATCGTTTGGGCCATGGCGCCGGCGATCAGTTGCTGCAAGCCTTGGTGCAACGGCTGCAGGCGCAGCTGCGGGCTGGGGATACCCTTGCGCGCATGGGTGGCGACGAGTTTGGCCTGCTGCTGCCGGGTCTGGAACGCGTCGACGATCTCGAAGTCGTCTGCGAGCGCCTGCTGGCCGCCATTCGGGAACCCATTAAAATTCAGGGTGAAGCCGTCCACATTTCCGGAAGCCTCGGTGTCACCCTCTTTCCTCTGGACGACGGCGATGCCGACACGCTCATCCGACACGCCGATATGGCGCTCTATGCCGCCAAGGAGGCGGGAAGAGACCGGTGCAAACTGCACACCCTGGCCATGGACGAGTCCGTACAGGCAGAAGCAGGGAAGCGCATCTTGGTGGAGCAGGCTTTGCGGGAGGATCGCTTGGTCCTGCACTATCAACCTATTGTGGCCAGCGTCGCTGGAGTGGTGGGCGTGGAGGCCCTCCTGCGCTTGCGCCACCCCGAAAAAGGGCTGCTTACGCCGGCAGCATTTTTCTCCTCCCTGGACAACCCCCTCCTGGCGCGTCCCATTGGCCGCTTCGTTCTGGATAGCGCGTTGCGGCAGGCAGCTATCTGGCAGAGGGAGGGCTTGGCCCTGCGCATAGCCGTGAATATCAGTGCCCGCCACCTGCTCGATGCCCGTTTCCTGGAAGATTTGCAGGAAGCCTTGGCCAATCACGCGAGCGTGCCGCCGGAACAGTTGGAGATCGAGATCACCGAATCGGCGCCCTTGCTCGATCTTGCGGAAACCCAAAAACTCCTGAACGCGTGCCAGGCCCTTGGGGTACGCGTCGCCCTCGACGACTTCGGTACCGGCAATGCCTCCCTGACCTACCTGCAGCAGCTTCCTGCCCATTCCATCAAGATCGACCAGGGTTTCGTGCGCGATATGCTCGATGATCCCAAGGATCTTGCCATTGTCGCAGCGGTGATCACCGCGAGCCGGATGTTGGGCCTGGAGACGATCGCCGAGGGAGTGGAAAGGGCGGAGCTCGCGGCCCTGCTGGCCAAGATGGGTTGCAGCCACCTGCAAGGATACCTCTTCGCCAAGCCGCTCCCGGCGGAAGCCATCCCCGCCTGGGTTGCCGGTTTTCGGGCCATTCCCCTCAGCAGGGACGCCTTACCTACCATGGATGTCCTGCCGCCGATCTTGGAGGGGCATATCCTGCGCGTGCAGGAGTTCCTCCGTGCCCTGCGCCAGGAACGTCCACTCCCCGCCCACGTCATAGAAGCGAATGCCGAGGAGTATTGCCACATCGGGCGATGGCTGAGGGGAGAGGGCGCGCTCCTCTTTGGCGAATCACCGGATTTCGTGGGTCTCCTTGCCCGCCACGAACGCATCCATCGGTTCGCCCGCGCGGCCAAGTCCCTTTTCGATGCTGGGGACGTGGAGAAGGCCATGCATCAAGGAGAACTCCTGGATCTGGAGAATCGCTCGCTGATGCGCGAGTTATTGGTCCTGATAAAGCAACGGGAATACGATTTCACGGAAGACTGAGGTCCTCCGTGGGAGAGGTGGTCCCCCATTCTGGACAGCCTGCTGGATCGATCAAGCTCTGGGCAATTCTCTGGCGGGTCTGTCTGCCTGTTTCGCTGGTACGGTCATGATCCGTGGTGGGTCACGCCCCCGACTGCCTAGTCGCTGAACATGGCTTATGTCCTGCCCGTGTCCGAGGGGAACTCGTAGAGCTTGACGGGTATAGTTCAGGCGCTGTCGCCGTCATCTGTGTGATGGGTTTTATTGGTCGGGGAGACAGGATTCGAACCTGCGACATCCTGCTCCCAAAGCAGGCGCGCTACCAGGCTGCGCCACTCCCCGATGTCCGCAAGCATAGCGGCCAGGGGTTGGTGGGTCAATCCAGGCGGGCGAGCTTGCGGCGCAGACGGTCCAGTTCGTTGCGCGCCATGGCTATGCCATCGTTGAGGCGCGCGCGCTCCTTTTCGGATAGTTCCTTGCCCTTCTCCACCAGCTCCTCGCTGTAGATGGCGATGGTATCCAGCAACTCTTCCACACGGGCGTTCATGCGCTCGCGCGAGGCGGCCATGCGATCCCAGGCGCGGTTGGCCTGCCGGCGCAATTGCTCACGGGTACGCTCGCCCGCCTGCGGGGCAAAGAGCAGGGCGACGGCGGCTCCCGCGAGCGCTCCGGCAAAGAGGGCCGTCCCCAGTGCGCCGTATCCCAGACCGCGATCTTCCTCGTCGTATTCCATGGTGGTTCCTCCGTGGTTCAGGTGATGACCGTAGGCTGTGTACGACCCGATAGCGCCTCCAGACGGCAAAGCTCCCGTCCCAGCCGGATGAGATCCTGCAGCACGCGCTGCGGATTCTGCAGCTGTCGCTGGACATCCGCTACCGGCGTCTCATGGTAGATGCGCAGGGTGGCTCCCGAGGTTCCCGTTCCCGACAGGCGGAAGATCAGACGGGAACCATCGTCGAACAGGATGCGTATCCCCTGATGCAAGCTGTGGCTGCCATCCACAGGATCAGTATAGGCGAAATCGTCGGCCAGACGAACCTCCCGGCCGGCGAGCTTCTGGCCGGAGAGCACGGGTAGCTGGTGGGTGACCGCTGCCATCAGGTCGGCGCCCACCTCCGCCGGCAGATCCTCGTAGTCGTGTCGGGTGTAGTAATGGCGGCCATGGTCACGCCAGTGCTGGGTAAGGATCTCTGCCACGCCTTGGCCGCGGGCAGCGAGGATGGAGAGCCAGGCCAGCACTGCCCACAGCCCGTCCTTTTCGCGTACGTGATTGGAGCCGGTGCCGAAGCTTTCCTCGCCGCAGAAGGTGATGGCGCCGGCGTCCAGCAGGTTGCCGAAAAACTTCCAGCCCGTCGGCGTTTCGTAGTGGGGAATACCCAGGCGCTGGGCGACGGCATCCACCGCCTGACTGGTGGGCATGGAGCGGGCGACACCGCTCAAGCCCTGGCGATAGGCGGGGATGCAGGTCGCCCCCGCGGCCAGGACGGCCAGGGAGTCGCTGGGAGTGACAAAGATGCCGCGGCCAAGGATCATGTTCCGATCGCCATCGCCATCCGAAGCCGCGCCAAAATCCAGCTCCTCGCCCGTGAGCAGGGCATCAGCCAGTTCCTTGGCATAGACCAGATTGGGGTCGGGGTGCGCACCGCCGAAATCCGGCAGCGGCTCGCCGTGCACGACCGTCCCCGCCGGTGCTCCCAGACGCCTTTCCAGAATCTCGTGGGCGTAGGGTCCGGTGATGGCGTGCAGGGCATCGAAGCGCATGCGGAAAGGGCCGCGCAGCAGGCGCGAGAGTGCGTCGAAGTCAAAGAGGCTCTCCATGAGCTCGGCATAATTCTGGACGGGGTCGATGACCTCCACCACCATCTCACCACAGTGGCTGCTGCCCAGGCTGCCGAGATCCACTTCCGGGACCCCCGTGACGATGTAGTAGCGATCGATACGCTTGCTGCGTGCCCAGATGGCCTCGGTCACCGACTCCGGTGCCGGACCGCCGTTGCTGACATTGTACTTGATGCCAAAGTCGTGATCCGGCCCGCCCGGATTGTGGGAAGCCGACAGTATGATGCCGCCGTGGGCCAGGTTGCGACGGATCAGTGCCGACACCGCCGGGGTGGAGAGCAGACCATCCCTTCCCACCAGCACCCGGCCCCAGCCATTGGCCGCCGCCATGCGCAGGATGATCTGAATGGCCTCGCGATTGTAGTAGCGGCCATCGCCACCCAGGACCAGGGTCTTGCCCTGGCGATCGGGCAGCACATCGAAAATGGCCTGAACGAAGTTTTCCAGGTAGTGCGCCTGCTGAAAAACGGTCACCTTCTTGCGCAGGCCAGAGGTGCCCGGACGCTGATCCGGAAAAGGCGTGGTCGGGACGGTGGCGATGGGCACGGTGCGCCTCAGTTATCCAAAGGGATGTCGAGAATGGTGGTCTGCCGGGTGGCATCGGTGCGCACCCACAGCGTGTATCCGCCGATCTGCCAGGTGGTGACGATGGTGGCGCCGCTATCGATGGCCTGACGGCTGGCTGCGGCGAGGTCCTCGTCCATGCTCTCCTCCCAGTCGCCGGTGGCATGGCGGCGGAGGATCTCCTGAGGGTCCACGTTGCCGGCCTCCAGAATGGCCCAGGCATCGGGGGAGGCAAGGATCTGGCCCATGGGAAAAAGCAGGGTCTTGGAAGCACTCATTTGGAAAGACTCATAGGGAAAAGCCTTGGCTGCGGAGAAAATCTCGACTGGGGGCCGCGCATTCGTCCATGAGCCGTCGCCGATGGGGATTGTGGCGCACGCGGCGGGCAAGCAGCACTGGCTCGGCGAGACCTGCGGCAGCGTAGACATTGGCGGAGGGGAAAAAGCAGGTGTGCAGGAATTGGTGGATCACCCGCCGCAGCAGCGGACTCAGGAGACGCTTTTGCCAGGCGCTTAGACGTCGACTGCGCTCCTGGATCGTGGCGCGGGCGAAGGCCATGTGCCGGGCCTCCTCGCGCATGTGGATCTGGGTGATGGCGAGTACCGCTGCAGGCAGTTCCTTGTCCGCAAAAATCCGCCGGTTGAGGCGGTCGGGGATGTTTTCCCCCACCAGGATGGTGGCCCAGAAAGCCGCCGACCCCTCGGGAGCGAAGCGCGCGAAGGCACTCGCCAGGCGCGGCCGGTCCCGGGCGCTGGACATGAAGGGAATCTGTGCACGCCTTTGCAGTTCCAGAAACATCAAGCTGTGGCCGATCTCCTCACGCATCTCGTGGAGCTGATAGCGGTAGGCGGCGGGGTCGCGATACATCTCTGCCAGACGATTGCGTCCAAGACGCTCGATGAACAGCGCCTCGAGCCACAGGCCCAGTTCACAGAAAGCCACGAATTCTGCTTGCGAGAGTCGGATACGTTCCTCGACGCTCAGGGCATCGAACTCCGGCAAGCCATAAAGGGAAAGGAGCGACTCGGGGAGCCAGGGCGCATCGAAGCGCAGGCTGTCCCAGGCAACGGCCGAAACCGGATCACGATAGTGGCTGCTGTGCGCGTTCAGACGCAAAAGCAAGGCCTCGTGGTGGTGGCGAATGACAGCAGACGACGGTAGCGACTCTGGACGGTTCATGATCGCATTCTGCCACGTTGCAAGGGGGTCTCCAAGGGCGCTCTCCGGCGTTACGCGGGCCATGGACAAAGCGGGGCGGGCCAGCGCCGGTGAAGTGCATACCCGTCTCCGCGGGTTTTGCGCCCCGGCCCCGGCTGGCGCACAATATGGGGTATCAGGGGGTTCCATGTTCGACAATCTCACCCAGAAGCTCAGCCAAAGCTTTCGCAACCTGCGTGGTCAGGGGCGGCTCAGCGAGGACAACATCCGCGATGCCCTGCGCGACGTGCGCATGGCCTTGCTCGAGGCCGACGTAGCCCTGCCGGTGGTCAAGGACTTCATTCAGGCGGTGCGCGAGCGGGCGCTGGGTGAGGAGGTCACCCGCAGCCTCACGCCGGGGCAGGTCTTCATCAAGATCGTCCACGATGAACTGGTGGCGCTCATGGGTGCCACCAACGATCGCTTGGATCTGCAGGTACGGCCACCGGCCGTCATCCTCCTGGCCGGTCTGCAAGGTTCGGGCAAGACCACTACGGCGGCAAAACTTGCCCTGTGGCTGACGGAGCGGGAGAAGAAAAGGGTCTTGTTGGTCAGCACGGACGTCTACCGTCCGGCGGCCATGGACCAGCTGCGCAATCTGGGCCGCGACATCGGCGTCGAGGTCTTTCCCAGTGACCCCAGCCAGGCTCCGCTCACGATCGCGCGGGACGCCCTGGCCGAGGCGCAGCGCAAGGTCATGGACGTGCTCATCGTCGACACCGCCGGTCGTCTCCATGTGGACGAGGAGATGATGCGCGAGGCCAAGGATCTCGCCGCCGTCGTCCAGCCGGCGGAGCTCCTTTTCGTGGTGGATGCCATGACGGGACAGGACGCCGTCAACACCGCCAAGGCCTTCGACGCCGCCTTGCCGTTGACGGGGGTCATCCTCACCAAGGCGGACGGAGACGCGCGCGGCGGTGCGGCCCTATCCATCCGCGCCGTCACCGGTAAGCCCATCAAGTTCATCGGTGTGGGCGAAAAGGTGCGCAAGGGTCTGGAGCCTTTCCATCCCGATCGCATGGCGTCCCGCATTCTCGGCATGGGCGATATCGTCAGCCTGGTGGAGCAGGTGCAGCAGGACGTCGACCAGGAGCAGGCCCAGCGCATGACGGAAAAGCTGCGCAAGGGCAAGGGCTTCGACCTGGAGGATTTTCGGGAGCAGCTGCGTCAACTGGAGCGCATGGGTGGCATGGCCAGTCTGATGGACAAGCTTCCGGGCATGGGTGAACTGTCGGCCGAGGCGCAGAGCGCCCTCGCCGACCAGAAACCCATGCGCCGGCTGGAGGCCATCATCAACTCCATGACGCCGCAGGAGCGCCGTCACCCCGAGATCATCAAGGCCTCGCGCCGCCGCCGCATTGCCGCCGGCTCCGGCACCACGGTGACCGAGGTCAACCGTCTCCTCAAGCAGTTCGAGATGATGCAGAAGATGTTCAAGAAGATGGGTAAAGGCGGCAAGGGCTTGGGGCGTCTTCTGGGTATGAATCCCCGGAACCTTTTGAAAGGTGGTCTGCCCTTTTCTTGAGGGGGCGTCTGAAGTCTTTCAATGGCCGACATTTTTGGTTACGATACGCGCCTTTCCCGGCACGCATGCGTGCCTGTAGGGTGTTCAAGGAGAATCTATGGTAGTCATTCGTATGGCAAGGGGCGGCGCCAAGAAGCGGCCTTTCTACCACATCGTGGTGGCCGACAGCCGCTCCCGCCGGGATGGGCGCTTCATCGAGCGCTTGGGTTTCTACAATCCCATCGCCAACCCGTCGGAGCTGCGCATCGACAAGGAACGAGCAGCGTATTGGTTGGCCCAGGGTGCCCAGCCCTCGGATACCGTGGCGCGCTTCCTCAAGCAGGAAGGCGTGAGCAGGGCAGGTGCCACAGCCTGAAGATGCCTGGACCGTCCTCGGACGGATCTCGGGGGTGTACGGCGTCCGCGGTTGGGTCAAGGTCTTCTCCTTCACCCAAAGTCGCGAAGGTATCCTCGACTATCCACTCTGGCATCTGGGAAGTGCGCGCAGGCCCGTCCGGGTGCTGGAGGGCCGCCTTCAGGCCGGTGGCGTAGTCGCTCATCTGGAAGGGATCGATGACCGCGATACGGCCGCGGCTTTGGTCGGACAGGATATAACGGTGCCGGTGTCGGCCCTGCCGGCCCTGCCCGACGGGGAGTTTTACTGGTTTCAGTTGCAGGGCCTTGCGGTGGTCAATCTGGACGATGAACGATTGGGCACCGTGGCCGGACTTCTGGAGACCGGCGCCAACGATGTGCTGGTGGTGCACGATGCGCAAGGGACGGAAATCCTCATCCCCTGGGATGCACACGCAGCCGCCGGAGTCGACTTGGAACAGGGCCGGATTACCGTGGATTGGCAGCGGGACTGGTGATGCGCTTTGATGTCATCAGCATCTTTCCACAGCTCATCGAGCAGTACCTGCAAGAGGGCGTGGTCGGTCGCGGTCTGGCTCAGGGACATTTCCGCCTGGGGCTGTGGAATCCTAGGGATTTCAGCACCCTGGCTCATCGTCGGGTAGACGATCGCCCCTTCGGTGGGGGGCCGGGCATGGTGATGATGGCGCCTCCCCTGTTGGCGGCCATTGCTGCCGCCCGGGAAGCCAACCCTGGAGCGCCGGTGATTTACCTGTCGCCCCAGGGAAAAGTATTGAACCAGGGCGCGCTGCAGCGCTTTGCGGGCTGCGATGGCTTGATCTTGCTGGCCGGACGTTACGAGGGCATAGACGAGCGGGTCATGTCGGCGGTGGATGAAGAGTGGTCCATCGGCGATTACGTGCTCGCCGGTGGGGAACTCCCAGCCCTGGTGCTCATGGAGGGGGTGGCGCGACTCTTGCCTGGAGTCCTCGGGCATCCGGATTCCGCCGGGGAAGACAGCTTCGCGCACAGTGGCCTGCTGGACTGCCCTCACTACACGCGGCCGGAGCGAGTCGGTACGCAGGAGGTACCCGCCGTGTTGTTGTCCGGGGACCATCGCCGTATCGCCCGCTGGCGTCTGCGGCAGGCGCTGCGGCGCAGTTTGGAGCGCCGCCCGGATCTAATGCAGGCCCGGGGGCTGAGCGCCGAGGAACGCGCCCTGTTGGAGCAAGAGGAAAACTGAAACAAGCTGGTGGGTCGGGTTTTTTGAGGAGTGGGTCATGAACGTCATCGATGCAATCAACCAGGAAGAAATGGGTGCGGATTTGCCGGCTTTTGGTGCCGGTGACACCGTTGCCGTACACGTCAAGGTCAAGGAAGGCGACCGCGAACGCGTTCAGATATTCGAGGGTATCTGCATTGCCCGGCGCAACCGCGGCCTGCATTCGGCCTTCACGGTGCGCAAGATCTCCAACGGCGAGGGTGTGGAGCGGGTTTTCCCTGCCCAGTCGCCGGCGTTGGTCAAGGTAGAGGTGAAGCGGCGCGGCGATGTTCGCCGTGCCAAGCTCTACTACCTGCGCAACCTGTCGGGTAAGGCCGCTCGGATCAAGGAAAAGCTGGGCTGATGTCGAGCCCGGAACCGGAGCCCAGCTCGGGGTTCCGGACCTGGTCCTGCGCTTCGCCGGCGGAGCAGGATGCCTGCTGGGCTGATCCCACGGCGGCCGGCACCCTTCGCCGCGCGTTATGGCACACGATTCTCGGGCGTTGGCAGGAGAGTTTGGGCGATGCGGCGGCTCTGGAGGGTCTCATCGAGCAGCTCAACTGGCTGCAGGTGGCCTCCTCCATGCCTGGATCCTGGGTATTTCCCTGGCTGACTCGCTGGCTGAATCCGGCCGCGACGGTACCTGCTCGCGCGGAGCAGATCATCGCTCAGCACCACGCCGATCCCGCCCTGCCCCTGGATATGGAAGGGGAAGAACTGGGGCGCCGACTTGCCGCGCGTGAACCCGGGCCGCTGTTATCCCTTTTGCTGAGTATGGCTGAGGACGAGCGGGCGCGGGAGCTGGTCGTGGCGGGTATCGGCCTGACCGTGGCCGCCGACGCTGAAGGGTGTGGACTGCGCTGCCGTCTGGCAGCAGCGTGGGCGGTACAGGCACCCACCCTGGACGCCGCCGATTTTGCCGCTTCCGCCTGGCTTCTGGTGCGTAGCCACTGGTCTTTGCCGGCCTCCTGCACGGTAGTGGTCCCCGAGAGCCTTTCTCCGGGCAAGCAGGCCGAGGAGAAGCCCCTGCTGGTGAGCCTGCGTGAGCGCGATCTCCCAGCCTACATGCAGCACCTGCGGGCCATGGGCGACCAGCCTCTGGCCGCCCTGCGCCAGCTCTTCCTGAGCACTGGCCTTGCCATCCTCGAGTGCGCGGAGGATGCCCGGCGGCGCGACCTTGTCCGACTCTATCTGTGGATGGGGAGCAGTCTGCAACTGCCCCACCGCAGTCGCCACCAAAGCCGGCGGCTGCTGTTCAGTGTTGCCGCCGCACTCTTTCGTCAGGCGGGCTGGCAGAGCATCCATACGGCACCCAGTGTTCAGGAACTACAGAGTTACGGTGAGGCGGTGCGGGCTGGGAGGGCCGCTGTGCCCACCCATCCCTGGCAAAGCAGCATCGCAGCGACTCTGGACGGGCAGCCAGAACACGCGGCAGACTGGTGGCGTGCAGCGGCTCTGCAGTATGCTGGGGATACGGCGGAAGAGCGGCCGCATTTTTTCGCCCTTTGGCACACGGCCAAAACGGCGGATAGCTTGGGGGGAGGTCCTTTGGCGTGGATACATCCGCTGGTGTTCCAGGCGCTGAACCGAGTCTGATCTGCCGGTATTGGCAGCCCGAGTGGGGCGGAATCGAGGCCCAGTTCCGCGATGGCAACCTGATCCGATTGGCCTTTGCTGAGGCACCTGCAGCCGTGTTCCCAGGGATGCCGCCCACGGCACCTTTCCCGGCACCCCTTCAAGCGCTTTTGCAGAGCTACTTTTCCGGCATGGCCATGGCGACGGAGGACGCCCTGCGCGTCGTCCCTATCCGCCTTCACGGTACTCCCTTTCAAGAGCGCGTCTGGGCCGCCCTGACGGAGATCCCCCACGGCCAGACCCGCAGCTACGGGCAGCTGGCGCGCGCCTTGGGCAGCGCGCCTCGAGCCGTGGGCCAAGCCTGCAAGGCTAACCCCATTGCCATCCTGGTCCCCTGTCATCGTGTGCTTGCCGCTGCGGGGCTGGGCGGTTATGCGGGCGCCCGCGACGGTCCGGCCCTGGCCCGCAAGGCGGCCCTGCTGCATCTGGAGGGCGCCATTTGATTGCTACTGCGACGCCCGGGAGAGCGGCGCGAGATCCCGTAGACGAGGATTTAGCGCGCTTTCTCGATCACCTTTGGCTGGAGGGCAATCTGGCTGCCAACAGCCTCGAGGCCTACAGTCGCGATCTGCGCCTACTGGCCACGTATCTGGCGGCCTCCCAGCGGCGTCTGCGCGATGCCGATGCCGCCGATCTGTCCCTCTTTCTTGCCCAGCGCCTGCAGGGAGGCGCGGCTCTGCGTAGCGTTGCCCGGCAACTTTCCAGCCTGCGACGCTTCTACGCCTTTGCGCAGCGGGAAGGCTGGCGCGGTGACGACCCCAGCGCGTCGTTGCAGCATCTGCACATCGGTCGGCACCTGCCCGCCGTACCCAGCGAAGGGGAGGTGGATGCCCTGCTTGCGGCACCCGATCGCCGTACCGTACTCGGTCTTCGCGATGCGGCCATGTTGGAGACCCTCTACGCCACCGGTTTGCGGGTGTCGGAACTGGTGGGCCTGCTCTGCTCACAGCTGGATCTCGAGGCTGGCGTCGTCCTGACCCTAGGTAAAGGCAGCAAAGAGCGGCTGATTCCCGTGGGCGAGGTGGCTCTGGAGACCCTCCACCGCTACCTGCGGGAGGCCCGCGGTGCCTTGCTCGGGCACAAACAAAGTCCTGCCCTTTTCCTGACGGTCCGTGGCGAAGCCATGAGCCGCCAGAGGTTCTGGCAGACCATCAAGGCCCATGCGACGAAGGCAGGGATTCGCAGCGCCTTCTCGCCGCACAGCCTGCGTCACGCTTTTGCCACCCACCTCCTGGATCACGGCGCCGATCTGCGCAGTGTCCAGCTCATGCTCGGTCACGCGCAACTGAACACCACAGAAATCTACACCCACATTGCGCAGGCGCGTCTGCAAAACCTGCACCGACAGCATCACCCCCGCGGCTGACGCCGTGCGGTCAGTTTACCCGGCCCACCGCCTGCCGTAGGCGCGCAGAGAGGCTGGACCCGGGCGCCCCTCAGTGCCTGGGCAGGGTCACCACCACATAGATGCTGGAAGGTCCTTGGCGCACCAGAACCGGGATGGGGGTATCCGCCGGCAGATGGCGAACGATATCCGCCAATTGCTGGGGTGAGGTGATATCCTGCTGGGCGATCTGCTGGAGGATCATGCCGGGGCGAATGCCCGCCTCGGCAGCGGCACCCTCGCCCACATCCGCGATCACCACGCCATGGTGGATCTTCAGGCGGTCCATGAGCGCGGTGTCCAGTGCCTGCACGTCCACGCCCAGCCGCGGAATCTTCAGGGCAGTGGGCTTGGCCGCCTTGGTGCTAGTGGTTTCACGGGTTTTTTCCGGTTTCGGCAGAGCGCCGACGGTCACCTGGAGGGTTTCGGGCTTGCCATCGCGGAGAATACCGAGCGGAGCGGTGCTGCCCGGTTTGCTGGATCCTACCAGCAGTGGTAGCTGCCCCACGTTGTAGACGGGCTTGCCAGCGAAGGTAACGATCACGTCACCCGGGCGCAGACCAGCGTGGGCGGCGGGTCCATCGGGCAGGACCGAGGCGACCAGGGCGCCCACCGGTTCCTTGAGGTGGAGGGCTTCGGCCATCTGCGGCGTCACGCTCTGCACTTCGACTCCCAGGTAGCCAAACTCGATGGGTTTGTGTTCCTTCAGATCACGCACCACCTGCATGACGGTATTGATGGGGATGGAAAAGGACAGCCCCATGTAACCGCCGCTATTGGTGTAGATCTGGTCGTTGATGCCGATGACTTGCCCGGCCATGTTGAACAGCGGGCCGCCGGAATTCCCCGGATTGATGGGCACGTCGCTCTGGATGAACGGTATGTACTCGTCATCGGGCAAGGGGCGGTTGGTCGCGCTCACGACACCCTGGGTCACGGTGTTGAAAAAGCCGAAGGGGGCACCGACGGCCAGCAGCCATTGCCCCACCTTCAGGTCATCGGAATTGCCCAGAGGGGCGGTGGGTAGGTCTTGGGCGTCGATCTTCAGCAGGGCGGTGTCGTAGCGCACCGAAAGTCCCACCAGCTTGGCCGGGTAGGCGTGGTGATTGGTTAAGGTGACGACGATGTGCTGTGCGCCGCGGACGACGTGGGCGGCGGTGACGATGTAGCCATCGGCGCTCAGAATGAAGCCGGAGCCCAGGGACCGGATCTTCTCTTGCGGGCTCGCGCCGTGTCCCCCTTGGGATCCGCCGAAGTGTTTGAAGAAGCGATAGAAAGGAGAGTCCGGTGGGAACGGGTTATGTTCCTCGGGAATGGCCTTGCTGCTGGTGCTGCTGATGTTGACCACCGTCGGCCCATAGCGGTCGATGATCGGGGTGAAATCCGGGAGATTCACCAGCGGTCGCGCGGGTCCTGCCTGCGCGGGAACGGACAGTGCGGCAGCCGTGGCCGTGGGCGTCGCCTCCGCGCAACCACTGAGACCCAGGGTCAGTGTGAGCAGGGCAGATCCCATGGCCTTGGGCAGGGAACGGTGGTTTTGCGGGGCGTGTCGGCTCACGGATGGAATCTCCTTGAAATTGGCCTTAGCAGTTGGCCTCGTGGTTGGACCTGGGTATCAGGCCATGGGGTGGTGTCCTGCGCAGGGCTCGCGACGGGCGACGCCTGCCGGTGCGCTGCGGGCGATCCCGGACAGCGGAGCGCGTTCTGGCGGGCAACCGGGATCACGAAAGCTGCAGCCTTTCATTCAGTATAAGGTTCTGGCCAGGCGAGAGCGATACTTTTCCACCACGGGATGGCGTCCGCCCAGAATGGTAAAGATCTGCAGCATGGTCCGCCGTCCAAGATCGTCGCCATAGTGACGATGCGCGCGCACCAACTCCAGCAGCTCATCCATGGCCGGTTCTTCCTGTCCCTGCAGAAGCAGCCGCAGCGCGTGCAGGTAGAGCGCCTCGGCACGGTCATCGCCCTTCGCCTCACGCAGGCGTCGCTCTAGTTCCGCCGTCGGCGGCGCGCTCTGGATGGTTTGGGAGAATTCCTGCAGGGCTTTCAGGGCCTGCACCTCATCTTCCAGCTGAAAGGCTGGGCTCATGGCAGCGATGTCCGCGGCGACCTCGTCCCAACGTCCCTGGGCACTGTGTAGCCGGGCCAGGGCCAGGCGTGCTGCATCGTTTCGCGGATTGGTCGCGAGCGCTTCCTCGAGGAGTTTCGCTGCCTCATCGTCACGGCCGGCCTCCAGGGCCGCCAGCGCCGCCCGGCGCAGGTCATCGCCCGGAGGAGGGACGATTCCTTCCAGGAATTTGCGCACCGCCGACTCGGGCAGAGCGCCGGTGAATTCATCGACGACCTTGCCGTCGCGGAAAGCCTTGACGGCCGGAATGCCGCGTACCTGATAGCGCCGCGACAGTTCCGGATTCTCGTCGGAGTTGACCTTGGCGAGGAGGAATGCTCCCGCCATTTCTTCCGCCAGTTTCTCGAGGACCGGTCCAAGGGCGCGGCAGGGTCCGCACCAGGGTGCCCAGAAGTCCACGACTACCGGCCGCTGCTGCGATTCTGCCAGGACCGCAGCAGCAAAGTTATCCTCACGAACATCGATGACCGAAACCTGCGTCGTCATATGCACTCCCTGAAAACTCTGTCGCACTGCTAGACTGAACCGGTCATGGTAGGATCTTCGTCGCCGATTCTCAATGCCAGGGGCAGAGTGCGCGCCCGGGGGACACCGTCACTGCGGTCGCAGTTTTGCCAGCTCATCGAGAATGCCTTGCAACAGCTGGCGGGCGCTGGTGCTCATGCCGCGTGCCAGTCGCGTAAAGTCCTCCTGCCCTCGGGAAAGTGGTCCCAGAGCGGCGCCGATGCGGGCCATGTCGCCCCCGGCGCGTTCCATTTGGCTCGCCATCTGACCTAACCAGACCAGGGCCTGGGTATCGCCCTGACGCGCGGCGTATATCACGCTGGCGATACCTGGGGCGGCGAGGCTGGGATCGGCGCCCTGGTCCAAGGGGGGAAGGCTGTGGGCGTCCTGAAGCCCGCTGAGGACGCTCTCGGTGATGACCCGGTCTTCTTCGTCCAGGCCCTCCAGTAGGGCGACGTCGCGTTGACCCGAGAGAATGCGGCGCAGGACCTGCACCAGTTCGTTCCAACCGTTGTTGGCCGCCGTCTGCAGGTGCGGCTCCAGGGTTTTCCGTTCGACGGGGTTTTGGCAGGCGGCCACCACCATGTGGATCAGGCGGGCGTGGGCGCGGCGGATCTGTTCGCGACGCTCGGGCAGGTTCGGCATTCGTTCTCCGCGGGGCTTGGACATCCTCGGCGCCATGACCGAACCGTACAGCACGGTACGAGTGGCCCGACATGGCGCGGAGCAGCTTTGAGTTTGTAGCCCGGCTTCTCTAGAATGTCAAAGATTCGTCCGCTCGGAGGGTGGCGCGGTGGGGTGGCAGTGGGTGAGCAGAATGGCATCCTGGGTGGAGGGGGGTGCCGCCATCGTGGCGGCGCGTCCCCGTGCCTGGGCGCTCTTTGCCCTGTCCGCCCTGGCCCTGGCGGCCATTCCCTTTCCCAGTTGGCTGATGGATGCCGTGGCCCCCATCGGTCTACTCTTTGGACTGCGCCTTGCCGGCCGCTGTGAAGGGGAGGAGTACAGCGCAGCACAACTGCGCCACGCCTTGGAGGTGGCGGTACTCTGGGGCATGCTCCTGGCGGTTTTTGGGATGCTCTTCAGCTTTGGACAAGACACGGTCATGCTCGCTGCCCTACTCGCGGGCGTCGACGGGCATTGGCAGATGCCGGTCTCTGGCGGCTTGCTGGACTGGTGGTTCGGTCTTGGTGAGCGCCTCTCGGATCTGGCCTTGATGCCGTATTTCTGGTTCTCCCCGGCCTTCTTCGGTGTGGCCCTGGCGCTGCACAAAGGACATGGCTGGATCGAATCGGAGGTAGAGACCACGCTCGCACTCATTTTTCGCCCTGAGGTGCGCGATCCGCTCATTGCCCTATGGGCCACCGTGCTTCTGAGCAATCTCTTTCTGCCGGAGTTTTCCCAGGTGTGGTTGGGGCTTCTGGTGTGGGTGCTTGGGCCACCCATCGTTTTCGTTGCTTACCAGGATATCTTTGCCAACAAGCGCAAGCCGCCGCGCAAGCGCCAGACGGTGCGCAAGACCTCCGCGTTTGCGCAGCCGGTCCTGCGTCCGGTAAGGGCCAAGGGTTGAGCCAGACGACTCCGAGACCGGTTATGAATAGAATTCACGGCGAGGCGTAAAAATGCGCCCTTGTTCCACTGCAGGCCATGGGCTAGTGTGGACGCCAAAATCCGTTGCCAAGGAGCTTTCATGTTTTCCAAGACCCTGAACCTGTCCCAGTTCGATCCCCAGCTGTGGGAGGCGATGCAGCACGAGTCCCAGCGCCAGGAGGATCACGTCGAACTCATCGCCTCGGAAAACTACGCGAGTCCACTGGTCATGGCCGCACAGGGCTCCGTCCTCACCAACAAATACGCGGAAGGATATCCGGGCAAGCGCTATTACGGTGGCTGCGAGTATGTGGACATTGCCGAGCAACTGGCCATCGACCGCGCCCGTGCCCTGTTCGGTGCCGAGCACGCCAACGTGCAGCCGCACTCCGGCTCCCAGGCCAACCAGGCGGTCTTCTTTTCGGTCTTGAAGCCTGGCGACAAGATCATGGGCATGAGCCTTGCCCACGGTGGCCATCTGACCCACGGTGCCAAGGTCAATCTCTCGGGCAAGCTTTTCGAGGTGGTGGCCTATGGGGTTCGGGAAGAGGACGGACGCATCGATTACGATGCCCTTGCCGAGCAGGCCGAGCGGGAGCGTCCACGCATGATCATCGCCGGCGCCAGCGCGTATTCGCGGATCATCGACTTTGCGCGGATCGGTGAGATCGCCCGTAGTGTCGGCGCCTACTTCCTGGTGGACATGGCCCACATTGCCGGCCTCGTCGCGGCGGGCCTGCACCCAAGCCCCTTACCCCACGCGGATTTCGTCACCACCACCACCCACAAGACCTTGCGCGGTCCCCGGGGCGGTCTGATCCTCTGCAAGGAAGAGTACGCCAAGAAGGTCAACTCACTGATTTTTCCTGGTATTCAGGGTGGGCCCCTGATGCACGTCATCGCTGCCAAGGCCGTTGCCTTCCTCGAGGCGCAGCGGCCCGAGTTCCGCGCGTATCAACAGCGCGTCATTGCCAATGCCCAGCGGCTCAGCGCCGTACTGGCCCAACGCGGCTATGGAGCAGTTTCCGGAGGTACGGACAATCACCTCTTCTTGCTCAATCTGGGTGAGCGGATCACCGGCAAGGATGCCGAGGCGGCCCTGGGTGCGGCGCACATCACCGTGAATAAGAATGCCGTACCCTTCGACAGTCGACCGCCGGCGGTAACCAGCGGTATCCGCATCGGTACCCCCGCTGCGACCACGCGTGGCTTTGATCTGGGAGAGATGGACGTGCTCGGAGCGGCCATTGCCGATGTGCTGGATTGCGCCGAGGACGACAAGGTCATCGCCGAGGTGCGGGAGCGTATCGTTGCCCTGTGCCGGCGTTTTCCGGTGTACGGCTGACGGTGCACTGCCCCTTTTGCGGTTTTGCCGACACCCGGGTAGTGGACTCGCGGCTGGCGGATGACGGCGAAGCGGTCAAGCGGCGGCGGGAGTGCCCAGCCTGTGGGCAGCGCTTTACCACCTACGAGCGGGCGGAACTGGGCTACCCCATGGTGGTCAAGGCCGATGGCCGCCGCGAGGCGTTCAACGCCGAGAAGCTGCAGCGCGGTCTCACCCGCGCCCTGAGCAAGCGGCCCGTGGCCACGGAGCGGGTGGACGCGGCCCTGCGCGACATCGAGCGGCAGATCCGCGCCAGCGGCGAGCGGGAGATTGCCGCCCGTACCATCGGCGAGTTGGTGATGCGGGCCCTGGCTGAGTTGGATCCCGTGGCCTATGTGCGCTTCGCCTCGGTCTACCACCGCTTTGAGGATGTCGATGCCTTCAGTGCGGAAATCGCCCGGCTGAAGGCCAAAGACGACAAGGCAGATGCCGGCGAACTCCCCCGCGAGTCCTGACGCCGCCTACATGGCTGAGGCCCTGACGCTGGCGCGACGGGGCCTGTACTCGACCCATCCCAACCCGCGGGTGGGTGCCGTGGTGGTTCGTGATGGGCAAATCGTCGGGCGCGGCGCCCATCTGCGCGCAGGCGATGCCCACGCCGAAGTCTTTGCCTTGGCGCAGGCTGGTGAAAGGGCTCGTGGGGCGACACTCTACGTGACTCTTGAGCCCTGCTGCCATCATGGGCGTACGCCGCCCTGCACCGATGCGATCCTGACCGCCGGTGTGGCCCGCGTGGTCATCGCCATCGCGGATCCCAACCCGCGCGTACGTGGTGGCGGCATCGCCCTGTTGCAGCAACAGGGGCTGCAGGTCGAACTGGGTTGTCTCGCCGAGGAGGCGACCGCCCTCAACATCGGCTTTGTCCGTCGCATGCGCAGCGGACGCCCCTGGATCCGCCTGAAACAGGCTCAGAGTCTCGATGGCTGTGTTGCCTTGGCCAGTGGTGAGAGCCAGTGGCTGACCGGGTCGGCGGCGCGTGCCGATGTACAGCGCGAGCGCGCCGCAGCCAGTGCCATCGTCGTCGGTGTCGGTACGGTGCTCGCGGATAATCCACGCCTGGCGCCGCGCGTGGACTTCCCCCTCTGCCGCTTTCCGCACAAGATTATCCTCGACAGCCATTTGCGCACGCCCGCGGACGCCGCTCTCTTCGATACGCCCGGCGAGATCTGGATCTTTCATGGGCAAGACGCCGATCCGGAACGTCGCATCCGCCTGATCCAGCGAGGCGCACACCTGCAGGGTCTGCCGATGGGGCCAAAAGGCGTGGGCCTGGACTTGGCCGCACTGTGGACGGCGCTGGCGCAGCGGGAATGCAACGAGGTGCTGGTGGAGGCGGGCCCAGAGCTTGCCACTAGTCTCCTGCGCGGCGGCTGGGTGGACGAGTGGCTACTCTATCTCGCCCCCAAGATTCTCGGGGAAGGGGCACAGCCTGCCGCTCGCCTTGGTCCCTACGCCCAGCTCGACGCAGTCCCCAGCTGGCGGCTGTGGCGGGCAGAGACTATCGCTGGGGATGTCAAATTGCAGCTCCTTTCTGCGGAGGGACAGTCGTGTTTACAGGAATCGTTCAAGCCCTAGGGCATCTGCGGCAAAGGCAGGCCCGGGGTGGGGATTACCGCATGGTTTTCGATGCCGGGACTCTGGATCTTGGCGATGTCGCCCTGGGCGATAGCATCGCCGTTTCCGGTGTCTGTCTCACGGTGGTGGCGTTGAGCCCTCCGACCTTCGCCGTGGATGTGTCGCGGGAGACCCTGGAGCGCAGCATTCTGGCTGATCTCGGCGTGGGTTCCGCCGTCAACCTCGAGAAGGCGCTGCGCCTGTCCGACCGCCTGGGTGGGCATCTGGTGGCCGGCCACGTCGATGGTGTCGGTACGGTGCGTGAGGCACAGCCCTCTGGGCGCTCCATCGTTTTCCGCATCGCCGCGCCAGCGGAACTGCGTCGCTATATTGCCGCCAAGGGCAGTATCTGTGTCGATGGCATCAGCCTTACGGTCAATGCCCTGGAGGGCGAGACCTTTTCCCTCAATCTCATCCCGCACACCCTGGAGCAGACCACCGCGCGGGAGTGGCGAGGAGGACAGCGGGTCAATCTGGAGGTGGATCTGTTGGCGCGCTACCTCGAGCAGCTCATGGTCAGGACACCGGCGGACGGTGTAGAATCGCGCATTACGCCGCAGTGGTTGGCCGCCAAGGGATTTCCGCAATGAGTGAAGCCAAGATCAGTCCGACGGAAGAGATCATTGCCGACATCGCCGCCGGGCGCATGGTGATCCTGATGGACGACGAAGGCCGGGAAAACGAGGGTGACCTCATCATGGCCGCCGAGTTCGTCACTGCCGATGCCATCAATTTCATGGTGCGGGAGGCCCGGGGACTGGTCTGTCTCCCCCTCACGCGGGAGCGCTGCCAGCAATTGCGTCTGCCGCAGATGGTCAGCCACAACACCACCCACCTGGGCACCGCCTTTACCGTATCCATCGAGGCCGCCCGTGGCGTCACCACCGGTATCTCCGCCGCCGATCGCGCCACCACCATCCTTGCGGCCATTGCCGATGATGCTGGCCCGGAAGATATCGTCACCCCTGGGCACATCTTTCCGCTGGCGGCGGAGCCTGGCGGCGTCCTGGTGCGCGCAGGCCATACCGAGGCGGCGGTGGACCTGGCTACTCTGGCGGGATGCAAACCGGCTGGCGTCATCTGTGAGATCCTCAACGAGAATGGCGAGATGGCGCGCCTGCCCGATCTCTTGCCCTACGCCGCTCAGCATGGTCTCAAGATTGGCACCATTGCCGACCTCATCCGCTACCGGCTGGAGCGTGAGCACATCGTTCAGCGCGAGGCCAGCGGTCCTTGGTCCTCCCCCTACGGACAGTTCACCCTGCACCTCTACCGCGACCGGATCCGCCGCGAGACGCATTTTGCCCTGGTGCACGGTGATCTGGCGCAAAGCCC